>NZ_JAPWAJ010000014.1:0-1443 GCF_041432805.1 Rothia sp. 27098_8_27 | reverse complement strand
AAGACGCTCAACCGCCGCCTGCGGCAAACCCAGAAGAAGATTTTCACGCACAGTCAGTTCATAACGGCCGTAGTCTTGACTCACCAAACCCACATTTGCCAACAAATCATCAGGTGATATGTCCTGTACCGACGTACCTCCCATGAGGATGTCTCCTTTGGAAGGCTTAAGCATGCCCATGAGTGCATTTACTAGGGTTGTCTTTCCCGATCCATTGGGGCCGACAATACCAATCATCTGCCCGGGACCAAAAGTGAGATTGATGTTTTTAAGAGCGAAAGAATCAGCTTTTGGGTACTGGATAGCAAGATTCCTGATGGAAACGCTGGAGATTTCAGGGTAGGTATCGGCAATCGGATTTTTCTGCCCGGGCTGTGCGCTAGAAATAAACTTTCGATATACATCAATTGCGTTTGACCCCGCCGCCATCAAGCTAAGGTCGCTTCCCATCGAGCCAAGCGAGACTATAGCTGAGGTAATACCTATAACAGCTCCAGCAAGAACGCCGGGAGCCGGCACCGAGGCCGCTAGAAAAATAAGGGCTAAAGCTAGCAATGCAGCGCTTATAAAACCAACAATTGTATATATTCTGAGGATGTAACGAGCTAGGCCAATTTCCTCCTCACCGGATTTTTTCCGTTCTTGATTAGCGCGACGCGCAAAGAATGAACGAGCATTAAGAATTGCAAGCTCACGAGCAGTAGTTATTTGTGCAATCTGGTTAGTGCTATGCCATGCGTTGTAGCTATATGAATATATTTTTTCCATTGCCTCAGCATTTTTACTCGAATAGAGATGTGACATCAAGGCAACAGGAATCATACCTGCAAGCATGCAGAGTGAAGCATATACATTGATCTTTCCTACGGAATAACTAAGGGCTCCCGTCGAAAAAATGATGAATATCAGAGCACCCATAGTAGAAACTTGAGATCCTAGGCTCCCCCCTGTCACAGCATCATGAGCTGCCCTTGATGAGCGAGCATAATCACCACTCGCGATTTCCTGAGAAGAACAAGTCGCCAGACGAGAAGATACGTTCTGAATACCTGTACTTGACATTCGAGAATTTAGAATCATACGCAGAGAATCTGATGCTTGCCCCAGGGCAATGTATCCTGCCAGCACAAAACTAACCCCCAGGGCTAGTGGGAGCACCTCATCCTGACTCTGACCCAAATGCTCAACAAGCCTAGTGACAGCCTCCATCTGCAAAGCGGGGAATAGCGATAGGCACACAACAGACGCTAGATAGGAGACGGTCCATACGGGGTGATTTCTGAAAGCATAAACCACGGACCAAACAGTATTAGCCATAATCTTACGCATCTTTATAGTCCCTTTCAGTAGAAGTTTTGCGCCCTGCAGAATCTTCAGAGATCTGATTTTTGAAAATTTCCATAAACTTTCCCTCTGCCTTCAGTAGCTCCCGGTAGGTTCCTT
>NZ_JAPWAJ010000013.1:0-5480 GCF_041432805.1 Rothia sp. 27098_8_27 | reverse complement strand
AACGCAAACAACAAAACACATCTTGAAAAGTAAGCCTTCGGCCTATTAGTACCAGTCAACTCCACGAGTCTTCAGTCCTCGCTTCCATACCCGGCCTATCAACCTCATCATCTATAAGGAGCCTCACACACCAAAGTGCCAGGAAATCTCATCTCGAAACAGGCTTCCCGCTTAGATGCTTTCAGCGGTTATCCCTCCCGAACGTAGCCAATCAGCCATGCACCTGGCGGTACAACTGACATACCAGAGGTTCGTCCGTCCCGGTCCTCTCGTACTAAGGACAGCCTTTCTCAAATTTCCAACGCGCGCAGCGGATAGGGACCGAACTGTCTCACGACGTTCTGAACCCAGCTCGCGTACCGCTTTAATGGGCGAACAGCCCAACCCTTGGGACCGACTCCAGCCCCAGGATGCGACGAGCCGACATCGAGGTGCCAAACCATGCCGTCGATATGGACTCTTGGGCAAGATCAGCCTGTTATCCCCGAGGTACCTTTTATCCGTTGAGCGACGGCCGTTCCACAACGTACCGCCGGATCACTAGTCCCGACTTTCGTCCCTGCTCGACCTGCCAGTCTCACAGTCAAGCTCCCTTGTGCACTTACACTCAACACCTGATTGCCAACCAGGCTGAGGGAACCTTTGGGCGCCTCCGTTACACTTTAGGAGGCAACCGCCCCAGTTAAACTACCCATCAGGCACTGTCCCTGAACCAGATCATGGCCCGAAGTTAGACATCCAGATTGACCAGAGTGGTATTTCAACAACGACTCCACACAAACTAGCGTCCATGCTTCACAGTCTCCCACCTATCCTACACAAGCCAAACCAAACACCAATACCAAACTATAGTAAAGGTCACGGGGTCTTTCCGTCCTGCTGCGCGAAACGAGCATCTTTACTCGTACTGCAATTTCGCCGAGTTCATGGTTGAGACAGTAGGGAAGTCGTTACTCCATTCGTGCAGGTCGGAACTTACCCGACAAGGAATTTCGCTACCTTAGGATGGTTATAGTTACCACCGCCGTTTACTGGGGCTTAAATTCTCAGCTTCGCCCAAAAAAGGGCTAACCAATCCTCTTAACCTTCCAGCACCGGGCAGGAGTCAGTCCGTATACATCGTCTTACGACTTCGCACGGACCTGTGTTTTTGATAAACAGTCGCTTCCCCCTGGTCTCTGCGACCCATACACGCTCCAGGCAGCAAGTGCCCATCACGCTCAAGGTCCCCCTTCTCCCGAAGTTACGGGGGCATTTTGCCGAGTTCCTTAACCATGATTCTCTCGATCGCCTTAGTATTCTCTACCTGATCACCTGTGTCGGTTTAGGGTACGGGCGGCTAAAACCTCACGCCGATGCTTTTCTCGGCAGCATAGGATCACCAAATCCCCCAAAAACGGGGTCCCATCACGTCTCAGGCACACAACCGGCGCATTTAACAACCGACAACCCTACACGCTTAGACCACGACAACCATCGCGTGGCTTGGCTACCTTCCTGCGTCACACCTGTTAATACGTTTACCTCCAAAGATCGGGTCCCACAACCCACACAACACACAAACAAAAGCCTGCACATCATGCTTCGCATGGTTAGCATCACAATATCAGTATGGGCGGTTTTTCACCGGTACGGGAATATCAACCCGTTATCCATCGACTACGCCTGTCGGCCTCGCCTTAGGCCCCGACTAACCCAGGGCAGATTAACTTGACCCTGGAACCCTTGATCATCCGGCGGATGAGTTTCTCACTCATCTTTCGCTACTCATGCCTGCATTCTCACTCGCATAGCCTCCACCACTGGTTTACACCGCAGCTTCACCGGCTACACGACGCTCCCCTACCCAACAATCCAAAAAGATCATTGCCACAACTTCGGCGGTGTACTTGAGCCCCGCTACATTATCGGCGCAGAATCACTTGACCAGTGAGCTGTTACGCACTCTTTCAAGGATGGCTGCTTCTAAGCCAACCTCCTGGTTGTCTAAGCAACTCCACATCCTTTCCCACTTAGCACACGCTTAGGGGCCTTAGTTGGTGGTCTGGGCTGTTTCCCTCTCGACAATGAAGCTTATCCCCCACTGTCTCACTGCTACGCTCTCACTTACCGGCATTCGGAGTTTAGCTGACGTCAGTAACCCGTGAAGGCCCATCGGCCATCCAGTAGCTCTACCTCCGGCAAGAAACACGTAACGCTGCACCTAAATGCATTTCGGGGAGAACCAGCTATCACAGAGTTTGATTGGCCTTTCACCCCTATCCACAGCTCATCCCCTCCATTTTCAACTGAAGTGGGTTCGGTCCTCCACGACGTCTTACCGTCGCTTCAACCTGGCCATGGATAGATCACTCCGCTTCGGGTCTAGGTCATGCCACTCAAACGCCCTATTCAGACTCGCTTTCGCTACGGATACCCCACACGGGTTAACCTCGCGACATAACACTAACTCGCAGGCTCATTCTTCAAAAGGCACGCTGTCACCCCAAAAGGCTCCAACGGCTTGTAAGCACACGGTTTCAGGTACTATTTCACTCCCCTCCCGGGGTACTTTTCACCATTCCCTCACGGTACTGATTCACTATCGGTCATTAAGAAGTATTTAGACTTACCAGGTGGTCCTGGCAGATTCACACGAGATTCCACGAGCCCCGTGCTACTCGGGTGGCCACACCACGGACAGAACAATTTCGATTACGGGACTCTCACCCTCTACGGCCGACCATTCCAAGTCGTTCACCTACCATCCTGAACATCATGCCGGCAGCCAGTTAGAACTGCCACTGTGACTCCCACAACCCCCATGATGCAACGCCTAACCGCTATCACACACCACAGGTTTAGTCTCTTCCGCTTTCGCTCGCCACTACTCACAGAATCATTACTTTATTTTCTCTTCCTGCGGGTACTGAGATGTTTCACTTCCCCGCGTTCCCCCCAACCAGCCTATACATTCAGCTGGCGGTAACTCACCATGAAGATGAGCCAGGTTTCCCCATTCGGAAATCCTCGGATCACAGCCCAGTTATCGGCTCCCCGAGGCTTATCGCAGATTCACACGTCCTTCATCGGCTCTTAATGCCAAGGCATCCACCGTGTGCCCTTAATAACTTACACACAATCAAGAAAAATAAGAATCTAAAATCAACAATCAAACCAACACCAAAGCATTGATTCAACGCAAATTCCAGAAGATGCTCGCGTCCACTATATAGTTCTCAAACAACAACCCACAACACAACAACAACACAAACAAAAACATTTGCATCATCACCATGCCAGGCAAACAAAGGAACAACACATGCGTGTTACCCCAAAACCCAACAATGCGCCTCATCCAACCCAAAACCAACATTCCACCCATGAGCAAAACCACCCACCCGACACTCGCGGGTAGCATGGCCAACTAAATGTGCTCCTTAGAAAGGAGGTGATCCAGCCGCACCTTCCGGTACGGCTACCTTGTTACGACTTAGTCCCAATCGCCAATCCCACCTTAGACGGCTCCCTCCAAAAAGGTTAGGCCACCGGCTTTGGGTGTTACCAACTTTCGTGACTTGACGGGCGGTGTGTACAAGGCCCGGGAACGTATTCACCGCAGCGTTGCTGATCTGCGATTACTAGCGACTCCGACTTCATGGGGTCGAGTTGCAGACCCCAATCCGAACTGAGACCGGCTTTTAGGGATTAGCTCCACCTCACAGTATCGCAACCCTCTGTACCGGCCATTGTAGCATGCGTGAAGCCCAAGACATAAGGGGCATGATGATTTGACGTCATCCCCACCTTCCTCCGAGTTGACCCCGGCAGTCTCCTATGAGTCCCCACCATTACGTGCTGGCAACATAGAACGAGGGTTGCGCTCGTTGCGGGACTTAACCCAACATCTCACGACACGAGCTGACGACAACCATGCACCACCTGTATACCAGCCCCGAAGGGAAACACCATCTCTGATGCGGTCCAGTATATGTCAAGCCTTGGTAAGGTTCTTCGCGTTGCATCGAATTAATCCGCATGCTCCGCCGCTTGTGCGGGCCCCCGTCAATTTCTTTGAGTTTTAGCCTTGCGGCCGTACTCCCCAGGCGGGGCACTTAATGCGTTAGCTACGGCGCGGAAAACGTGGAATGTCCCCCACACCTAGTGCCCAACGTTTACGGCATGGACTACCAGGGTATCTAATCCTGTTCGCTCCCCATGCTTTCGCTTCTCAGCGTCAGTTACAGCCCAGAGACCTGCCTTCGCCATCGGTGTTCCTCCTGATATCTGCGCATTCCACCGCTACACCAGGAATTCCAGTCTCCCCTACTGCACTCTAGTCTGCCCGTACCCACTGCAATACACGGAGTTAAGCTCCGGCCTTTCACAGCAGACGCGACAAACCGCCTACAAGCTCTTTACGCCCAATAATTCCGGACAACGCTCGCGCCCTACGTATTACCGCGGCTGCTGGCACGTAGTTAGCCGGCGCTTTCTCTGCAGGTACCGTCAATCTCTCTTCTTCCCTGCTAACAGAGGTTTACAACCCGAAGGCCGTCATCCCTCACGCGGCGTCGCTGCATCAGGCTTGCGCCCATTGTGCAATATTCCCCACTGCTGCCTCCCGTAGGAGTCTGGGCCGTGTCTCAGTCCCAGTGTGGCCGGTCACCCTCTCAGGCCGGCTACCCGTCGTCGCCTTGGTGAGCCGTTACCTCACCAACAAGCTGATAGGCCGTGAGCCCATCTATAACCACTACATAACGCTTTCCACCAACACCCCATGCGGAGATTGGTCGTATCCGGTATTAGACCCAGTTTCCCAGGCTTATCCCAGAGTTAAAGGTAGGTTACTCACGTATTACTCACCCGTTCGCCACTAATCCACCTAGCAAGCTAGGCTTCATCGTTCGACTTGCATGTGTTAAGCACGCCGCCAGCGTTCGTCCTGAGCCAGAATCAAACTCTCCGTTGAAAAAATAGAAAAGCTTGATAATCTGATCTCAAACAGCGAATCACACACGGGGGGTGCGTGACTCAAGCTGACTAAATTTGAAACCATTTGATGATTATCAAATATAAATAAATATTTGGTATTAGTTTCAGTTTCCATCACCATTCGGTGATTTTATTGAACAAAGCACACTATTGAGTTCTCAAGCAACACACCGATTCAACACCTCACTTACTCTTTCGAGAAGTCTTACCGTTGAACGGTCATTCATGTTATTTCGTTATCACCGCGTTCCCGCGGCAACTCAATCAACTATACCAGCGTTTCGTTTGCCATGCAAATCCGTTTTCCGTGATTCACACCACAAAGTTTCTTTCCTAAACTCCTCCAACATCACCATTCAGATGATCAAGAATCTTCTAAGCAAGAAACCAAAACACTATACAATTGAAAGTCGTTCAACCGCTTCTGACTAGGAGAAACACCGAAGAAGTTCTTCGTTTTTTCCTCCTCGCCGCGGCGACTCATACAACTATACAGATGCCGAAAT
>NZ_JAPWAJ010000012.1:0-5561 GCF_041432805.1 Rothia sp. 27098_8_27 | reverse complement strand
TTTTGATGTCCAAGAAACGGGAGGCAGTTCACTTAGCGGGTTGCCCATCCGGGGCTTTAGCTACACAAAAAGCAACAGGCTAGTGGCCCGCCGCCGGAGCACCCTGACCTTCACCAGCGCCGTGGCTCTCACCGTCAGCCGAGTAGTCCGAATCCTTACGCGGCGTAGTCCACAGCACCAGCGCCGTCAGGACCGCGAAACCAAAAATGGAGAAGCCCATCGGCAGGTACTCATGCTCACCGGCAAACGACACCAGCGGCGCCGCCAACGCACCCAGCAGAGCCTGAATCGTACCCATCACCGCCGAAGCACTACCCGCCATGTGGCGCGCCTCGTTCAACGCCAACGCCGAAGCATTACCAAAAATCAGGCCGCACGAGCTGGTCAGCAGGAACAGCAGAACCAGCGTCGGCACCAGCGAAATACCGACAAGGAAGCTAACCAACAGCAGCGAAGACACCACCAGCAGGCTCACCACGCCAACATTCACAATGCGGCGCTGCGCCACACGACCAACCAGCTTCGTCGCAATCGCACTGAACAGCACAATGCCAATCGAGTTCACACCGAACACAATCGTGAACTGGGTTTCAGACAGACCCAGAATCTTCTGCAGCACAAACGTCGAACCAGAAATGTACGAGAACAGCGCACCAAACGCGAAGCACATCGTCAGCATGAAACCCAGGTAGCGGCGAATCTTGAAGACCTTCGGTAGCTCCGAGTACACGCTCAGGGCGGTGCCCTGGTAGCGTTCCTCCACCGGCAGGGTCTCCTTAATCACGAAGATCACGCCGAGCATCATGATCGCGGTAATCACGCCCAGCACATGGAAAATATCGCGCCAGCTGCCCCACGACAGCACCCAGCCACCAAACAGCGGCGCAAGCACCGGCGCGAAGCCGTTAATCATCATCATGACGCCCATGAGCTTAGCGGTCGCCAGACCCTCAGTCGTATCAGCCACGATAGAACGCGCCAACACCGCACCAATCGAACCGGTGAAGCCCATCATGAAACGCGCAAAAATCAGCAGCTCAATATTCGGCGCGAAACCACACGCCACCGTCGCAATGAAACAAACCACCGCACCGATCAGCAGCGGCTTGCGGCGGCCCGTCTTATCCGACAGCGGACCCACGACCAGCTGGCCGAGCGCCATACCCACCATGAACGCGCTCAACGTCAGCGATGCGTTCGTGCTGGTGGTGTTCAGATTCTCAGCGACTGAGGGCAGCGCCGCCAGGTACATGTCCGTGGCAAGCGGCGCGATAGCGGTCAGCAGCGCCAGAACTACGATAAAAATGGGCGATAGCCCGAAAGAGGTCTTAGTCGACTTCGAAGACATATGTCTTAGTTTTTCTTTCTGTGTGATGCGCATGCAACGGCGCCTGCGGCTCTACAAGACGTGGATGCAGCGGTACCGGATCCGGGGATGAGCTTGCGCAGGCTGGAAGCACAACTTGTTCACGGTAGCAGAATTGGGGGCGGCTTCGTAAGTTAAATGTTTGATATTTTTTTGAGCTAGGAGAGACAGGATTGCAGAGGGTACGCAGAAGGGACGGTGTTATCCTCGCTCCTACAGGGGCACCCGTCCTCGCTTCGCTTCGGACACCCTGATGTCGCTTACGGATAACACCGCCCCTTGAGCCGTTTGCTTTAGCTTGCCAATCAGCAACCCCCAGCCCATGTAGAAATATTTGAGAAATATTCTTGAGAAGCATTGCTCGGGGCGGCCGCATAACTTACGTTGGTCATACCACGCGATACAACCGGAGGGATAACCTCAGATGCGCAACCACTATTACAAATATTTGCTATGCATCCTGCTGCTTATAGCTTGTGTCTTGCTCATAATCTTTGCCGTGCTTTCTAGCAACAACCCGGGTAACGGCAAAGACGGCACTGCCTCCACGCACGCGCCGAGCAATACCTCAACCTACTGGGATAAAGACCGCATGGAATCCGCTAGCCCGGCTCCCATGCCCGAATAAAACAGGGCCTCAGTAAAACTGCCGCTAAATAGCCGTAGGGCCCAATGCTTCGAGATACACGAAGCATTGGGCCCTACTGTTTTGTAGGCGGCTGTTACTGCGCCGCGCTGTCGTAGATGAAGTCCACGGTCGCGTAGTCTTCCGGGATTTCGGCGAGCAGCGCCTCCTCCTGCGCCGCCCAGCGTTCCCAGTGCGGGCGGAACGTGTCACCATCACGAGCCAGGGCGCGTTCGCGGCGCACCTCGTCGGGAGCGGTGGCGAGGATACGCACCTCGCAGGCGCCCGCAATCGCGCCGACGCCCTCACAGATGATGACCTGCGTAGCCGCCGGGTCGACGGTGCGCTCCTCACCGGGTGCGCTCGCCTCCCAATCCCAGGGGGTGTAGGTTCCGGCAATGCCTTCGGTGAGCTGCACGGATAGCGCGTCCCACGCCTCCACGCCGTCGAAGAGGCCGTCCCAGCCGGGGTAGAAGTCGTCCAGGTGCAGCACGTGCACGCTGTGTCCGGCGGCGGTGAGTTCCTGCTCAAGCTGCGTGGCGAGGCTGGTCTTGCCGGTGCCGCTGCGGCCGTCAATGCCGATAATCAGCGGGATCTGTGCGAAGTCGGCGAGGAACTGGGCACGGAATTCGGTGAATTCGGCGGTGTCCATGTCGAAGTCGTTGCCGATGCCGTGCTCCAGGCGCAGCATGTCTTTGCAGAGCTCCAGGATTTCGGTGGTGCCGGTGACGCGGCGGTTCTGGTTCAGGGGAATACGCTGACTCACTGCGCGTCGCCTTCCTGCTTGAGGTGGTTGATGAGGCCGCGTGCGGCGGCGTCAATGAGGTCGGTGGTGTACACGAAGTCGCGTTCGCTACCGTACCAGGGGTCGTAGATGCCGAGCTGGTCCAGGTGGGTGGTGGTGACCTTCGGGTCGAAGCTGCGCATCATGCGGATCTTGGCTTTGTCCTCGTCGTTGCGGGCGAGGGCTTTGAGGCGCAGGTAGTGGGGTGCGTCCATGGCGAGGATGAGGTCGTTGCGGTCGAAGTCCTCGACGGTGAAGACGCTGGCGCGGTGCGCGGACGGGTCGATACCGCGGGTGGTGAGCTGCGCGGCGGCGCGCGGGTCGATGCGGTTGCCTTCTTCTTCGTTGCTGATGCCGCTGGAGGTGACGGTGACGGGCACGCCGGCTTCTTGGGCGTGCTGGCGGATGAGGTATTCGCCGACGGGGGAGCGGCAGATGTTGCCGGTGCAGACAGTCATGATTCGGTACATGGTTCTAGTGTATCGGTGGGGTAGAGGGTGCGGCACAGCCCCGCTGCATCAGAGGATACAGGCGGGGCTGTGCTGGTGGGCTACTCCTGGTGCTGGGGAGAGCGTTGAATTCTGCAGCATGTGACACTCATATGGGTGTACTCCTTAGTTTTTTCATCCCATGAACCAGGGTCAAAAACTACGGTCCCGAAGGGGACGCTGAAGGTTTTATCCCCGAGCGTTGCGCTACCAAGTTCAATAGGCTGGCTATCGGAACGAACAGAGAAGTTGCTGTCTTCCCAATTGACTTGGTCAGAGAATCGGGCTGAGTCAGAACCCTCTGCAAATGTGGGTGCATACTTTTCGAAGTAGGTGCTTCGGAAGGTCATTTCTCCGTTGAAGGTTGCATCCTGGAAGTATATGTATCTGCTGAAATTTGTCCCCTCGAAGCGTGTACCTCCGTTGAAGGTCGTGCCTATAAAGTATGCATCTCCGGTGAAGGTCGCGCGCGCAAAGTATACGTATGAGTCTCTGTTGAAGGTCGCGCGCGTAAAATATGCATTTCTGTCGAAGGTCGCGTCCCGGAAACGTGCCTCTCCGGTGAAGGTTGCCGTCCAGAAGTTCGCGTCTCCGCCGAAATCCGCGTTCAAGAAGTCTGCGAATCTGTTGAAGACCGCGTACGAGAAATCTGCCGTTCTGCTGAAGGCTACGTCTACGAAGTATGCACGTTCGTTGAAGATCGTATATCTAAAATCTGTGTTTCCTGTAAAGATTGCGCCCGTGAAGTCTGCGTTTCCGGTGAACTTTGCGAATATGAAGTTCGTGTTTCTGTAGAATCGGGCAGAGCTGAATTGACCTTGTTCAATGGTGAGGTTGTTCAGGGGATAGAAAATGGGTGCTCGGCTAAAGTCGAACTTGAAGCCGCTCCACGCGCCGGATTTAACAGTTACCTTCTTGCTCTCATCCACACTGACAGTGCTGCTACGTTTGCTCATTTCCTCAAAAATGGCGCGGCGTACGTCCTGTTCTGCGTGGAACTTTGCATAGTCTGCGGTGATATCTTTAGGCTTTTTGTATTCATCAGAATCTTCGAAACGCTTAAGTAGAACCTGGAGCAGTGAAGACTCTTCTTCACTGAGCTTCTCGGATTCTGATTTCTGGAGCTTTTCTAGTTCTTCGCGGGCTTCATATTCTTCAATTTTCTCTGCCAAGGGGAAAGGGGAACGAATATAGGCGCAAAGGTTATTAATAATAATCTGCCCCTCTTCTTGTTGCTCGTCTGGTTCGAGAGAATCATCAGCAATCCATTCATCGACTAGACCAACAAGGGTATAGATACCGCCCAGACGGACGGCTGCTTTTTCGTTGGCCAACTGTTCTACCGCAGTGGTGTACCGGCTACGTCGTTCCGCATACACCTGGCGGGTATGGTCGTTCTCGTTTTTCTCTTTTTCCTGGTTATTCTTTCGGTGAGTCTCACCAAGAGTGATGACACCCAGAACACCACCGGTGGTGTAGAGAAGAGCCTGGCGAAGAGCTGAGCCATCATCATTTTTACCAAAACCCGAGTTAATTGCGATAGGTAAGAAGAAAGCTGCGGCTCCGCCCAAGACCGCGATTGCACCAAGCCAGCAGTAGAACAGAGGCGCTTTCTGCTTGAGATTGCGGAGATGTGCATAGAGCAAGAGACCGGAAACTAAAACTGTGCATACGCCAAGCAACAGCCAAGCCCCCGTTGACGGTTCTAAAGACATTATGTCTAGTTCTCCTATCTACGATGAGAGGAATGGTTACCTCTCAGCATAGTGCACAAGCTACCTGACAGGGGCGTCTAACGGCCATATAAATGAAAGCCCCGCCGATGTGGTTTGAACTGCGCCCCGAAACTTGGACGCTATAAATAAGTAACCCTTACACAGCTCCCAACAGGGCCTGAACCCGGTACTCTACCGGGGTCAGGCCCTTAAGCTTTACCTGGCGCCTTACCGTATTCCAGTGCATGATATAGGCCTCAAGGTCAGCTTTGAAACTCTCGAAGGTCTGCCAGTCTTGGCCACGAAAAAACTCGTCCTTCAGGTGTCCGAAGACCTGCTCAGTGGCGCCATTATCAATGCAGTTACCCTTGCGTGACATACTCTGAACAAAACCATTATCAGCAAGCGTTCTGACATAGGTCTCATGCTGATACTGCCACCCCATATCCGAATGCAAAATCGGTTCAACCCCTGCAGGCTTGGCATCCATGAGTACCTGAAGCATCTGTTGCTACTGGGCAAGATTAGGGCACATCGAGATGGAGTGAGCGACAATCTCTTTACTGGCAAAGTCATAGACCGG
>NZ_JAPWAJ010000011.1:0-17636 GCF_041432805.1 Rothia sp. 27098_8_27 | reverse complement strand
AATTTTGAAAAATTTTTAAAAAATATGGGCGCCGGGAACCTTACGTTCCCGGCACCCACACCCCAGCTGCTCATACCTCAGCGGGATTCAATTTAGAGGCGGAAGAAGCCCTCCACCGCGCGCGTCATGTACGCCATATCGTCCACATGGCACATCTCGCGCATCGAATGCATCGACAGCAAACCAATACCCACATCCACAGTGCGCATACCCAGGCGAGTCGCCGTGATCGGGCCAATCGTCGAACCACACGGCATATTGTTATTCGACACGAACTCCTGATACGGCACACCAGCCTTCGCGCACGCCGCCGCAAACACTCCAGCACCCACCGAATCCGTCGCGTAACGCTGGTTCGCGTTAATCTTCAACAGCGGGCCACCACCGGGCAGCGGCTGCACGGTCGGGTCGTGGTGACCCTGATAGTTCGGGTGCACCAGGTGACCGGCATCAGCCGACAGGCAGAACGACGCCGCCACCGAACGGCGGTACTCCTCCGTGCTCTCACCGCGCGCAGCGGACAGGCGCACCAAAATATCCTCCAGGAACGGGCCCGCCGCACCACTACGCGACTCCGAACCAAGCTCCTCATGGTCAAACGCCGCAAGCATCACAGTCTCGGTGGCGTGCTCATCCGCATTATCGGCAACGTAACGCTCCAGGGCGGTCAAACCCGCGTGCACCGAAGACAGGTTATCCAGGCGGCCAGAAGCGAACAGCTCCTGATCCGCACCAAAACGGCGCGGCGGCTGCGAATCAACGAACAGCAGGTCGTAACCCACAATGCTCTGCGGGTCGACCGGCTCACCGTCAATCACGTGCTTCGCCATGTAGCCGAGCACGTCGTTCTCCGCCGGATCCACACCCCACACGGGGTACATGTTGAACTGCTTGTCCAGCACCAGTTCGTTACGCTTGTGGTCCAGGTGCGGCGCCAGCTGCGGGATGCGCGCAATCGCGCCGGTGCGCACCAGGCGGTCCTTCAACTCCCCGCCCTCAAGGACGGTGAGGCGGCCCGCCACGCACAGCTCGCGGTCCAGGAAAGAGTTCAGCAGTGCACCACCGTAATTCTCCACGGCAATCTGGTGCCAGCCCTTCGTGGTGATGGAGGAAGAAGGCTTGACCTTTAGGGAGGGCGAGTCGGTGTGCGCACCCAGCACGCGGTAGCCGCTTGCCTTCTGCGCCTTCGCGCCGCCAGCCCAGGCGATAATCGCGCCGTCACGGACGACGAAGTGGCGGCCGGTTGCGATCTGCGGGTCCCATGCTTCGGTCTCTACAAGCTCGGTGAAGCCTGCTGCTTGCAGGCGGCGCGCTACCGTGCGCGCGGCGAGGTAAGAGACCGGCGACTCCGCCACGAATGCGGCGAGGTCTTCAATATTTTTTACAGCATCAACAGTCATGGTTTAACCCTACCTTTTCTTGGGTGTTGACGGGGTGACCGGGGCTGGTAGTCCACGCGGCGTGGAGTAATAGCCCTGGTGAGGCTCGAATGGAGCGGGGCGGGCGGGTTGGGGTAGCTGAGCTAGAGCAACCCGCCAAATAGCCTATTTATCAGCCTTGAGCGGTTGTGTTTCACGTGAAACCTCGCCGCGGCGAGCGCGTGCGTTGAAGATCAGGCAGGCGAGCACCACGTACACGCCTTCCAGCGCAATACCCTGCAGCGCATCCACGGGGGTCACGCCCTCGGAGGCGAACGGATCCAGACCAGCCACCATGGACAGCAGCATCAGGATCACGTTATTTGCCACGTGCAGGCTGATGGAGGCTTCCAGGCCGCCGGTGTACCAGCAGAGAAAACCCGCATAAATACCCATCGCGAGAATCGTGCTCTGACCCCAGGGGTCGTAGGCGTGGGAGAGCATGAACAGCGCGGCGGGCAGCACAATCGGCAGCCAGGGGGTGCGGAGCCAACGGCCCAGCATCTGCATCATGAAGCCGCGGTAGGCGAGCTCTTCGGCGTAGCACTGCACGGGCACCAGGAGCAGCATCATCGCCACATAAACCCAAAATTCAACCTGTGGAGGTTGAAAATAGCGGTATTCGGGCAGGCTCTCACCGCTCAACGCCAGCATCACGGCGTAGTAGATGCCGTAGACAGCGAAGCTCAAACCCAGGTACGGAATCAGTAGCGAGCGGCGCAGACGGCCCGCCACCGAATGGATCAAACCCCAGGGCTTCGGGCCCACGACCAGGCGCGCCAGAAAGAGCGAAGGCACAATGGCGATCAGGGAGAGGAAGGTCAGGGCGAACAGCGCCGGGTGTTCCATAATGACGGAGCGGTTCGTAGCTACATCCTGGAGGGAAAGTCCCGAACCCATAATCGCCACAGCCAGGGCAACTGAAATGATTAGGTTGAGGCCAATAAATACGGCGACGCCGAGCAGACCTTCCAGCAGGGGTGAGAACCAGCGGGATTTCGGGTCGGCGTGGGAGAGACGGTGGTAGGCAAGACCTGCAACAGGCGCAGGAGCAGCGGGGGTTCCGGCGGCTACCTGCGGGGGTGCGGGAGGCGGTGTCGTGTTCATTCTTTAATCCTAGCCTCCGCGGGCTCGATGGTGACCGGGCATGCGGCAACCTTCAAGTACTGATTGATACGGAATGTTCCAAAACCATTGAAAAAGCCGTGAATAAGGCTAAAAACCCACCATTCACGGGGTTCATTTTCTGAACCTATGCCATAATTTGTAGCGATAATACGCTCATATACATAGTCGCTGATGACCGCTCTTCCGGGGTGTTTTTTCAGCACCAGAAAGGCTGCTTTCTTATGGCACTCGTCTTCAATCCGCCGCCCAACTGGCCCGCTCCTCCTGCTGGATGGGCCCCCACTCCTACGTGGCGTCCTGACCCCGCGTGGGGTCCCGTTCCTGAAGGTTGGCAGCTGTGGGTCGAAGAGCCCGAGCCCGAACCCATTCAGGTTGAAGAGGCTACTATTGAGCCGCTGATTCCCGAGGAGCCCGCTACCGAGGCGGCTCCCGCTGAGCAGGTTGCTGAGCCTGCTGTTGAAGCTGAGCAGCCCGCCGAGGTCGCGGCACCGCTGACCGTTGAGGACGTTGACCTGGAGCAGCTCGCCGCTGAGCTCGAAGGTGAGCAGGTCGTCGAGGTTCCGGAGGTGGCAGCACCCCAGGCTGAGGCATCCCACGTTGAGGCACAGCAGGTAGAAGCACCCGCAGCTGAGTCCGTTCAGGAGTCCGCTGAGGAATCCTCCGAGCCCAAACCGATGCGTCACCTGACTCAGGTTCCGCTGACCGGTACCGCTCTGCCCGAGCAGGTTCTGACCCCGCAGGCTTCCGTTGAAGAGACTGCGGCTGAAAAGGCTGTGGCTGAAGCTCCCGCAGCTGAGCAGGTTGCTTCCGAGCAGCCCGTTGAGGCGCACGTTGTTGAGGCTCCGGTTGCTGAGCCCGCACTGTCCGAGCCGGTCGTTTCCGAACCTGTTGCAGAGCCCGTTATTGTTGAGCCCGTCGCCGAGGTTGCCCCCGAGGCACCGGCGGCAGCTGAACCGGTCGCTGATGCTCCCGCAGCTGAGGCTCCTGCCCCCACCGAAGAGGCTGCCCACACTATTGAGAGCTCCCCGCTCGTTGAGTTCCACACCCCCGAAACCGAGCGCACCGTCAACCTGTCCGAGCGTACCGTGAACCTCTCGGAACAGCCCGGTCAGAACATGCAGCCCGGCCAGAACGCGCAGGGCGTCCAGAACGCACAGTTCATCCCGGCGGGTCAGGCACAGAACGGCTTCCAGCCGAACCAGGCTGAAGGCTTCCAGGGTGAGGGCTTCCAGGGCCAGAACTTCCAGGGTGGCCAGTACCAGGGCCAGGGCTTCCAGGGTCAGGGCTTCCAGGACGGCCAGAACGTCCAGGGCGGCCAGTACCAGAACAACCCCTACCAGGGTCAGCCGTACAACGCTCAGCAGCCCTACGCAGGTCAGGTGTCCGATCAGGACCAGGCAACCGTGGCACTGAGCAACCCCTACGTCACCGAGCCCGCAGGTCAGGGCGAGGACGACTCCGAGAAGAAGGGTCTGTTCTCCGGCACCAAGCTGTGGGGTGTTATCGGTGGTGCGCTGGCTCTGCTGATTGTCATCATCCTGGCGATTGTCATGCTGATTCCGCGTGGCGGCTCGAACCCCGCCTCCAATTCTGCGGCGGCATCGAGCGCGGCAGCTACTTCCGCTGAGGCGTCTTCCGCGGCGGCATCCTCTGAGGCTTCTTCGGCACCCGCATCTGAGAGCGCGGCAGCGGCTTCGGCTTCTTCCGCAGCGCCGGTTGCTGCTGCTGAAGCGAAGATGCCCGAGGGCGAGTTCAAGGAGTACAAGAAGACCGTCGCCGACAACAAGGACACCATCGACATTGAGAAGATCAAGGGCGATGTGTCCGCAGGCCTGCTCTACTACGAGTTCAAGCCCGCAGACGGTGTGGTTAACGCTTTCATCACCAGCCGTGACGATAAGGGCAACATCGCCTCGGGTGTGAGCGTTATCGACTCCACCCGCGACAACAAGGAGCTCAAGGGCACCGCATGGATTGACGCGAGCGGCCACTCCACCCCCACCCGCAAGCTGGAGCTGACCGGTAAGGGCGAATGGACCATCCGCGTCTACGATGCAGACTCCGCACCCCACTACAAGAAGGGTGAGAAGTTCCAGAGCACCATGAACTTCTACGCTTTCACCTACGAAGGCACCGAGGCAACCATGGAGTTCCAGACCAGCGGCCCGACCACCCGCGGCTTCAACGTTCTGAACGCGACCAAGAACGACCCGTTCTTCTCCTCGACCATGCCGACTGTGAAGAGCAGCATGCAGTGGGTTCAGAGCAACAAGAGCTACCTGCAGGTTCGTACCGACTCCGCGGTCACCTGGAGCATCGGCACTAACTAGCGGCTTGGCTGACTAGGTCAGCAGGCTGGGTATAAGGTATCCCCCGCATCCGTGATGGGTGCGGGGGATACTTTTATGCCCGGTGAGGTCTGTGCACTTGCTGGAGGCGCCCGCTGCCTTAGCGGGAGTACTTCGCCTCCGCCAGTTCGGCGCCCGCGGTACGTGCCGCACGTTCCACCAGCTGACGATTCGCCAGGTACACAAAGAACGTCACCAGAATAAACAGGTACATCAGCTGGTACGGCATGGTGCCCGCCATCAGACCCAGGGAGCCTTCGGGCACCATCAGAATCTGATCCGCGTTGAAGTGCGGGGAGAACGCCAGCACAATCCAGAACGGCGAAATGTACATGCCCACCAGCGCCGCAGTCGCCAAGATAACAGCCAGTGTGAAGACGAAGGAGCTGACCCGCTGGTACATGAGCGGGAAGATTTCCATGACCACGGCGGCGAGCATCAGCGGGTACCAGGTGTTGTGGTGCGACCAGCTAATCGGCGAAATCTGCAGCATCATGAACGCGGTCAGCGCCAGCTGCGCCATGAGTGCGCGGGCACGAATCAGCGGAACCAGCAGAACCGCCGTAACCAGCACAATCAGCAGGGTCAACGCCACCTGCACCACCGACAGGGCGGTAGCCGTCAGGTGGTGCTGCAGGCCCGCGTGGGTCAGCGTGCCCATAATCGACACGTTATCGAAGTAGCTGAACCAGCCCACACGCGAAGTGTCATGCACCGCGTGGAACCAGAACGTCAGCGACTCCTCACGGATCACCAGGAAGCCAATACCCACGGTCGCAGCGAAGCTAGCACCCAGGGTCACAATGCCCTTCCAGTCCTTACGCATGAGCAACAGCAGACCGAACGCGAGCGGGGTCAGCTTAATACCCGCCGCAATACCCAGCAGCACACCGCGCGGAACGCGGGTTGCCGGGCGCATAAAATCGGCGAGAATCAGCATCAGAATGATGGCGTTAATCTGCCCAAAATGCGTGGTCAAACGCCACGGGCCGCACATCCAAATCAGCGCCGCAATCAGCGACACCATACCCCAATGACCCAGGTGCTTCTGCAACGGCAGACGCCACGAGCGGCTACGCGCGTAGGAGTACAGCAGGTACGCGCACCAGTAGCAGAGCGCACAAATAATGGCGGTAATCAGCAGCATGCTCTGCGGCTCGGTGAGGAACGCAAGCGGGTAGAAGAGCAGCGCCGCAAACGGCGGGTAGGTGAACGGCAGGCCGCGCGTGCGGAAAGTGTACAGCTGGTAGCCGTCCGGGCCGTCCGCCAGGGAGACAGCACCCAGGCGGTACACGTAAATATCGTCAGCCGCCGCGTGCGTCACGTAGTCGAAGGCGTAGAGGGCAACCAGGATGAACAGCAGGTGCGCCCAGAGAGCGCCGCTACGCATGCCGGGGATACGGTCAAAGAAGCTGCGACGCGCAGGCTTGGCGAGCTCCTTGGCGGGTTCTTCGGCGACTTCTTCCTTTGCCGCTTTTTCCGCGGTGGCTACAGAGGATGCGGCAAGCTCCGCGCTTTCTACAACCGGTTCCGCAACCGGTGCAGGTTCAGCAGTAGAGCCAGCCGAAGCCCATGGGATTATAGCCGCAGCCGCCTCGGTGTTCTCCGTGGTCGTAGCTAAGTTCTTGTCAGTATTCTTCACAGGGGTCTTTTCTAGTTCCTTATCGCGGCTCACGCGGTTGCCTCACGAGAATCAGCGGCACGCACAGACTCGGCACTCTCGGTCACCAGGGCGCGAGCGCCCCACCAGCCCAGCGGCGCATCGCTAGGCACGGAACCGTACTGCACAGGCTCAACCTTCGCGCCACGCACCGGCGTACTCAGCGAGGCTACCGCCCAGAACATGACCGTAGCCCACAGGGCAAAGGAGGGAAAGCCACCAATAGCTACGCCGGGCGCCCATAGGAATTCCAAGCCATTCATATCTAGCTGGGTGATACCGCCAATAATACGCGGCGAAATATACAGGCCCACACCGGCCACCCACGCCAGCACGCACGCAATTTTTCGTGCCGCGGAGGGAAGATACACCATAAAGGTGGGGAATGCGTCCAGGATAAGGGCTGCCAGCAGTAGCGGCAGGAGAACATTGTGGTGCGACCAACTAATCGGTGAAAGTGCCACCATAAGAGTGCCGGTCACAGCCACCTGTGCAAGGGTTTTGCCGCGGCGTTCAAGCTGGTAGAGCAACACGGCAACCAAGGCAATGCTGAGCGCGGCCAGGGCGTAGAAGCCGAGCTTGAGGGCTGTGCCCTTCAGACCGAAGTGCATGAGCCAACCCTGGATGGAAATATTATCCACGAAGTTAATGTCGCCCACGCGGGAGGAGTCAGAGATTGCTGAGAACCAGAATTGGGGAGCCTCATTCGGCAAAAGGATAAAACCGACCGCAATTGTGGCCAGGAAGGTGGCGCCCAGGGCCGCGATGCCCTTCCAGTCGCGGCGCACCAGCAGGATAAGGCCGAAGACCAGCGGAGTAAGCTTTAAGCCACCCGCAATACCGACGAGCACACCGCGCGGCACGCGGGTTGCCGGACGCACAAAATCGGCAAGAATCAGCGCCATAATGAGCGGATTAATCTGCATGAGGTGAAAAGTACGTCGCCACGGGCCGCACAGCATCACCACGATGGTCAAGGCAGCGATAGTTCCGGTACGGCCGAGGCGACCCTGCAGGGGTAACGCACGACCGGAAGTCTGGGCATAGTTATAGATAGTGGCCGAAAGCCACCAAGCGGCGGCCGTGATTCCCAGCACCATAATGGCTTTGCCTACCTCAAGCGGCAGGAACGCAAAGGGCAGGAAGACGAGAGCCGCAAACGGCGGATAGGTAAAGGGGAGCTTCAACACCCCAATTTCAATAAATACTGGCGCGTATAGATCCTTGGTAAACCCTTCATTGTCGAAGATAGTCATGGCACCCATGCGGTAGATGGAAAAGTCCAGGCCGCCGAAGGGGGCAATAAGGATTTCAAAGAGGTAACCGCACACCACCATGAGGATGAGCGCCACAATAGCGATTTTTCCCCAGATGGGGGTGGTGGAGTCAGTCCTTGTCACGAGGTGCTTGTCCTTACCTTGGTGCCGACGGATGCGCGCGTAGGGTGGGCGGGCATCTGATTTTGGAATCCTAATAGTTTATCGCGCGCACCTGTGAAGGGTGCATTGGGGCGAAGATTCACAGGGGGAGATTCGCAGGGTAAGAATCACTTGAGCGCACAAGCACAACTATCACGATATGAGCCGCCTTCATATGCACGTCATGTCTTCAAAATTGGTACTATCCGGGCAATATAATGGGCTTATTGGCACCCGCCCCAATGCAGGGGTACCGGGTGCCGACCCGCACACCGACGTCCACGAACAACCAGCAGTGAAAGCAGTGATCACGTGAGTGAACATCTCGGCACCCCACCCGAAGGTGAGAACACGAGTAGCAAGCCCGCAGGCGTAAACGTCTCCGGAGGCGGCTCCTCCGGCCTGAGCATTAGCGCGCGTCCGGCTGATATGCCCGGCGCGAACCTCACCCCCGAAGAGATTGCACGCCGCGCATCCGGTCGCGGTACGTGGCATCGTCGCGCCTCCAAGCCGGTCTCCCACTGGATGTTTACCCTTGTCGGCGTACTTCTGCTGCACAGGTTTATCCCGAATAGCGGCTGGCTGATGGTGCACATTATCACCCTCGGCCTGATTACGAACTCGATTCTGATTTGGTCGCAGCACTTCACCGAAGCGCTCATGAAAATCAAGATTCCTGACGAGCACCGCGGAACCCAGGTGCGCCGCATCTTCATTCTGAACGCCGGTATTCTCGTGCTCATGATCGGCATGGTCGGTCAGCTGAGCGTGCCCGGCCTCTACGCCGCCACGGTGGTGGGCGCCCTCATTGTCGGTTCGATGGTCGCCTGGCACGGCATCTACCTGCTGAAGCAGGTGCGTCAGGCTCTGCCGTCGCGGTTCGGTGTGACCATTCGCTTCTACATTGTTGCGGCGTTGCTGCTGCCCCTCGGTGCGGCGTTTGGCGGCATGATTGCCTACCCGAACCTGAAGGGCACCCTGCATTCGCAGTTCTTGCTTGCCCATGAAGTCGTGAACGTGCTTGGCTTTGTCGGCATTACCGTGGTGGGTACGCTTGTGACGTTCTGGCCGACCATGCTGCGCACCAAGATGGTTGATAAGGCGCTTACTCACAGTCTGCGCGCCCTGTACCTGATGTGCGGTGGCTTGGCGTTGACCGTTGTCGGCGCGATTTTAGGGATGCGTCCGCTCGCCGCAGCCGGCCTGGTCGTCTACCTGGTTGCCCTGCTGATTGTCGCCTGGGTAATGGTGCGTACCCTGCGCACCAAGCGCCCGAACGAGTACCCGCCCATGAGCGTGGGTATGGGCTTCCTCTGGCTGATTGTTGGTGTAGCAGCGACCGCCTACCTGGTGGCGACCGTCCCCTTCGCGCAGCTGGACATGCGCGCCGTGACCCCCATCTTTGTGGTCGGCTTCCTGCTGCAGCTGCTGCTTGGCGCGATGAGCTACCTGCTGCCGCAGCGTATGGGTGGCGGCCCGGCGGTGGTGCGCGCCTCCAACAAGGAGTTCAGCCGTTTCGCGGCGGCACGCGTAACCGCTGTGAACCTGGCGCTGCTCATCTTCATGATGCCCAGCTCCATGGTGGGCCAGTCCATTAAGATTGCCGTCGCTATCGTGGGTGCGTTGGCGCTCATTGCGTTCATTCCGCTCATGGTGCGCGGCGTGAAGGCGTCCGTGAACACCCGCAAGGAAATGATGGCGGCACGCGCCCGCGGTGAGAAGCCCGCCTTCAACCAGGAGGCGCTCACCCCCGAGCCCGTCCCGCACGCCAAGCAGAGCTTCCAGGCGGCACTCGCAGTCGCCATGGCGTTCCTGCTGGGCTTTGCGGTGAACCCGTCCGCGCTGAACCTGCCGTCGTTCTCCTCGGCAGGTTCCGTGGCTGCAACCGGTCAGACCACCACCGTGCAGGTGAAGGCAACCAGCAACTACCGTTTCACCCCCGCCGAGGTGGAGGTGCCCGCCGGTAACCGCCTGGTTGTTGAAGTCACCAACGACGACCAGGGCATGACCCACGACCTGACCTTCGACAACGGCGCAACCACCGGTACCATCAACCCCGGCGAAACGAAAACCGTTGATGCCGGCGTCATTACCGCCGACCAGGAAGGCTACTGCTCCGTGGCGGGTCACCGCTCCCTGGGCATGGTGTTCAAGGTGAAGGCCACCGGCGCCTCCGCAAACCAGGTGGCGCAGGGTGGCCACAACCACGGTTCTGCGGGCACCCACAACCACGCCGCGTCGGGTAGCACCCCGACCCTCATGACCGTTGCGAACAGCAGGATTGACATGTCCGCAGCGCCCGGCAGCGGCTACAAGTACCGCGACCCGAACATCCCGGCGCCGAACACCGCCACGCAGGTGAACGGCAAGACCGTCCGCAAGGTCACCCTGGAAGTTGAGGAAGTCGACCGCGAGGTGGCGCCCGGCGTGACCGTTCACATGTGGACGTTCAACGGGCAGAACATGGCACCGATTCTGCGCGGCAAGGTCGGCGACATTTTTGAAATTACACTCATCAATAACGGCACGATGGGCCACTCGCTGGACTTCCACGCGGGCATGGTCTCCCCCGATAACACGATGAAGACCATCGCCCCCGGTGAGCGTCTCGTCTACCGTTTTGAGGCGAAGGGCGCCGGTATCTGGCTGTACCACTGCGGCACCGCCCCGCTGAGCCTACACATGACCCAGGGCATGTACGGCGCGGTCATCATTGACCCGGCGGATCTTGACCCGGTCGATCACGAGTACGTGATGGTTCAGGGCGAGGCGTACCTGCACGACACCGGCAAGACCGCCTCCGACGGTAACAAGCTGGCGGAGAACTCGCCGGAACTGATCGCGGCGGGCACCCCCACGCTGACCATGTTCAACGGCCACGCAACCCAGTACAAGGCGAAGCCGCTGCAGGTGAAGAAGGGCGAGCGTATCCGTATTTGGGTGATGGCGGCTGGCCCGAACCACGGCACGAGCTTCCACGTGGTCGGTTCGCAATTCGACACAGTCTACAAGGAGGGCGGCTACCTGATGCGCCGCGGCGCAGATGCGTTCGGTAGCCGTGACGGCCACAGCCAGGCACTCGATTTGGCGCCCGCTCAGGGCGGCTTCGTGGAGATGCAGTTCCTAGAGTCTGGCACGTACACGTTCGTGAATCACTCCTTCTCGGAGATGGAGCGCGGTGCCGCCGGCAAGATCGTGGTGACGAACCGTTAGGGACTCCTGAAGCTCCCCATCATGGATTGACCCCGCCTGGTACTCCCTGTCAAAGGTGTACCGGGTGGGGTCATCCTTCACGTGCACGGAGTCTGTACCTGCACTTGATGTTGACTCCGGT
The DNA here is from genome assembly GCF_041432805.1 of Rothia sp. 27098_8_27. Taxonomy (NCBI): domain Bacteria; kingdom Bacillati; phylum Actinomycetota; class Actinomycetes; order Micrococcales; family Micrococcaceae; genus Rothia; species Rothia sp. 27098_8_27. The sequence continues at coordinate 6,330 of NZ_JAPWAJ010000011.1, read as the reverse complement.
AAAGACGCGCCAAGAACTCTCTGACTATGGTTTTCACCTCAACGGAGGGGAGTTTTTTCACCATAAACGGCAATGGTGCGCTAGTCTATAGGAATGGCAGATAGCACTTCGGGCGCCCCTTCCGAGCGTAACGCTACGAGCGCCTCCAACCACATTTCCGTTCCGGCGGATCAACAAATTTCCCCTCGGCAGCGTAAAGCTTTCCCGCTTCGCTTTCTCGCCGGGGCACTTGCGCATTGGCAAATTATTGCCTCTGCGGTTCTTTTGGGTGGCGGTGTTGCCGGCCTGGCAGCCACCTATGACGACTATTGCGGTATGACGGAGCTTTCGTATGCTCCGGCGGCTCTCCGACCCGATTTTGAGGAGGGCTCTAAGGTGGCGGGTTTCCGCCCCGGCGTGCTGGCGGCGCAGATTGAGACTGAGAGCCACTGGCGTGTGGGGGTTGTGTCCCACCAGGGCGCTAAGGGTATTGCACAGTTCACTGATGATGCGTGGAGCGGCGGCCACTACAGCTTCGGCAATGGCGGTAATGTTCTGAACCCGCACGATGCGATTGCGGCGCAGGCACGCTACCTGGGTGAGTTGCGTACTCGTTTGGCGAAGTACGCCTCCAATGAGGATGAGCTGCAGGATGTGGTTCTCGCCGGTTATAACGCGGGTCCGGGTTCTGTGGAGAAGTACGGCGGTGTTCCCCCGTATGAGGAGACTCAGAATTATGTGAAGTCGATTCGCGAGCTGGCGAATTCGAAGTATAAGCTGACCTGCTCTCCCGAGTACCAGTTCAAGCAGGCGAAGTTGAGCTTCGTGAATGGTGTGACTCCGGCGATGGCTGGTGTTCATGCGGATGGTACGGCTCTGTCCCCGGAGGAGTCGGCATCGGCTGCGGCGGAGGCTTCTGCGAGTGCTTCGGCTCGTGCGTCTGCGAGCGGTTCTGCGGGTTCTTCGGTGAAGCCTTCGGCGACGAGTTCCGGCCGCTAAATTCAGCTTTTTGGATAGTCCACTAGGCTATATAGCTGTCAGGGAATATTCTGTTTTATCTATAGTGAGCGGCTGATACCGGCCGTCACTACCCTACTTATTCACTCTTATATTTACTCTTAACAGCGCGAGGCGCCGACCCCCATTCTCAGGGGTTCGGCGCCTCGCCCTTTTAGAGCTGGGGCGTGCCTAGTTAAAGATGGCGCGCACGACCGAGTAGCCGGAGACCGGGTACACGGCGTTCACAGTTGCGGGATTCTCGCTCTCGTCCGCGATCTCAATGGACTCGGTGCCGCGCAGCAGCTCCTCGAGCAGGATGCGCAGTTCCAGGCGTGCCAGGGGCGCGCCGGGGCAGACGTGGATGCCGTCGCCGTACACGAGGTTGCGGGACTGGTCGCGGTGCGGGTTGTAGGTGAGGGCGTCTTCGAAGGCGTCCTCGTCGCGGTTGGCGCTTGCCCAGTTGATGGTCACGCGGGAGCCGGCGGGCAGGGTGCGGCCGCCGAGTTCGGTGTCCTGAGTGGTGATGCGGCGGTTGGTGACGAGGGTGTCTTCGAGTCGCATGATTTCTTCGACGGCGAGGGCGATTTCGCTGCGGTCGTCGAGTGCGTTGCCGTCGGCGAGGGATGCGCGCAGGCGGTCCTGCTCGGCGCGGTTGCGTGCCAGGAAGTTGACGAATACGCCCACGGTTGCGGAGACGGTGGACAGCTCGCCCACGGTCCAGTTGCGGATGAGGCTGACGATTTCTTCGTCGGTCATGGTGCGGGGTTCTTCGCCGGGCAGCTGCACGGTGTCGGTGAGCAGTTCGGCGGTGACGTCCTTGGGGTTGCCGGCGGCGGCGTCCTCGCGGCGTTCGTCGAGTAGCTGACGGATGTAGCCGTCGAATTCGAGGGCGACCTTAGCGATTTCTTCACGGTCGCGGCGCAGGGTGGCGACGCGGTTCTTTTCGATCCATTCGGTGAGGGGCTGTTCGAGGCATGCGGGCCAGCCCATGAAGGCGTTCTGCACGCGCATTGCGTATGCCTGACCGAAGCCCTGCATGACGTCTACTTCTTCGCCGCGGGGCAGTTCTGCGATGAGGCTCTTCACAGCATCGCGGATGACGGGTGCGAACTTTTCGAGGCGTTCGGGAGTGAAGTACTTGTCGTTGACCGCGCGGAAGGTGGTGTGTTCGGGTGCGTCCATGCCGTTGGGGACGGCAATGTGGCGGGTGGAGACGACGTTGGAGTAGATTTCGGGGTGGTCGAGTACGTGCTGTACGTCGGCGTTTTTGAAGACGGAGTAGCCCATGAATTCGTCGTGGGCGACGGGGCAGCGGCGGCGCATTGCGTCGTAGGCGGCTACCTGGTCTTTCTGCACTTCTTCGCTTCGGAGGTCCCAGTCGTTGTGTACGTTCTCAGTCATTGTTCACCCGTGTTCGTTATAGAGTTGTGGCGTGCTGGATGCGGGCGTCCGGGCGATGCGTATGTGCAGGGTCGGGCGTGCATTTCAGCACGTGAATCCATTAGTTCTTCTTTGACCGTATCACTTATGGATTGGTGGCGCAGGGTAGGGGTTCCTTGCTTCTCATTCAACGAACGGTGCGGTCGCCGCGAGGGGCGGCGGGTCACGGGACGCACGAGGCGGGCGGCCCCTCCACCAGGGAGGGGCCGCCCGCCTCATTCTTGCCTAAAAACCGCCGAATCTAGCGCTTGCCTGCGGAGGGGTAGATGCTACCGTCCATCACGCCGCGCTCACTCTACAGGCCGCGATAGACTTCTCGCCGATGACCAACTCGGAAGACCTCAACAACAACCGCACCGTTATCAATGGTGTACAGAATGCGGTAATTCCCTACTCGTGCCCTGTACCCTTCTTCGCCCTGTAGCTTCTTGACTCCCGTCATATATGGGTCATCGCCAAGGGATCGGAGGCAGGCGATAATTTTCTCGAAGGCTGTCCGGTCTTCTCGTTGGATTTTCTTTAGTTCTTTCGCTGCTTTGCGCGTCAATTCGACCCGATACACGGGGTTTGAGACATGGTTTGCAGTCATCTGCATCCTTCAGGCAGAGCTTTAAATCTTACCCTCAACCTTAGCAGAAAAAGTGTACACTTTTTACATACTTTACATTGTTGTACTATATAAACTATATAAGTAGCCCCCTGGATGGAACTTGCACAGGAACTATCCTCGGAGCTAACGGACAAACCCCAGAAAGGAACCAGTCATGACTGTCACCACTCACCGGACTCGTTCCAATGTCACGACTCTTAAAGAACTCCGCGACAACCTCGGAACCAAAGTCAACGAAGCCGTGTTCTCCGGCGAACGTCCCCTCATCAGCCGCAATGGTAAGACTGTTGCCGCGCTCATCTCCTACGAAGATTTGAAGCTGCTGGAAGAGTACGAAGAGCTCCTCGACATTGAGGCTCTTCGCAAGGCACGCGCCGAAGATGACGGCTACCGCATCGGCCTCGACGAGTTCCTCGCAGAGAACCCTACAGATTAGTCTTTCAACGCATATTGCGAGGCGGGCGGCCCCTCCACCAGGGAGGGGCCGCCCGCCTCATTCTTGCCTAAAAACCCGCCGAGGTTTAGCGCTTGCCTGCGGAGGGGTAGATGCTGCCGTCCATCACGCCGCGCTCCACCTGCTCCAGGCTCACGCCGCGAGTCTCCGGCAGGTTGCGGAACATCAGCAGCGCAATGACCACGTTCACCACGGCAAAGCCGATGAAGGAGCCAGTCAGACCGACCGCACCCAGAATCACGGGGAACGCCAGCGACAGCACACCGTTCATCATCCAGCCGCTAAACGCCGAAATGCCCATACCCGCCGCACGCACACGCAGCGGGAACAGCTCACTCATAATCACCCACGTGGACACGTTCAGGCAGGTCTGCATCGCGCCCACAAAGCAGACGATGAGCACCAGCAGAATCCAGGGGCGCGCCGCATTATCGGCGGGCAGCAGCATGGATGCGCCCGCAATCAGCACGTGGAAAAACGCGGTCGAACTATAGCCGGTAATGACCATGACGCGGCGCGGCACACGCTCCATCAGGCGCAGCGACAGAATCGAGCCGAGCACCGCAATCGTACCCGGCGCAATGTTCGCGATGAGCGCCGCGGATTCGCTGAAACCGGCTTCCTTGAGCACCTTAATGCCGTAGTACATGATCGAGTTGATGCCGGTCAGCTGCTGGCCCGCGCCGACCAGAATACCGACGAGCAGGATGCGCACGAACCAGCCGCGCACGCCCACGCTTTCCTTACCCGCCGCATTGTTCTGGGTGGTCGCCTCCGCCTGCAGGGTGCGTTCAATGTCGGCAATTTCAGCTTCAGCACGTTCGGTGGAGCGGATGCGCTTCATCACCTCAAGCGCCTGCTCACGCTTACCGACGCGCAGCAGCCAGCGCGGCGACTCGGGCACACGCAGCATGCCGACGAACAGGCCGATGGCGGGCAGGGTGCAGATGGCGAACATCCAGCGCCACACGCCGTCGTGTTCGCCCCATACGTTGCCGATGAGGGCGTTCACGATGAATGCGGCAAGCTGACCGCCCACGACCATGAGCTCGTTGCGGCCGGAGAGGGAGCCTCGAATTTCGTAGGGTGCGAGCTCTGCGAGGAACACGGGCACCACGGCGGAGGCGCCACCGACCGCCAGGCCGAGCAGGGTGCGTCCGGTGATGAGTACGGCGACGTTGGGTGCGAACACGCAGGTCAGGGCACCAATGAAGAAGATGGTGGAGAGCCCAATGATGGTGGTTCGGCGGCCGAACCGGTCAGAGATACGGCCGCATCCGAGTGCGCCGATAGCGGCGGCGAAGGCGAGCGATCCGGTGACCCAGCCTTGGGCGGTGGAGTCCATGCCGAGTTCGCGGCTCATGGGTTCGAGCGCGCCGTTGATCACTCCGGTGTCGTAGCCGAAGAGTAGACCGCCGAAGGTGGCGATGAGTGCGATGATGCCGAGGTATCGGCTGTGCTTCCCGGTGCCCAGAGGGGGCAGGGTGGAGGCGGTGCTCTGTGCGCTCATGGTGTCCTTTGATGTGCCGGTGGCGGGTGGTCCTGCCGGGCTGCTTCCAGGCGGCAGGGGTGGGTACATGGGTAAGGTGAGGTGCGTCAGGTTAGACACACCTCACCTAATCCTAGCGAAAACGTTCGGCGGGTGATATTTATTTCTCACCGCGGACATTTTTCAGCATATTTTACGGCCGACACGTGCGACCGCTTGAGTGCCCCTTTGAGAGGGAGCCGGAGTTTAGAACAGCGCGATCTTCTCGGGTGCCGGGAAGATGGCGTCCAGGGCGGCGAGGTCCTCAGCGTCGAAGCGCAGGCATGCCGCCTGTGCGTTGGCGCGCACCTGCTCGGCACTGGTCGCACCGGCAATGACGGAGGTGACCGGCGACTGCTGTGCGAGCCAGGAGAACGCCGCCTGCACCTCGGTGATGCCGCGTTCGGTGCAGAAGGTGTGGAAGGCTTCGAGCTGGTCCCAGTTGGCGGCGTCGAGCACGTTCTTCTTGGAGTGGGACAGGCGCGAACCGGCGGGAATGTTGTCGCGGCGGTACTTACCGGTCAGCAGGCCGTTAGCGAGCGGGAAGTACGGCAGCACACCCATGCCGAAGTGCCGTGCGGCGGGCAGGATTTCGAGTTCTGCGCGGCGGTCAAGCAGGTTGTAGTGGTTTTCAGCGACGATGAACCGTTCGGTGCCGAGTTCATGGGCGCAGTGTTCGGCGTGGGCGAGCTGCCAGCCGGAGAAGTTGGAGTGGCCCAGGTAGCGGACTTTGCCGTCGCGTACGAGCTGGTCGAGGGCGCTGAGGGTTTCTTCAATGGGGGTGTTGGGGTCGGGGCTGTGGTAGAAGTACAGATCGATGTAGTCGGTGCCGAGGCGGCGGAGGGAACCTTCGACGGCGCGCATGATGTAGCGGCGGGATCCGCGGGCGTTGCGGTCGTTGCCGTTGAGGTCGCCGACTGGCAGACCGAATTTGGTGACGATGGTCAGTTCGTCGCGGTCGAGGCCGAGCTGGGTGAGGGCGGTGCCGAACATGGTTTCGGAGAGGCCGGGTTCGGCGCCGTAGAGGTCGGCGATGTCGAAGAAGCTGATGCCTGCGTCGACTGCGGCGGCGATGACTTCGTTGGTACCTTCTTGGGTGCGGGTGGGGGTGCCGGGGCGGCCGAGGTTGTTGCAGCCGATGCCGACGCTGGGTACGACGAGGCCGGAGTTGCCAAGCCTGCGGTAGACGGGAGATTCAATACGTTCCATGCTTTTAACTCTACGTTGTGCGGGTATGTTGCAAGGTTATTTCCCCTCCAGTTGGGAGGCGAAGAGCTTTCTGAAGCGTGATGTGGGGTCGGTCGTTAGGTCCTGGTAGGT
>NZ_JAPWAJ010000010.1:0-33937 GCF_041432805.1 Rothia sp. 27098_8_27 | reverse complement strand
AACCCTGGGCTTCCTTCGGGAGGCTGAGGCTTTTTATTCGGAAATTTTGAATAACGAAGTTATTCGCTAGATTTTCCGTGGTTATAGCAAGAGGGAAACGCCTGGTTCCATTCCGAACCCAGAAGCTAAGACTCTTCGCGCCGATGGTACTGCACTTTTGTGGGTGTGGGAGAGTAGGTCACCGCGGGTTTTTTATTCAAGAGGGGAAGACCTTATAGGTCTTCCCCTCTTTTTGTGTACCCGAAAACTCTTAGAACGAAAGACACCTAACTCAGCAAAGGTGCAGAGACTCATAGATCCAGAGATTCAGAGATGCAGCAGAGAGGCAGAGGAACAGGGGATACAGCCTCGCCAGACAGCGTGCCAGCCGGTTGCAGAGGCAATGAGATGGGGAGTTCACAGATCCGCCTGAATGACGAAATAGAGGGCGCTGTAGAGAAACTCTTGATACCTTAACAACAAGAGCAGTCCATATCTCTACCTCAACGAGTAGAGAGCAAGCAAAGGAGCATCATCATGGCCGATGAGAAGAGCATCTACGAACGCTGGAGCGAAGAACGCCTCGACCCGCCCTTCCCCAAAGAATGGGGACTGGACAAAGAAGACGAAGCCGAACTGCTCTGGCCCATCTGGCCCCTGCTGTTCATGGGTGAATCTGATACCGAACAGTACGTAGAAACCATCACCGATTATGTGATGGACGTACTCGGGCTGGAATACGATGGGGAGAATGAAGACAGCAAGCTCTGGGAAAAGCGCGTAGAGGACTACGTGGAAGAGCTCATCAAGCGTCGTCGTGCCTTTGCTGCTGAGCTGGGCATTACCCCCGAAATGCAGAAGAACTCCAACCTCAACCGTGCCTTCGCAGCCCTGGAAGAAGAAGGCGTCATTGCACGACAGAACTTCACCTGCTGCGGTACCTGCGCATCCGCAGAGATCTGGGATGAGATCGACGATAGCCGTGAATGGAAGGGATACATCTACTTCCACCAGCAGGACACTGAAAGCCTCGCTGAGAGCGGAGGCACCTACGTCGGCTTTGGTTCCTTCCTCGCCTACCCCAGGGACGAAGAAAAATGGAATACCTTGAGCGACGCGCAGAAGGAAGAGATCAGTGCCCTTCACAAGAAGCTCTCCGTGGAGCTCATGAAGGACACTATTATCCCCGTACTGGAGAAGCACGGTCTGAGCGTGAAGTGGAAGGGGAATTTCGATACTCGCCCGTTCATTGGGGGAGTGGAAGTCTATAACATTCCCTAACCGCTGGTGAGCTGAACCGGGTGGGTGCCTCGGCGTAGCTTGTGGCAGGGGAGAGGCGCCTCCCAATGCTACGAAAGTTTACGAGGAAAATAAGCTGAGAGCGTGAGAACAGACATCACAATATCTCAGTCAGAGTATTAACTAGCCGATAAGGCACCCATTCGGTAGGCTAGACGGGTAGCGCGGTACGTCCACACTAGAGAAAAGGCAGAACCTATCCACGTGATAGGAACTGATCGACATAGCTTTCAGCTGCAGCACGTGGCAGGAAGCTAGAGCTCTAGAAACCCTATAGGGGATACGAACAACCCCGAGCCGGAAGAGCCAGGTCATCTGAGCTTTGCTCGGATGGACGCTCACTCCAACCGGAGTAGGCTAGAAGAAGTGGACGAACCGCCACCCATATTCCCAACCAAAGGAGCAGGCATGTCGACCGACGCCCGCGAAAAAGCCCGCCAGATTGCGGCCCAGCAGGCCAAGAAGAGCCCCAGCCAGGCAAGCCGCCGCTGGATTCAGTTCGGCGTACTCGCCGTGGTCCTCATCATCGTAGGTATCATCGGCTTCGTCGTAGTCAACGGCAACAAGAACACCAAGGTAGCAGAAAGCGGCCCGGTGCCCTCCAGCGCCAACGAATACGGTGGCATTGTGCTGACCAAGGACGGCATCGTCCAGAACTCCTCCACCCAGGAGACTCGCGACTTCAAGCAGCTCGCAACCTCGACCTCCTCCGTGACCCCCATGGTCAACGGAACCGCAGCAGCAGTCAACACCCTGCCCCCCGGCGTGCAGACCGCTGAAGAGGCATCCAAGAACGGCCAGCCCGTTCGCGTGACCATCTTCCAGGACTACAACTGCGTGCACTGTGCAGAGTTCGAGAAGAAGTACGGTGAAGAAATCCAGAAGCTCGTCGAGGACGGCACCATCACCCTGGAAATCCGCAACCTGACCTTCCTGGACCGCTCCTCGCCCACCGCTTACTCCGCACGTAACGCGGCAGCAGCATACTCCGTGGCAAACCAGGTCAGCACCAGCGACTTCCTGAACTACCAGCGCGAGATCTTCACTCACCAGGGTAGCGGCGACATGAACAACCAGCAGATCGCCGACATTGCTTCGAAGTACCACGCTTCCATCGGCTCCGATATGAACGATGGCAAGTGGCGCCCCTTCGTGGACGTGGTCAACGCTGAATCCGCAAAGAACGGTATTAAGGGTACCCCCACCGTCTTCGTTGATGGTGACCAGTACACCAGCAACGACTTCAGCACCTTCCTGAAGGAAAAGATTGAAGCTAAGAAGAAGTAACCTCTTCGATACGAAAACCCGGTAGCCTCCGCGTGAGGGTACCGGGTTTTTCCATGCACGGTGATGAGTACGAGGGGTGGGGGAGTAGCATACAGAGGTGGTGCTCATAAGGGGTAAAACGAAGGAAACGAACATGCCATCACCCCATAATTTAGAAGTATTCTCAACCAAACCCTAAAAGAATAACTAAGCAGACTCAACCAAGAGAATAGGGTACACTGGACAGGTTGCCTCCTTAGCTCAGTTGGCCAGAGCATCTGTCTTGTAAACAGAGGGTCACCGGTTCGAATCCGGTAGGGGGCTCAGAAAAATCCTGGTTCGCACCAGCCTCATAGCAGAGGTGCGGATCAGGATTTTATTGTACGAGTGTCCTGTAGTGTCTAAGGGACTCGCACTAGCACATCGTCTACCCGCCCTGAGGAACCAAGTATGTCTGAAACCTCCGGAACCCCGCAGGCCCCCGCCTCGCAGGGCACCCGTACCGCGGCGCTGCGCACCGTCAAAGCACGCGAAACCAACGACTACCCCCTCGAAGAATTCATCGAATCGCGAGGATTCCGCCCTGAAATTCAGGGCCTGCGAGCCTTCGCCGTGCTCCTCGTGGTGCTCTACCATGTCTGGGTCGGCAAAGTCTCCGGCGGCGTGGACGTCTTCCTCTTCATCTCCGCTTTCCTGCTCTCGCTCTCCTTCATGCGCAAGATCAACGAAGGCAAACCCCTCAACCTCTTCAGCTACTGGATGCACGTCTTCCAGCGACTGCTACCCGTAGCCACCGTGGTTATCGCGGGTACCACCATTGCGTCTTTCTTCGTGCTCGCGCCCAGTCGCTGGTCGCAAACCGTAACCGACGCAAGGAGCTCCCTGTTCTACTTCCAGAACTGGAACCTCGCGTTCAGCTCCGTAGACTACTACGCCCAAAACGCCTCCGTGAAGTCACCCTTCCAGCACTTCTGGTCGCTCTCCATCCAGGGACAGATCTTCATCATCTGGCCCCTGCTCTTCGCCGCAGTAGCCTACGTCGTGCACCGATTCCGCGGGAACCTCTTCACCACCGCGGTATTCATCTTCAACACGGTGTTCGTCGCATCCCTGACCTTCTCCATCGTCGAAACCGACACCAACCAGGGATTCGCCTACTTCGACACCCGCACCCGCCTGTGGGAATTTGCCATCGGCACCCTGCTGGCAATGCTCACCCTCAAGTGGAAGGCACCCGAGAAGGCTCGAGTAGTTATGGGCTGGGTCGGTATTATCGGCCTGGTCACCTGCGGCGCAATCCTGCCCGTGGAACGAGCATTCCCCGGCTACCTGGCACTCTGGCCCGTGATCTCTGGCGCGCTCGTCATCATGGCAGGCCGCACCAACAGCCGCTGGGGCATCGACCGACTGCTGGTCTCCGCACCCCTGCAGAACCTCGGCAACATCTCCTACGCCCTGTACCTGGTGCACTGGCCCATCCTCATTCTCTACAGCAGCGCCGTCGGTACCTCCCGCGTGAACTTCATCGAAGGCGCTGTCATCATCCTTGCCTCCATCGGCTTGGCATGGCTGCTCATCCGCTTCGTCGAAAAGCCGCTGCGCTACCGCAAGGACCCCTTCGTACCTTGGCTCATGATGAAGATGCGCTTCAAGACCATCTTCTCGGTCAAGACCTGGGCAGACCAGCTCGCCTTCATCCTCGCGATCTTCCTGGTCGCAGGCGTACCCCTGGTAGCCGCACAGACCTGGATTGGCTACCGCAACACCCAGTCCGAGCACAACGCCGAACTGCAGGTACAGACCGCCAGCGAAAACTACCCCGGCGCCCGCGCTATCGGCGGCGCCCAGCAGGGACTCATTGACAACCCCATCCCCTCCGGTGGTGACGTCAAAACCCAGTTCGACGGGCTGAGCGACCCCTGCGTTGGCAGCTTCGCGCCCTCCGACCCGGCACTCGCCAAGTACTGCAACGTGCAGAAGTACGGACCCGAGGACGCACCGCTGACCATGGTCATCGGTAACTCCCACGCCGAACAGGCGCTGAGCATCTTCAAGCCCATCGCAGAACAGACCAAAACCAATCTGCAAACCTACCTGCTCGGCGGTTGCCAGTACCCGGTCCGCGCCGTCAACGCCAGCAACGAATGCTCGGAATTCAACACCAAGATGACCGAGGAAATTCTCAAGCGTAAGCCGCAGACCGTGGTGCTCATCGCCACCGTTGCCCAGGCACGATCGAACGACGAACGAGTCGACCCGAGCCTCGACGAGACGGTCCGCCGCCTCACCGAGGCAGGAGTCCAGGTCATTGGCCTGCGCGATAACCCGCGCTTCGAGTACAACATCTACGAGTGCGCTCAGAAGGCCGGTGCCGACAAGAGCTCCTGCGCACGACCCGCAAGCGACAAGTACGCCGCCGAAAACCCTGCAAAGGAAGTCTTCGACAAGTACCGCAACCAGGGCGCCGTCATGGTGGACCTGAAAGACGTGTACTGCCCGGACGGCATGTGCAGCCCCGTGGTTGGAAACATCTACGTCTACCTCGACGACAACCATGTCTCCAAGACCTACGGCCGCACCATGGCTCAGGAAGTCTTCCAGCGTGCAGCGGAAGGCGGCTGGCTCGTGAGCGGAAAAGTGAACCTCTAAAGGTCGCCAATATAGCGGATCCCCCGTGCTGTTCTACAGAAGTATGAACGGTTCGGGGGATCCGCTATTTTCTGACCCGAAATTAGGATAGGCTAAGTTAGGAGGCTCCCGGGAAAAGCCTTAGAGAAGAAAGGACGCCATGAAAGAAATCACCGAACGCACCCTTAAAGTAGAGAACGTCAGCCTCGGCTACGGCGAAACCACCATCGTCAAAGACCTCTCCCTCGAATTCCCGAAGGGTAAAATCACCGCCATCATCGGTCCCAACGGCTGCGGTAAATCCACCCTGCTCCGTGGTGTCTCCCGACTGCTCAAGCCGCTCAACGGCGACTTCACCCTCGACGGCAAACCCACCCACGAATACTCCATGAAAGGCTTTGCCCGCATGGTCGGGCTCATGCCCCAGCACCCCATCGCCCCCGAAGGCATTACCGTAGCCGACCTGGTCTCCCGAGGACGCTACCCCTACCAGGGACTCTTCAAACGCAATAGCGCCGAAGACGACGAAGCTGTCGCCTGGGCGCTAGAAGCCACCGATACCATGTCCCTCGCCGAACGACAGGTCACCGAACTCTCCGGCGGTCAGCGTCAGCGCGTCTGGATTGCCATGGCGCTCGCCCAAGAAACCGACATCCTACTGCTGGACGAGCCGACCACGTACCTCGACCTGGCACACCAGGTGGAGCTACTCGACCTACTCTCGGACCTCAACGAGCAACGCGGCACCACCATGATCATGGTGCTGCACGAGTTGAACCTCGCCGCCCGAGTCGCTGATTACCTCGTCGCGATGAAGGACGGCTCCATCGTCGCTCAAGGCGAAGCACACGACGTGCTCACCCGTGAGAACCTCGACACCATCTTCGGCCTGAAAGCAGAGGTTGCCGATCCGTTTAACGACGGCAGTGTGGTGGTTGTTCCCCATCCGCGGAGGGCATCCGCAGCTACCGGGTCAGCTGTCGCATCCTAAGAAACCCCCGCTCATATCTGATGAAGCGCCCGCAACAGTGGGATACTGGAAAGCAGGACGCACCGAAAGCTAAGCGAAGGAGCCGGTACACCGCGCGGGTGTACCGGCTCCTTCCATAGAAGGGCCATTCTCTATAGAGGCCCAGAAAGAAGAACACAATGACGACCCCGCTCCTAGACTCCAACGGCAAGCTCAACGGCGAATCAGTACGCTACGTGGCAATCGGTGACTCCTTCACCGAAGGCGTGGGCGACGTTGACCGCCGCCGCCCCAACAGCTTGCGCGGGTGGGCAGACCGCGTTGCTGAAGGCCTCGGTGCAGTAGACCCGCAGGCACAGTACGCAAACCTTGCTATCCGCGGACGCCTGCTCGGCCCCATCCTGGATGAACAGTTGCCTCGAGCCCTCGACCTCTGCCCCAACATTGTTACGTTCTACGGTGGCGGCAACGATATCATGCGCCCCAACGTTGATATTGACCAGCTCATGACCCGCGTCGACGAAGCCTTCGCCGCCATGCGCGCCCAGGACATCACGATTCTGACCATTACGGGCTTGGATGTGCAGGGCCAGGGCCCCTTCTCCCGCACCCGTGGCCGCACCGCCACCTACAATGAGCTGCTGCGCGGCATTGCTGAGGACCACGGCGCACACATTATCGACTACTGGCGCTGGAACGACTTCCTTGACTGGCGTCTGTGGGCTGACGATCGTCTGCACATGAACGGCCTCGGCCATGAACGCTTCGCATCTCGTGTGCTGGCGCAGCTTGGCCTGCCCGGTGTGGTCACCGAATCGGTACTGCCCCCGGAGGTGCAGCTGACCGCCCGCGAGAAGATCGAGCAGGAGGCACGCTGGGTCCGCGAGTTTGCCCTGCCGTGGATTGGCCGCCGCCTGAAGGGTACGAGCTCCGGTGACGGCGTGACCCCCAAGTACCCGGAGTGGGTACCCGCGGCAAGCCTTAAAAACTAACGCCCTTAAGAACTAATGCTGAGGGGGGCGCGTTACGGCGTAAAACTGTAGGCCGGGGGAGTGCCCTGCGCTGTATCTGTACCGTATTTGTGCCCGCTTTTACGCCGTAACTGGAACGGTAAAACTGCCGTTACCCGTACCGTTGCAAACCCTTAAACCGCCCTTTAAAACCGGGGCGGAAACGTTAAAACGAGAGTTAAAAGCTCTTTAAACGCGTATTTAAGCCCGTTTAACAGCCCTGTGCACACCGTCAGAATCGGTGGTGCGGGGCTGTTTACGGCTTAAATCTGGCTTAAGCTGTTAATCTCACAACATGAATTTCACCGGTGTAATTTATCCCCGGTCACATAGAGAACATCCGTTCTTAAAAAGGTGCATTAACGCCTGACTAGGGGTGTTAAAGAATTCCTTAAAAACATCTGGACTTGCAAAAACACCCATTTTTGGTAGAATGGATGGGTATGTTTGCCGCTCGAAGGCAGGCGTGCATCCGTGAATCGAGCTCTTCGCTTAAACGAGGTGCAATCGGCTCAGAACACCGAGATTCCGCGGATTTTTAAGGCAAAATCCGGCGTGCAGGCTTGCACGAACCCCCGTATTTACCTAGAATTTAACGCTGTTCGTAGTGGTGGAAACGCCTCTCGACACTAATAAGCTTCACCGTTTTTCCCGCGGCGGGGATCGATGCGTGGCCTCTCACCCACGTGACGATCTCAAACACTCTAGCCCGGCGAATAACCCGGTGCTTCTACATTGGTGGCGGGACGCTCACGAGTAACATCGACTGCGTACCGTCATAAAAGTCAATCAATAAAGGAGTGAAACATGGCAGCAGTCTGCCAGGTGACCGGAGCTGTTCCCGGCTTTGGACACAGCATTTCGCACTCGCATCGCCGCAACAAGCGTCGATTCGACCCGAACGTTCAGAAGAAGACCTACTGGGTTCCTTCGCTGCGTCGTAAGGTAACCCTGAACGTGTCCGCTAAGGGCATCAAGGTTATCGATGCTCGTGGCATCGATGCCGTTGTTGCAGAAATCATCGCACGCGGGGAGAAGATCTAGTAAATGGCATCCAAGGCTAAGGACCTCCGTCCTATCATCAAGCTCAAGTCCACTGCTGGCACCGGTTACACCTACGTGACCCGTAAGAACCGCCGCAACAACCCCGACCGTATGGTGCTGAAGAAGTACGACCCCGTCGTTCGCAAGCACGTTGACTTCCGAGAGGAGCGCTAAGAATGGCTAAGAAGTCCAAGATCGCTCGCAACGAGCAGCGCAAGGTCATCGTCGCTCGCTACAACGAGAAGCGTATCGCGCTGAAGAAGACCCTGATCGACGAGAACGCTACCCCCGAGGAGCGCGAAGCAGCACGCGTGGCACTGCAGAAGCTGCCCCGCAACGCTTCCCCCGTTCGCGTGCGTAACCGCGACCAGATCGACGGCCGCCCCCGCGGTACCTTCCAGAAGTTCGGTATCTCCCGCGTGCGCTTCCGCGAGATGGCACACCGCGGCGAGCTGCCCGGTATCACCAAGTCCAGCTGGTAAATCTGGTATTTTAGTTCCTAAACGGTTTTCCGTCGTCACCGACGGTCACTCGCTTTAGACTCAAACCTTAAGTCTCTGGAAGGGGCACCCTAATGGCTAAGAACCGTACCGAACTCGTTGCAGAGGTTGCAGAGAAGTCTGGCAAGAGCCAGGCAACCGTGAATGCAGTCCTCGACGCAGTGTTCCAGGTTTTCGAGTCTTCCGTCTCCAAGGGCGAGAAGATCACCATCCCCGGTTGGATGGCAATCGAGCGCACCGACCGTGCAGCTCGTACCGGCCGTAACCCGCAGACCGGCGAAACCATCCAGATTCCCGCCGGTCACGGCGTGAAGCTGACCGCAGGCTCCAAGCTGAAGGCAGCAGTCGCTAAGAAGAAGTAATTCTTGAGACTTTGAATCTGCTAAAGACCCCCACCGTATGGTGGGGGTCTTTTAGTATGTCCAGATGGTCTCTTGATGATGAGGATGCGGGTTGCTGGGGGAGCGGTTCAGTTGGCGAAGAGGTCCAGATGGCGGGCTGGGAGGTGGGGGCGTGCTGCGGGGGGTATGCAAGGTGGGTCTTCAAGACCTTAACCCTCAACTTGAGCTATAAAACACAGAAAGTAGCTCGGCTTCACAGGAGAAGCTATGATGCACTACAGAAAAAATAAAGAAAATTTATACATTTAAGCAGAAAGCTATGCATAAGCTGAGCGAAAAACCGGGATTATCAAACCCTGCTGGGAAAAATACTTATACATCGCCGTGCGAACACAGCTTAAACACAGCAAACTAAAGCTCAATCTTAGACTCACAGCCTAAGCTGGAATCACCGGCGAAGGAAAAGCCACACACCATACAAACGGCCCCGCCCCAACCGGAAAATCAACCATACAAACCCCGGACGATTGACCCTCCGGGACGCACAAGGAGAACCACCTCATGGCACGCCCCGCTCAGCATACTTCCGCACAGGCCACCAACCGTCGCTTCCGCACCGGCGCGGCAGCACTGTCCCTGGCAGCAATCGCAGCACTCGGCCTGAGCGCCTGCGGTGCCCAGAACACCTCCAACCCTGCGCCCACCGCAACCGCAACCGCTAAGGCATCCTCCACCGCCGATGCAGCAGTCAACGCGGGCAACGGTAAGGTCACCGTCAAAGCAAGCGACGCAGCCTCCCCGAGCGCTACCGCAAGCAGCTCCCAGGGTACCGTCACCGTCACCGAAGGCAGCGTGACCGTCACCGGTGCCGACGGTACCGGCGTCACCACCGGCGCTGACGGCAGTATCACCGTCAACGGTGCAAACGGAACCGGCGTCACCGCAGACGCTAGCGGCAACGCAACCGTCAACGGCGGCTCTGCATCGAACAACTCCGGTTCCTCCGCAAAGGTCGACGAGAAGGCAGGCGAGACCTCCGCCAAGAGCGGCTCGAATGGCTCCGTGACCGTCGATAGTGGAACCGTCAGCGCAGCCAACGGCTACAAGTTCATCGAAATCAATTCTGATGGCAGTTGGTCCTACCACGCCCCCAACGACGACATCATTCAGGTCCGGGCTGACGGTTCCTGGGAGCGCGTCGGTAACGGCGTCGTTGAGGTTGACGCAGACGGCTCCTGGGAACAGACCGGCGGCAAGGGCTCAATCGAAGTACCCTCCGTGCCCCTCAAGCCTGCTGGCGCTACCGTGGACCCCGTCAAGCCCGTGACCCCGCGCCGCTAAGAAGCCGACTGACAAACCGGGCGGAAACGTGGGATATCCCACCCGCTAGAATGCGGATAAACGTCCACCGGCTCGGATAAAAGCCCCCAAACTCGATAGAATTAACGCGGTTGGTTAAACCGATAATCGTTATGGGAACCGTAAAAGGAACCTGCGCACGACGCGAATACGTCGCCAACTAGCCGCACCATACTCAACAACCACAAGGAGAAACAATGGCTATCGCCCCCGCAATGAAGAAGACCACCGCGGTTCTGTCCATCGCTTTCGCAGGCGCACTGGGCCTGAGCGCATGTGGCTCCCAGTCCTCTTCCACCACCACCGCGACTGCATCCGCATCCGCTTCGGCAACTGCTTCCGCAAGCGCATCGGCTAAGGCATCCTCTGCAGCTGCAACCACCTCGGCAGCTTCTGCTTCCGCTACTGCAGACGTGAAGGTTGACAAGGACGGCAACGTCACCGTCAAGGCTAACGACGGCGAAGGCAACTCCGCAGACGTGAAGGTCGGCGCAGACGGCAAGGCATCCGTAGACGCTAAGGACTCCGAGGGCAACTCCTCCAAGGTAGAGTCCGACGAAAAGGGCAACACCAAGGTTGAGTCCAAGGACTCCGAGGGCAACACCACCTCCACCGTTGAGGGCGACGTTATCGTTTCCGAGGACGGCGGCTGGACCATTCAGGGTGACGAAGGTCAGGTAGCTGTACAGGCTGACGGCTCCTGGAGCCGCCAGGACGCAAACGGCCAGGTCGCAGTCAAGGCTGACGGCTCCTGGAGCATCCAGGCTAACAGCGGCCTGCAGGCAACCGTGGACGCATCCGGTGAAGTAACCTCCATCGTTGGCGGCGAGAAGGCAGACCTGAAGGCTCCGAAGGTTCCCGCAAAGCCCGCACAGGGTAAGGCTACCCCCGTCAAGCCCGCACAGCCCAAGTAAGCTGTAAAGAGCTGATAACGGCTAGTGACGCTCGTAGAGCGTGACAGTCCGTGACTTATGAAGACGCCCCGTGCGTATCCGACCGTGATGCGTGCGGGGCGTTTTGCGTCTTCAAGCTACGCTGAGAAGACCCGAAGCTACGCCGAGAATACCCGAAGCGGGGGAGGGGAAGCACCGCAACATCTCAGGGAGCTTTCAGGTCGCGGTGCTAGCATGAAGGCGTACGCCGGGCATACCGGAGTACAGGTCAACCACACCACGCACTGCGCCGTTGCAGAGCGGCGCATACAGAAAAGAGAAATTCAGTGAAGAAGTCTATTGCTGTTCTGTCCCTGACCATTGCCGGTGCCCTCGGCCTCGCAGCCTGCGGCGGCAACTCCGGCACCAACTCCAACTCCTCCGCATCGGCAAGCGCATCCGCTTCTGCGACCGCTTCCGCAACTGCCTCGGCACCCGCAAGCACCTCCGCAGCAGCAACCAGCGCAAGCACCACCTCCGCAGCAGCTGAAACCACCAAGGCAGAAACCAAGACCACCCAGGGCACCATCAGCGCCCCCAGCGGCCTGCCCAGCGAAGCCGCTGAAGCGCTCCAGAAGGGTCAGGAAGCCGCCCAGCAGGGAGCCTCCGCAGGCTACACCGCCAGCAAGAAAGCCCTGGATCAGCTCAAGGAGCAGTCCGGCGTGAAGAAGGTGCAGACCAGCGACGGCACCGTCTACTACACCAATGAACTTGCCGCATTCGAAGCCAAGGACGGCGCTATCGTCAGCATCCAGAATAACGGTGTGTGGACCAGCATCGACTCCAACGGTACAACCATCGTCGTGAAAGAGGACGGCTCCTGGATTAAGACCAACCCCAAGGACAACCTCTACACCGTCGTCAATGCAGACGGCACCGCATCCGTGCTGAACACTAAGACCTTCGAGAAGGCGACCGACGTCTCCACCATCGAGACCCCGAAGGCACCTGGCCGTATCGACGGTTTCAGCGGCACCGCGAAGACCCCGGTCAAGCCCACCAAGATTGGTGACCTCTCCGAGGTTGCAGGCGCTAAGTAAAAACTAGCGCCTGCCTCCGGGCAGAACAGCCAGAACAGCCCACCAGATAGGGCAACCAGCGCCCCGTGCGCATCCGATAGTGATGCGTGCGGGGCGCTTCTGTGCACCCACACACCACCCGCAATATGACTTAATATGACAGGGCGTTAAGCCCCCAAGTCACAAAGCTCAACTCCCAGCGAACCACCCCCACCACGCTGGCATAATGGGGACAGCAAACCATCGCGCCCACACACGGCGCACCCAACAGGAGAGAGAACCCATGAGCGAGAACACCACCCGCAGCGTACGCGTACGCGCCAGCGAACTCGAAGGCCGCGCCTGGCTCAACACCGGCGACAAAAACCTCACCCTGCAGGACCTGCGCGGCAAAATCGTTATTCTCGACTTCTGGACCCTCTGCTGCATCAACTGCCTACACGTCCTCGACGAACTACGCCCCCTCGAAGAAGAATTCTCCGACGTACTCGTCACCGTCGGCGTACACAGCCCCAAATTCGAGCACGAAGCCGACCCCGTAGCGCTCGCCGCAGCCGTCGACCGCTACCACATCACCCACCCCGTACTCGACGACCCCGAACTGACCACCTGGCAGGCATACACCGCCCGCGCATGGCCCACCCTCGTCGTCGTCGACCCCGAAGGCTACATTGTCGCCCACCTCTCCGGCGAAGGCCACGTGCAGGGCCTCACCTCCCTCGTACGCGAGCTCGTCGCCGAGCACGAGGCGAAGGGCACCCTGCACCGCGGCGACGGCCCCTACGTGCCCCGCCCCAAGGCAGCCGGCACCTACGCCTTCCCCGGCAAGGCCATCGAACTGCCCGCCGAATTCGGCCCCGCAAACCTCTTCGGCAACCGCGAGCGCACCTACCTCGTCGCCGACAGCGCGCGCCACCGCATCCTGCAGGTAGCCGCCGACCTCAACACCGTCATCAACACCTACGGTGGCGGCGACGACCCCGTCAACCACCCCGTCAAGGGCCACGTCGACGGCACCGGCACCGAAGCACGCTTCAACGAACCCGCCGGCCTCGCCCTCGTACCCGAAAACCTGCGCGAACAGCTCGGCTACGACGTGCTCGTCGCCGACACCGTCAACCACCGCCTGCGCTCCCTCAACCTGCGCACCGGCGAAGTCCGCACCCTCGCAGGCAACGGTGTGCAGCGCGTCATCGACGGCGACAACGCCATCACCGGCGACCCCAACCACATCCCCGCAGGCGTACCCGCCACCGACATTGCGCTCTCCTCGCCCTGGGACGCCGTCTACTCCCGCGAAGCCGGCCAGTTCATCATCGCCATGGCAGGCACCCACCAGCTCTTCGGCTACGAACCCGTCAACGGCACCGTCAGCATCTTCGCAGGCTCCGGCGTCGAAGGCCTCGCCGACGGCCCCGCCGCCGACGCCTGGTTCGCCCAGCCCTCCGGCATCATCGAAGCACGCGACGGCAGCCTCTGGGTCGCATGCTCCGAAACCAGCGGCCTGCGCCACGTCACCTTCACCGACAATGGCGTACAGGTCACCTCCGCGGTCGGCAAGGGTCTCTTCGACTTCGGCTTCGTCGACGGCGACTCCGAAACCGCCCGCATGCAGCACCCCCTCGGCCTGACCGAACTGCCCGACGGATCCATCGCAGTCGCCGACACCTACAACGGTGCCATCCGCCGCTGGGACCCCGCAACCGGCACCCTCGGCACCCTCGAACGCGGCCTCGACGAACCCTCCGACCTGCTCGTCGAAGAAGTACCCGGCGAAGAACCGCGCCTCATCATCGTCGAAACCAACGCCCACCAGCTCGTACGCGCCTCCATTCCCGCGAAGGCACAGCACGTCGACGAAGGCGCCGTCACCACCGCGCGCCCCTCCACCAAGCTCACCGGTGGCACCCTCGAATTCGTCTCACGATTCACCGTGCCCACCGGCCAGAAGCTCGACACCCGCTGGGGCGACCCCACGCAGCTGAAGATCTCCTCCACCCCCGAGAACTTCATCCTGGAAGGCGCCGGCACCTCCACCGGCCTGACCCGCACCCTCGTGCTCAACCCCGAAATCACCGAGGCTGTCCTACACATCACCGCCCGCGCCGCCGCCTGCGACGGCACCCCCGGCGGTGACATCCCCGAGCACGCAGCATGCCACCTCTACCAGCAGGACTGGGGTATTCCCGTCGTCGTGACCGGTGACGAGGCAGACGAAAGCGAACTCGTTCTGGACCTTCGCGGTATCAACTAGGGATCGCTAAAACACTAAATAAAGGGTCAGTATTATCCTCGCTCCTACAGGGGCACCCGTCCTCGCTTCGCTCGGACACCCTGATGTCGCTACGGATAATACTGACCCTTTTCTGTTGTGCTGCCCTGATACCGCTGCGGAAAGTACCGGTTCCCTTTGTCCTTTGAGGATTGTGGGACGCGAAAGGGTCGGGTCATCCTCGCTCCTACAGGGGCACCCGTCCTCGCTTCGCTCGGACACCCTGATGTCGCTACGGATAACACCGGCCCTTTTCTGTTGTGCCGCCCTGATGTCGCGTTCAGAGCATACTGGCTCTCGCAACTCAGCGGCTTTAGAAGGAGACTCGGACCGCCTTCGCATCCGCCTCCACCGACGCCTTCAACGTAAATGGAATCTCCTTCTGCACCTGCGAACGCGCACCCGTATACAAATCCAACTGAGTAAACGACACCTTCGCCGTACCCGACATCGGCTTCAACGACCACACACCCGCCGAACTCACACTCACCTGCGGATCAGCCACCTTCACCACAGACCACTTCACCTCAGAATCCACACGACCCGTAAACGCATACTCAAAAGGGCACCCACCAGGATAAAGAGTGCTCTGCTGCGTGCACTTCTTCAAATGATCCTGCACCTGCTCCTTCACCGACGACAACGCATTATCACTCGGCTTCAACTCCATACGCACCGAATGATTCGCATCCTGCGCAGTCACCACCTCATTCACCTTCTGCGCCGTATAAACCGTCGAATCATACGACACCGCATACACGCCAGGGTAAAACACCGGGAACGACGCCGCACCATCATCCACCGCAACCTTACGGTTATTAATCGTCGCAGCCTCCACACCCTGAATATTCACCTTCACCGACGGCAAAGACGCCTCATCAATAGCCCACTTATCAAAAAAGCCCCAATGCGTGCCCGAACGGTGCAAACGAAAATCCGTATGCTGCTGCGAACCCTCCAAAATATAGGACGCACGCACCGTCGCATGCTCCCCATCCTCGCTGGTCTCCACCACCTCATACGACACCTCACCCAACGAAGACACCGAACGCCTCAAAGCATCCCCATCCAGCAAAGAGGCGTCACCCTCAGGAATCTGCGCACCCAACAGGCCACGTGCATACGAACCATTACCCGTACGCAACGCATGAAAATACTCCCGCACCTGACCCGTCGGGCCATACACCAGCTTATTCGTCATAACCAGCGCCGCAGCAGCCACAGAAACCGCCACCACAACACCGACCATCCACATTGCCAGAACCCGCTCCACGGGAGAAAAATTACGCATAGAACCAGAGTAACGCAGGTAGTCCGCTAGGTTTCACGCACCGCACACACTAAAGTTGTGTATATGGCAGAACGCGCTCACGAAGTCCCCGCCAAATACGGCGAAGTCAATGAACTATTCCACCCCCGCATGCGCTCCTACGGCAGGCGCATCGAAGCGGCACTCCCCGGCACCATCGTGCTCCTCGCCGCGCTCGCCTTCATCCTCTACAAGCGACCCGCCCTGCCGTACACCCTCCTCGTACTGCTCATCGGCACCATCGCAGGCGTAAACCTCTACTCAGTCCTCAAACCCACCATCATCGTCATCACAAAAACCCACGTGCTCCGCGCACGCACCTTCGGCTGGTTCGCCGTACCCCTCGAAAACATCGACCACACCATCTTCGCCGAAAAGCTCTACCCCAAAAAAGCCTACGGCCAGAAACTCAAAACCGTCGCCGGCCGCCTACGCTACCGCAGCTTCCCCGCCATGTGGGCCGTCGACAAAGACGGCAAACAGCTCATGCGCATCGACGGCCGCGTCTGGGACGGTAAAACCATGCGAGAAGTCTCCTCCAAACTCTCCGCTCAAACCACCATCTACAAACAGATCAACGTGGTCAACATGGACAAAGAACACAAGGGACTCATCACCTTCAACGAGCTACACCCCGGCTGGCGTTCCAGCCTCATGACCGCACTCGCCGTCATCATCGTGGCAATCCTCTTCGCCGCATCCTTCATGCCCGAAGAACTCGCACGCACCATCTACCTCATCCACTAGAACACCCGTTCTTCAACGGTGCTTCTTTTCGGATGCGCATCTTCAGGACGCGCAAAGGCCCGGCACCCACCCCACACGGGGTAGGCGCCGGGCCATTTGTATGCCTAACTCAAGACGCATTGCGCGTTAGTTCAAGACGCGCTGCACGCTAGCTTTCGATGCGAACCTAGTTCGCCGGGCGCGACAGCACCGCCACCAAAAACTCCGAAGAACCCTCAACAAACGGGTGCAACTGCCATGACGAGTAGGTGTTATCCACGTTCAGACCAACCTTGCGGGCATCCGCCAAAAACTGCTCAAACGCATAATCACGGCCCGGACCCGAACCATAACCCACGACAGCGCGGCCACCCGGGGCCAGCACGCGACGGAAATTCTCAACCACCGGCTTACGAGTCGAACGAGCCAAGAAACCCATCACATTACCCGCACACACCAGCAACTCAAAACCATTCTCCGCCGTCGCATCACCCTCAATGCCCAGAACCTCCGGCAAATCCACCAAATCGGCAGTAATCCACGTAGCATCCGGGCAGACGCGGCGCGCCTCCTCAATCAGCTCAGGATCTATATCCACACCCGTCACACGGTGACCCAACGCGTGCAGCTGCTTACCCACACGGCCAGGACCCGAACCCGCATCAAGAATCTTCGCACCACGAGAAGCCAACGCATTCACCAGACGAGACTCACCCGCCATATCATTACCCTCAGCCTCCATCGCCTTAAAACGGTCAATGTACCACTGAGAATGATTCGGGTTGCTCTCCTTGCGGACCAGCCACAAGGACTTCTCACGCTCGCCCGGAGCGTTGAAACTCATCATTGCCATAAAAACTCCTTAGACAGGGTTGAGGATGCGCCAACCGCCACCAGGCAAGGTGACCGCGGCATATAAGCGGTGTGTGCGCTACGTTCTAGCATAGCCCCACCCGGCACCTGCCGGTAAGGGCAGTAAGAGCCGGACGGGGCTATCGGGACAGCACGAAAAACAGAGAAACTACAGAGGAACGGTTAGAGGTGATCGCCGCCAGTATTCGATGTACCCTCAGCAAGCGCCTTACGCAGCTGCTCCTGACGCTCCTCCTCAGCCAGACGAGCAACCTCAGCGAACTGCGCCTCAATATCGGCAAGCAGCGCCTCAACCTCTTCCTTACCAGCCACCGGGCCGCCAGCAATCAGACCATCAGCACCCAAAACCACAGCCAACGGCACACCATTACCGAAATTCGCGCGCGCACCAGCCTCACGGTCAATCAGCGGAGTCAAGCCCTCCGGCAACGTACCCGCATTACGCGACGTCTGCAACGATTCCAGACTCGAATACACCGGATGTAACGCCACCTGCGGCAGACGCTCCTGCCACGAAGACATCGTCTTCAAAAACTTCACGCAACCAACGCAGGTCGCCGACACAAACACCAGCATACGCGCCTGATTCTTAGCCAACGCACGCATATTCGTGTGGCGACCATTCTCCAGGTACAGCGCCGCATGCGGAATCGGCATGCGAACATACTGCTCTTCACCGTTCTCGTCATACACCGGCTCCGGCAAAATCACCTCAGCCTGCGGCTCCGGCTGCGCAAGAGCATCACCGCGGCGAACAGCCTCCAACGTCACAGCAATCAGCGCCGCACCAAAAACCCAAGTCCAGCCGCTATTACCCAGACCCAGCAGAGTCGACACAACACCCGTGCCGCCCCTCAACGCGCTCGCATGCGCACCAGCCGCCGCCAACAACAACGCAACATTACGGACCAGCGTGTAACGGCTCACCGGCGCATTCGACTCAGCACCGAAACAATTACAACCCGCAGTACGACCCGTCGCCAGAGCGCGCGCAATCACCACCGTATAGAACAGCATCAGAATCAGTGCCAAACCCGACGCAATCACCGCAGGCAAACGCACCGGCGACAGCAGCAGAACAGCGGCTAGTGCGATTTCGAACCACGGCAAAATCAGCGACACCGCACGGGTCGGCGCGATCTTCTCCAAACCAAGATTCTGAATACCGGTCACGGTACTCTGCGGGTCCTTCGCCTTAGCAATACCGCTAATCAACAAAGTCAACGCAACAAGTGCCGTACACAAAACAAGCGGCACAGTAGAGACGGTGAGCATAAAACTCCTAGAGTGAGTGTGCGAAAACAGGAGGCGGCAGCGGCAGTTTTTAGGCAGAACAAACCGCGCGACGTGCCGCCGTGTTATACACGATTTTACGCCTTTGCACATGGGGGAATCGTCTCTACAGTGCCGTGAGGCGCACCCCGTACTCGCCCGCCAGCTCCGCGTACGCCTGCACAAAGCGCTGCGCTCGCGCACCCGAGGCACAGAAAACGCCCACGCGCTGATTACGCACCGACTCAAACAGGCTCAGCAGCTCCGCGGGCACGTCGGTTGCCGGCAGCAGCGATCCCTCAGCGTCGCTCAGGTGCGACAGCGGCACATGCAACGAGCCCTCATGCTTCACCGACTCCTCACGCTCGGGCACCTCACGCACATCCAACAGAACCTGCGGAACCTCATGTGCCGACAAATCCACCGGCACCACACGCGCCGGATCCGGCACCGCCCCAAACGACGTACACGTACCCGACAAGGCATCATACGTCAGCAGAGTACCCGCCGCCGTCGGCAAACCACTCACAAACTTGAGCACCTCCGTCGCCATCAGTGAACCAACCACAGCCGTCGTCGCACCCAACACCCCGGCAAGCGCACACGACTCCACCGTCTGCGGAATCGTCGGAAAAATATCACGCAAATGCGCGCCATCCGGCTCAAAAAGACTCACCGACCCGCCAAAACGCAAAACCGTGCCCCACACCAGCGGCAAACCCGCAACCTGCGCAGCATCCGCAATCAGATACTTCGACGCAAACGTATCCGTACAATCCACCACACAATCCGGTGCCGACGCGGCGAAAAGATCCAAAATCCAGGACGCATCCACATGCCGGATTGTCGTCTCAACCGTCAACGACGGGCACAAATCCAGGGCACGGCGCGCCGCAACCTCCGCCTTCGGCTCACCCACATCAGACACACCAAAAAGCGGCTGACGCTGAATATTCGACAGCTCCACCGAATCAGAATCCACAATGTGCAGATACCCCACACCAGCCGCCGCCAATGCCTGCACCACCGGACAACCCAAACCCCCAGCACCAATCACCAACACGCGGGCAGCCGCCACCGCATCCTGATTAAAGCCCGGCAGGCGACGCTGACGGTCCGTGCGCTCGCGATCCAGGCGCGCATGCTCCGGATTCACCGGGGTAGGGGTGAGGTTTACATCCACGAGACAAAACCCTCCGACGGCGACGACGCCTTCGCGTGCTCACGCACCGGAATACGGCCAGCCTCACGCGCCAACGCGCCCGCCTGCACCGCAAACTTCATCGCCTGAGCCATCGCCACCGGAT
Source organism: Rothia sp. 27098_8_27 (assembly GCF_041432805.1). NCBI lineage: Bacteria > Bacillati > Actinomycetota > Actinomycetes > Micrococcales > Micrococcaceae > Rothia > Rothia sp. 27098_8_27. The sequence goes on along the minus strand of NZ_JAPWAJ010000010.1, from coordinate 13,831 downwards.
CCTCAGCACGATTCACCGCCGACGCCAACAACACCGCATCACAACCCAGCTCCATCGCCAGCGCCGCGTCGGAGGCGGTCCCCACGCCAGCATCCAGAACCACCGGAACCTGCGCGCGAGAAGCAATCAGCTCAATATTGTGCGGGTTCAAAATGCCCAGACCGGTACCAATCGGCGCGCCCAACGGCATAACCGCCGCAACGCCCGCATCCTCCAAGCGAGCGGCAGCCACCGGGTCGTCAGAGGTGTACGCGAGCACCGTGAAATCCTCGGCGACCAGCTGCTCGCAAGCGTTCAACAGCTCCACGGTATCCGGCAGCAGGGTGTCTTCGTCGTGTATGATCTCGACCTTCACCCAGGAAGTGCCCAGCGCCTCGCGGGCGAGCATTGCGGTCATCACCGCATCAGCTGCGGTGCGGCACCCTGCGGTATTGGGCAGCGGCGCAATATTGAGCTTCTGCAGAAGCGGAAAAATGGGGGTGCCTGCGGCGTGACGGCGCATGGCAACGGTCGTCATTTCGGTGCCGGAGGCGATGAGCGCCTGCTCGAGCAGGTCCATGCTGGTTGCGCCTCCGGAACCCATGATGAGGTGGGATGTGAAGGTGCGGTCGCCGATGGTGAGCGGTGTGAGGCTCATGGTGTTCTCCTCTGTGGGAACGTCTAAATAACGGGGTTTGCTGGTTGGTGCGGGGCGCTACGGTGCGCCCGGTTTAGGGAACAAAAACCGAGAATATCTGTTCTTTTTTGCCGGTGGGTATCTCTCCGATACAGGCTGGAAGATTAGCCGCCCTGAACGGCGGTGAGGGCATCCACCCTATCGCCCTCGTTCAGCGGCACATCCAGCCACGTGGAACGCGGCACGATACTGCGATTGAGCGCCACAGCCACGCCATTTTCGGTACCAAACTGGTCCATGACAAGGTCAAATACGGTGCGGGCATTCGTGGTTAGCGGCTCGCCGTTGTAGGTGATGATCATGCGAAATCCTTTCGTGAAGGTGCCGGGTGCATCCGGCGGGGACTGTGTTTAGTGGGTGAATCGTGCCGGGTCGCATGCCTGCATGATGGGCGGAATCTCAGCCCCGCAGGCGACCTCCGCACCGACCTTGCCTGCGAGCGCGGCAAGCAGAATGCCGTGGCGGAAATAGCCCGTGGACACGAGCTGGCGGGTGCCGTCAGCGCGAGTGCGGTGCCCGAAGATGGGCAGGTCGTCCGGGGTGCCGGGGCGGGCGCCGACGTTCGCCTCCAGAAGCTCGCACTCTTCAACCGCGGGCACCAGGCGGATTGCGTCACGTAGCAGCTGGTGTACGCCGTCAATGGCGGGTAGTGTGCGGTGGTCTTCGCGGCTGGTCGCGCCGATGCACAGCTCCCCGTCAGGGCGGGGGATGAGGTAGACGGGGCGGGAGTTCACGTAGCCGCGCACTACATGCTTGAGGATGGGCCGCGGGGCGCGCAGGCGCAGAATGTCCCCGTAGACGGGGCGTAGCGGGTAGTCCCCGTGCAGTGTTGCCCCTAGTCCAGCGCAGATAATGTCGCCCGCGTCCGGGTCGGTGACCCGTTCGGTGCTGAAGGTGACGCCGCGGCGGGTGAGGGCGTCTTTGAGGGCGCGCCTCATGAGCCGCGGGTGTAGCTGATGGTCACTGGGGATGCTCACAGCGCCGGCGATACGCGGTGCCAGGAGCGGTTCGAGGGCGCGCGCCTGCGTGGGGGTGACGGGGTCTGCGGGGCGGTTCATGTCCCGGTAGTAGGCGCGGGTGCGTTGCAGGTGCTCGGCGTCGGCACGGTCGGCTGCGATGATGAGCGTGCCGGTGGTGTCGTAGCCGGTGGGCAGGTCGGTGGCGCGGCTGAGCCTCTCCATAAGGGAGGGGTAGGCGTCGGCGCTGGCGGTCATGAGCGGGAAGAGCGCGTCCTGCTGGAATTGCACTTCTGCGATGGGCGCGAGCATACCGCCGGCGTAGTGGCTGGCGGCGGGGTAGAGCGCCGTGCCGTCGTCGGCGGTGCCGTAGTCGCTGGTTTCGGCGTCGATGAGGTGTACGTTCTCGCCGCGTTCGGTGAGCTCAAACGCGGTGGTAAGCCCGATGATTCCGCCGCCAACGATGGTGATGGTCATGGCTATGCCTTCAGTGCGGGGTTGTCGACGAAGGCGCGGACCATGGCGATTCCGGCGACTCCGGTGGTGCGGATGGCGGGGCAGTCTTCGGGGGTGATGTCGCCGATAGCTACGGTGGGTACGGCGGACAGCTCGGCAAGTTCGCGGAGCCCATCAATGCCGAGGGGCGGGCGGTTGGACTTCTTGGTGGGGCTGGGACGGAACGGCCCGGTACCAATGTAATCGATCAGGTGCGCGATCTTGTTGGATTCTTCGACGAGCTGGCGGGTGCCGGTGGTCAGGCCGATGATTGCGTCGGCGCCGAGGAGGGCGCGGGCGTCGGCTACGGGCAGGTCGTCTTGACCGATGTGCACGCCGTCAACGCGCACGCCGCGGGCACGCAGCGCGAGGGCGACGTCTACACGGTCGTCGATGAGGAGGGTCTGGTGCGGCTGGATGATGCCGGCGATAGCTTCGGTGAGCTGGTAGAGCTCGCGCGCACTGATGGGTTTGGACCTGACTTGGATGCAGGTGGCGTGTTTGGCTGCCCGGACGGTTTCGAGGGGGTTGTCGCCTGTGACGAGGTAGAGGTTCAGGTCGAGGGGGCGTGCGGGGGTGGTGTAGGGGTGCGTTTCGCGGGTCATGCGGGTCTACGATTCGTCGTCGAGTAGATGTTTTTTAGAAATTCTCTCTTTGAATTTCTGTGGTTAGGTTAGCACAACTGTGTGGTGAGTTGAACATCCTTCAAGTGTTTTGAGGTGTGTGCGCTTGGCTCGCTATACACTTCCTTCGCTCCTGCAGGAGCAAGGAACATACCGCCTCGACCCGTCCAACTGAGCCTAACCACCACATTCAACCCAAAATAAAAAGCCTCCTACCGTGGGGCAGAAGGCTTGAGGAGAGCGGCTGACGGGCTGGAAGGCGGAAATCCCGAGCGCGCGAGGGAATGTATTTCCGCCTGGAAGCGATTCCCGTCAGCCGCTCCAATAGAACGTCACTCTGGATACAAAGGTTTCCGGCCCTGCCAGGAAGTGTCCGGAGTGGCGTTATCAACTTACCTGTCGTAGTTCCGCCGTGAGTCTATTGCTTCCTGTGCTGCGAAAGTAGCGTTCAGTGCTCGTGGAAAGCCGCAGTACACTGAGGCGTGCAGGATAGCTTCCTGAATTTCCTCTTCGGAAATCCCGACATTGAGTGCCGCTCCAACATGAACTTTAAGTTGAGGTTCGCATCCGCCTAATGCAGTCAATACGCCAATGGTTACTAGCTGGCGACTGCGTGCATCCAGACCGGGCCTATCGTAAATATCACCGAAAGCAAATGCGGCGATGTGGTGTCCTAAAGCAGGGTTTGACGTGGAAAGTGATTCGATAACACTCTGACCAGCGTCTCCGTCGATACGGGAGAGAACCTGCAATCCAAGATCACGACGTCGCTGGTTATCGACGGAATCAATATCGTACTGATCACTCATTATGGATGGGAACCTTTCTGATACATTGCTATCTTGAATTCGGTAGCTGCCAGCGATAACTGAAGATCCTCTATTCGTTGTCGAAGGATGTCGCGATGCTCCAGCATCAAATCAAGACGCTCCTGTACTGTTTCTGCACCTTGTTCAACCAAGGAGATGTAATGCTGGAGTTGGGCAATCGACATTCCAGAGACCCGCATTCGGGTAATAAAAACCAAACGCCGTACAGCCGCAGCATCGTAAAGCCGATAGCCGGATGCATCGCGTCCTACTTTCACCAGCCCTGCACGTTCGTAATAGCGCAGCGTATGTGCGCTGATACCCAAATACTCGGCAGTGGTAGCGATATCCCACTGAGTGTTCTCGTCATCTCTGATCAGGTCGCGCAACGCCGCAGTATTTAGCCCTCCGGGTGGATCGATCGCGAGCCTAAGGGCTTGCTCTAACCGTTCTTCCAACATATCAATTACACTAAACCTTTGAGTGCGCTCGAAGGCAAACTGCTATGGTGCTTCACGTTCTGTGACCTGGGATAGGTGTGGCTGATGTTGGCAAGGTAGCCGTTCAGGAACGGTACGGTAGCGGTTGCTCAAGTCCTGTGGAGTGGTGTAATCGTTTTGTGTCCTTCGGGTTGGGTACCGCAGACAGCTCGCCGGGAAACGAGGGTTGGCAGCCGGGTATGGCGGTGGTTCCGTAGGAACGTCGGGGCACTTTCCCGAGGGCTCATCGAGAAAGGGTCTGCTGTAGCCCCATGCGCACGCTATACACTTCCTTCGCTCCTACTGCAGGAGCAAGGAACATACCGCCTCGACCCGTCCAACCGAGCCCAACCACCGCATCCAACCTAAAAAATAAAGCCCCAAACCATAAGGTCCGGGGCTTGTGGAGCGGCTGACGGGAATCGAACCCGCGTATCAGGCTTGGGAAGCGTGCGCTCTACCATTGAGCTACAGCCGCATCTTTTTCAGTGTATCGCGCTTGCTTGTCGGGGGTGAAATGTGTCGCGGTTGTTTATGTGCGGGGTGGCGGGGTTGAAATGTGATGTAGGCCTGTGTGCTGGGGCTGGTGGATGCCTGCACGTGGGTGGTGTTTGCCAGGTATCCTTTAAACGTGCTTATTTCAGATCGCGATATTCGTCAAGAGATTGCTGATGGGCGCATCGTTCTTGATCCGTTCGATGAGTCGATGATTCAGCCTGCAAGTGTGGACGTGAGGATTGATCGTTTCTTCCGTCTGTTCGATAACCATAAGTACCCGCATATTGATCCTGCTCAGCCGCAGGAGGATTTGACGCGCCTGGTGGAGGTGGCTCCTGATGAGCCGTTTATTCTGCATCCGGGTGAGTTTGTGTTGGGTTCTACGTATGAGAAGGTGACCCTGCCTGATGATGTGGCTGCCCGCCTGGAGGGTAAGTCGTCGTTGGGTCGTTTGGGTCTTCTGACTCACTCTACGGCTGGTTTTATTGATCCTGGTTTTTCGGGGCATGTGACGCTTGAGTTGTCGAATATGGCGACTTTGCCGATTATGTTGTGGCCGGGTTCTAAGGTTGGTCAGTTGTGTTTCTTCCGTTTGAGTAGCCCGACTGAGCATCCGTATGGTTCTGGTGCGTATGGTAACCGTTACCAGGGTCAGCGCGGCCCGACTGCTTCGCGTAGTTATTTGAATTTTCATCAGACGATGATTCCTGCGGATGGTTCTGTGGAGTCTTAGTCTTTCCCGCTTTGGGGTGCGGGCGTGCAGGCTGTGTGTTTGTGCGCCCGCGTTGGGCGGTTTTTTCGCCTGTTGTGCTCGTGCGTTCACTCGCGTGCGGGTTTTTATCTCTCACTCTCTAAGGATTTTTGATGAATCTGAAGCCTGTTGTTCTGCGTGTTGCTGGCGCGGAAGTTTCTTTGTATCTGATTGATATGTCGGACTCTTTTGTGGAGCGTTTTAAGAAGGCGTGGGAGCCTCTTGCTCCGGAGTTTTTTGATACTCCTGATGAGGCGTATGCTTCGTTGTCTCGTTTTGATCAGGTGATGCTGGTTCATGCGCCGACTGATGAGTCGGTGATGGATTTGGCGAATCCGTTGATGGGTTCGTTTGATAAGGTTTCGACGCTGCGTGTGGCTGATGATGATTCGGGTATGCAGGATCTGACGAGCCGTATTACGTTGGCGATGATTGAGCAGCTGGTTGGTCGCGGTGTGATGCTGCATGCGGCTGTTATTGGTGACCCTGAGTCGAAGCGCGCTGTTGCGCTGGTGGGTGTTTCTGGTAGCGGTAAGACGACTGCGTCGCGTTTCTTGGGTTCGAAGTTTGCGTACCTGACTGATGAGACTGCGATTATTTCGGATGAGGGTGTTGTGTCGCCGTATCCGAAGCCGCTGTCTGTGATTGTTGACCCGAATGCGCCGAAGGATCAGCAGAACCCGGTGGATCTGGGTTTGAACGTGGTTGATCGTGATGACCTCAGCTATGAGCTGTCGCGTATTGTGTTCATTTCTCGTGATGAGTCGGCTTCGGAGCCGTATTTTGAGCGTGTTCCGCTGCATGAGGCTCTGGTGTTCTTGAGCGAGCAGAGCTCGGGTCTGGCGCGTCACCCTGAGGGTGTTGTGTCGCTGGCTAAGCTGGTGGAGCGTTGCGGTGGCGTGTGGCGCCTGGTGTACTCGGAGGTTGAGGATACTTTGCCGCTGGTTCAGGATCTGCTGAATGGCGGTGAGCTGCCGAATGCTGATGAGGTTGAGAGCCTGGAGAAGTACACGGTTGAGGATCACCTGCCGGGTGTGTTCTTGAACGGTACGATTGCGGTGTCTCGTATGCCGGGTACTTCGGGTGTGCGTGTGGGTGAGGACGGCCCGTTCTTGCTGCTGTGCGACACTGAGCTGAATGAGCTGTCTGATTTTGCGGCTGAGTGCTGGCTGCAAGCTGAGGGCGACATTTCGTATGATGACCTGTTTGCGCGTCTGGCTGAGATTTTTGAGGGTCTGCCTGCGGAGGCGTATGACGAGAATTTGAGTGCTCTGGCGGCTGGTTCGATGCTGTGGGTCCGTGTGATTGATGATCCGCTGATTGATGACGCGACCTGGGCTCAGATGACGAGCGATGAGGTTCTGGATGAGGAGGAGCAGCAGATTGCACTGGATTCCTCTGAGGATGCTGTCGCTGACGATGAGGACGACGTGGTGGAGGACTAGCCGCCGGGTCTCTCTGACGTGGCTTACTGACACGGCTTTCTGAGCTCCGCTTGGTAGGCACTGCTTAAGCACAAGGGAGGGGCGGGTAGAAGATCATTCTTCTACCCGCCCCTCCCTGTGTGTATGCGGGGTTGCGTTTGCAGGCTTGTATTTGCGGGGTTTGCAGGACGCTTAGCCCCGCGACGCCTTACCGAGCAGCCTTACTGGGCGGCCTTGTCGCGGCGCTTCTGTTCACGCTTCTGCTCGCGGCGAGCCGCACGCATACGCAGCGGACCGGGCGCCTTCACCGGCAGCAGCAGGAGCAGACCCGCCACCACAACGATCAGAATACCGAGCACACCCCAAATCTGCGCGCCCATGATGCTCACGCACAGACCGAACAGCATCGGCGCCAGGAAGCTGGTGGCACGACCGGTGGTCGAGTACAGGCCGAACAGCTCACCCTCAGTACCGGGATCCGCCAGACGAGCCAGGAAGGTGCGTGACGCCGACTGCGCCGGGCCCACGAACAGGCACAGCAGCAGAGCGCATACCCAGAACACGCCCGGTTCGGGGAAAAACAGCAACGGGGTAGCCGCCAAGATAATGCCGACCAGCGAGATAACAATAATCGCCTTCGGGCCCAGGTAGTCATCCAGGTAGCCGCCCAGAATCGCGCCAGCCGCCGCGACAGCGCTACCGGCAATACCGAACAGAATCACCTCGGAAGTGCTGAAACCGAACGTGCCCGCCGCAAGAATACCGCCGAACGTAAAAATACCGGACAGACCATCACGGAACACCGCCGAAGCAATCAGGAACCACAGGGTCTGCGGGGACGTCATCTTCAGCCGCTTAATGGTGCGCCACAGCGCCTTGTAGGAGGCGAGCAGACCGCCCTGACGAGCCGGGGAGAGACGCTCCATACCGAGCTCCAGGAAACGCAGCTCGCGGGTGGGCAGCACCTCCGGCAGGAAGCGCTCGCGGGTGCGCATACGCACCAGCAGCGGCAGGCAGAAAATCAAACACCAGGCGGCGGCGAACAGTGCGACCGCACGGATATTCAGGGCGTTATCGGTGGTCAGGCCGAGCACCTCGGGGGTAAGCACAAAACCCCACAGCACCACAGCCAGCGCCAGGATGCCGCCAATGTAGCCTGCAGCCCATCCGGCGCCCGAAATCTTACCGATATTCTCCGGGTGGGAGATGCGCGGTAGCACGGCGTTATAGTTCACGTACGCGAACTCGCTGAACACGCTTGCCGCAGAAATCAGGGTGACACCCAGCCACAAGTACTGCGGGGTGGGGCCCACGAAGAAGCACGCCGCCATCGAGCCGACTAGCAACATGGTGTTCACACCGAGCCAGAAGATGCCCCTGCCGGACTTGTCGTTACGCTGACCGGTCACCGGCGCTAGAATCGCAATGAGGAAACCGGCAACGGTCAGACCCAGCGACAGTGCCGAGGAGGTCTCTTCGGGCGTGCCAAAGTAGCTGCTGGTCAGGTACACGGTGAAGATGAAGGTCGTCATAATCGAGTCGAAGCTCGACGAACCAACATCCCACATGACCCAGGACGCAATCGAGCGGCGGCTGTTCGCGTGGTCAACGACCCTACGCTGAGCCTTCGTTTTACGGCGGGGAGAAGAAATAGTCATAGTTGTGCTTTCGGATGCCGAGGTGGCGCTTCAGCGTAGCGTCGGCATGGAACCGGCTGAAGTAGAGCGGGCGTGCTGAAGATGGAACACCAGGCGGTACGTACCGAGCGAAGATACGTACCGCCTAGTTCATGAACTTTCGCGCGGAAGGCGCAAAGTCTTAGTTGAAGAAACGACGCTGCAGGCGAGCAATACCGAAGCTCACCACAGCACCCACGACGGAGGTCAGAACGGTCCAGAGGATGACCTGACGCAGGGTATCTTCAGACTCGTGGGAAATGGCGGGAGGCTGGTTACCGGTAGCCTTGGTCCAGGCTGCGCCCAGGCCCTTACCAACCAGGGCAGCAGCGCCCATGTTGATACCCGCAATAGCAAGCTTAGCGACGGGGTTCATATGTATCTCCTTAGCTGTATACGATGCGGCGTCCTGCCCGTGAACCCCTTCGGGGTTGGGTGAGAAAAGAGCGCCACTCCCTAGCGTATAGGGTTTAAGGCGTTCGTGCCGCCTTGGAGCCTCTCCGTCCCAAAATTGTACACCGTGCAATTCTGTAATGCGGGCAGAAGAAGAAAACAAAAAGCGGCAAATTGGCGCGAACAGCCAGACACGCCTACAATCGAACCTGGGTTCCCACCCGCACCACAACGGCACGGACAAGGAACCCCACACGACAGGGGAGCGCCACCGAGGCGCTGAGAGTGCTAAGCAGACCCTCGAACCTGATCCGGTTAGTACCGGCGTAGGGAGTCGAATTTCTTCTCAATGCCCTCGTCCAATCAGAGGGCGAGGACATTCCCCTTCCAACGACGGAAGGACCACCAATGTCACAGAACGCAACCCCCGCCTCCCAGGCATCTACCCAGGCAGAAGCGAAGAAGCCGAACCTGCGCTGGCGAGTCAACGAAATCGTCATCGCTGCAGTTATCGCAGTAGCCTGCGCCGTCATCTTCTGGATCTGGGACATCGCAGTCGGCCCCGCCGCCAAAACTGCACTCGTAGCAGCACCCGAATTCCGCCCCATCGTCGCCGGCGCATGGCTGCTCGGCGGCACCCTCGGCGGACTGCTCATCCGCAAGCCCGGTGCGGCACTCTTCGGCGAAATCGTCGCAGCATTCATTTCCGTACTCTTTACCGGCGGCGCGTGGAGCGGCGAAATCCTGATTGCGGGCCTCTTCCAGGGCCTCGGCGCTGAAATCGCCTTCGCGATCTTCCGCTACCGCCGCTGGAACGCAACCGTCGCCATCTTCTCCGGTGCGCTCAGCGGCCTGTTCATGGGCGTTAACGAAATCTTCATCTACTACCCCGACATGGAACCGGTCAAGGCAATCATCTACGTAGCGTGCGCCGTCGTCTCCGGTGCAGTTATCGCAGGCTTCCTGGCGTGGATTCTCGTGCAGAACCTCGCCAAGACCGGTGTGCTCTCCTCGCTGGCATCCGGCAAGACCCGCCGCTAACCACCAGCAACTAGCCACCAACTAGTCACTCACCACGAGTCACCACTCGGCACACTACAGCAGCCACACAAAAGGCTAAGGAACCATCATGGAAGCAACACCGCGCGGGGCGCGCATCGAGCTCAACAACTTCAGCTGGCACCACCCCGGACGCCCAGAACCCGTCATCAGCGGACTCAACCTCACCATCAACCCCGGTGAAAAAGTCCTGCTACTGGGCACCTCCGGCGCCGGCAAATCGACGCTCCTGCACGCCATCGCCGGTGTGCTCCACGATGATGACGGCGAATCCGCCGGCGGCACCATCACCATCAACGGGCAAGCCCCTGCCGAAGCACGCGGCACCGCAGGCATGATGCAGCAGGACCCCGAATCCTCCATCGTCATGGCAACCGTCGGCAATGACGTAGCCTTCGGCCCCGAAAACCTGCGCGTACCCCGCGAAGAAATCTGGGGCCGCGTCACCGAATCCCTCACCGCGGTAGGGCTCAACCACCTTGCCCTCGACCACCCCAGTAGCGCACTGTCCGGCGGTCAGAAGCAGCGCCTCGGCCTGGCGGGCATCCTCTCGATGCACCCCGGCGCCATGATTCTCGACGAACCCACCGCCAATCTCGACCCCTCCGGCGTGCAGGAAGTACGCGACAGCATCCTTGCCGCCGCGCAAGCCACCGGCGCGACCCTGCTCGTCGTGGAGCACCGCGTGAGCATCTGGGCGCCGCACATGGACCGCATTATCGTGCTCGGCGAAGGCGGCACCATCACCCACGATGGCGCACCCGACACCGTACTCACCGAAGCCCGCCGAGAACTCATCGACGCGGGCGTATGGGTACCCAACTACGTGCCGCGTGCGCCGCAGACCGGTAATATTGCGGGCGGCGAGGCTACGGGCGGCGATAGCGAGCACGGCGAGGCGCTACTGCGCGCCGAAAACCTCAGCATCACCCGCGCACAACCCACCCCCAAACAACGACGCGCACGCCGACGCACCATCAAACGCCTCGGCGACACCCCCGCACCCGCACCCACCGACCTGCCCGTACTGCGCAGCGGCATCAACCTCACCCTGCACGCCGGCGAACACCTCAGCGTGCTCGGACCCAACGGCGCCGGCAAATCAACTCTAGCCCTCACCCTCGCAGGGCTCCTCACCGCACCCAACGGCACCCTCACCGCCACCGACGCGCTCCGTAATTACGACGGCAACCACGGCGGCAACCACGACAGCGAGCGCGCCCACTGGGACGTGCCCACCTGGACCCCCGCCCAAATGCTCAGCCGCATCGGCTACGTCTTCCAAGAACCCGAATACCAATTTATCCGCGGAACCGTACGCGAAGAACTCGAACTCGGCCCCCGCCGACTCGCCGCACTCACCCGCAACCCCCTCGACGAAGACGAGCTCGCCGCCCGCACCAACGAACTCGCAACCCACCTACGCCTCACCCACCTGCTCGACGCCAACCCCTTCACCCTCTCCGGCGGCGAAAAACGACGACTCTCCGTAGCCTCCGCACTCGCCACCGCACCCAAAATCCTCATCCTCGACGAACCCACCTTCGGCCAAGACGCACGAACCTGGGCAGAACTCGTCGACCTCATCCGCGAACTACTCGCAGGCGGCACCGCCATCATCTCCATCACCCACGACGAAGACTACACCGCCGCACTCGGCGGCAACCACATCACCCTACCCGCCCTCACCACCCCCGGAAAGGAGAACGCATGAACACCGACTTCTTCGGCACCATCGACCGAACCAGCTACTTCAGCAACCTCAACGCCGGCGTAAAACTCATCGTCTCCTTCACCCTCATCATCGCCGCCCTCATCGTGCGCGACCCCCTCACCTCCGGAATCCTCTTCGCCCTCGAACTGCTCGGATTCATCCTCGTCGGATTCCGACCCGTCAACGTCCTCGCCCGCTTCTGGCCCATCCTCATCGCCGTCATCACCACCGGCTGGTCCGTCGCCATGCTCAGCGCCAAAACCGGCACCACCATCCTCGACCTCGGCTTCAACACCATCACCACCGACTCCGCCGCCGTCGGCGCAGCCATGATGATCCGCTCCCTCGCCATGGTCCTACCCACCCTCGCATTCGTACTCACCACCGACCCGACCGACCTCGGCGATTCCCTCGCACAAACCTTCAAACTACCCTCCCGGTTCGTGCTCGCCACTGTCGCCGCTCTGCGCCTCGTCGGCATTCTCTTCGCCGAATGGAACGCCCTCGGCCAGGCACGACGCGCCCGCGGACTCGGTGCAGGCCAATCCCTCGCCGGACGCGCCCAAACCTTCGGTGGGCAAAGCTTCGCCCTGCTCGTGCAGGCTATCCGCCGCGGCTCCCGCCTCGCCATCACCATGGAGGCGCGCGGCTTCGGCGCAGGCGAACGCACCTGGGCTCGTGTGCCGTCCTATTCGCCGCGTGATGTGCACGTGAGCATTGCTGCCGCCGTCATTATCGCTGTTGCGTACGGTGTATCTATTGCGGCGGGTACGATCCAGTTCCTCTGGGGCTAGTTTGCTCTGCTCGGGACGTGGGTAGGGAGGCGCTTGTACTCTTCCTTCGCTCCTACAGGGGCACCCGCCCTCGCTTCGCTTCGGGCACCCTGATGTCGCTTCAGGAAGGTACACGCACCTCCAACCCTCCTCAACAGATGACACAGAGGGAGACGGTATTCGCCCTCGTTCCTACAGGGAGGCGGGGTGCCGCATATTTCCTCCGCGCCTAGCCCCACTTGGGACATGAGTAGGGAAGCGCCCGCACCCTTCCTTCGCTCCTACAGGGGCACCCGCCCTCGCTTCGCTTCGGGCACCCTGATGTCGCTTCAGGAAGGTACAGACGCCTCCTGCCTATGGTCCGGGCGCGAACGTACAATAAAACTATGTCTAGTACCGTAATTCTTCTGAACGAGCAGAACCCGCAGGGCATCTTCGTTGACCCGTCCGTGCCCCTCATCAGCGTTGATGATCAGGGCTTCACCCGCGGCGATGGCGTCTTCGAGACCATGCTGTCCGTCAACCGCCGCGTGCGTAAGCTCGGCATGCACCTGTCCCGCCTCGAATCGTCGGCGCGCATGCTGGATTTGCCCGACCCGGAACCCGAGATTCTGCGTTCGGCGGTGGAGCGCCTCATGCGTGAGGCGACCGCCGGTGCCGAAACGGCGCTGGGTGAAGAGCACATCGTGAAGATCATTATTTCGCGCGGCCCCACCCAGGCGGTGACCTCCATGCAGCCGGGCCCGTACACGCTGATTATGGCGTCGCCGGTGCCTGCCTCCATCGTGAAGCGCCGCACCGAGGGTGTGAAGGCGATGCTGCTGCCGCGCGGCCACGAACCGATGGATAATAGCGCCTACCCGTGGCTGCTGGCGGGTGCGAAGACCCTCTCCTACGCGGTGAACATGGCGGTCCTGCGGTATGTGCAGGAGCGCGGCGCGGACGACGCTATCTTCATCACCGATGAGCGTCGCGTGCTTGAGGGCGCCACCTCCTCGGTGCTGGTCGCCAAGATTGAGGACGGCAAGAAGGTGCTGTACACGCCCGAGCCGAGCCACGGCATCCTCCCCGGCACCACGCAGGGTGCGGTGTTCGAGGCGGCACGCCAGGCCGGTTGGGAGCTGGGCTTCGGACCGCTCTACCCGCAGGATTTGTTCGAGTCGGACGGCGTGTGGTTGGCGTCGTCGGTGCGTCTGATTGCGCCGGTAACTCATCTGAACGGCACGGCACTGGCGCATGACCCGGAGCTGACCGCGACGCTGTTGAACTACCTGGCGCAGCAGAGCTAAACGCGTACACAAAGGGACGGTATTATCCGAGCGAGGATAATACCGTCCCTTTGTGCTGTCTACGGTCAAGGACAGGAGGTGCCTGTACCTTCCTGAAGCGACATCAGGGTGCCCGAAGCGAAGCGAGGGCGGGTGCCCCTGTAGGAGCGAAGGAAGAGTACGGGCGCCTCCCCAACTACTACAGCAAATACAGCAAAGCCCCGGACGCGCAACCCT
>NZ_JAPWAJ010000009.1:0-42720 GCF_041432805.1 Rothia sp. 27098_8_27 | reverse complement strand
TCAGGCCCTGCAGGAGGCCGCGTAGCGGCTAGTATTTAATGCGTCCAAGTTTCGGGGCGCAGTTCACTCTCGGCTGCGGGGGCTTTCCTGTGCTTGGTTCTCGGGGTTGATGCGGTGCTACATATCGACGTCAGCGAGGCCAGTGACCTTCTCCCGGCCCCTGAAATAAGGAATGGTCATATAGCCATTGTCCAGCTTATCTACCTGAGCTACATCAGTGGGATTATTCATGTCAGGCCAACGTTCTTGCTCAATCCTGAACCGTACGATTGCCATGAGCCGGTAATTCTTGTGAGTCAGGGGACCAAAAGCAGCAATCTGCTCACCTGATCGGGTGTAAAACCCCACCGTATCCTGGTCTTCAACATTCAGCGTTTCGTAATACACGACGCTGTCTATCGCATTAATGGGATAGCGGGTCGGGTTGGCTGACCAGACGCGCTGCTCAATACCCTCGGGGGAGAACTTCACGTAAGCGACAAAAACATAGCGGGCATAAAGATAGCAGAAAAATAAAAAAATAGTAATTGCTACATTCAACCAGATATTCACATTTTCACTTTGAATATTCGCTATAACAGAAAGACAAGGGAACACCGGAATGAATAGACAGAGTAACGTCTCAGCGCGAGTTACTCGCTTAATGTAAATTCCCTGTGCTTCTTTTTTCTTATCTTGGCGTCGATTAATCTCATACCTAATAATGATGTAGACAACAGAGATAAAGGACAGCACGAAAATAATTCCGGAGAAAATAATCAGGAAAATACGCATGGTGGGTTCTCGTTTCGTGTGGTTGGTGAATGGGGTTCGGTGTTTGGGTCTATCGTATCGGCTGCCGTGCGGCGCTACATCTTGATATCCGCTAGGCCGGTGATTTTGTTGCGTCGTCTGTACAGCTTCCTGAACAGGGGTCGGGTCCACTCGAGGCTATCCCACGTATCAACATACGCCAGATCCTGCGAGTCCCGCAGGTCAGGCCAGCGCTCAAACTCGAGCCGGAACCGTACGATTGCCAGCAGTCGGTGGTTCCTTCCAACGGGGTCTAGCTTGGCGATTTGCTTGCCTTTCTTGGTGTAGAAGGTGGCGCTGTCGGTCGCTTCCCCATCCCAATCCTCCACCTCCGCCGTACCTTGGAAGTAGAAAACCTGGTCGATAGCCCTAATCGGGTAGGGGGTCACGGTAGCGAACGGTGAGAGCTTCTGCTCCACAGTGTCGGGCGTGATTTTCGTGTACACCAGGTGAACGTGCAGAAGGTGGTAGAGGAAGACCAGCAGCAGGATGAACATCAGGAGGTTGAAGAGGATGCCGAGCTCTGCCTGCGTGTAGAGGTAGAACGCGAAGAAACCTGCCGGGAGTATAGGTGTGAGAAGGCTTATGAGTGCTTCACGGCGGGGCACGCGCGTAATGTAGATGCCTTCGTCGCGTAGCTGCCTGTCCTGGCGCAGGTGCCTATTATGCAGGACAACGACAATGATGGCGCCGATGATTGATGCGAGGGTGCAGGTGCCCCAGAGCAGAAGGAAAAAGGTGTGCATGATGCGTGCTCCTCTTTCGCGGTGGTGGTGGTGTTCGCGCCGGTTGTGGCTCTTCGGATGCAGGGGGTAGCCGGCGCTTATTGGGAGGGTTACATGTGGACGTCGGCAAGGCCAGTAACCTTCCCCAAATTTTCAAAGTAGCGCATCGTCTTCCCGGCACAATCCAAACGGTCCACCTGCGCCACATCATCCGGGTTGTCCATGTCAGGCCAACGTTCGTTCTCAATCCTGAACCGTACAATCGCCAGAAGTCGGTAATTTTTATGAGGCATCGGGCTAAACAGGGCAATCTGGGTGCCTGACTTGGCGTAGAACCCCACCATGTCATCGTCTTCATAATTCGATGCCTTGTAGAACACGACGCGGTTGATCGCGTTGAAGGGGTAGCGGGTCGGGTTGGAGAACCAGATACGTTGCTCGATGCCCTCGGCGGAGGTCTTCACGTAGGCGACATGCACATAGCGCAAGTATGCGGCAAATGGTACTGATACTAACAAGGCCGTTATGTCAATCGTTATCCTTGCTGATTCAGGGTCAAAAAATATATGACCTGCAAACATAAGGCACGGAAAAACGGGGGTAAATATCGTCATGAGAGCTTCGAGCCGCGTAACCCGTCGGATATAAATACCCTCACGTAGCCGTTGCTTATCTTTCCAGCGCTGCACCTCGTAATTGATGATGACGTAAAACGTCGCAACTGTTGTGAACGTAGCAAAGATACCCCAGAAGATAATCAGGAAAGTGCGCATGGCGGGTTCTCGTTTCGTGTGGTTGGTGAATAGGAAGGGTATGCACCCCACCCAAATTAGGCGGCGGTGCCTACGTGCTGAGGATACCAGCGCATGAGCCCCGAAAGCCCCGGGGTAGCACGGGGGTGAGCCGCGCATCCCCGGGAGCTTTCAGCCCGCAAACCGGGGGCTACATATCGACGTCAGCAAGACCCGAAATCTCTTGATTATTCATGAAATACGGAATGACTTCATAACGGTTATCCAGCTGGTTCACCTTATCCACGTCAGCCGGATTATCCAGGTCAGGCCAGCGACCATACTCAATCCTGAACCGAGTAATGACCAAGAGATAGTACTCATCATAATTCGGGTTCAACGGGTTAATACGTGCACGCGACTTAGTGAGGAACCACATCCGGCTTGGGGTATCTTCATCCTTGGACTCGCTATAAACAACGCTATCAATCGCGCCGATGGGGCAGATCCTCGACCCGCGAACGGGGGTGTGCATATTAATACCCTCAGAAGAAATCTTCATGTACGTGGCGTTGACGTGCCACAGGTAGAACAAGAGGAAAGCAGTCATGAAGATGTAAATACCCTCTGCATAGGGGTTAGTCTCGGGGCCATTGAGCGACAAAAAATAGCGGATAATCGGGAAGCCCGGGATAAAGACAATAACGTACACCAGTAGCGCTCGCAGACGACTAATGTAGATGCCTTCACGCTTCTTCTTCTCGTCGCGGCGTCGATTGATGATGTAAGCGGCAAGGGTAAAAATCGTGAAAATAGTTGTGATGATGGAGCATACGCCCCAAAAGGTAATAGCAGATTCTTGAGACATCATTTTAGCTATTCGCTCCTTCAATCAGGTAGGAGTTGGTAATGGTAGTGGAGTGCGCATCAAGGATGCGCTGCAGGTGCTCTGGGGCATACTTGTGGCCAGGTACATGGCGCCTCCAGAAGATATGGTTGAGGGGCGCTCGCAGGCACGGCGGCTACCGCGTGAACGAACGCCCCCTCCATCAGCGACGGCTAATCATGGAACCAAATAAACCGGTTTACTTATCCATCTCGTAGACCCAGCCGCCAGCATTGCAGTAACGCTTGCCGTCCTTCTCAATGATGTAGTAGCCGGGCTCGTGGTTCTCGCACTTCTGGATAACCTCGCGGGCCTCTCGGTTAGACTTTTCAAGGTTCGCGGCACGAATCTGGAAGAAAGCAAATGTAGCAATGTACGCCACCAGAACCAGGGCAAGAGCAGTAATAGCCATGCCCTTACCCTTGCCGGTGCCATTCTTGACCATGACCAGAGCAATCACCGCGAAAACAATGGTCGGGATGGTTAGGAACGAACCAATGACAAAGATGCCGGTCAGGGCGGAAATGATACCCAGGACCAGTGCGGTTACTGCCGCCCACTTCTTCTTTTTCGGTGCTTCGGCGGGTGCCTGCTGGGTGAATTGCGGCTGCTGCGGTGCGGCCGGCTGCGGGGTGTTTTCAGACATGAAAGTCCTCGTTTCGTATGTGGTTGGTGAATATCCGGAAGTGCACCACCTGCAGGTGGCGTACCTTTCCCAAGGATACTCTATGTGCATGAAAGCTCTGACAAGTAGAAATGTCGAGCACTTTGATGGTCTATGGGTTAGATGGCTAAAAAGTTAACTCGGCGCAAGGCTCGGGTGAAGACTGGGCGACCATTCACCGGCGGGTGGTGACGGCGCTCAGGTGAGTAACCGCTGGTATGCAGAAAGCCCCTGGGCTGAGAGATGGTCTCTCAGTCCAGGGGCTTTCTCTATGCGGTGCTACATATCAACGTCGGCGAGGCCGGTGACTTTCTCTTTTTCCCTGAAGTACGGGACTGTTTCAGGGCCACTATCTAGAGCATCCACTCGAGCAATATCACTCGGATTATTCATATCAGGCCAGCGGTCATTATCAATCCTGAACCGCACAATCGCCATCAGACGATAATTCTTGTGAATAATCGGGCAGAAGGCGGCAATGAGTTTTCCGGATTTACTGTAGAAAGACACAAGATCCTGGTCGTCTGTAGAGGTTGCCTCGTAGTATTCAATGCCGTCAATAGCATTAAAGGGATAGACGGTCGTGCGTGCTGACCACATGCGCTGCTCGACGCCTTCAGGGGAAATCTTCACATAGGCAATGTGTACGTACCAGGCATACATCATGAGCCCGATTGACAGAAATATCCCAAGGAGTTCATAAAAGGCACCTGGAGACCCCTCGTCTATAAGATGAGCAAAGAGATAGAGGCACGGGAATCCAGGGGTAAATATTGTTAGAAGAGCCTCTGCCTGATTGACTCGTCGGATGTACGCGCCTTGGCGGCGGCGCTCCATATCCTTCCATCGCTGAATCTCGTAATTGATGATGATGTAGAGCGTCCCGGTTACCGAGATGAAAGCCAGGATACCCCAGATAATAATCAGGAAAATGCGCATGGTGGGTTCTCGTTTCGTGTGGTTGGTGAATAGGAAGAGCACGTGCCCCACCCAAACTAGGCGGCGGCGCCTCCAGAAGATACGGTTGAGGGGCGCCCGCAGGTGCGGCGACTGCCGCACACGCGAACGCCCCCACCCGTCACATCATCGGTCAATAACCGAGACGGTCGGTCTACTTGTCGTCGTCTACAGGGTAGAGCCAGCCGCCGTATGCGCAGTAGCGCTTACCGTCCTTCTCGGTGTAGTAGGCGCCAACAAATTCCTTGCTCTCACACTTCTGGATTGCTTCCTGGGCTCGTTGCTTAAGCCTTGCATCCCTCTGAGCGCGCACATTGTTACCCAGAACGAAGGTGACCATCGCAACCGCTACCAGTACGAGCGAAATGATAGCCATGACCTTGCCCTTGCCGGTGCCGCGCTTGACCATGACCAGGGCAATAATTGCGAAAATAACGGTCGGGATTGCGGTAAATGCGCCCAGGATAATGAAGCCGGTCAGGGCGGAGATAATGCCCAGGACTAGTGCGGTTACTGCCGCCCACTTCTTCTTTTTCGGTGCTTCGACGGGTGCGCCGTGGGCAGGCTGTGCGGCGGGTGCCTGCTGGATGAATTGCGGCTGCTGCGGTGCAGCCGGCTGCGGGGTGTTTTCAGACATGAAAGTCCTCATTTCGTATGTGGTTGGTGAATATCCGGAAGCGCACCACCCGAAGGTGGCGTACCTTTCCCAAGGATACCGTAGCGAGAGAAAACCCTTGATGAGAGTAGATAAATGTATATGCACGCACTGCTGTGCAATGTCTACTATGAGAAATTTTTCTCACAACAGGGCGCAGAGGGTGCGCTTTGCCGCGAAATAGTGTAATGTTCGAAGTGGTGCAAAGCACTAACGGTGCGTATTTGATATTCGCGTATCTAATGCACATCTTCCGGCAACTCAACGACGAAAGAGGAACATCGTGTCCGATCGCGTACTCTCATCGCAGGCAGCCAAGGATGCCATTACTGCTCTCCAGAACATCATCAATGGCGGTCTGCAGAACGAAATCAACAACCTCAACCAGCAGGGTAACCAGCTGAAGGACCCCAACAACTGGGACGGCCCCCTGGCTGAGCGTTTCCGCAATGACACCTGGCCCAGCGTAGAAAACACCCTGCGTAACCTGACTCAGGAACTGACCGACCTGCGCGAGCAGCTCAACCAGATTTCTACCGATATCTTCCAGGCAGGTGGCGGCTCCTAAGCCTTCCCTGGTAAACGCCGTTTACCGCCCCGCCCCCCGGCTACGGGGCGGTGAGCGGTAGGCGGCGTTTTCTGCTAATTGGCTTGAGTACACGTTATTCCCAGGCATGGCAGCATGCCTGCTTAGACTTGTTTAATCACCACACTTCCGTACTAACCACACCGAAAGACAACAGAGCATGAATCTGAATACTGAAGAAGTCAAGTACGATGATGCTACGTCGGATGCCCTTGCTGGCGCTTGTCGCACCGTTGCACAGAATATTGACAGTGCACTACCCCCTCTTAAGAACTCGCTGACGACTGCTTTGGAGGACTTCGTAGGTCACTACGCCGATATTGCGGCGGCAAATATTGATACCACCATTAGCGATGGTCGTGATATCGCCAATGTCTTCCGCCAGCTGGCTGATGTGGTGGACCGTCTTAAAGAGGCCGCCCAAAAAGAAAAACGAAACCGTGAACTCATGCGTGAGTACGAGAAGAAATATGACGATAACTGGGGCGGTTTCCGCAAGTGGTGGGATAGTATTTTTGGAGAAGGGGCCCCGAGTCCCGAGTCGTACATTCCGGATACTACGATTGACACCACTTCCCCAGGCCAGCGTGAGAGCACTGGGACTCGTTCGGGGGGCATGACTGTTTCTTCGGCGCGACCTTCGACCGTGCGTGCTCTCTCTAATACTTTGGCAAACCTTGGTACTAGCTTTGATGCTGAGCCGGGTAAGCTCCGCAGTCTTGCTTCTGAGTTTGCGGCTAAGTGCCAGTGGGGAACCATTGATGCTGAAAATCTTATTAGCACGTTTGAAGCGTGGAATAAGTCGAACGCTAATGATAAGACTTGGCTGGGTATCGTAGCCGATACCTTTGAGCAGTACGGTAGCTCGGGTCAGATTATTACCGTTGCCAATTCGACTCTGGAAGGTGCAATCAGCGCAGCCGGTGTTAGCACTGAACGTCACGAGTTGAAAGTTCCGGCCCCTGCTGTTGTGGGTAAGTCTACTACCAGCGGTTATGTGAATGACCCCGTGAATGTTGCAACCGGTAACTTCATTGAAGAAGAGACCGATATGGCATTCTCGGGTGCGGTTTCTGCTTGCTCTGTAACTCGTATGTACAACAGTGTGGCTGTGTTCGGTCAGCACGCTGTATCCGGTGTGTTCGGTGCTGGTTGGTCCTCAAATATTGAGAGCCGTGTGCAGCTGAATGCTGAGAATGCTGTCTGGACGATGGCTGACGGTCGTGAGGTTACCTTCGACCGAATGATTCGTGAGGACGGCACCCACGGCTATGCTCGTGCTCCCCGTGAAGCATGGTGGCTTGAAGAACTACCCCTCACCCAGCTGATGGGTGAAGAGGGTTCTATTGCTGACCCCTCCCTGCGCTATATTTTGCACGCTACGGGCTATGAAGCTTCGTCCCTGCTGCGTATCTCCGACAACTCTGGAACTCAGCACATTTTTAGCCTCACCGGTGTTTACCTGGGTATGAGCGCTGGAGCAGGTACTGCTGTCGCGTACCTGCGCGATGAAGAGGGTCGTGTCGGTGCTATCGTGCATCAGCGCGGTGCACGTATCGACGTGGAGTACACCGAGGACGGCCTTGTCGGCGCTATCCATTCTTCTCGCGGCCAGTCGGTGTGTTATGAGTACGTCACTCTTGATGGTCGTACCCATCTGTGCGCTGTGCACGGTGACGCCGGTACCCGCCGTTATGAACATGACGCTGCCGGTCTGATTCACCGTGTGGTAGCTAGTGCCGGCACTGTTGAGGTGACGAACTACTACGACCCGACCGGCCGCATTACCGAACAGGACACCGAATACGGTCGTCGTGTTCGCTACCGCTATCTGCCGAACGGCATTACTGACGTTGCGAATGAGGATGCCTCCTACACGAACCTGTGGATTAGTGACCAGTACGCACGCCTGACCGCTATTGTTGATGCGGAAGGTGGGCGTAGTAGCTATGCCTACGATGACTTTGGCAACCGTGTGAGTGTGGTAGACCGCGATGGTTCTCGCATTACCCGCTACAGCGATGAGCGCGGCCGTATTATTCGTGAGGTCACCGATGAGGGCGCTGAAACCCTCTTTGCTTATGACGAGCAAGACCGCGTAGTCTCCGTGGCAATGAGCGCTATTGAGACGGATCCGCGCGCTCGCCGTGCCGCCCGTTTGGCTCGCCGTGCCCGCCTGGAGGCTGAGGCTCAGGGCAACACCCTCGATGAGGCTACTTCGGGGCAGGAGTCTGCCCAGAGCCCTGCCGTAAGCCCCATGACTACGGTGACTTACGAGTACGCCAACGATTTTGAGCGTAACCCTTCTTCCATGACCGACGGCAACGGTCATGTGACCCGTTTTGAGTGGGCTGACGGCCTGCTACAGCGTGTGGTGAGCCCTGAGGGTGTTACTGTCTCCTTGGAGTATGACGATTTTGGTCTGTTGACCGGTATTCGTAACGCTGAGCAGCAGCTGACCCGTTGTGAGTACTCTGCTGCGGGCCACCTGGTGAAGATTGTTTCTGCTCTTGGGCTGGAGACTGAGTTCACCTATGATTCTGCCGGTCACATGGTGTGCCGTCAGGATCCGGATGGTTCCCGCTGGCGTTTTGAGTACGCTGCTGGCGGTCGCCTGGTGGCATCGGTGGATCCCGCTGGTGCCCGTACCGAGTACGAGTACGGTCCGAGCGGTGACATTGTTGCCGTGGTCGACCCGCTGGGCCGCCGTATGGAGCGTTCCTTTGATACGAACGGCAATATTGACCGCATTACCCTGCCGGGTGGCGCGCAGTTCAACTACGCCTACGATGGTTTAATGCGCCTGGTCCGCACCATTGACCCCGCCGGTGGCGTGTGGACTCGCGAGTATGATGCCGCAAGCACCCTGACCGCGTTGATTGACCCGACCGGCGTGAGTGTACGTACTTCCGTCGATTCCTCGCGCAAGACCTTCACCACTAACGATGGTGTTGACCGCGTGCGTATCTCGTGTGACCACCTGGGCCGCCCGGTACGCAGCGAGGTTCTCTCTGAGGATTCTGGCCCGCAGGTTAGTGCAGATGCTGACGACCCGACTGTCTCTACGATGGTTTATGACGGCGCGGGTAACCCCGTGCAGGTACTGGACGCTGAGGGCGGTCTGAGCCGCTACGAGTACAACGGCTCGAACCAGATGGTGCGCATGATTTCCCCCGCGGGTCGTGCGACCGAGTACAGCTACGATGTGTGCGGTCGACTGGCTGCAACCTATGAGGCTGCCGGTACTCCTGAGCAGTCCGTGACTCGCTACGAGTACGACGCTGATTCCCGTCTGATTCGCCAGGTGTACGGTGACGGCTCTGAGGCGCGCGTTCGCTATGATGCATGCGGTCGTGTGCTGTCCATTACCGGTTCCGGTGTGGCTTCTCCGGTGTTCTACACCTGGGATTCTTGTGGCCGCGTGAAGAGCATTCGCGATAACAAGTGGGGTACTCGTTCGTTCACTTATGATGCCGCTTCTCAGGTGGTTGCGGTGACTAATGGTGCTGGTGGCGTGACCCATTACCGTTATGACGAGGCGGGTAACGTTATCTCCGTGATGGACCCTGCCGGTCGTATTACCAGCTACGAGTATGACCTGATGGGCAATGTTCTGGCGGCAACCAATCCGCTGGGTGTGCGCACTACCTCTACCTATGATGCTGCCGGTCGTCTGCTGACCAGCACTGACGGTAATGGTGCTGTACATTCCTTCGGTTATGACCGTGACGGTGTTCCCTGCTCCCATTCGGTGAATGGCTCTCTGTTGTACCGTATGGAGCGTGATTCTGCGCGCCGTACGATGACGACTTATGATCACGCGGGCGTTGATGCGTTTGGTGCTCCCGTAGTGACGGTTGAGTCTTATGACCGTTTGGGTCGTCTGGTTCGTCAGCGCCGTGAGTTTGGTGCTCAGATTCCGGAGTCTTTCCGCACCGCGTACATGGACGAGACTGGCGGCTATGAGCTGTCCTACGATTACGATGCTGATGGTCTGCGTACTGAGTTTGTGCACCCTCTGGGTTCGAGCGCTTATGTGTATGATGCTGCTGGCCGCATGGTCAAGCAGACTGACATTACCGCGTACCGTCTGGATGGAACCGCCGTTACCTCTGAGTCTCGCGTGGAGTCTTCTTTCGAGTACAACGCGGTAGATGCGCTGGTGCGTGCGCAGGTGTCTGATTTGGCGGGTACTTGGGTTCGTGAGTTTGGTTACCGTGGTGCGCACATGACCTCTGTGACCGAGCAGCCCGCTGAGGCAGACTCTTCTGAGGCTCTGCACACTGAGATTATTCGTGATGATTTGGGTCGTATTAGCGGTGTGGATTCGCCTGCTGGTCTGGTCATGTACACCTACACTGACGCGCAGATGCTCTCTTCTGCCGTTCGCGGTACTGAGACTCTGCGTTGGACCTATGATGCTGCTGGCGCGCTGGTGTGTGTTGAGTACTTTGATAGCGCCCAGCCGCAGAATGCTTGGGTGAAGGTGCTGGTCACTGATGAGGGTGCCCGCGTTCGTGCAGTATGCGTCTACGGCGTGCAGGATGAGGCGAAGTCTGGCTCCCAGTCGGCTGAGTTTGCCTCTGCTGTTGAGGACGCTCAGGCGTGGCTTCCGCAGTGCCCGGAGTCCGTGGAACTTGAGGGCGTCACTTTGGTGCCGGTTTCGACGAGCGTGTTCTCGTATGACGGTAATGATTCGCGTCTTCTGCAGGTTTCTTCGGATGGTTCCGGCTCGTCCCTGACCTATGGTGCGGCCGGGTTCGTGAACTCGGTGGCGTCGTGGGGCTCTGCTGAGGATTCGGCTGTGTCCTTCTCCCTGCTGTGTGCTTCTACTGATGGTCGTGTGCTTGCCGCCGGTGGTGCGCCTGCTGGTGCACCTGAATTTGGCGTACCCTCAACCGGCGCTCGTACTAATGCTGGTTCTGTGGCTGGTTTTGATGCTTCGGTGATGCACCCGCTGGTGTGGGATGAGAATTCGTTTGTTCCGCGTGTGCTGGGTGTGGCTGGCTCGTCGATGCCTTCTGTGGGTTCGTTGGTTCCTGGTGCTGGTTCTGGTGCCGGTCTGTTGGACCCGTACGGTTGGGCTTCTTTGGGTGTTGTGGCGCCTGCTGTGCCTTCTGCTCAGGGCGCTTCTGCTACTGGTGGTGTACCTGTGTTGCCGGATTCGCTGGTTGGTGTGTCTGCGGCTTCGGGCGTGGTGCTGGGTTCTTCTGGTTTTGAGGTGTTGGGTGCCCGCGTGGTGGATTCGCGTGTGGCTCGTTTTACTGCGCCTGATCCTTTGGTTGCGCCTGTGGGTGCTGGTTGGGGTGCTGATCCGTTCTCGCTGGTGGGTGGTAACCCGGTTTCTTTGGTGGATCCGTGGGGTTTGTCGCCGGTGTCGGTGGAGGAGTTCGAGAAACAGAAGGCTGTTGCCGCCTCTGTAAGGAATGTCTTGGAGTACGTGGCTGGCGGTGCCATGGTTATTGCTGGTGCTGTGATTGGTGCTGTTGGTGCTGGTTTGGGTCCTCTGGGCGGTGCAGTACTTGGTGCCGCATCAGGTGCTTTAATGGGTGCTGGCATGTCGGTGCTCGAGCAGAAAGTTAAGGGTGAGCCAGTAGATTGGTCAAAGGCTGGTATGGAAGCTGCTAAGGGAGCTGTCAGCGGTGCTGTCGCTGGTGCCGTTACCGGCGGTTTGGCTAGCTTGAAAAAAATTGCTGATACTGCATCAAAGATGACAAAGCTAGAGAAAGCTGCTGAAGCTGCTAAGGCTACTAGGAACGCCAAGAAGGCTGCTGAAGCAGGTGCTCTTGCGTCGAAATGGCATAAGGTAAAGACTGCTGTAGCTACGCAAAGCAGGAACCTGGGTGCTGGTATGAAGGAATCAAAGATTGCAGAAGATATGGTGAGAGAGACGCTGTCCGGCGGTGCTAATAACGTGACGGCATATTACCAGGATGATACTGTGAAGGATAAGAATTTGGCAGGTGCTGTCGGAATGTTTATTTCTGGTGCTGCAGCTTCTGCAGTTGGTGCCAATATTAGTGGATCTATTAAGAGCCGTATGCGGGTTTCGGGGTATAGTGGAGATATAGCTCGAGTGGGTGCCCGAGGTCGTGCTACGGATGTGGCATATGGTGCCATCGCGGATACGATCGGTGGTCTTGGTAAGAATTCACTTCAGTACTATACTGATAATACCCTCTTGGGTAAGCCTTTGGAAGAAAAAGAGTATCGGAAAAAACTCATTGTAGGCGCTATTAAAGATTCTTCAAAGTCTTCGATAAAGGGAACTGTGAAGATGGATGCAGATGTTGCTGGAAGATATCGAAATAGAATTGTTTATCCTATGTATCAGGCTGCAGAAGCGGCTCGGAATCCTGCAGGTGCGGTGGATAAATTACTTAGCAATATGTTTTTAAACAGTGTTGTTGTGAAAGCGATTAAATAATGTTCTCCTGGTTAAAAAAGAAGTTCAATCCAGAATTAAGATTTTTCATTAGTCTTGTTCTGGGCATGGGGTTATTGTTTACATATATACACTACACTGACCACTTCGAAGATAAAAATTGGTACGCCATATGTACTGTAAGCGTAGCTAAAATTGAAGCTATTGGAGGTCAGGCATCAAACTACACTGTATTCTCTCCCAGGGGTGTTTTTGAGACAAGTGAATGTGGTGTTGTTAAAATGTATGACGCTCCAGATGGCAAAACTATTCGGGAGTATGTTTCCCAAATTCAGGCGGGAAAGAAATATAAAATGTATAAAACATTAGATACAAGAAATGATACCGTGAATTTCAATACTATTCGCCTCGAGGAAATAAAAGAATAACCACCGTTCAGTCAATAAATCATCGTATAGAGAAAGCCCTTGGGCTTGAGAGATGACCTCTCAGCCCAGGGGCTTTCTGCATGCCGGTGGCAGCTAGCCTAGAGCGCCACCGTTAACGGGTGATAATCGCGAAGTCGCTACTGGACAGGTTCGTGAAATTACCAATCTGCGCATTCAGGCGGCACTTAGACGTCACCGACAGCGCCGTCACCACCCGCTGATCCTCAGACACCAACACATGCCCCGAACAACCATCCGAAAAACTAATCATCTGAGCATCCGGAGAAATCGCCTGAACCAGCGTCGAAAACTCACCCGTACGCGGCAAAACCATCAACGGATTCAACTCATCCGCACCACTGGGCCACACCGGAACCACCGTCACCGGCAAAACACTCTGATTCACCACACGAGAAGGAACCCGCAACTCAATCGACCGCAAACGCTGAATCGGGTACGCCGTCGAACGAACCTCCCTGTCAGAAATAGCCTTCGACGTCTCAGAATCAATACGGTTCACCCACTCCTCAAAAGCACGCGAATCCTTAAACTCAGCAGACACATTCGCCCGAACCTGCACCACACCATTAGCCGGGATGCTCACCCCAGACAGATTCCACGAACACGGAACATCCACCGCAGTCACACTCGACTGATTCTTCGCCACACCAGAAGACGCCTGACCGGCATCCCACGTCACCGAAGCACACGAACCACCCTCAACACCGGGAAGCACCTGCAAAATATCGCCCCGAAGAGCCGACTTCTGCGAGGAAAACTCAAACGTCAGGCGGGCGCTCTTATCCCGCGGGTTATACGTACCCTCAATACGGGTACCCAAACCACTCGGCAAAGACGCCGAACTACGGCTCGAAGCAGACCACGACTCAGCCGTCTTAGACGAACCCTTACCGCCGCTCAAACCCACAAAAGCGAGCACACCCACAAGAATCAAAGAACCCAGGATGGCGCCCCACACCAGCGGGCGGCGCAACGGCGAACGGGCAGGCTCCTCTTCCTCAACAACCTCATCAGGAACATATACCGGCTGCTCCACCACAAAAGGAGCGCGGATAACCGTCTCATTCTGCGCCTGACCCAGTGACGGCATACCCGCACCATACAGCTCCGTAACATTCTGCCCAGGCACCGCAGAAACCGCAGGCCCAGCACCGTGAACCACCGTAGGCGTGTACCCCACAGCACCCGAAGACACCTCAACCCAGCGAGGAAGCACCGTATCAGCCGCGAAACCCTCAGCCAAAAGACGCAGCTTAGCGGCAGCCTCAGCTGCCCCAGGACGCTGAACCGGGTTCTCCGCCAACATCCTGTGAAGAACCTCAGCAACCTCAGCCGGAATCTGCGGCGACACCTGCACCGCACCACCACGCGCCGGAAGAGGACGCGCCGCCACCAACAACTCATGAAGAGTCACCGCGCACGCATAAACATCAACCGCCGGAGTAGCCACACCATGCGCAGAACGCTCCGGAGCCATATACCCCGGAGTACCAGAAAACGAACGAGAAGCCCCCGAACCCGCAGAGCCAGTAAAAGAAGCAATACCGAAATCAGCAACACGAACCTGCTGATCCAGGGACTCCCCCAAAACACCGCTCAGCAGAACATTCTCCGGCTTAATATCCAGGTGCATCACGCCCTGACGGTGAGCAAACTCCACCGCATTCAGAACCTGCACCATCAGACTCAACGCCAAACGAACCGGCAGTGGACCCTCAGAATCCAGCTTCTGACGCAACGAACCGCCATGCTGAAACTCCATCACCAGAGCCAGCACGCCACCCTCAACCACCATGTCCGTTAACGGCACAATATGAGGATGCGACAGCGCCAATAACACCGAACGCTCACGCACAAAAGACTCAAGAACCACAGGATTCTCCGCAAGCTCCGGACGCAAAACCTTCGCCGCATACAGAGCCCACGAGCCGCTCATCGTAGCAGCCCACACCTCACCGACCGCACCAGAACCCACCCGGCGCACCAAACGATACGAAGAGCCAAGGGGAGCGCCCGCAACCAAGCCCCCCGCAGGCTGACCAGTAGCCTGCGGGGTAGGATGAGCATCACGACGCTCCGAGCCGGAGTACTGCGGCGAACCAGCAGGTACAGTCACGGGCTAACTCCTTAACATCAACTTCACAACAAGCAGGAAGACTCCCCAGACGGGGCGACCCCTACAGCAAAATAGCCGGTAAAGTTACACGATACCTCACCACACGCCAAACAAGCCCTACAGCCCGCCACGGTGCTGAGAATCCTCAGGGCTCATCAGCTGCACCAGAACCGGCGACCCGGCAAGGAACGCGTAGCCACGACCAACGCTCAGCTGAACCGGGGCGCGCCTCGGAATAGAACCGAACATGTCCATATCCGTATCAACATTCGGCTGAACCACAGCACCAGTACGGAACTTACGAATAGCCTTCGTCCAATGGCTATACAAAGGACGCAAATCAGTCGGCTTACCCGTAGCAATAATGTGAACGTCCGGGAAATCACCCTTCACAATCGCATCAAAAACGTTCATCGGGTCATCCACACGGTCACCATCATCAATCAGCAACAGCACCGGGCCCGCGGCATCCTGCAAAGCCGCCTGCACCTGAGCAGAAGCATTCTTGCTCTCAAACACCCGGTCAAAAACGCCCTCCGGCGCATTCACCAGACCGGAACGCTGATCAAATACAGCCCAAACCTCCGGAACCTCAGCGGCATCCATGCGTGCGTTCTCCGCCGCGGTAGCGTCACCAGATGCCAACGCGGCAGACACCGCCTGCTCCGCCGCTGCCCTCGCCCGAGCAACCAGACGAGCAAACGCAACCAGCAGAGAAGACTTACCCGAACGCGGATTACCCGCAACCATGGCGTGCTCACCCTCATACAGCTCAAAAGCGCACGCCTCCAACGTAGCCTCCGCAATACCCACAGGGATACGCCACAGGCTCGGAGAAAACTCGGCAGCAGGCATGCTCTCCCACGAAACCCACGACGGCAGCTGACCAATCACATCACGCTTAGCAGGAGCCTGCGGGAAACGCTCACGAACCATAGAGACAGCCTCCTCCACGCCAACAGCGGGAGTAGCCACCTGCATCTGACGCAGACGCTTCGGATCAACACAACGGCCGGGAACCGCAGCCGGAACATTCGTACCGCGAATACCATGCGAGGAATAATCGTGAATATCGCTCAGCTGGAAGAACCACGTCTGCAACGAAGCATCAAGAATCTGCGAGGGAATATTCTTCGCGCGGCTCGTCGACACCACGCAGTGAATACCAACAGCAGGACCATCCGCATACACGCGGTAGAAATTTGCCAACAAGTCCATGCTCACAGCGTCAGAGAACTCATCACGCAGCGTCGCAAAACCATCCAAAACAATGAAAAGAGGCTTACGGCGTGACGCATCAGCGCGGCGAGCATCAAGCTCCGACTTCACAAAACGCAAGAAACGAGCCTGACGCTCCCTAGCGCCCTGACCGGTACCCACAGCAGACACAACATGCGGCAAAGAACCCAACGGCAACAAGCCATCAGCGCCCATATCCACTAGAACAATATCGATGTCCTCCGGCGAATAATGCTGAGCCAAACCCAGCACCACAGACTGAATCGTCGTGGTCGTACCACTACCGGCAACACCCACCAGCAGCAGGTTGCTCATCTCAATATTCCAGCCCATAGGCACCTGACGCTGCAGCTCAGGCTCATCACCCAAAGTGCACATCAGAACACCGTCCCGGACACCACCCACAGTGGGAAGATCCGGATCGGGGAAGCCACGCACACCAAAATCAGCCAAATCAACATACGAACCCAACGGCTCAGGCCACACCTTACGAGGAGCAACCGCACCACGAGCCGCATGAGCCGCCACAACAGCATCAATCAGCAAATCCAGGTCATTCGCATCACTCGACGACACCTTCGGGCGCGCACGCTCTGAACGAGGAATACCGATACTATCGGTCGCGCGAACCTCCAGAGAAGTCACCACCTCAGTGCCACTCTGACCCGTCACCAGGGCAGTCTGCACCGGCGAAATATCATTCTGGCCCAGCTTCACATAGGCGCGACCCATCTGCGAACGCGAAATCTCCGAAGCATCCGGAACACCAATCACGTTCGAAGAATCCTCACGGCTCTGCACACGCAACGCCACACGCAAGTTCGTATTCGCCAGAATATCGTCATTCACCACGCCAGCAGGACGCTGAGTCGCCAAAATCATGTGCACACCCAGGGTACGACCCACCGCACCAATACTCACCAGCGACGACAGGACATCAGGGAAGTCCTTCGCCAGCATCGCAAACTCGTCAATCACCAGCAGCAAGCGAGGCATCGGCTCCGGCGGGTTCGTCGCCAAATAATCCTTAATGTTGTCCACACCCTCGCCAGCAGCCGCAAACAGGCGCTGACGACGATCCATCTCCGCCTCCAACGACTCAATAGCGCGGTGCGCCAACTGAGCATCCAAGTTGCTCAAAGTACCAATCGTATGCGGCAGACGCTCACACGTCTTAAACGCCGCACCACCCTTAAAGTCAACCAGAATAAAGTTCAAACGGCTCGGATCATGGTGAGCAGCCAAACCCGCCACCAACGAACGCAAAAACTCACTCTTACCCGAACCAGTGGTACCACCCACCAGACCGTGAGGACCATCCTTCACCAAATCCAGCGTGAACGCGCCAGAGTCGCCCACACCAATCTCAGTACTGAAACCATTAGCCTGCGACCAAAACGCCTCAATATCCTCAGCACCCGGAGGTGTCGGCAAACCAACCAGCTCAGGCAGCTTTACCAGCTGCGGCAAACCGCCGCCCAGAAGCAGACGCTCAGGGTCCTCATGATGCGCCAAAGTACGCGCCACATGAAGAGCATCCTCAGCGCTCACACCGGCGAGCACACCGTCAGTGACCGTGTAACGGCGGCGAGGCTCCGAATAGGTCATAGAAGCCTCCTCACCAATCTCCACGACCGAAGTACACGACGCAGGAAGGCGATCAACAGAAGAAGCCAGCACAATACCGGCAACACGGCGAGCGCCCGCAGCAGCAGTCTTATTCGCCATCAGACGCACTTCATCGCCGTACGCCAAAAGGTCGCGTGCCGGCGACTCACGGCCCTCAGTGAGGGTATCCGAATCAACGACCACGCACAGGCCGCGGGTCGGAAGAGACTCAATGTCGTTGTATAGAGAGCGCAGCATCTGATCCGACTGCTCCTTACCAGAAGCAAACCAACGCATCTGCTGGTTCTGCGCCATATGCATGTGTGGAAGCCACGACGTCCACACCCAGTCCTGCGAGCGCGCCGAATCAGCACAGACCGCAATCGTCATATCAGCAGGACCCGTGTGGGTCGCCGCCTGCAGCACCAGGCTACGCGCCAGGGCAAGAGACTGCTTACGCGGACCCACAATACCGATAGCGCCACCCTCACGCAGGTCAGCAACCAGCGGGGCATCCCATAGGGTATTGTGCTCAAGAATATGCTGAACCTCAGGCTCAGGATTGCTCGGCTTCGTCAGCTCAGGAGCCCAATGAATATGCCCAGTACCCACATGGAAAGTCAACAGGTCAGGGCTGGTGCTCCGGCGGCGCCACAGCGTCATTGCAGGAAGAAGCGCCCGCAGCTGAACGGCATCCGGTGCCGGGGCAAGGTCGTGAAGACGCTCAATTTCCTCACGGTTACTCAGAGCGATACGTTCCTTGAACTTCTCCATTTCCTGCTCAAAACGCACACGCTCCTTCACCTTATCCTTAGCGTGACGACGTTTCTGCTCCACCCACATGCCAATACTCAGAATGGGGCTGAGCATCGCGAAAAGGGCGTAACGAATTTCCTGCATAATGGCGACCATTGCCGCCGCCATAATAATCGGACCCACTGCCATCGCAATATTGAACTTTGGCGGGTCAGAAACGTTCTTGCGGGTAGGTGCCTCCACCTTATCCGGGGCGCTCAACGCACCCTGACGCGGCGGACGGTTAAACGGCGCAGTACCCGATGCGCTCACATTCGGGGCGCTACCGGGGCGAGGCGCAGCCTTCTCCTGAGGAGCAGGCTGCAGAGTCAGAACACAATCCCCAACATGGATAGTGGTGCTCTCAGAAACAGTCAGACCCTCCTCAGGGATTTTCTGACCGTCCACAAAACTACCGTTCGTAGAACCCGGGTCAGTGATGCGCACCTTCTGAGTGTTTGTCGACTCATCATGAACCACCTGCAGGTGCAGATGCTCCCAGGACGCGCTCGCCGTGGGCAGCACAATATCGGCGTACGGGGAACGACCCGCCACCAGAGGACGCGAAGAAGGGATAGGGTGCGGCAGGGTAACCGTCGAGCCGCCGCTCAAGCAGACGCTCCAGCCCTGCACCAGGGAAGGGTAGGAGAGCGGTGCTCTAGAGATGCGCATACCCTCCATCGGCTTGACCTCCGCCAGAGTGGAGGATGCCGTCACCGGGCGGTTATCGCAATACAGCGGCTCGTCGGCAGGCAAGGAGGGACCACCGGTCGCCTGGATGAGATCAGCGATGGTCGTCTCAGGCTGCCAGGAGTCTAGTTCATAGCTCCCGTTATGCTCTTCAAGATCAAGGAAAAAGCGCATAAGGTGTTCTCCAAAATAGATAAATCGTGAGCCCCGCTGGTGGACGGACTAGAAGTAATACCCGAAAGCCGGGGTGTGATGGGCTGGCTCTGTACGGATTAGGCTTTGCTCGGAAAAGCTAGTCGCGAGATTCTGAGGTGAACGTGCGAAGCATCCACACCGGCGGATTCACCGCATCCGTTGAGGAAGACCCGCCCTGAATCATCGAAGTTTCCGCGGTCGGGTAAAGAAGACCCACTTGCCCGCCCGCAGCGTAGGAAGACGAAAAATCCAACGGATACGCGACCGTAGAATCTTTAGCGTCCAAACGAAGGGTTCCTAGAACCCGTCGAACCGCCTCGGGAGTGTATTCACGAACCTGGCTCGTGGCATACGCAAAAGCCAAAAGCGCGTTATGGGAGGGAGCATCCGCCCACGCTGCCGATTTCGAGAACGACTGTTCGCCTGACAAATCCTTGAGCGAAGAATCGTTCTTCATACGTTCCACAGTTGAGACAAACGCCGAAGAAGCACGACCGGCATCATCAGCACTCAACGCCGCAGCACGTGCCTGCACACGCCCCACAACGCGAATATTGTCAGTCAAGGAACCGCCGTTCTCCAGAAGAAGGCGCATAAAAGGCTCCGTCAAAGCTTCCTCACCCGCAATCACCGGAGAAGTAATACCCGCCCTCTGAAGAGAACGAAGCACCTTCGCCTGAGTCGACGCTGAACCCGTCAAAACCAGAACAGGAGAAGAGCCCGAAGACTTGTCCCCCAGAAGGCGCGTCAGCTCCTTGAGAGTGTCCTTCATGCTGTCTTCATCAGCAGAAACCTGAACGCGATTCGTATAGGGAAGGTCCGGCGCAGAGCCCTCACCCGCATCCAGCAGGATGGTGCGCACACCATCAAGCTGTTGCGAAGAACCCGTGCTAGATGCACCGGCAAGCGAACGAATAGCAGTCGTATAGACCTGCTTCTCCCGCTCAGGGTCCAGAGCAAAACTCCATACCCCATCGCCAGCATCTACCCGGTCATACGCCTCAATCACCGCAACATTGCGTTCCTTAGCAGCAGCCGTAGCACCCCGAAGATGCTCACCCCGAGAAGCAAGCACAATACCCAAAGCACCCTCAGAAGAGAGCTTCTCTACCGCCTCACGGGCACCCTGCTCCGTTCCCTTATCGTTCGCATAAAGAACCTTCACAGAAGAATTGCCCAAAGCCAGACGGTACTGCGCAACACGAGCACCCTGAGCATTCAGACGCCACGCAGACCCCTCAGCATCATCACCAAAAGTAGTAACAACACCAATAACAGGCTCACGACCAGACGCAGGAAGAGAAATAGCCTGCTGAACCGTCACCGCAGATGCAGGGTTCGTACCCGTACCAAGCGGCAAAGGCTGAGGAGTCACAGCGCGCACGCCATACCAGATCCCCACCACCGCAAGGCTAAACAGCACACACAGACTGACACACCACACCACGGTGCGCTGAGTGAGCCGCTTGCCGTCGCGGCGGTGAGGACCTGAATCAGAGCCCAAATGAGGGGAAAACCCCACGGCTAATCACCAATCTGGAAGGTGTACACCGTCTTCACCTCTGCACTGCCAGCATTCGACAGGTGGAAGGTCGGCAGCGAACGCAGACGCTGCAGGGACGCCTTGAACTGCGCCTGACGCTTCTGCAGAGCAGCAATATCCTCAGAACGGAGGTTCGTGTAACCCTGAGCATTCTGCATCGCCAAAGCAAGCTGGTAATCAGCCGCACCAGCCTTCGCGCTATTGCTCTTGAGCGCACCCAAGAGACCAGCACCCTCAGCGTTGCTATCGCCCAAATCGAGCATGAGCTTCGACAGGTCGTTATTCAGCTGAACGGATGCACCAGCCAAATCTCGGGTGGCGTTCTCAGCGCGGGTGCTCAGAGCCACCAGAGAACGCTCAGTCACCGAATCCAGAGACTGACGCAGACCCTCAATACGATCATTCATATCCTTGTGCTGAACCTCGATGGACTCACCAGCCACCTGAACCACAGTATTCGCGGTATCAGTAATGCCAGCAATCGAAGCGGAGAACGCCTCCTTAGCAGCCGAAGCGCTAGAAGAACCATCATTCGAAACCTTACGAATCTCCTCGCTAATCATGCCCGTCAGGCTCTCGCGAGTCTCATCGGCAGACTCCTTGAACGCTTCCTTAATAGCGGTGGAGAGGTCAGCCTGCATGTTCGTCATATCCTCAAGGTTCTTACCCAAAGCATTGACGGCATCCGAAGCTGAATGGATACGATCACGCAGAGAAACCTTAGCCTCATCAGTAGGCTCTTCCTTCTTCTCCGCGTCCTGGTTCTGCGCGTTTGCGGCATCGTTCAGGGTCTTCTCAACCTCGCCCAGGGCACCATCTACCGCGTTCACAGCATCGTTAAGGTCCTTGGCGTCGCGAGCCAGACCCTCCTTGGGGTCATCCATCGAAGTAGCGGCAAGAACCTCATCCCACGCAGCTACCGCGGCAGCAATACGCTGCTCCATCGGAGTACGTGCGGCAGGGGTGTTCGAAGTGTAGGTACGCTCATTCGCGTTCTCCACCGTAATGACGCGAGTATTACCTTCCGTGGCAGTAGGCTCGGCGGAAGGCGCCTCAGAAGAGGGAGCAGCGGAAGGAGCCTCAACCTTCTTCGACGGCTCCTCAGAAGGAGTTGCAGAAGCAGACTCAGACGGCGCAGGGCTAGGAGCCTCAGACGGCGCCTCAGAAGACGGGGAAGCAGACGGCGAAGCCGCGCCACCACAAGAAGAAGCCGTCAGGTATCCACGCAGATGCTCCACCTGCTCAGCAGACAGAGAACCGCCACGCTCAGTAGACAGAGCACAAAGCTGCTCCGCCAGTTCCTTATTCTGAGCGCTCATAGAACCAGAACCGTCCACCAGCTCCGCACGAGCAGAAGCCGCACGAGAATGAACGTTCTTGATGCTCTCAATCAGACGGCTCGACGTTTCCTTCATCTGATTCACGTTCTGACGAGCCGCACTAACCTTCTCACTCAAAGAACGCACAGCATCAGCATCAAGAGAAGACGGGTCCTTCTCCATCTGCGCAACAAGCTCATCCATCTGACGCTTCAACGCCGAATAGTTGTTGTTCGCACCCTTCAAATATTCCGGCTGCAGGTGATCCACAATCTTCTCACCGGTAGCAACCAGTGCAATCAGAGAGCTCTGCACCGTCACCGATGCACCGAACAGGGCGCAGGTCACCGAACCGTTAGAAGAACAAGTCTCAGCGGTCGGGTGTTCCGGGCCGACAATCTCACGAATCGAAGCCGTAAGATCCTGCTGGCAATCCGAACTTGCCTCCGCATACGCATTCAGAACAGCAGATAGCTGAACCAAATTACCGTACACGCTACGGCTACTCGCACCCTCCTCACGATGCACAACACAACGACCGCCGCTATGCGAAACAGACACATTGGGGCGCGCCGTCGTATCACCCAGCATCGAGTGAAGAGCAGCAACAGTACGCTCCAACTGAGAAATCAGCTGAGAATTATTAGTACGCGAAGCCTCAGAAAGATCCTTCTGCAGGCTCTCAATATTCGCCTGCAGACCCTGCATAGTCTTCGTCAATGATTCATTCTGAGTCTTCAGATGCTCGGCAGTGTCCTTACCCAAGGTCGCAGACGTATCATCCAGGCTCTGACGCACCTGAGCAACCTGCGAACTAGCGCTAGTCAACGTCGTATTAACCTCGTTGACCGTATCAATAGTGCGTTGCAGAAGCGCCACCTGAGACGCATCCTGAGAGGTGAAACCGTTAGTAATGATTCCCGCACCAGACAAATCAGAAGCAAAACCAGGCTGCACCGAAATGTTGAAGGTAGGCGCACTAAAATCCTTCGCCTTGACCTTCAACACAAAAGAAGAGGAACTAGCAGTCACCGGAGGCGCCGAAATAGCACCCCACTGAACAACCGCCTTACCTTCATCATTGGTGCTCACCACACCATTCGTCGACGAATCAGCCGCGTCAGGGGTCGTAATAACCTGAGTAGGAGAACCCGAAAGAACAGTAGAAGCAGCAATAGAGAACGGAGTACCAACCGGTGCGGGGCTAGTACGGCTAGTACCGGATGCATCATAGGTGACGTCCTCAGTCTTCACCGTCAGGTTCTCGACCGTAACCTTAATCGTGATTTCGCCGCTGTAGCCGTTCAAATCATTCAGGTTAGTGCCGCTACCGCGCTCAGTAGAATACTGCAGGCTCACACGCACAGGAAGGTCATTGACGACGTCCTTCGGCTTGAACTGTACGTTGCTCGAGGAGCTCGTACGATCCTTGTCATTAACGTAAATGTTGGTCGACTCAATCGACGAAACCTCGCCGTCACGACCCATCTGAATATTCACGTTCTGCAGAACATTAGTAGCGTTCTCTACCTGGCGGGGACTCTGAGAAGTAACAGTACCCTTATCGGAAGGGGCACTGTTATTGTTCGTGCCCGTGGAGCAAGAAGAGAAAATAAGTGCCGTCGTGACACCCAAAATCAAAGGGAAGCGGAGTAGACGCTGACGCGCTGTGGTGTGGTTGGTCATGATGATCTTTTCGTTGAGTTATATACCGTGCAGACACATAACAGCGACAAGTCTGAAACGCCACTGTATAGTGCCCACCTGAGTGGATAGGGTCAGGGGTAAAGCCGGAAAGAGAAAAAGCCCCGTACCACTTTATCAGTCCAATATGGGAAGGTTGATATTTTTTCCTCCTAGTCGGTGCCTCATCAGGATATTCAATTCAACCTTGAGGTGATAGTTAAAGGTATTTTTCATTTCGTTTCAACCTAGTGCACTTACCGAACTCTGTTTGACATAGAAAAACCCCGCGGCTGAGGTCATCCCTCAACCCACGGGGCCTTCTCTATGCGGGGTTCCACGGTTTAGCTTGCAGCAGGTTCAGCCTCCGGGTCCTCCTCATCTTCCTTCTCGGGGATAGCAACACCCACGGTCACGTACCTCTTCACCAGCAGGTACGAGGCGATCACCGGCACCACATACACCAGCGACAACCCGCTACCGGACTGCACAACATCAGCAGTAAGACGGACCGCCGCCAAACATCCGCCCAAACCCACCAGGGCTACGCAGAAGCCACGCAACACGCCATACCCGGCAGTGCCCTCCTCAAAGGTCGCCGCCCACAGCTTGAACAGGGTGCGGCGCACAAAAATCAGGAAAACCGGCACCAGGCACAACACCACTGAAACACCCACAGGCTCATAACCGGCAGCAGCGAACGAAACCACCGGAATAACCAGGCAGAAGAGCACCATCAGGGCGCTCACACCCAGCACCACGGTGCGCACATACCGGTTGATGCGCTCCATACGGTGCAGGTTAGGGATCTCCTCGCTCGGCTGCGCGGCATTGTAGAAGAACAGCAGCAGAACCAGTGCGGACGCCACCACATACCAGGGCGCGAAATTGATACCGTCCACCTGCGGGGTGGAGGCAACCGGCGGGACACCCGCCAGGGAGAGAGCAGCGAGCAGAACAATCGCGGCAACGCAGAACGTGCCCACCGTCAGCAGAAAGTAATGGTACGCGCCGCCGTTCTTTGCATCCTGCACACCGTGCTCACGCGTGCCGTCAATCATCACGACGGAAAACAGCATCGTGGAGATGGATAGGATGCTCCACGCGTACTCGCCCGTCATGACGGGGACAAGTATGAGGAGCACGGATGCAGAGAACAGAATCCACAGGAGCACTCGCTGCAGGGTGGGTGAGGATGCGATGGCCTCTCCAATAAAGTCGATGATAAATTCGCCGATAAAGCTCACGGTGGGATCCTTTCTGCGGGGGAGGGGTTACTCTTTGATCTCTTCAAAGCGGAGGACGCTGAAGTCGAATTCATCGTTTCGGGTATCGAAGGACTTGTACGCCCTATATTTCTTGCCCGTCTCAAAGTTCTGGAGGTATTTGCGGATGGGGATACCATCAGGGGATTTGCTTGATTTGATGATTCCGCACTCTTCCGTTTCGAATTCGCCGGAGATTGAGTAGGGGTCCTCATGCTCAATGATTTCGACTGAGGTAACAGTGCAGATAGCGGATTCATTGCCCGGGTTGTAGTTGGTCATAAAATGTAAGGACGCGAAGAACCCTAGAATGACTACTACGGTTATGATGGAGCCACGTGCATCCCATACATCTTTTGCTATGTCGCGAAGATACTCTATGAAGTCGACTTTATTCTTCTTTTTCTTGACGTACCTCTTTTTGTTAATCTTCTTTGAAGCCCCAGTTTCGGTAACGTAATTTACCTCTGGGTAACTCTTTTTCTTTGGGGTGTTCCTTTTCTTTGAAACGTTCTTTTTCCTTGGGGAGTTCTTTTTCACTGCTCTTCACCTTCTTTCTGGGTTGTGGGCTGTTATTCTGCGCTAGGTTTCTAGGCTTTCGTTGCCTTGTGCGCTTCGCTGCTTACCTTGGTTGTGCTCATGGTATGTACGTCCTTGTGCGGTAGTGGTTGGTGAATCGTGCTCGCCCCGGTGGTGACGGGCACATCCTTAGCCTATCGCACGGTATCTGACCAGAAGGTTAACTGGATGCAAGGCTCGGGTGAAGACTCGGCAACCACTCCGCGGATAACGCAAATCTGGGCTTAACCACCCGATTTCGTTAGCTACTCTGAGAACGAACCCGCACCCTCCGCACCGTTGCCGGAAGGCTGCCGGTCACCGATAAAACAGAAAGGGTAGTTGACCACCATGATGATGAACTACACCATGATTGCCCTCTGGGGCGTAGTAAATGTCCTACAGGCGTACAAGATATTCCAGTCCATCATTGTCTACGAAATCAACCGACGCCGAGACAAGAAGCTGTACGCCAAAAACATTTACATTACTCGAAGCGACCGCTCCGAAATAATTGTGCTTGCCGTCGCGCTTCCCATGACCCCTGCTCTGATGTTTATGGTGCATCTGCTGGGCGATATAGGATTCCATTTTCTATATGATGTCGGAGCTTTCCTCTTCACGTGCTTTCTTCTATATGTCTTTAACGAAACCGCTGGTTCTTACACCAAAATCTCGCCGGAAGGATTCGAAGAGGACAACGGGCACGACAATAAAACCTTCTACCCGCTCAACGCGATCGATAAGGTCACGTATACGCAGAGTTCCGACAGTGAAATTTCAGACTCCGTCTCCTTCGACACGAAATCGGGTAAGCGCATCGCGCGTTTCGGGCCCATCTATGAGGGCTACCCCCTCCTCGCAATGACCCGATTCAAGATGGAAAACGACCGCTGGCCAGACATGAACAACCCCGAAGAAGCCGCACAGGTCAAGGCGTGGATGAACTGGAGCTCCACCATCCCGCACATCAAGGACAAGGAAATTTCGGGCCTCGCCGAAGTAGACATGTAGCCCGCGATTCAGCCCGTATTGAGTGCGTGCCCGGCGTGTTTCTCAACCAATATTTCCGCAATTTTTCTGCCGGAAAAACGTTGACTAGCCCGCATGGTCTAACCCTCAACTAGAAGGTGCACTCTGCGCGCAAAAACATTAACGTTGAGGCTTACAATAAGAAATGGTTAATGCACAGCCGCACGCCGTGCACACGCCACGTCACTTCACAGAAACACCAACCCCGAAAGGCATATCATGGCCACCAAGAAGTCCGCACGCCTCACCCGCCGCGCAGCACTCGCCGCCGCAGGCGCAGGCGCAGCAACCGCCCTCGGCGCACTGCTCACCCCCGCACAGGCAACCACCTACCGCCCCACCGTGCGCCGCACCCCCTACAACGGCTACTACTCGCACCGTTACGGCCGCCGCGGCCGCATCGTCATCAGCGACTACTACGGCAGCTCCTACAGCCACTACTACTATTACGGCGGCTAAACCCCGACCATAACCCCGGATGCGCCGGGGAACGGCTGGGCGGCTGAGAGGGCGACCCGGCGGCACCCCGCCACAAAACATATACTGGAAGACGGCACTACACCCCGTGTAGTGCCGTCTTCCCGTTAGATGCCGCAGGCATCACCCGCACCACGGTGCGGAAAATGCACCACAGATAGAGAGAACCCATGAAGAACGTAACCCGCCGATCCGCCCTCGGCCTGCTCGCAGTAACCGGCGGCGCAACCCTCCTCGCAGCCTGCGGTGCTCAGCCTCAGGCAACCAGCGGCAACGCATCCGGTAGCGCATCTGCTTCCGCGTCGGCATCTAAGACCGCACGCACCGACTACTCCGGCGTTGCAGTCCTGGAGGGCTACACATCCAAGCCTTCCGACTACCAGCCCGCAACCCGCACCGAGCCGTCCAAGAACGCCCCCGTGCCCGTGAAGCCCGCCGTTGCCAACGAGAACAGCGTCGAGGGTCTGTACCAGTCCATCGCGTTCTTCGGCGCAGCCATTGAGTACTACATGCGCACCGGTAAGACCGAACCCCTGCGTGAATGCGCGGTTGACAACTCCGAGCTGAAGAACATGCTCGAACCCGAAGAAGGCACCCTGGGTGCTGGCCTGCAGCAGGGCAAGATTTGGATGCAGGACCCGTCCGTCACCATCACCATGCTTACCGCTCAGCCCGAGCGTGATGGCGACGCCTACAACTGGGATATCCGCCTGACCATGGACAGCGGTGAGTTCATCGCAAGCAAGGACCGTGTGGAGAACGCTTCCTCCGATTCGGACCGTAAGAACGATGTGGAGCGCACCCTGCACGGTGTCTACGAGAACGGTGCGTGGAAGCTGACCGGTATGCGCACTTCCTCTTCGTCCTCGGCTTCTGCTTCCTAAAAGCTTCAGCCTAGAAGCGCGTAGCTTCTACACCTAAAAGGCGCCCGCCCCGTGGAATAAACCCACGAGGCGGGCGCCTCTCTCATGCGGTGAAGGACTTACCCTGCTTTTACCTATGCAGAAGCAAGCTTCTCCTCAAGCTCCTTCACAATCTTCGCGTGTTCCTTCTCAGAGATAGAAACCTTGAAGAAGAAGGCGAGGAACGAGCACACAATAATGGCCAGCGGCACATAGAAAGCAGCCGTGTTGAACGTCTGAATGTTCTGCGCGGTGAGGCTATTAGGATCTGCACCGTTAGTCATAGCGGCAGCAACAGCAACCGCACCCACGATGCTGTTAGAGAGAGCACCAGCGATCTTGTCGAGCATCGGGCGGACGGACAGGGTAACTGCCTCGTTGCGCTGACCGGTCTTCAGCTGGCCGTACTCAATGGAGTCGGTCAGCGCCAAGATAGCGGTCATCTGGATGAAGGTGTTCGGGGTGTAGAACAGGACCAGTGCCACGTAGACCAGAGCCAAGTTCTGCGGGAAAAGAATGAACAGAATGTAGGCGACAATCATCATGGCCAGGCCGCTCAGGTACAGGTAGCGACGCTGGATGAAACGGTTGATGGCCGGGTACAGCGGAGCCAGCACAAGACCGGTAATGAACGCGATAAGACCAACGACCGAGTACTGTTCCTTGTCACGGATGATGAAGATGAAGTGGTACAGCAGGAAGCCGGTGGTTGCCACGTTTGCAATGGAGAAGAGCAGGTAGCTCAGAGAAATCCACAGGAGCTGATCATTCTGGCCGATGGCCTTGAATGCCTGCAGCAGGTTACCGCCCTCTTCAGAGTGGGTACGCAGGTCGCTCTCCTGCTCGGTGGTACCGAAAGCCACAGCCAGTGCGGTCACAATACCCAGGATGCAGATGATAGCGCCGAAGGCAGTCCAACCAGCCTGCGAGTTGGACTCTGCACCAGCCATACCGCTGAAGAAGCCCAGGATGGGGACCACGGTGGTGGTCACGCCGTTGTAGCCAATCGAACCGGTGAAGGTTGCCAAGGAAGTGAAGATACTGCGCTCGCGCGAGGACGACGAAAGCGCCGGAATCATACCCCAGTAGGAGATATCACGCAGGGAGTAGAGAACATCCAGGAGGATGAAGACGATGATGAAGACGATGATGAACAGAGTTTTGTCGGTGTTCACCAGACCAAAAAGACCGGTGAAAATCGCAAAAAGGAGAATTGACGAAGTGACACCACCGACAACCTGCCAGGGGTGGAAACGGCCCCAGCGAGTTTTCGTGTTATCGACGAGGTTACCCAGCAGCGGGTCAATGAAAATTTCTGCAATACGAATGATGAAGACAAGAAGCGTAATAATGCCAATCATGGCGGCTGCTTCATCTTTTTCGTAGCTTGAGAACAGAGTCTGTGCAGCATAGTACGTCACAAAGTAAGTACTCAAGGCGTTGTAGTATGCTGCCTGGCCCAGGTTACCGAGTGCGTATGAGATTCGCTGAGTCAGCAAGCTCTTTGGCTTGCGTTTTGGGGCGGAGTGTTCTGCAGTTGCGGAAGCTCCGGAGTGATTCTGGCCCGCCATCACCTTCTCCTTCGAGGTCGATATGGATTATGTGGAAAGCAATCGTAGCTCACACGCGGATAAATG
This sequence comes from Rothia sp. 27098_8_27, assembly GCF_041432805.1. Classification (NCBI taxonomy): domain Bacteria; kingdom Bacillati; phylum Actinomycetota; class Actinomycetes; order Micrococcales; family Micrococcaceae; genus Rothia; species Rothia sp. 27098_8_27. Next base: position 12,831 of record NZ_JAPWAJ010000009.1, on the reverse strand, counting down.
TGTTTTATACCTTATCCGCGTGATTATTGATTATTCTAAGTATAGCGATTGCGGAAAAACCGAGAAGGGTTTTCACGAATATTTTTTTATTGATAGATAAGCCCTTCATAAACCCCGAGCAGTAAATGTCAAAATGCATTTTTTGCAGGTCAGCGCATTACGCGTAATTTTATTTTGAACGCCCTATAACCTTGTTTTCATCATCGCCTTCCGGCATCCTTAAAGGGACCAAACAAAGATGTATACGAGAGGAAGGAAGACATGTCTTCCACCGAACAAACGACTCCCGTAGTCTCCTCCCAGTCACCCTCAGCAGCGTGGCTTGATGACCCCACTGTGTACGCTGTCAACAGGGAGGCAGCGCACTCCGACCATCACTCCTCAAACCCCCAGCAGAGCCTCAACGGCACGTGGGCTGTCCGCACTGCATGGGCCTCAGACATTGATGTCACCACCGCAGAATTCGCCGCCCCCGCCCTCGACGAAAGCGACTACCAGAGCATCCCCGTCCCCGCCACCCTGGAAACTGAGGGACTCTGGCGCCCCGCCTACGTCAACATCCAGATGCCCTGGGACGGCCACGAAAACCCCGAAGCTCCTCACATCCCCGAGAAGAACCACGTAGCCCTCTACCGCAAGCACTTTACCCTGGATGGCGACCTCAAGAAGATGCTGAGCGAATCGGGCCGCATCGCGCTCGCCTTCGAAGGCTTCGCAACCGCAATTTACGTGTGGGTTGACGGCACCTTCGTCGGTTACGCGGAAGACGGTTACACCACCACCTCCTTCGACATCACCGATATCGTCAGCAAGGACGCAGAAGGCAACCACACCCTGACCGTCGCATGCTACGAATACTCGAGCGCTTCATGGCTGGAAGGCCAGGACTCGTGGCGTTTCCACGGCCTCTTCCGTGCTGTGAACCTGGTAGCCCGCCCCGCAGTCAGCATCGCCTCCCTCACCGTTGAAGCAGACTACGACGCACCCACCGGCGAAGCACACCTGGACGCTCTCGTCACCCTCAACGGTGAAGAAATCAAGGCGTACACCCTGCAGGCCAGCGTCCTTGACAGCAACCATGTCATCTGGTCTGGTACCGTCGCCGCCGAAGACGCATCCGTGCGCATCTCCTCCGACGCCCTTGAAGGTATCGCTCCCTGGTCGGCTGAATCTCCCTCTCTCTACACTCTGACGGTGAATCTGCTCCACGACGGCAAGACCGTAGAATCCACCAGCCAGCGCGTCGGATTCCGTCGCTTCCGCATCGAGAACGGAATCATGACCCTCAACGGTCACCGAGTCCTCTTCAAGGGTGTCAACCGCCACGAGTTCCACCCGCGTACCGGCCGCGTCCTGACCGTTGAAGACATGACTTCAGAGATTCTCTTCTGCAAGCAGCACAACATCAACGCTATCCGCACCAGCCACTACCCCAACGATTCACGCTTCTACGCCCTGGCTGACGAATACGGTATCTACCTGGTTGACGAAGCAAACCTGGAAACTCACGGCTCCTGGTGCACCCCCGGTGACATTCCCACCCCCGAGACCACGATCCCCGGCTCCCGCATGGAATGGGAAGGCGCCTGCGTTGACCGCGTAGAATCCATGATGCGCCGCGACTACAACCACCCCTCCGTAGTAATCTGGTCGCTCGGTAACGAAGCGTACGGCGGCGAAGTATTCCGCTCCATGTACCGCCGAGTCCACGAACTGGACCCCAACCGCCCCGTACACTACGAAGGCATCACCTGGCACCGCGAATTTGATGACGTCACCGACATCGAATCCGGTATGTACACCCACGCTGACGTCGTTGAAAAGTACCTGTCGAACAACCCCCAGAAGCCCTTCATCATGTGCGAATACATGCACGCAATGGGCAACTCGGTCGGCGCTATCGACGAATACGTCGCTCTGGAACGCTACCCCCACTACCAGGGCGGTTTCATCTGGGACATGATCGACCAGGCACTCTGGCACCCCGGTGAGAGCGAAGGCGCCCCCGAATACCTCGCCTACGGTGGCGCATTCGGCGAACGCCCCTGCGACTACGAATTCTCCGGTGACGGTATCCTCTTCGCCGACCGCAAGGTAAGCCCCAAGGCTGCTGAAGTGAAGGCAGTGTACTCCAACCTGCGCATCACCCCCGACCAGAAGGGCGTGACGGTTGTCAACGACAACCTCTTCACCTCCACCGCAGACTACACCTTCAAGGCTAGCCTGCTGGTCAACGGCGTTCCTCAGTGGCAGGAAGACTACTTCTTCGACGTAGCCCCGGAATCCACCCACGAGCTGGTAATTCCCTGGCCCCTGGAAGAATACGCTGCCGACAACGCAGAAGTAACCCTGGACGTCAGCCTCGTGCTCACTGAAGACGCCGCATGGGCTCCTGCAGGACACGAAATTGCCTTCGGTCAGTACGTCATCCCCGCATCGCAGGCTGAAGCAAACACCGCTGAAGACGCAGCAGATGCGACGGTGACCGTCGGCCGCTGGAACGTCGGTCTGCGCAACAACCAGGCTGAAGTTATTCTGTCCCGAACCCAGGGCGGCATCGTCTCCTGGGTACACAACGGCACCGAGCATGTTATTCGCCCCCCGAAGCTCACCACCTTCAGGCCCCTGACCGACAACGACCGCGGCGCCGGACACGGTTTCGAACGCGCCCAGTGGACCGTTGCAGGCCGCTACGCCCGTTGCGCTAACGTTGCTGTCGAGCAGCCCAGCGATGACAGCGTGGCAGTGACCTACACCTACGAGCTGGCAACCCCCGCTCACACCGCTGTTACGGTCCGCTACGAAGCACAGAGCACCGGCAACGTGCGAATAACCATCGACTACCCCGGCGAGAAGGACGCACCGTCCCTGCCCGCATTCGGTCTGGAATGGGCACTGCCCGGCGAGTTCTCGCACCTGCGTTACTACGGCCTCGGCCCCGGCGACTCCTACCCCGACCGTTGCAGCGGCGTCCGCCTGGGCGTGTGGGAAAGCACCCCCGAGCAGGACTACGCACCGTACCTGGTACCTCAGGAAAGCGGCAACCACATGGGTGTCCGTTGGGCTGAAGTGACGAACGACAGCAACCACGGCTTCCGTGTCCGCCAGCTGCAGACTGCCGGTGACGGCCTGCACGTATCGCTCCTGCCCTACTCCTCCTACCAGATTGAGGAAGCTTCCTACCAGTGGGAGCTGCCCGAGAACAACCGCACCTACCTGCGTATCCTGGCAGGTCAGCTCGGCGTTGGTGGAGACGACTCGTGGGGTTCGCCGGTACACAGCCAGTACCACATCGATGCAACCGAGCCGCTGCACATGGACATTGCGCTAGAAATTATCTAACGCAACGCTCGGCACAGTAGCAGTAGATGCCTACCTTCGTGTAGCGTCCACAGCTCTCTAGAAAAGAGGCGTCCGCCTCGTGGTTTTTAAGCCACGAGGCGGACGCCTTTCTTATATGCGCAATAAAGCATATACCCTTATCGGGGTGCTACCAGATGCGCACGCGCTGCTCCGGAGCCAGGTACAGTGCATCGCCCTCAGAGACACCAAACGCCTCATAGAACTCATCAATATTGCGCACCACACCGTTCACACGGAACTCATCCGGCGAATGCGGATCCACCGAAATCATCACCTCAGCATGCTGCGGGCGGGACTTCGTGCACCAGCCGCGAGCATTCGAGAAGAAGAAACGCTGAATACCGGTCATACCGTCAATCACCGGCGCGTCAGCCAGCGACTCAATGCCCTGCTTCTTCAAAGCCAGACGGTACGCCTTCAACGCAATAGACATGCCAGCCAGGTCGCCAATGTTCTCGCCCAGAGTCAGCTCACCGTTCACATGGAACTTCGGGTCCAGACCCACCGGAACGTACGCGTTGTACTGCTCCACCAGCGCGGAGGTGCGCTCCTTGAACTTCGCGTAATCCTCCTCAGTCCACCAGCTCTCCAGCTTGCCGTCACCGTCATAGCGGGAACCCTGATCGTCAAAACCGTGACCAATCTCGTGACCAATAATCATTCCGATATTGCCGTAGTTCGCCGCATCATCAGCATCCGGGTTGAAGTACGGCGGCTGCAGAATCGCTGCCGGGAACACAATCTCATTCGCCGGCGGCATGTAGTACGCGTTCACGGTCTGCGGAGTCATCAGCCACTCCGACTTATCCACCGGCTGACCCTTACGGGCAATCAGCCAGTCAGCATCAAACGCACCGGTACGGCGCAGGTTCTCGAACAGGTCACCGGGAACGAGCTCCAGTGCGGAGAAGTCACGCCACTTATCGGGGTAACCAATCTTGGTGACGAACTTCGACAGCTTCTCCAGCGCCTTCTGACGGGTTGCCTCAGTCATCCAGTCCAGCGACTCAATAGACTCGCGGTACGCCTCCAGGAGGTTGCCGACCAGAACCAGCATCTTCTCCTTGTGCGAAGGCGGGAAGTGCACAGCCACGTACTCCTGGCCAATCTCCTCACCCAGAGCCTTCTCCACAGCGCCCACGCCGCGCTTCCAGCGCTCACGAATCTGCTGAGTACCAGAAAGGGTCTTGCCGTAGAAATTGAAGCTCTCCTGAACCAGATCGTCGTACATGAACGGCGCACGCGAACGCAGAACAGTCCACACAGCCCACAGCTTCCAGCTCATCAGCGGGATGGAGGTGAACAGCTTAGCCGCACCCTCAAAGAAGGACGGCTGGCCCACAATAACCTGACCCAGGGTCTCCGGGTCGGCACCCAGAGCCAGCAGCCACTGCGAGAACGGGAAGCCGGGGAACTTCTCGTCCAGCTCGGTCGCCTGGTACGGGTTGTAGGTCGCCTCAGCATCACGGTTCTCCACGACGTTCCAGTGCAGGCGAGCCAGCTCCGACTCGTGAGTGAACACCAGCTGAGCCGCCTGCTCCGGAGTCAGACCGAAGCCCTCAGCCAGACCGGTCAGCTGGAACATGCGGGCAATATGCTCAACATACGCCGCGCATGCAGCCTCGTGCTTCTCTTCACGGTAGTAGGATTCATCCGGCAGACCCAGACCCGACTGGTACAGGAAGAACGTGTAATTCTTCGGGTCCTTCGGGTCGTTGCTGGTGTACCAGGCGAACAGCTGCGGCAGACCCGCACGAGACAGCAACGCCAGGGTCACAGCCAGGTGGGAGGGGGTTGCCGAGTTCAGAATCGGGGCGATTTCCTTCAGCAACGGCTCCAGGCCGTCCGCCTCAATCTTCTCAACATCCATGAAGGAGTTGTACAGCGCACCAATACGGGACTCCGGCTGCTCCTTCGCGATCTTCTCCACCAGCTCACGCACGTGCTTCTCTGCGTTATCGCGGAGGGTGTACAGGCCGCCGTCCTTGGGGCGGTCCGCCGGGATTTCGTGGGTGGCAAGCCACTTACCGTTGACGTGGCGGAAGAAATCGTCGCCCGGCTTGACGGTTTCATCCACCCATTCTTTAGTGATTCCAGAGTTAGTAGTCATGGTTCCATTCTAGGTTCTTAACGTAAGAAGCCACACGATTACCGACAAGCCACCATATGGTGACTCACCAGCAAACGTGTGGCTTCCCTACACGAAAGACCGGGTAATTATGCCTGAGCCGCCAGCTTCTCTGCACGCTCAGCCATCAGACGCTTCTCAGCACCATTGACCAGCAACAGGAACAGAACCGCCAGACCCGAGCACACAATCATGAAGACGAACGCGGTGCTCCAACCCCAGTGGTCAACAATAATGCCGATACCGGCAGAAGCCAGGGTCGCACCCAGAGCGTAACCGAACAGGCCGGTGAAGCCCGCAGCGGTACCAGCAACATGCGAGGGGGACAGGTCAATAGCCTGCAGACCAATCAGCATGACCGGGCCGTAAATCAGGCCACCAATCAGAGCCAACGCAACGTACGCAATCCACAGCGGCGCATCCGAAGAAGGCAGCCAGTACAGCAGAATCGCGCCAACGGTCGCGATCAGGAACAGGATACCCGCGGGGGAGCGGCGACCCTTGAACATGCGGTCAGAAACGTAACCGCACAGGACGGTACCACCAATACCGGCAAGCTCCAGAATCGAGAAGCCCGCAATACCACCCTCAAGGGAAGCGTGGCGCACATCGTGCAGGTACTTCGGCGCCCACACCAACACGCCGTAACGCAGGGTGTACACGAACACGTTCGCCAGAGCCAGGTACACCATGGTCGAGTTGGTCAGCACGTGCTTACGGATGGTGGTCCAGGTGGACTCTGCACGGTCCTCAGCGGTGGACTCAACCTTGTGCGGGTCGTTGCGGTACACGTCAACGGTGGGCAGACCCTCAGCCTCGGGGTTGTCACGAATCAGCAGCCATGCGACGAAGGCCAGAACGAAGCTGATAACAGCCGGGAACCAGAAGGCAACTTCCCAGGTCTTACCGAACATGGAGAAGCCCCAGGCCACCAGCAGACCGGACAGCGCACCACCAACGTTGTGGGCGGTGTTCCACCACGAAACCTTCGCGCCGCGCTCGCTGGTGGAGAACCAGTTCACGAGCACACGACCCGAGGGAGGCCAACCCATGCCCTGGAAGATGCCGTTGAAGACCATGATGGTCGCCATGATGGAGGCGATAGCGGCACCGTAGCCTGCCGCACCCGCGCCTTCACCCATGTAACCGGTCATTGCCAGCAGGATGTTTGCAACACCCGAGAGCACCAGACCGATGGGCAGGAACAAACGCGCGTTCGAGCGGTCAGAAATCATTGCGGTGAAGAACTTGCTGAAGCCGTAAGCCAGCAGTAGCGCCGTGGACAGTGCACCAATTGCTGCGTTGCTGAAGCCAAGTTCCTTGGTCAGAATCGGGGTGACCAGCGGGACGTTGTTACGAATCAGGTAGAAGGTCGCGTAACCGATGAAGATACCCATGAAGACCTGCAGGCGCATGCGTGGGTACTTTGCATTAACTTCAGCTTCGCTGAGCTGGGGCTTGGGTGCCGGAATAGCGAGCCAGCGGGGTGTAGAACCCTTCTTCTTCTTTGATGAAGTGGTAGTAGTCATGCTGGAATTCTAAAAACGGCGGCTTATAAAAATGCTAATCTGCTGGAAAAGTTTTCAGTAGAATGTTCACTATGGTGAACAGATATTCAGAGTGATTATTCTATTAATACTGTTTTTACCCTGGAATTACAGGGAAGTGCTAAATCTGTGTGATGTATATCTGTCTACTGGGCAACAGTGCCACAAGTGCTACAGTGAATATAAATACTTTCCTTGTTGAGTAAGTATGTGTTTTGGTCAGACCACACTTAAATTTAGAGTAATTTATACCCTAAGTTCAAAAAGAAAACCACTTGAACACCACAAAATCGGTGCCCAAAAACAGCACAGAAAAGCCCGCCCGCACGGTGCAGAAGAAAAACCGTACGGGCGGGCCTGTTATCTATCCCCAAAAGCTCGGCATACAGTCGGTACGCATACCGGCACGAAGCCGAACAGCCGCCACCTGCCGCAGGTTACCGCGAGCAAACCATCATCCGGTTAACCCGCAGCAGGCAGCGGAACCTAAAGCTCTCCGGGTGGGAAACCTAGAGAGAAGCGCGAATCGCCTTGGTGGCGTCCACCAGGTGACGCAGAGACTGCTTGGTCTCCTCGTAATCACGAGTCTTCAGACCACAGTCGGGGTTCACCCACAGGTCAGCAATGGTGCCGTAACCAATCGCAGCCTTCAGCAGGGACTCAATCTCATCCTGCGAAGGAACACGCGGGGAGTGGATGTCCCACACGCCCGGGCCCAGACCGGAAACGAAGCTCTCCGGAATATCAGCCAGCAGCTCCATGTGCGAACGAGCCGCCTCAATGCTGGTCACGTCAGCGTTCAGAGCGTTAATCGAGTCGATAATCTCGTTGAACTCCGAGTAGCACAGGTGGGTGTGAATCTGAGTGGAATCCTTCACACCGCTGGTAGCCAGGCGGAAGGAGTTCACCGACCAGTCCAGGTACTGCGGCTGCTCATCGCGGCGCAGGGGCAGCAGCTCACGCAGAGCCGGCTCGTCCACCTGAATGATGCGGATGCCCGCCTGCTCCAGGTCAGCAATCTCGTCGGCAAGAGCCAAAGCCACCTGGTTAGCGGTCTCGCGACGCGGCTGGTCGTCACGCACGAAGGACCACGCCAGAATCGTCACCGGGCCGGTGAGCATGCCCTTGACCGGCTTGTCGCTCAGCGACTGTGCGTGGGAGCTCCACGGAACGGTGAACGCCTCACCGCGCAGGCCCTCACCGTGACGCTTCACGTCACCGAACAGGATCGAGGGGCGGGTGCAACGCGAACCGTAGGACTGAACCCAGCCGTGGCGGGTGGTTGCGAAACCGTCGAAGTTCTCAGCGAAGTACTGAACCATGTCGTTACGCTCGGCCTCACCGTGAACCAGCACGTCCAGGCCCAGCTCCTCCTGCAGCTTGATGACGGAGGCGATCTCGTCACGCAGGAAGCCGTTCAGCTCCTCAGCGGAAATCTTGCCCGCACGAGCCTCCGCACGGTGGCGGCGAATCTCAGCGGTCTGGGGGAAGGAGCCGATGGTGGTGGTCGGCAGCTTCGGCAGGTTCAGGTCAGCCTGAGCCGCGCGGCGAACGTCAATGGTCGGGCGGTCGAAGTCCTCGGGAGTCACAGCTGCGGCGCGGGCACGGATCTCGTCGTTGTGCTTGCGCGGGTCAGCGGCGAAGCGAGCCAGCGCCTCATCAGCAGCCTTCAGCTCCGGCTCAACAGCGGCCTCACCCTCAGCCAGGCCACGAGCCAGCAGAGCAATCTCAGCGACCTTCTGATCGGCGAATGCCAGGCCGTCCACGGGAACCTCGGCGGGGTCTTCCAGAGCCAGGTCGTGCGGCACATGCTGCAGGGAGGTCGAGGAAGCCACCGACACGGCACCCTTGGATGCGCCGGGCAGTGCTTCCAGAGTCTTCAGGGCGGCACGAACATCAGCACGCCACACATTACGGCCGTTCACAACACCGGCAACCAGGTGAACACCAGCGGCAGAAACAGACTCCAGCTCAGCCTTCGAGTACACACCGTGCACCAGGTCAAGATGCAGAGCCTCAATGCCGGTACCCAGCAGTGCCGGCAGGTTCTCACGCAGAGAACCGTAGGGGCTGGTCACCAGAATCTGCGGGCGCTTCTCGCCGGCAGCCAGGGCACGGTAGGTGCGCTCAGCCAGCTGCGCAACCTTCGCGTTGTCGGCACGGTCCACGGTCAGGCCCGGCTCGTCCAGCTGAACCCACTCAACACCGCGCTCAGCCAGCTGCTCCAGCACCTGAGCGTAAGCGGCAACGAACTCATCCAGACGGTCGATGGGTGCGAAGTCCTCAGCGGAACCCTGCTCAGCCTTAGCGCCCAGCAGCAGGGTCAGCGGGCCAACAATCTGCGGGCGAACCTTCACGCCAGCCTGCTTTGCCACCTCAAGCTGCTCGTCAATAGCCTCAAGGTTCAGCTTAATCTCGGTGCCGGCACCAATCTCGGGCACCAGGTAGTGGTAGTTGGTGTCGAACCACTTAGTCATCTCCAGAGGAGGCAGGGTCTCGGTACCGCGCGCCAGTGCGAAGTAGCCGGGCAGATCCAGCAGACCGCGTGCGTCCTTAGCCTCAGCCAGACGCTCGGGAACCAGGGTGAACAGGCGAACCACATCAAGCACCTGGTCGTAGTAGGAGAAGGTTGCCGGAATCGAGTAGTTATCAGCCTTCAGGCCGGCGGCGGTCACGCGCTCGAAGTAGGTGCGCTGCACGTCAGCGGCGGTGTCCTGCAGCTCCTGCAGGGTTGCCTTGCCCTTCCAGAAAGCCTCCTGAGCCTTCTTCAGTTCGCGGAAGCGGCCCACGCGGGGGTAACCAACAATGGTTGCGGCGGGGAATGCGGTGTTCGACATAGTAATTTTTCCTTTACTGGGGATAGATGTGGGAGTTAGTTCCGGTGTTTCGCCGCCCAGCGGTGGGCGGTGAAACGGGGGTCATAACTCCCGGAATATTTGTGGGGGAGATTGTGGAAACGCATCCGACAAGGAGCGCTATGGGGGTTAGGCGTATTCCAGTTCGCTCAGCGGCTGAGAGAAACGGTTGCTGTATCGGGGTAGGTCCAGCTGATCCAGAACGTCCAGAACCGCCGCATGCTCGTTGAAGGTGAAGAAGTGCAGACCCGGTGCGCCCGCATCCATCACGGTGCGGCACTGGTTCAACGCATACTCAACACCGATGCGGTGCAGCTCAGCGCTACTGGTTGCCGTTTCTAGGGCGTAGGCGAGGTCCGCCGGGACCGCCATGCCCGCCATCTGGCAGAGGTTCCGCAGGCGCTTCAGTGAGGTCACCGGCATGATGCCCGGAATAATCGGAATATCCACGCCTGCCAGGTGCGCCGAATCGACCAGGGCACTGTAGCGCTCGTCCTCAAAAAACACCTGAGTAATCGCGAAATCCGCGCCGGCACGCTGCTTCGACAGCAGAATCTCAATATCCTGCAGCAGGGATGCGGACTCGGGGTGCTTCTGCGGGTATGCCGCCACACCAATCGACACCTTGCCAGCTGCCAGGTGGGCGAAATCTTCACGCTCCACGCGGCGAATCAGTTCCACCAGGTAGCGGGCGAAAGGAAGTTCAGAAACCTGACCTTCCTGAATATCACCGCGAAGAGCCAGGAAACCGCGCACACCCAGACCCAGAATCAGGCGGACTGCACGCTCCAGCTCGTGCACTGAATGGCCTGCGCAAATCAGGTGAGCCAGCGGGGTGAGGGAGGTTTCATGCACCAGGTGGTCGAGCAGCGCCAGGGTCTTCTGGCGGCGCTTCGCGTCACCGGCGTAGGTGACCGATACGTAGTCGGGGTTGGTGCCCTCAAGCTCGGCAATGGTGTGGAGTAGCGACTCGCAGCTTGCGTGTGAGCGGGGTGGGAACAGCTCAAAAGAAAGAGCCGGGTGAACTGTCGTCATAACCTTCCTTCGTGTTCACCCGATAGATACGCACCGGGAGGGTGCGTGAATTCTTCTGCAGGATGCGCTGTACCGGTTTGCGAGTACGACTCATCAAGGGGTGCCGAAGGGTATTCTTCTCTATCGGTTCTGGCGGGAGCACCTTGTCCGTACCCTGCACCGTGACGGTGGGGGATACTGGCGAGGTTGCTGCGACGTCGACGAGCCAGATCTCTCGGTCGCTCTTGATAGATAACGCTTTCACTTTACCCACCGCCTCCGAGGGCGTGCAAGGGATGCGGTGGTTGATGTCCTAATATTTCTGGACATGACATTGGGGCGAAATATGAACTTAATATGACTGACTATGACGAAGGGCGGCTGGGGGTGTTGCGGGTAGGGCTGTCGGCTGACCCATGGATGTCCGGAACTATCGCAGATACGTCTGCTTAATATTCTTGGACACGCACGAATATATGTGTTTTGAATTTCATTGCGGGGTAAGGTAGCTAGTGAGGCACGGGTAGTGTTTCAATGTCCGCTCATCGAGGAGTTTCAGGGCTCAAAGATGAGTTCAATATGACTTTGTGAGCGTGGTGAGAATGAAAAAGCTATTTTCTTCTATACTCTGGTCCTTCCGCCTAGCATGGAAAACCTGTCCCACAACCCTGGTGAGCGTCGCCCTATCGCTAGCCGTCATTGCCTGCATTCCCTTGAGTCAGTCCCTGCTGATTGGTAATACAGTATCAGCCTTGAGCGGTTCAAATGGTGGCGCGGCCTGGATTTATATCGTTGCTCTTGCCCTTGTTGTCGGAATTAATATCATTGCTAAACGCTGGGTCATAAGTAACATGCTCATCCTCAAATCAAAGGTGAACTATCGGGTTCACTGCATGTTAAATAACAGGTTATCTACATTTCCGTTGTCTGATATAGGTAGCACAAAATCACAGGAAGATATACGTGCTGCAAGAGAGGCAATATCGAAACAGGAATTGCAGGTTCACACCATGTCAGTTATGACACTGGTGAGTTCCTTTGCGATGGTTTTCCTCCTCTGTTTTAATATTGCAAACGTCAGCATGGTGGCAGCAATTTTTGCGGCACTGTGTTCACTACCCCTATCTATTGCAATGGTAATCCTCGCTAAACGTGATTACGCTATATACACCCTAATGTACGAGGACTATCGGGTAGAGAACTACTATCTAGACAATCTGATGGCTCAGAGTCGCGCCCAAGAACTTCACCTCATGAGAGCCTCCCGATTTTTCTCGCAACGCGTAGCGTCCTGGCGACGCCGGGCGGCCGGTAGGGAATTGAGCCTTGAAAGTGTTAGAGGAATCATCTCCATAGTTGCAGGGCTACTCTGCTCTGTCTTACTTTTTGCGTCCCTGTACTTCCTTGTGGATTCAGGAGCCGATATATCGTATGTGGCCGGATCGCTGATTGGAATCATTGCCTGTGTTAACGCGACCCAAGAGGTGGGATATTCATTCGGCCAGATTATTAATGGAGCATTATCTGTTCAGCAATTCCGAAGGGTATGCGACTCTGATACTTACGACCATGCTTCTGAGATAAAAACTTCTAACCCTAACCGTGAAAATATTTCAAAAATTATATGCAAAGATGTATCCGTTCAGTATGAGGGCGCGTCGTCTTTTGCACTTAAAGATATTAATCTTGAGCTGATGAATAATCAAATGATTGCAGTAGTTGGTGCCTCGGGTGCGGGAAAAACAACGCTAATAAATGCAATTCTTGGAATTACACCAATTGCCCAGGGGAGCATAACGTATAAGGGTGCTTCTTCTGAGAGTAAATACAACATGTTGGCAAATGTGGGTTTGGTGAGTCAAGACTACGGCCGTTATGAACTGACTGTGCGTGAAAATCTTCTTCTGGGTTTGCCGCAGGCGGC
>NZ_JAPWAJ010000008.1:0-51024 GCF_041432805.1 Rothia sp. 27098_8_27 | reverse complement strand
CACACCTAATCCCTTCGGCCTGCCCTTAGGCTTAGGCTTAAGCGCCTGCGCGCCGCCCTCACGGTACAGCCTGCACCACTGCTTCAACGGTGTCGCACTCGCAATACCGAAACGAACCATCGCCTCAGGCTTACTCATCCCACCATCAACCACAGCCCTCGCTGCGGCAACCTTGGTCTCATAGTCGTATCTGGCCTGCTTTATTCCCATGGCAAGAAACCCGCTCCTCCCGATTACGCGGTACATTTTCTGCCACTCTCTCACAGTCGCGGCGGACACACCAAGCCTGCTGGCGGTCAAACGATAGCCACGTCCCTTCTCAAACATTTGCGCTGCCTGCTCCCGAAGCAAACGGTCATGCCTTAATCCCAGATGCACGGACATGAAAAGCCTCCTGTTTCTTGGACTTCATTTTTGGTGTCCAAGAAACGGGAGGCAGTTCAGAGTCATCCTCTCAGCCGCGGGGGCTTTATCGTATCAGCGTGTCCTCACGCGGCGAGCGCTAAGAAGCGCGGCGGCGAGAACGCAGCACCATCGCAGTGCCGGCACCGAGCACCAGTGCGCCGCCCACAGCCACAGACACCGCACCAAAACCAGTACGCGCCAGGCCGCCCTGCTGGGAGCTACCAGAAGAAGCAGACACACCGGACTGACCCAAAGAGCCGCCACCGGTACCGCCGCCGGAGATACCGCCCGGGTACACGCCGCCAGCAGAACCATCAGCAGAACCATCAGCAGAACCATCAGCAGAACCATCAGCAGAACCATCAGCCGAACCCTGCGCGTTCACGTCACCGGCAGCACCAGAAGTGCCAGCCTGACCGGACTGACCACCCTGCGCGGCACCAGACTGCGCGGAGCCGGGCTGGTTAGCACCAGCGGTACCGCCCGGGGTTGCCGAATCCACACGGCGCACACCACTAAAGTCGTCCTTAGCCGCATTCGGGTCCTTCGGCACGGCAGTCTCAAACGAGCACGCATCCGACGCCTTCTTACCCACAGCAACCGCAAGCTGCTGCACCGGGCTGTTCACCTCAGTACCATCAGCCAGAGTCGCAGAATAGTGCACGTCAAACATGTACTGGCCGGGCTCAGAGAACACCCAGTTCGCGTGTGCGTGCGTCGCGTAATCAATGTCGATCGTAGTCTTGCCGGTCGTCGAGTCCAGCAGCACATCCGCACCGTTCAGCGACTCAGTGAACATGCCGAAGCGCGCACCCTCAGGCATGACCTTCGGCACCACGTGCAGGCGCACGGGGCCGCGCAGCTGCGAGTAGTCAATGTCCTGCGTGTTGTAGCCGGGCCAGGGCAGGCCGCTCTGCTGGGTCTGCGGCAGGCCGTAGAAGGCGGTGCCGACCGGGCCCATGAAGTTCAGCTTCTCATCAGCCATACGTTCGGTGCGCACACGGCGAGCGTTCTCGCTGACAGTCCACACGACCGAATCGAGCGGGCGCACGGTCGAATCAGCGTCAATGATGCCGCTGTCGTCGCGCAGACCCACGGACAGCTGGCGGTCCTTCAGAGTTGCCTGGATGTCCAGGTGGCCGTGCGAAATCTTGGTGCGGCCGTCAATCTGGCCGGGCACGCACTGGTGACCCGGGGTTCCGGGGGTGGACGGCTGCGCAGACGGCGCCGGGCTAGTCGGAGCAGGTGCGCTCGGGGTCGGGTTCGCAGGCGCGGGGCTGGAGGGTGCCGGAGTGGAGGGCGCCGGAGCAGGCACGCTCGGTTCTGCGGAGGCGGTCGGCACCGCAGGCACGGTCGGAACCTCGGTGGGGGACACCGACGGAACGGTGCTGGGCTCAGCGGTCGGAGCCTCGGAAGGAGCCTCGCTCGGCTCAGCGCTAGGAGCTTCAGTCGGCGCGACGGTAGGCTCAGCGCTCGGCGACGGATCCACCGGAGCAGGCTTCGGCGCATCGCTAATGGGTGCGCTATCGGGAGCCAACGCACCGTGCGCAGTGTACTTGGTGCCCGGCTCGTAGTTCGCCGCAACCTCAGTGGTGGAAGCAGAAGCGTTCATATCCGGGTGGGTCAGCATCTTCACGCGCAGAGCCGTGCCCTTGTAGAACGACTCGTCACGGAAGGTAAAGCGCGCCACACCATCCTCAACGGAGCCTTCCAGGTCGAGGTACGGGTAGACCGGGTCATCCTGGGCGTAGAAGCCGCCGCGCATGAAGCCGCGCACCTTCGGGTCCTTGAAGCGGACCTCAACGGTGCTGAAGCCATTGCCGTTCGGGGTGACGGTCACGTCGTAGTCCATGCTGGTCGGCGTGTACTGCTGGGTGCTGAGTACGGTGTTCGCCTGATCCGGGATTTCTTCGGGCCAGGAGCCGTTACCGTCGTCGCTGTACACGCTCTCAGCCTTGCCGGGCTCGTAGGTGAGCTTGTGCGAGATCCAGCGGGACGCCTCCGCGCTGTTCGCGTCGGAGGTGTCGGGGGTGAAGACAGCCTGCAGCTGAGAACCCTCACTACCGAGCATTTCAGACCAGGTGGCGGTACCGTTCACGACCGGCAGGTCGGTCAGGAAGTAGCCGTTGTTGTACAGGGTCAGGGTGCCCTTGAGGTTCTTGTTCGCGGCGGTGAAGGTGATGTCACTGAGCTTGTCGTCGGCATCCTTGTTCTTAGCCGGGTCGGCATCCAGGCGGTGCGGTGCCACGGACAGCACGTACTTTGCGGCGTCCAGGTCACCGACGGGTGCCGCATTGTAGCGGTCAACCGTGGGCACGGCGGTGGGGGTGCCGTCACCGAGCACAGGCTGCATGCCGCCAACCTGCCAGACCAGCTTCGACGGCTTGGAGCTAATGATGCGGCCGTCAGTGGAGCGCGCCACGGTGCGGTAGGTGACCACGTAGCGGCCCGGGCGGGTGAAGGTCGTGGTGTTGTGGGTGTGGCTACCCTTGTCAAGCAGCCAGGAGTGCCAGCCGGTCGAGCTGCTGGAGAGCATGCGGTACACGTCAGCGGGGGCGTCGTCCGGGTTGTAGCGGAAGAGCTCCATGCGGCCGGGGCCCTCAACGGAGAGAATGTCGGTAGCGAACACGCCGTCACGGAAACGCTCAGTGGGCACCTTCGTGGATGCGCCCAGGCCAGCCCAGATGGGGTCCTGGTTGCCGTAGGTCAGGTGCGGTGCCATGTAGAGGGTCTGGCCGGGTTCGCCGAGGAACGCCAGGGAGGGCGAGTCGCCCAGGGTCATGGTGTACTGCGACTTGCCGTCCCTGGTGCTGTAGCCCTTGCCGACCCAGTTGACGGTCTTGTCCAGTTCGTAGGTGTCTGCGCCGGTCTTGTAGGGGTTCGCCTCGTTCATGAGGACGAAGGTGCCGTTCTGCTCGTCCCAGTATGCCTTGGGGGCGTCAACGTGGCCCTTGGTGGTGACGATTTTGCCGTCGTCGGGGCCTGCTGCGGCGGGCAGGGAGGGGGCAGCGCCGGCGAGCGCGAGCAGCGCTGCGGCGGAAAGGAATGCGGCTGCGCGGCGGAGGGCGGGCTTGCCGCCAGGGATGAAGAGTGCGGGGGTGTGTGTGGTGACCCGTCGTTGGGTCTGCTTCTGAGAGCTCATGACAACCTTTCTCATTTTTCTATTTCTTAGGGTAGCTCTTTTGCAAATAATTGTCATTTAGAACCTAACTGAGTATAGTGATTCTCAGAAACACGTGTGCGCCGAGGCGCGCCCAAAAACGCACACCACGTACATCCACAAAGAGAAAAACACGGCAGAGCGCACCCCGAACCCAAGAGGGAAACCGGCAACAGGCCGCCGGACCCAGCACCGGGCAAGCCCCGAAAGCACCGGGCAACGCGCCAGCCAACGAGCAGTCATCCAAGGAGCCACCATGCAAGGACGCACCAAACCCCTGAGCCTACTCAGCGCAACCACCCTCGGATGCACCCTCGCACTCGGGGCACCCCTCGCCCTCCCCCAGGTCGGCACCTTCACCGCCGCACAGGCACAGGAAAATCAGGCGCAGGAAAACCAGACCGGCGCCCAGGCAGGCACCGAGTCGCGCGGTTACGTCAACTACGAAGGTGACTACGTCATCGCGGGCGTACACACCGAAATGCTCAACGCATTCCTCGACGGCAACCAGTTCACCCTCGGCACCCTCGCAGACACCGCCCCCGGCCAGCAGGGACGATTCAACCCCGCCCGCACCGTCTTCCACCTGCCCGACGTCGAGGATGCACACACCAAGGTCGTAGCAGGCTACGACTATATTGCCCCCGAAGGCAAGGACATCTTCTACATTCCCTCCACCCGCACCCGCGGCCTGCTCTACCCCGGCCTCGGTGCGGAAGGAATCCGCCCCGGCGCACTCAAGGACAACACCATCAACCTTGAACTCGTGCGCAGCAGCGTACCCGAAGGCGGCCGCGCCGAGGTCTTCACCGAATCCGGCCGCGACAACCCGCGCGTCTTCAGCACCAACGACCAGCTCGCACCGCACACCATCACCTCTGGCGGCCACGAGCACCTCAGCTGGGCATTCACCCGCGCGGGCATCTACCAGCTGACGTTCCGCGCCACCGCAACCCTTGCCGACGGCACCCCGGTCAGCTCCGAGGCAACCTACACCATCGCCGTGGGCACTAACGCTGAGGACGGCTTCAAGCTCCTGAACGCGCAGAACGCCGCAAAGGAAGCAACCAAGGACGCCACGAGCGAGGCAACCACTACCCCCGAGGCAACCTCCACCGCCACCGAGAGCGCCACCAGCAGCCCCAGCGCATCTACCTCCGCGAGTGCTGAGGCGAGCGCTTCTGCTGAGGCGAGCGCATCCACCGGTATTCGCCGCGTGGATGGATCCGTGAACGGTCAGAACGCCGCGCAGGTGACCGACCCGAACGGCGCGAAGGCAGCAGCGAATGGTGAGCAGGCATCCCAGGGTGGATCCGGTGTAACCGCTATCAGCGGCACCGACAACACCAATAACGGCTCTGACAAGGGTGAAAACAAGGACGGCAACGCCACCAGCGCGAAGGGATCCAGTGTGAAGGGCTCCAATGCCCAGAACATCAGCGCGCCCAGCAATAGCGGTAACAGCGGCGGCATCCTCTCCTCCGGCCTGCCCGGCAGCCTGAACCAGCAGTGCATCGCCACCGAGGTTCCCGCCGAAGATGCCAAGGGCTCCAAGGACAGCAAGGACGCTCAGAAGGACAGCAAGCAGAGCAACCAGGCAGCCCAGGCACCGACCAGCATCCCCACCCTCGCCGTGGTCAACACCGCCGAGCACAGCGGCCGTGAAGAAGTTACCCACGGTCACTTCGACGTGGGCCCGATCCTCAACGGCGGCAACCTCACCAGCAGCGTGAAGGACGACCGCACCAGCCCCGCCCGCCACGTCTCCCCCGGCGCCCTCGAGTTCGTGCTCAATGACGCCGCGAAGATCAACCTGCCCGCAGGCATGGAGAACATCGCCCCGGCGGGCACCCCCGTGCACATGATTGGCGCAACCCAGCAGCAGGGCGTGCCCTGGCTCGGCTGGAGCACCCAGGACCCCGAACTGCTCAAGCAGCTCGACGGCCCCGTCACCATGAGCCTCAACGGTTTTGAGGGCCCCGGCACCATGTCCACCTTCCTCTCCGGCAACTTCGGTTCCGCCGGTCAGCAGGTCTTCGATTCGCGTAGCGGCGGCTCCTTCCAAGTGCCCGCAAACACCCACCAGCACAGCAACTGGGTGTTCACCGCCGAGGGTCGCTACACCGTAACCATCGGCTGGACTGCACGCCTGAAGAACGGTCAGCAGGTCAGCAGCGAATCGGTTCTGCACTTCACCGTCGGCAACCCCGATAACGCCCCGGCAAGCAACAACGCGCAGGGTGCGGCAGAAACCAAGCAGGACGGCGGCAACAACGGTGCTAACAACGGCGGCGAGAAGAGCACCGCAAAGAACCCCGTCAACGGCACCGTAGACGAAGCCACCGGCATCGTCACCAAGCCCGACGGATCCAAGGTGCGCATCGTCGGTAAGACCGCCTCCGGTGAGGATTGCGCCCTGACCAGTCAGGAACTCGCGAACGCCCAGAAGGCAGCCGCGGCGGGTAAGCTGCCGAACACCGGTGTGGTCATCGACCCGTTCATGGTCAGCACCTCCATTCTGGCGCTGGCACTCGGTGCCATGATTCTGCGTTCGGCACGCCGAAAGGGCCGCAGCGGTGACACCGCATAGCGGGCATACCGGCAACCACGCACACGCTTATAGTCGGCGAACCGCCCTCACCCTCGCCTCCCGTATTGCGGTGGGCGCGGGGGTGGGGGC
Organism: Rothia sp. 27098_8_27; assembly: GCF_041432805.1. NCBI lineage: Bacteria > Bacillati > Actinomycetota > Actinomycetes > Micrococcales > Micrococcaceae > Rothia > Rothia sp. 27098_8_27. The sequence goes on along the minus strand of NZ_JAPWAJ010000008.1, from coordinate 44,779 downwards.
TGGTGCCTTCGCACTGAGCGGATGCACCAGCACCGTGAACGCATCCTCCGACCGGATGCGCGTGGTCGCCACGACCCCGATTCTGGCGGACTTGGCGCAGCAGATTGCCGGGGAGCGCGCCAGCGTGCACTCCCTCGTGCCTGCCGGTGCTGACCCGCACTCGTATGAGCCGAGCCTGCGCGATATCCGCGATGTCGCCTACGCCCGCTGCGCCCTGACGAACGGCCTGCTGCTGGAGCAGCGTAAGCTCAGCAAAATGGTTGAGGCGAACCTGCCCGCAGGCGTTGTGTCCGTGGCGGTTGCGGAGAAGATTGAGCAGTACGGCGGCAAGCTGGAAGCCATTGTTGAGGATGCCTCCCTGGACTCCATCTGGCTGGGTTTGCGTGTTGAAGAGGGCGGGCAGAACGAATCTGCCCCCGCCGATTCTTCGGATGCAGGCATGCGCTTTGAGGTGCAGAGCGTGCGGGCGCGCACCTCTACCGATTCGTCGAATGCACAGTTGGCGGCGTTCATTACGCAGACCTTCGGGGCGGTGGAGATGCTGTGCGATTCGCATGCGCGCGGCGTGAACCTCACCCGTGAGGGGGACACCGCAATCCGCACCGGCGATATGGGTTCGCTGGAGCTTCCGTTGCAGGCGCATACGCACCTGTCGTGGGCATTTAGTGATGCCGGTGAGTACGCCATTGAGCTGAGTGCCACCGCGGTCAATGCGCCGGAGTCGGTGCGTTCTTCGCGCGGCACCCTGTACTGCGCGGTCGGTCGTGACCCGCAACAGCTGGTGGACCGCCTGGCGAAGGAACAGAACGTTTCTACCTCGGACATCAAGGTTCTTTCCGCAGGTCACGCCGATATTACGGCACGTACCGGCGACGGCAGGCTCGTACTTCGCGCGGATTCCTCCCAGGGCGCTGTAGAGTACGAGCTGAACCGCACCGTGGTCGCGGTCCCCTCCCGCACCCTGCAGGAGGTGCCCGCCGGCGGTAGCTACCGTTTCCTGCGTTCGGGTGCTTCGGAGCATCGCGGTCAGGTGTACCTGCTGGCGCAGGCCGTTCTGGGCAAGCACGTGCACGGCGAAATTGACCCGCACATTTGGCATTCGGTGCCGAACGCGAAGGCGAGCGTGCAGGTCATTCGTGACGCGCTCATCTCCGCCGACCCGGAAGGTGCGAGCGAGTACGCGACCCGCACCGAACAGGTCATGAAGGAGCTTGACGCCCTGGACGCTCAGCTGCGTCAGGTGTACGGAGGTCTGCCGGAGTCGGCACGCAACCTGGTCACCACGCACGACGGCTACCGCTACCTGGCGAGCACCTACGGGTTGCACATTGCCGGTTTTGTGAGTGCCAGTGCCAGCGGCGAGCCGAGCATTCAGCAGCGTCAGCGTCTGCGTCGCACGGTCGAGGATTTGAAGGTTCCAGCAATTTATCTGGACAAGTCCACGGCGATGCGTTCGCCAGTTCTCACGGAGCTGGCTCGGGAGGCTCAGGTACGTACCGGGGTGCTCTATTCGGACACCCTGGATGCGCAGGCTCCTCACTACGCGCAGATGATGCTGGCGAATGCTCACACGATTGCACTGTGCTCCGGGAATGGCTCCGGCGGCGATTCTTCGGGTGCTAGCTGCTCGGAGGCAAGCACCTCATAACCCGGTTTTAAGCTACCCACAAGCTTATATAGCCGTATCAACATATAGATAATCTTTCACACACCGTTTCGGTCATGATTCAAGGAAGTCCTCATGATGAACTCAACCACCCCCTCCCGTTCCTCACGTAGCCGCGCCCTGCCCGCCCTGGCTCTGGGTGCCAGCCTCATGCTCGCACCCCTGGGTGTGGCACACGCGGAGACCACCCCGGCAACCACCGAGAGCGCCTCGGCTCAGCCGAGCGACAGCAACCTCAGCCGCGGCGAGCGCGCCCTCACCCAGACCCTGTCTGCAGAGCAGCCGGTCGCATCCGGTCGCACCGAAATTTCCGCCGGCCACGTGGATATGGGTCCGCGTTTCAATAACGGCAAGTTTGAGCTCATGCTCCACGACGACCACGGCGAAACCCCCGTCTGGCGCAGCCTGGACGAGGTCATCTACCGCGGCAGCGATAAGGCAATCCTTGAGGTGCCGAACGACCCGCGCTACTCCTTCGTGGGTGCGCCCGCCGGCTCTAAGGTGTACGTGATTCCGCAGACCGAAACTAAGGGCGTAATCTGGCCGGGTTGGAATACTCAGGATCCGCAGCTGGTGTCCAAGCTGAACCGCGGCGTGAACCTGACCCTGGAGCAGGTGAGCGGCCCCGGCACGTTCAGCCTGTACCTGGAGAACGGCAACTTCTCGGCACCGCAGGTGCTGTGGTCCTCGACCAAGAGTGAGCCGCAGAAGCTGTGGGTGGAGAAGAACACTCACACCCACGCGAACTGGGTGTTCACCGCCCCCGGCGAGTACCTGCTGAAGGTCACCGCGAGCGCTGAGCTGTCTGACGGTTCGACTGTGTCTGATACCCGCTACCTGAAGTTTGCGGTGGGTGATTCTGCGAGCGCTGATGCCCTGTACGCGATGGAAGCGCAGGCTCGCGGTTCTGCATCCTCAGGTTCGGCTTCTGCTACTTCTCAGGCCGCCGGTACCCAGGCATCCGGTACTCAGGCGTCCGGTTCTTCTTCTGCCTCCGCAGCGAGCGACCAGAGCGGTTACAAGGCAGAGTCCACTATCCCCTGGGGTGCTATTGCCGCAGGCGTGGCAGCTGTGATTGCCGTGGGCGCGTTCCTTTCGTTCCGTCGCCGCTCCTCCGCGCAGCGTGAGGCGCTGGATGAAGTGCGCGGTGACCGTTCGTGAGCGCATCGGTAACAGCGGGTACTAAGTCATCGGTAAGCTCCGGGCCCGTCCTAGAGATTTCAAACCTGTACGCCGGCTACGCGCGCCGTTCCATCCTCAAGGATCTGTCCCTGACCCTGGAGCGCGGCGAGTTTGCGGGTCTGATTGGTGCTAATGGTGCCGGTAAGACCACGCTGCTGCGCACCATTTTGGGTCTGATTCGCCCGGCGTCCGGTCAGGTTCGGGTGCTGGGTGAGTCGCCGCGTGTGGCGCGTGCGCATATTGGTTATGTGCCGCAGAAGCACCAGTTCCAGTGGGATTTTCCACTGACCGTTAAGGACACGGTGATGACCGGTCGCGTGCGTGAGATTGGGTTCTTCCGCCGCCCGGCGAAGAAGGATTGGGTGCAGGTTTTTTCGGCGATGGAACGCACCGATGTCCTGCACCTGCAGGATGCTTCCATTGCGGAGCTTTCCGGTGGTCAGCGTCAGAGGGTTCTTTTGGCGCGCGCTTTGGCGGCGAACCCCTCCCTGCTACTGTTGGATGAGCCGTTTACGGGCGTGGACGCGCCGACTCAGACCACTCTGACTCGCCTGTACCGTGAGTTGGCGGGCGAGGGCATCACGATTCTGATGTCTACGCATGACATGCTGGCGGCGCGTGAGTCCTGTTCGCGTCTGTGCGGTGTGCGCGGCAATATTCACCTGGATGGTCCGGCGGACTCCTTTAGCCTGGAGCAGCTGCATACGTGGTTGCACGGTCACGATATTGAGGAGGCGCAGGGTCACGCCCGCACGGGCTTCACCTGTGCCGGTGGTGCGTTGGATGAGTACGGCCACGAGCTGCCTGATTCCTGCGCTTCTGACTCTTCTCTCTCCCCCGCCCATACTGTTTCTACCGGGGGTGCCCGTTGATTACTCCTATCGATTTTCTTGCCGACCTGTTCAACCCGTCTCTGGCGTTCCTTCCGCGCGCCCTGGCGGCGGTGCTGCTCGCGTCGGTGGTTACCGGTGTGGTGGGCTGCCACGTGCTGATGCGCGGCATGGTCTTCATTGGCGATGCGGTGGCACACTCGGTATTCCCGGGTCTTGCGGTGGCGTTCGTGCTGGGCGGCAACCTGGTCATGGGCGGTCTGACCGCGGGCGTGGTGACGGCTATTCTGGTGGCTATTTTTAGCCAGAATCAGCGGCTACGCGAGGATTCCGTGATCGGTATTTTCTTCGCGGCGTCCTTTGCGTTGGGTATTGTGATTATTTCGTTGGCGCCGGGCTATTCGGGGTCGGTGCAGGATTTCTTGTTCGGCTCGATTGTGGGTGTTTCGAATGAGGACATTACCCAGGCGGCGATTATGGGTGCCGTTATTCTGCTGGTGCTGTGGCTGTTCCACCGCCAGATTGTGACGGTCAGCCTGGACCGTGAGAGTGCCCGCGCGATGGGCCTGCCGGTGCTTGCCCTGGATATTGTGCTGTACGTTCTGGTAACCATTTCTGTGGTGCTGGGTCTGCAGACGCTCGGTAATGTGCTGGTGTTGGCGCTTCTGGTGATTCCGGCGTCGGCAGCCCGCCTGGCGTGCCGCCGTCTGGGGTCGATGATGGTGTTCTCGCCGGTGTTTGGCGGTATCTGTTCGATTGTTGGCCTGTACCTGTCGTGGGCGTTTAACCTGCCGACCGGTGGCACGATTGTGCTGTCGATGGTGGCGGCTTTTGTGCTGGTGTGGGCGGTGACGGCGGTTCGTTCGCGAGCACGTGCGCAGCTGAAGAGTTAAACCCAGCTGAACCCAACTTTTCTACATACAACGCACGAGGCGCATCCCTATTTTCAGGGGTGCGCCTCGTGCGTTATTTACAGGTATTAAATACCCAAACTGAATCATGTTTATGTTTAAAGAACTAAAAGATACACTCCGCGTAATAAAAGCGCTTAATTCAACACGTCGGGTTTAATGAAAATACAACCTATCAAATATTCCTTATAGGTTGATACATGTAGTGATAAAGCAGTCACTGCACCCTCATCAGAACTTCAACGGAGGAGGCACCATGAAGGCATATGTGTACCACGGTCCCGATCAGAAGGGCGCCTGGGAGGAAGTCCCGAACCCCACCATTCTTGAGCCCACGGACGTTATCGCCCGTGTCGACACCACCACCATTTGCGGTACTGACCTGCACATCCTGAAGGGTGACTGCCCCGAGGTGGACCACGGACGCATCCTCGGCCATGAGGCTGTCGGCACCATCACCGAGGTTGGCTCCGCGGTGACTGATCTGAAGGTCGGCGACCGCATTATCATTCCCGCCGTGACCAGCTGTGGTAAGTGCTCCTACTGTAAGGCGAACCAGCCTTCGCACTGCCAGACCGTTGGTGGTGTCGGCTGGATTTTCGGTTACATGATTGACGGCACCCAGGCTGAGTACGTGCGCGTTCCCTACGCAGAGACTTCGGTTCACCTGGTTCCAGAGGGCCTGTCCGATGAGGACGTCCTCTTCCTCACCGACGCACTGCCCACCGGCTTCGAGATCGGTATTCTGAACGGTCACACCAAGCCCGGCGACACCGTCGCTGTGGTGGGTGCAGGCCCCGTGGGTCTGGGCGCTATCATGACCGCTAACCTCTGCGGTGCTGGCCGCGTCATTACTGTCGACTTTGACGACAACCGCATGAACAAGGCGCTGGAGCTGGGCGCAACCGATAAGGTCAATGCGGGCGACCCGGACTTCATCGAGAAGATTAAGGCTCTCTCCCCCGACGGCCTGGGCGTGGACGTGGCAATTGAGGCTGTGGGCGTTCCGCAGACCTTCGAGACCTGCACCAAGATTGTTCGCCCCTACGGCAACATCGCGAACGCCGGCGTGCATGGCAAGCCCGTTGAGCTGCCGCTGAACACCATGTGGATTTCTAACGTGAGCATCAACATGGGCCTGGTCAACTGCAACACCGTCGGTAACCTGCTGAACATGGTCCGCTCGGGTCGTCTGAACGCTAAGGCAATGGCAACCCACCGCTTCACCTTCGACCAGTTCGAGGAAGCCTACGACCTGTTCTCCCACGCTGCTGAGCACAACGTGGTGAAGGTTGTTATCTCCCGTAACCCCGAGGCTGCGGCATAGACTGCGGTAGGCTCATATACCGCTCATACTGAAACCCCGAACGTTTGTGAGGGATTTCGGTGGGATGTATTCAATACACTGCGAACATCCCCACGATTCGCCTCCGGGTGGGAGAGGGTAGGTCCCACCCGGAGCGCGAATCGCCCTCCCCTACCCCGAGATGTAGTTATTTTCTGAAGAGACAAGATTGTCTGAAGATACAGGATTTTCTGAAGATTCAAGAGATACGCCAGCTCGGGGTTTTCTGTTCCCTCAACCCATTCTTTGGGCAACCCGTTCTTTGGTGGGTTGAGGGGCGGTTCCTCAAGCATGATGCACCCTCCACCGGGCGCTCTGCCGACCCGCCCTTGCGGGTTCTTCTGCCAGGCAACCTCTACTGGTGGAGGGGCGCATCATTTGGCTCTTCTTGGTCGGGCGGTACCTCCGATTCTGCTCTTCCTTGAAGGGAAAGGAAAAGGGTCGCACGCTTACGATTCAATGGCGATTCGTAGGCTGCGACCCTTTTCTCATGCCCGGATTTTGGTGCTCCGGAGATTTTCTGCGCTCCGGGCGGCTATTTAGTTTTTGGGCTTCTCACCGTCAGCCTTCTCGCCGATAGCGGCGTTCTGCGTGATGGGGTTGAACACCTCCGTGGGATCATCCTCTCCGAATGCGGCAGATACCCCAGATACGGCAGAGGGTTCGGTGGCGCTTCCGGTGACGGGCTCGGTGGGTGCATCAGCTAGATCCCCGGCAAGCACGTCAGTAGGATTATCGGCAGGAGCCTCGACGGACACCTCCGCGACGATGGGCTCATCCGAGGCGGACTCCGCAGAGGCGGGCGCCTCCGGAGCCTTCTGCGCATCCTCCTGCTTATCCTGAGCCAGAGTCTCTACAGGCTGCTCAGAAACACCCTGCTCAGTAGCTACCGGCTCACCGTGCGCGGATTCCTTCTTCGCATCCTTGTGCGCGTCCTTATGTTCGAGCCTGTAGATGATGCGCGGTTCCAGGCGCTCAAAACCAATCTTGGAGCGCACCCAGTTCACGAAGCGGTCGATACGGTCCTCACCCTCGGTGGTTTCCGCAACCCGGTAGTTGCGCGGCAGCATCACGCTGTCGCTGAGCACGCGCGGGTACTCATCAATCTCCTGAATACCCGCCATGTACATGTTCTCGCGGAACTGGTGAGCGAACTCCTGCTGACCGAGGAACAGCTGGTCGGCGTAGGTTTTAGCCGCCAGGCGCTCGCTGTAGGCGTCCTTGGAGTCGCGAGCGCCCTTCTTGGAGCCGTAAATATCCCAGAAGTAAAAGTACACATTGTTCGCGATAATGGCGGAGATAATGCGGTTCTGCAGGTACACGAGGGCACCGACGGCGACCGCACCAACAATCAGGAGCACCACGGCGAGCGGGGAGAGTGCAAAGTCAGACAGATTGCCGCGGTGGTTCGTGAACAGGCCAATCAGGTAGGCGATGGTGACCACGATGATGGGCACGCCGATGAAAATCACGGCCAGCGGAACCCAAATGTACAGCAGGGCACGTAGAATCAGGCGGTAGTAGCTAATCGAGTCGCCAATGGGGATGGGCGTAGGCTTCACGGAAGAGTGCGCACGCTTCATGAGCAGGCTGAAGATACGGTTGCTGTCGATGCCAACTTTACGCAGCTTCGATTCGAGGGACGCACGCTTGAGGAAGACCCGGTAGTTTTCGAGGACGACGCGCTGGTCGGAGGTGAGCTTTTCGGGGTCGGGTAGGGCGTTGAGGTCCAAGCCGGCTTCGGTGAGGAGCTTGCTCCACAGTTCCAGTCGCGCCAGTTCGGAGGGTTTTGCCGCCGCCTGCGCCTGGTAGTTCTTGTAGGAGATGAAGATGGTGCTGGCACCAATCAGCAGTGTAATGAAGGGTGCAATCCAGTCTTTGAGTCCCATGGTGGCGTTCCTCCTTGAGTGTGTGGAGCCGTTGGTTCCTCTGTCTTTTTCGGGCGACTTTTTCGGGCGTGAGCCTACTGTTTTTACCGTACCACCGGCACCTGTGCTGAACCTTTAAATGCGCAGGTGGGTGCGTAAAAATAGCCCCGCCTCCCGGCGCTCAAGAGCAACGGGAGACGGAGCTTATCTATGAGGTTTAGTGCGCTGTATTAGTGTTCTGCGGGCTTCATTTCGCGCGGTGCCTTACGAATCATGAGGTAGCTGATGACAGCCATAACACCCATGAGCACGGCACTGAATGCGGAGCTCAGCACCACGCCCGAGTCGAAGGCAGCGAATGCGGAGGAGAGCAGCTGGTTCGCCTGCTCGCCACCTACATGGCTGGCGACGGACACGGCACCGCCGAGGGTTTCGTGGGCGTGGTCGGCGAGAGTCTCATCCAGGCCGTCGGGTACAACCACATTTGCGCGGTAGACGGCGGTGAGCATGCCACCAATGATGACGGTGCCGAGCACCGTACCTGTCTCGTAGGAGGTCTCCGAGATCGCGGATGCCGCACCAGCCTTACGCGGCGGCACGCTGGAGAGCATCAGGTCGTTCGAAATGGTCTGCGCAATACCGATGCCGGTACCGAGCACGATGAAGATCAGGATAATCACCAAGTCGTTGTGCGCACCCAGGAAGGCGAGCACCGCGAACGCGGCAGCGTGGAGCGCCAGACCGAAAGACACCACCTGCGCCGGGTGGAAGTGCACCGCCACGCGCGCAATCACCAGACCGGCGATAATGATCGCCAGGGTACCGGGAATCAGCAGCATACCGGCGTACATGGGCGGCAGACCGGAGACCAACTGCAGGTGCTGGGAGGCGAAGTAGATGAAGCCAACGTCCACCATCATGGAGATGAGGTTTGCGGTAATCGCGCCGGTGAACACGGTGTTGCGGAAGAGGCGCACATCCAGCATGGGCTGAATATCGTTCTTCTCGCGGTTGAGCTGACGCAGCACAAACAGAACGATGAAGCACAGGCCAGCCAGGATGGTGCTAATAGCCACTGCATCGAAACCGGTTTCGGAGGTGTGAGTCAGGCCGAAGGTAATGCCGGTCATGCCGGTCATAATCAGCAGGATGCTCAGCGGATCCACCGGGCTGGGATTCGGATCCTTAGACTCGGGCACCATGATCGGGGCAAGAATCAGCAGAGGAATCAGAATCGGCACAGCAAGCAGGAACACCGAACCCCAGTCGAAGTGCTCCAGCAGGAAGCCACCCACGATCGGGCCCAGCGCCGCACCGGCGGAGAAGCCCGAAGCCCACACGGCAATAGCGATGCGGCGCTCGGTCGCATCCACAAAGATATTGCGGATAATCGACAGGGTCGCCGGCATGAGCATCGCACCGAAAATACCGAGCAGGGCACGGGCAATCACGAGCATCAGTGCGGAGGGTGCGAACGCCGCGAGCGCAGAAATCGCAGCGAAGCCGGTCGAACCGATGAGCAGCAGCTTACGGCGGCCGATGCGGTCACCGATAGCGCCCATGGGCACGAGCAGGGCGGAGAGCACCAGCGAGTAGGCATCAACGATCCACAGCTGCTCCGCGGAGGAGGGGCTCAGCGCCTTAGCGATTGCGGGCACCGCGAAGGCGAGCACCGTGTTGTCGATGGAGACCAGGAGCACCGGGAGCATGAGCACGCCGAGTGCCGCCCAGCGCTTGGTCTTCTGGTCGGGGGCGTGAATGGGCAGAGCCGTGGTGTGCGGATTGTGATTCGTCATGGGTTGTTTTCCTGCGTCTATGGGATTTCGGCTGATGCGGCGGACGCGGCGGCATCGGCCCGGCCTATCTTTTGGACTAGGGCTTTTAGTGAGGTTTCGGGGCTTACCCGGAGGTTTTAGGGTGCCGGGCGGGTCCACAAACGAAGATTAACTATACCAACTGGACGGTATAGTTTCAAGCGGTTAGACTGGTACCCATGACCACACCCAACCACCGCAAACAGCGCGCCAACAACTCCCGCGAACACATCCTCGACACCTACGTCGACCTGCTGATTCGCTCGGGAGAACGCGCCGCAACCCTCGACGCCGTCGCCACCGCCGCCAAGGTATCCAAGGGCGGGCTACTCTACCACTTCTCATCCAAGAAGGCGCTCCTTGAGGCGCTCGCAGAACGCACCCTCACCCTGGCTGAAGAGGACTTCGCGGCGATGAAGCAGGCACCCGAGGGGGCAAGCGCCTACTACATCAATTCCTCCACGCCGGATAACACCCCGTTCGACCGTGCCCTCATTGCCCTCAGCCGCCTGGCGCAGAACAATAATGAGCTCGCCCAGCAGACCATGAGCCGCGTACAGGATGGCTGGCATGCGCTCGTCCTCGCTGAGCTGGGTGATGAACAGATCGCCCGCACCGTGCTGCTTCTGGGTGATGGCATGTACTACAACGCGGCATTCGGAGGCGACTCCGCCAGCCCGCAGAGGGCCGCAGCCATCGCGGCAGACCGAGCGGCACTCGAACGCGCCCTGCAGGTACTCAAGGCGGCGGCTCGTTAAACCACAAAAGCCACTCGACACAGCGGTTAAAGCCACAAGCTAAAACCGCTACCTCAAACCCTATTCTTCAGCGCCGGCGAGCACCCGGGGCTTAAACTGGAAGGGTACGTATCTACTCTTCAACCAAGGAGTTCCGATGATTTTCATTGCCGTAAAGTTCCCCGTCAAGCCCGAATACGCCGACCAGTGGATTGAGAAGACCCGCGCTTTCACCGAGGCAACCCGCGCCGAGGAAGGCAACAAGTTCTTCGAGTGGTCCCGCAGCATCGAGGACCCGAACGAGTTCGTTCTGCTCGAGGCTTTCAACGACGACGCAGCTGGCCCGCACGTGAACTCTGACCACTTCCAGCAGGCTCTGAAGGACATGCGCCCCATGCTGACCGCAACCCCGAAGATTGTTTCTCGCCTGGTTGACGGCGAGGGCTGGGACGCTATGGGCGAGCTGCAGATCGACTAGTCTGCACCCCTACTCTGCACCTAAAACTGCATAGTTAGACGTTGCATAAGTAGACACCAAAGCGCCTCTCCTGTCTGTCCTATTGGACAGACAGGAGAGGCGCTTTGGTGTGTCCGGTACCTGAACTTTTCCCCTTGACACGACGCGGATGGTACCGGTTTTCGACTCAGCGGGTGCCTTGCGTGCATTTTTACCCTATTAACCCCTTAAAATGGGTAGGGTATGCACACCTATCGATACCCATTCGCACAGGAGGTCTGAATGAGCATCGCATCCCAGCCTCTTCCCGGCGCAGTCGCCGTTGAAGAGCACAACGACGTGGACCACACCTCTGTATCCCTCGCCGTCTCGACCGTTATTCTGGCACTGCGCCCCAAGGAAAACGAAACCCACCCGACCCTGTGGCTGCCGCTGGTTCGCCGCCTCCGCGAGCCTTATAAGGGCCAGTGGGCGCTTCCTGGCGGTCCGCTTAACCCGAATCTTTCCCTCGAAGAGGCAGCCGCTTCGACCCTGAAGCGCGCAACCAACCTGCAGCCCGGCTACCTGGAGCAGCTCTACGCATTCGGTGACGTTCTGCGCACCCCCGAGGCGCGTGCCGCCCGCGTTGTGGGCGAGCCCGACCCGGCACCCGGTACTGATCACGAGCGCGTGGTTTCCGTGGTGTACTGGGCGTCGATTCCCGCCACCGAGGTCGCGAACACTCGCGTGCACGAGAACATCCGCTGGTTCCCGGTGGATGAGTTGCCCGAGCTCGCCTTCGACCACAACGAAATCATTGAGTACGCGCTCTACCGCCTGCAGAACAAGGTGGAGTACTCGCGTATTGCGCACTCTTTCTTGGGTGAAGAGTTCACCCTGGCGCAGCTGCGTGAGGTGTACGAGGCGATTCTGGGTCGCACCCTGGATCCGGCGAACTTCCGACGCCAGATTGCGGCGTCGAAGTCGATTATTGACACCGGCCGCCGCGTGGAGGGCACCCGTCACCGCCCGCCGCGCCTGTACCGTTACAACGACGCTCAGGCGTACGCGGATGCGGGCCCGCTGGGCATGTACCGTGAACGCCACGAGGCGTAATAGCGTTTATTCTCGGACATTAGCCGCGTTGTATGCGCGCAGATTTAATGCCTAAAAGGAGGGGTGGCACCGATTGGTGTCGCCCCTCCTTTTGTGTTCTCTAGTACTCTCCAGTGCTCTCTAGGGGGTATCGGTACTTGTCAGAAGGTTTTGCGGGAGGGTGTTTGACTCAGCACCCGCACGCTCCCTATGCTGGAGCCATCAGCTCTCTATCCGTATTACCCCACCGTGGGGGTAACCTAAGGGGCTGAACGCAATGTTTGACCGAAGCCGCCCAAGGCGCGACCGGGGCGGTATTCGGAATCTAGGAGGCATCAAAGAAATGACCCACCAAGCATAAGCCCGGATCCAACAACACCAGGTCAATGCGCTTTTATGCGTCCACCCCACTACCCGGGCTTACGTGTACCTACAGACCGCGCTCGGGTTTTTTCATATTCTCATGCCTAACGTGCACTACGATGGCGGGAATCCGAGCACCCATTCGAAGGAACTCGGCCCATGTCACGTCACATTACACTCGACCATATTTCGTACGCACACCCGAGCCAGCCTCCGCTTTTTGCGGACCTTTCCGCGGTATTTTCTGCGCCACTCACTGGACTTATCGGCGATAACGGCGCCGGAAAAACCACCCTCTTCAGACTTATTCTTGGCGACATAAACCCTAGTCAAGGCATAATCAGCACCCCACCGCACATAGCGTACCTACCGCAAGATTTAGGATTGAGTGGGCATCAGCATCTTGCCGATATTTTTGGAATTACAAAAATACTGCAGGCGCTTGATGCGCTGGAATCGGGCGAATATTCCCCCAGCCTTTACGACACCATAGGCGACGCCTGGGATATTGAAGAACGCACCCTCGTAGCCCTTGCCGAACATGGTTTTGGTCCTGCCCTCACTACGACCGATACACAGGCCCGTCGCAACCTTCTGATGCGTCCCCTTAGCACCTTTTCAGGTGGTCAGACAGTCACAGCCGCACTCACCGCGCTTCTGTATTCAGACCCAGAGTTCATCCTGCTCGACGAACCGACGAACAACCTGGACTCCGCGGCGAAAGCCCAGCTCTTCACGACACTGGAGGCGCTGCCCTGCCCGGCACTCATCATTAGCCACGACCGCGATCTGCTGGAGCGCATGCACGTGATTGCGGAGCTTCACGCCGATCGTCAGGGGCTGGCTCATCTGCGCCTCTTCGAGGGTAACTACAGCACATACCGGCAGGCGCTGGAGACCGAGCAGCAGGCGGCTCAGCGTCGCGTGACCGAGGCAAAGAATGAGGCGCGTAAGGCTGAGCGTGAGCGCGCCGAGAACCAGATTAAGCTCGATCGCAACACCCGCCGAGGCCGCGAATTTGAACGGTCAAAGCGGAAACCTGGCATGGCTATGGGCCTGGATAAGAACAGTTCAGAGCGCTCTGCCGGGAAACTTCACACAGCCCACGAAAGCATGGTGGCGGATGCGCGGGCGGCAGTTGGAGAAGCCCAAGAGAACCTGCGCATGCAGGAGCGTATCTATCTGGAACTTGTTCAGGATGCGCTCCCATTGGGGCGGAAAGTACTGGAATTACATCGGGTGAAGAACGACTCTTGCGCATCTACACCACAGAGCACCGACCTTAAGAATGCGTACACCCAAAACACCGTTTCACGTGAAACACAACCATATAAAGTTGATTATCTGCTTCAAATCCAAGATTTTCCCGAGGTTCTTATCCTGACCGGACCCGAACACCTGCACATCACGGGAGCAAACGGCAGTGGCAAGACTGTGCTTCTCAATGCGATAGCGCACGCGAATGACCCTGATTACCGTTCCCCAGTGCCGCCTGCATACCAAGTGCTCTACCGCCTGGACAACACCGCATACCTGCCGCAGCGCATCATCCTCGACCCGGAGCTCACCCTCCTTGAAACCGTACAGAGGGCGAATCCCGGTGCGAGCGAACAGCATCTGCGTGACCAGCTGGCGCGCCTGCTCTTCCGTCGCGAAAGCGTACATCAGCGCATTGGGGATTTATCCGGAGGTGAGCGCTTCCGTGCCGCGGTGGCGCAGGTACTTCTGGCCAACCCGGTGCCGCAGCTACTCATATTGGATGAGCCGACGAATAACCTCGATATTTCCTCGGTGGATTGGCTGGTGCAGGCACTCGAAGCCTATACCGGCGCGCTCATCGTGGTGAGCCATGATGAGGATTTCTGCCGCCGTATCCGCATTGACCGCACACTCAACCTTTCAACAAAAACTCTCGGGAAGGAACCATTCGGGGAATCAGCATGCTGAATCTTCTCCACATGGGGGGGTGTTTGACTCAGCACCCACACAGTTTCTATGCTTGAGCCATCAGCTCTCTTCCCGCTCCCGTTACCGAGGTAGCCTGGAGCTGAATGTATCGTTTGACCGAAGCCACCCAAGGCGCGACCGGGGTGCCCTTCGGAATCTAGGAGGCATCAAAGAAATGACCCACCGAGCATAAGCCCGGACTCAGAAGAATTTTTTGCGCGCTCACGCAGCAGCTCTACGGACACGTTTCCTACGTGTTCCAATCAGCGCGCACACACCCGGGCACAGGTACATCCACCGTTACGCTCGGGTTTTTTCGCGCCCTTTTTGGGGCGATCCTCTTACCGCCACGCGCTCAGCATAGGCACCTCCAAATCGCCGGCACACTGCTGCAACGCACCACCGTCGGAGTTTGAGAGCACCCGAGCATCCATACCTCAAGGAGCTCGTATGACACACGTACTTCAGCCGCAGGCGACCTTTCCCCGTTCCGCTTCTTCCCGCGATGCCCGCTCGCACGCCACTTCCCACGCGGCGGCGCACGTTAGTATCGCCCATCTACACTTTGCGCACCCGAGCCAACCTCTACTGTTTGTGGACCTTTCGGCGGTATTTTCGGCACCTCTGACCGGGCTCATTGGCGATAATGGTTGCGGAAAAACAACCCTCATGAGGTTGATTTTGGGCGATTTGACCCCGAGTTCCGGTTCTTTGGCGGCGCCGGCACGCATGGCGTATCTACCTCAGGATTTGGGTCTGGACCGGGAGCAGACCCTCGCCGAGCTCTGCGGAATCGCCGAGATTCTGCGGGCGCTACAGGCGGTAGAATCCGGCGAATACTCCCCCGAACTCTACGAGACCATCGGGGACAGCTGGGACGTTGAGGAGCGCACCCTCGCGGCTCTTGCGACCTACGGTTTCACCCCGGCGACCGTGGTTGATCGCGACAACTCGGAGGCGGTTCGGGCGCTCTTTGCCCGCAACATGAGCAGCTTCTCCGGTGGCGAGGCGGTCATTGCCGCGCTTGCCTCGCTGATGATTTCTGACCCCGAGTTCATCCTGCTCGATGAGCCGACAAACAACCTGGACTCCTCAGCGAAGGCTCAGCTCTTCGCCGCGTTGGAGGCACTGCCCTGCCCGGCGCTCATTATCAGCCACGACCGCGACCTACTGGAGCGCATGCACATGATTGCGGAGCTTCACGCCGACCGTCAGGGACTGGCGCATCTGCGTCTCTTTGAAGGTAACTACAGTACCTACCGGCAGGCGCTGGACACCGAGCAGCAGGCGGCTCAGCGTCGCGTGACCGAGGCGAAGAACCGGGTGCGTTCGGCGCATCGCGAGTGGGTGCAGGCGCAGGAGATTATCTCGAAGAACATGGCGCAGGTGTGGAAGGACGACCAGCCGGATACGATTCTTGCCCTCACCAAGGACGCCTCACGTCAGGCGGCGGCAAAGCTTCGAGTTCTGCGCATCGGCAAGCAGGAACAGGCCCGGGAGGCATACCAGAACGCCCAGGATGAGGTGCGCGTGCAGGAGAAGATCTACGCCGAACTGAGCCAGCAGCCCCTACCCGCGGGGCGCAAGGTACTGGAGCTGCACAGGGTTGATTCTCACCGTGTTGATTTTCGGGTTTCACGTGAAACATTTGCCATTCAGCAACCCACTAAGGTTGATTCTCTGCATTTTTCACCTGCCGAGGCTGATAGCGAGAGCAATCAGGGAACCCCGGCGGAACGCCCAGAACACCTGATTCTCAGCGGCCCCGAGCACCTGCGCATCACCGGCGCGAATGGCAGCGGCAAGACCACCCTCCTCGAGGCCATCGCCCATGCCAAAGACCCGGAGTACCGCTCCCCCGTGCAGCCCACCTACCGCGTCGGCTATTGCATCGAGGGGGCCTACATTCCCCAGCGCATTAGCCTTGACCCGGAGCTCACTCTTCTGCAGTGCGTGCAGCGGGCTAACCCCGGCGTGAGCGAACAGCATCTGCGTGACCAGCTGGCGCGCCTGCTCTTCCGTCGCGAGAGCGTGCACCACAAGACCGGTGAGCTCTCCGGTGGTGAGCGCTTCCGTGCCGCGGTGGCACAGGTGCTTCTGGCCAACCCGGTGCCGCAGCTACTCATATTGGATGAGCCGACGAATAACCTCGATATTTCCTCGGTGGATTGGCTGGTGCAGGCACTCGAAGCCTATACCGGCGCGCTCATCGTGGTGAGCCATGATGAGGATTTCTGCCGCCGCATCCGCATTGACCGCACGCTGGCGCTCTAGGGTTCCGCTGTACATCTAAGACAGGAAATAGTATCCAGAGCGCCATCTAGGACAAAGTTACATGGCACTCGTGTATGTACTCCTGCGTGAACTTTACATTTGAGCGACAAAATCTGCTGGAAAGTTACATTTTGTCACTCAAAACCTGATTGAGAGTTACATATTTGCCACTCAAAACCACCAGATTTACAAATTTCACATTCCAGTTGTTACATCAGCACGCTTAAAACTACGGGTGCATCCCGATTAGGCCGTTAAACGAACGGGTGCCCGGCACCTCCGAATATGGAGGCGCCGGGCACCCGTTTCAGTTACCTCACCGCGGCCACTTCACCGCGCTGACGAAAACCTAGATTAGAGGACCAGGCCCTTGGTCTGGGACACTGCGCGCTCGAAGCGAGCCTGAACGTCAGCCCAGTTCACAATGTTCCAGAATGCCTTGACGTACTCGCCCTTGACGTTCTGGTAGTCCAGGTAGAATGCGTGCTCCCACATGTCCAGCTGCAGAACGGGAATCAGTGCAACGGAGATGTTGCCCTGCTGGTCGTAAAGCTGCTCGATGATGAGGCGCTTGCCAACGGTGTCCCATGCGAGGATTGCCCAGCCGGAGCCCTGAATGGTCAGTGCAACGTTGGTGAAGTGCTCACGGAACTTGTCGAAGGAGCCGAAGAACTCGTCGATTGCCGCTGCCAGCTCGCCGGTGGGCTTGTCGCCACCCTCGGGGGACAGGTTGTTCCAGAAGATGGAGTGGTTGGTGTGGCCACCCAGGTTGAACGCCAGGTCCTTGGAGAGCTTGGAGACGTTGCCGTATGCACCGTTCTCGCGTGCCTCTTCGAGCTGCTCGAGAGCTGCGTTAGCGCCTGCAACGTATGCTGCGTGGTGCTTGTCGTGGTGCAGCTCCATGATCTTTGCGGAGATGTGGGGCTCGAGCGCCGCGTAGTCGTAGGGGAGCTCGGGGAGGGTGTACTTTTCAGCCATGATGATGCCTTTCATTAGAAAACTTGGCTTGTATTAAAGATTACCAGCGTAGCGTTTACTTTACTTTTCATGAGTTGGGGAGCGTCACATTTATGTAAGACCTCGCTCGAGCCTGTGGATTTTAGGCAAAGACTTTTCCCCACATCTGTGGATAACCCTGTGCATCAACAGGATTTTCAGGGTCGATACCCTATTCTGCCTTGAAATACCGGGGTATACACTCATGTGAATAACAGTGCTGTAAGTTCTCCACACTGTGGATAACTGCTGTGGATAACATCCTATTTTGGGGATGCGCGGGGGATAAACTGCAGAATTTTCGCCCCCATTCGGGGTGTTTTTCCTTCTACTAGCCAAAATATTGAGTGCCAACAGGGCTGCCGAGCGATCTTACGCGCCTCCTGACGCCGGAGGCGGTGGATTAAGTGCACAGGGTTATCCACAGCTGTGGAAATTTTCGGGTTCCGCGGTTTTAAAGGTGAAAAGGTCTTCTGTTTAAGAACTTACCCTCGCTTTTAACGGCTCCAAAAGCCTGTAATTACAAGAATTTTTTGACCGGGCCCCTCTTGGTATCTCGCATTACCATCATCGCCAGCTTCACCAAATCACATGCGTGTAAGTTCTCCACACTGTGGATAACCATTGTGGATAACCCCTGTGGGTAACATTCCTGGCGCGATACGGCACAGTAACACCACAACTGCAAGGGGTGCAGTGCAGGCGTGCAGACCCCTCGACTCATGCTCCTCCCCTAGTTCGCAGGGGTGCTCTTGCTAATCCCTATGAGGGCAAAGAAAAAGAGCACCCGATCATTGGATGCTCTTAGAGTGAGTTGATAGAGATTTCAGTTAAAAAGATACGGTACGGAATGCAGCCCAACCACGAACTGCATCCGCACCGCACATCCGTCGGTAGAAATACGAGTTACTCGTACACCGACGACAATCACCGATAAATAGAGAGTCGAACCTATCGAAGCGAGCTTCCGGTCTCGCCTCGGAGGCTTCCTTCGACCCCGTTATGTAATTAGTGTACACGGTTTCATTACGGTTGCAAAGCCAAAACCGAGATTTTTTTAAAATTTTTGTTATCGTTTCGTTATTTTTCACCCTTGGCAAGCTCTTTACACTCCTTAGAATTTTCACTGACCCCCCTAAAAACCTTGATATTCCGCGGAATTTGGCTCAATTCGTGAGTATGCTTCTTGGTACGTTCTCATCTATACTTGTACCGGAAATCTTTTTAAATATGTCGTGCATCACTTGTCTACCCAAGGTTTTTATAGTCACTGCGTGCAAAAAGATGACCCTAGCACCCTCCAAAAAATTAGCACCAAAGTGTCAAGCATTACTTGACCGTACCAATTTAGGGTTACCGGGCAAGACCTTTCGCTACAATGGGTGCCAGCACACCACACCTCCCCTTAATAAGGGAGCTCCATATCCGATAAAAGAGGAACCAATCCCGTGTCCACACCAACCACGTCTGCGCAGCGGTCTGACAATACCGCACACAGCGAATCCATCCAGTGGCTCTCCCCGCAAGAGCGAGAAGGCTGGCTCTTTATCAGCTCCATTATCTTCAGCCTCACCCGCAAACTGGAAAACCAGCTGCAGAGCGAAGCTGGCATTAGCTTTGTCGAATACATGGTGCTCGCAATGCTCTCCGAGTCCAAGGATCATTCCCTCACCATGACCGAGCTGGCAGTTACTACCAACACCCTCCCGGCACGCCTCTCCCGCGTTGTGGCACGCCTGGAGAAGGACGGCTACGTCCGCCGCTCCCTCAGCGCGGAAGACCGCCGCGTCAGTATCTGCCACTTGCTCCCCGCAGGCGAGCAGAAGGTGCAGGAGGTCGCACCCGGCCACGTGAGCGAAGTACGCCGCCAGATTTTCGACCACCTGACCACCGAACAGGTTGAGCATCTCGCAGAAATCGGCGAGGCAGTCCTCGGCAACACCCCCTCAAACGTCATCTCGATTGATGCACTGCAGCGTGGGGACTACCCCACACAATAACCTCCTCCGCCCTCGGGTAAGATTCGCCCCGGGCGAGAGTTGAGAGAATCAGAGATAAGGCACATTCCCCACTGGGAACGTGCCTTATCTCTTTAACAGATTTCTTAAATAGGCTCTTGTAGCCGCGAGCGCTGCGGTACGCACGAACCTTAAAGCCGCCTAAAGTTGCCCCGAGCATCGATACATTCGAAGAATTTTAAAAAATTTTTGCGG
Source organism: Rothia sp. 27098_8_27 (assembly GCF_041432805.1). NCBI lineage: Bacteria > Bacillati > Actinomycetota > Actinomycetes > Micrococcales > Micrococcaceae > Rothia > Rothia sp. 27098_8_27. The sequence goes on along the minus strand of NZ_JAPWAJ010000008.1, from coordinate 25,102 downwards.
CATCACGTACCGCTATGAAACGTCGGATGACCGGCTGTCGGGCGCAGGGGCATCATGCGTATACGCGGGATGTTGGGGTATCTAATACCGCTTTAAACCGCGAAATCTCAAGGAAACGCACCCAATACCACATAACCCAAAGAAAGCATTCAGGGCATCCGCACTAAGGGTTGTGGTGACAATATGTCAGGGGTACCTTATCTGATTCACCGATTAGCCTTTTCTCTCTGTACATGACGCACCCCACCCCTTACGATAAATATCAACAGGTTGCACCGCGCCATCCCGGCACCCAAAAGCAACCACCATATAAGGAGAAACCATATGTCTAAGTCTTTCTACGACCTTCTGAACGAGCAGATCGGCCACGAGTTCGCAGCATCTCACCAGTACCTGTCCATGGCTATCTGGCTCGACGGTGAGGACCTGCCCCAGCTGGCTAAGTTCTTCTACCAGCAGTCCCTCGAAGAGCGCGAGCACGCACTCATGATGGTTCAGTACAAGCTGGACCGCGGCCACAAGGTCGAGATCCCCGCTGTTCCCGCTGTGAAGAACGACTTCGCGAACGTTCAGGAAATCGTTGACATGTCCCTGGCACAGGAGAAGGTTGTCACCGGTCAGATCGAGGCTCTGTTCTCCGCAGCACGCGCTGAGAACTACGCACTGGGCGAGCAGTTCATCCTCTGGTTCCTGAAGGAACAGGTTGAGGAAGTTGCAACCATGGAGACCCTGGTGACCATCGTGAAGCGCGCAAACGGCAACCTCTTCGACCTGGAGAACTACGTTGCACGCGAGCTGGCACACGACCACGGCCAGGAGTCCGGCGCACCCGCTATCGCAGGCGCATAATCTCGCATTCGCACGACTAGAGCGCTAGTCGAACACGCAGAATAGCTGCAGAAATACTAAACGTTCCGCTCTCACCGCACCACGCGGCGAGGGCGGAACGTTTATGCATATACGACAAAAAAAGCACACCGCGGTGCATCGTCCAGGAGCTAAAAGCCGCCAGCGGGTACTCGAATGCTCATACAGTGCAGAGTAAACTTAAAAGCCTTAGATGCCGCATAATATCGCGGCAGAAAGAGGAGAGAATGACTCACACCAACCCAGATACCCTCAGCCGCGGCTCATATAGCAACTCACGCCGCGTAGCCGACATTCTGCGTGCAGAATCAGTCGGCGGTACCGTACTTCTGATTGCGACGGTGCTGGCAGTAGTACTCGCCAACACCCCCGCATCCAGCTTCTACTTCGGTCTGCGAGACACCGTTGTTGGCCCGGTCATCCCCGGTTTCAACCACCTGCAGATGAGCATCGGTACCTGGGCGGCAGACGGCCTGCTCGTCGTTTTCTTCTTCCTCACAGGTCTGGAGTTGAAGAAGGAATTTGTGATTGGTGACCTCAAGTCGCCTTCCACCGCGATTGTGCCGATTGCGGCTGCCTTCGGTGGCGTGGCAGTGCCCGCGATTATCTACACGGCGCTGAACTTCACCAGCCCCACCGCTCTGCACGGCTGGGCGATCCCCACCGCAACCGATATTGCGTTCGCGGTGTCTGTTCTCGCCGCCGTGGGTACTTTCCTCCCCTCGGCGATGCGTGTCTTCCTGCTGACCCTGGCAGTGGTCGACGACCTGATTGCAATCTGCATTATCGCGATCTTCTACACCAATAACTTCCACGGCGAGTACCTGCTCTTCGCACTCATCCCCCTCGCTCTTTTCGCGTTCATTGCCTACCGCGGTGAGACCATGCTGCACCTGAAGCCTCTCGCCGCATGGATTCTGCTGCTGCCCCTGGGTATTATCACCTGGGCACTCTTCCTCGAGTCCGGCATTCACGCCACCATTTCCGGCGTGGTTCTCGGCTTCCTGGTGCCCGTGAAGATGTCCGCTCGCTCTGAGGCGGCACAGGCTGAACACGGTCTTGCAGAGGTGCTGGAGCACCGATTCCGTCCCCTCTCTACCGGCATCTGCGTGCCGATCTTCGCATTCTTCAGCGCGGGTGTGGCTGTGGGCGGTTTTGAAGGCCTCGGACGCGCCCTCACCGACTCGGTGGCGGTCGGCATTATGGTTGCACTGGTTGCAGGTAAGACCATCGGTATTTTCGGCACCACCTGGCTCGTGACTCGCTTCAAGAACGCTAACCTCGACCCGGACATCGCATGGATTGACGTGATCGGTCTGGCTGCAACCGGCGGTATCGGCTTCACTGTGTCCCTGCTGGTCGCTGAGCTGTCCTTCCCGCACGGCTCTCCGCACACCGAAGACGCCAAGATTGCGATTCTCTTCGGTTCCGTGCTCGCCGCGATTGTTGGTGCCGTTATCCTTTCACGCCGTAACAAGCACTACCGTGCCCTGGCTGAGAAGGAAAGCGTAGACGCTGACGACAACGGCATCCCCGACGTCTTCGAGGGCACCTACCGTGACCCGAAGACCGAAGCCTAGTAAGAACTCCTAAGGTCTAGCACCTTCCCTACACCCCAATCCCCCGCTGATAATGATGTCTCACCGCACTACCTCACGTCGCCGTACAGCACGAGCAGGGCAGGCGCCCGCGCCTCCTTCAAGGTATGCAGAGATATCAGCACGCGTGGTGATTGGGGTGTATTCTTTTGCCGCGCTACTGACCACGTTCGCGTGGATTATTTCTCCTCTGCGGCACGGTCGCGGCTTCACTTGGTGGGAAGTCACCGCTGACCTGCTGAATATTCCCTCCACGCACACGCTACCCAGCGCCATTACGATGATTGTGCTTGTGTCCGGGCTGATTGTGCGCAAGCGTGCCGCTCTCATTGCAGCCATCGTTTTTCAGGTGCTTGGTGTGCTGATCGCCAGCCATAGCGCATTCACTCTGGTGTTCCCCGCGGGGATTATGCCGAAGGACCGTATTTTCTCCTCGACGGTCGATACGCTCTCCATCGTGTTTGCGTGCGCGCTGGTGCCTTTCCTTTTCTCGATTCGTTCGGCGTTCCCGGCGCGTATTGGTCGCCTCTCGTGGGTGGGTGCGGCGTCGACGGCTGTTGGCGGCATCCTGCTGACTACTCTGGTGCTCTGGTACCTCTGCCACATTGGTGTGTGGGAGCCGTTGCGTTCGGTGACCCCGTGGGAGCTGCTCATGCACGGCATGGGTATTGAGCGTACCCATCCTGGTGTTTGGTCTGCGGATGTGGTGGGTTTCTTGGCGTCCTTCGGTTACGGTGCTTCACTGGTTGCGGCGCTGTACCTGTTAGCGCGCGGTTACCGTGCCCCGGATGCGTGGACCGGCGAGAAGGAGCTGAAGATTCGCGCTCTGCTGCAGCAGTACGGTGCCAATGATTCGCTCTCCTATTTTGCGACGCGCCGCGATAAGCAGGTCATTTTCTCTCCGGATCAGAGGGCGGCGATTACGTACCGTTCGGTGGGTTCGGTGTGTTTGGCGTCGAGCGACCCGGTGGGTGACCCGGATTCGTGGGATGCCGCGATTGAGCAGTGGATGTTGCAGGCGCGTAGTTACGGTTGGGTTCCTGCGGCGCTGAGCGTGAGTGAGGCGGGTGCGCGCGCCTATAACCGTGCGGGTCTGTCGATTATTCAGATGGGTGAGGAGGCGGTCCTTGAGGCGGACCGTTTCACGCTCAATGACACGTCGATGCTACCGGTGCGTCAGGCGGTTCAGCGTGTGCGTCGCGGCGGGTACACGGCGCAGATGCGTCGCTTTGCGGAGCTGGATGAGCAGCAGCGTCAGCAGGTTGCGGAGAATATTTCGGCGTGGCGTCATGGCCGCGTGGAGCGCGGTTTTTCGATGGCTCTGAACCGTGTGAATGATCCGGCGGATTCTTCGTCTGTTCTGGTGTCGGCTCATGATGAGGCAGGTCAGATGGTGGCTCTGCTGTCATTCGTTCCGTGGGGCCCCACCGGCCTGTCGCTGGATGTTATGCGCCGCTCCCCCGAGGCACCTAATGGTGTGGTGGAGTTTATGGTGGCATCGCTGATGGAGCAGGCGGCGTCTTTGGGTGTGCGGCGGGTGTCGCTGAATTTTGCGATGTTTGGCCACATTTTTGAGGCTGCCGATCAGGTCGGTGCTTCGGCGTGGAACCGTTTTGCGTCCCGCTCTTTGGGCGTGCTGGATCGTTTTCTGCAGTTGCGCCGCCTGTATCGTTTCAATCTGAAGTTTACCCCGCTGTGGGTTCCTCGTTTTTTGGCGACGGAGCCGACGTTGGCAATGGTGAATGTTGTGGTTGCGGCGGGTATGGCGGAGGGCTTCCTACCGAATCTGTCGGCGCGCCGTTTGCAGGATCAGGAGCAGGTTCTTTCTGCAGATGAGCTGGAGGCTCTTCGCCAGATGCAGCTCGCTACTGTGGAAGAGCTTCCTGAGGTGTCGCGTAGCGATCAGACTCAGCACCGTCTGCGCCATCTGGAGGCGCTGCGTGCGGCGGGCATGGAGCCGTATCCGCTAGGTGATTCTTTGGGCAGTACCAGTGCTCCTGTACTGGGCGTGAAGGATGCCCTGTGTATATTCTCTTCTGAAAATATTCCAGATTCGGAATTTATGGTTTCGGGTCGTATTCGCGTGCTTCGCAACCACGGTGGAGTCCTCTTTGCGACCCTGATTGAGGGCGGCGAAACTCTTCAGGTCGTCATGGAACGTAGCCTAGTGGGCGAGCGCCCGCTGAGCCTCGCCTCCCACAACCTGGATACCGGTGACATCATCACCGTGCGGGGCACCTACGGGGTGAGCCGTAACGGCACTCCATCGCTGATTGCCGCCTCCTGGTACATGGCGTCGAAGAGCCTGCACCCCATCCCCTTCGACTCCTTTACTGACCCGGAGGCGCGCCTGCGTCACCGTTCCACAGACCTATTGGTGCATCCGGATCAGATGCAGAATCTGCGTCTGCGTACCGCGGTCATTAAGGCGCTGCGTGCCCGCCTGGATGCGGAGGGCTTCCTTGAGGTGGAGACCCCGATTCTGCATACGGTGCACGGTGGCGCGAGCGCGCGCCCTTTCCGCACGTATATCAATGCGTACGGTGAGGATTTGACGTTGCGTATTGCGCCGGAGCTGTACCTGAAGCGTCTGGTGGTGGGCGGTAGCGGTCCGGTGTATGAGCTGGGTCGTGATTTCCGTAATGAGGGTGCTGACGCGACCCATAATCCGGAGTTTACGGTGCTTGAGGCGTATCGTCCGTACGCGGATTATGTGCAGATGCGCGAGTTGACGGAGCGTCTGATTAAGGATGCCGCTCAGGCGGTGTTTGGTTCGGTGTCGTTGCCGCTGGGTCATAAGGCTTCGAGCGAGCGCGTGGTGCGTGATGTGTCGGGCCCGTGGCGTGTGGTGTCGGTGTGTGATGCTCTGTCGGAGGCACTGGGTCGCCGCGTGGATGTGCAGACGGATTTTGAGGAGCTGCTGGCTCTGGCGCAGCGGCACGGTGTGCGCGTTCATGAGGGCATGGGCCCGGGCGCCATCGTTGAGGAACTGTATGGTGAGCTGGTTGAGGCGCATACGGTGGAGCCGACGTTCTATACGGATTTCCCTGCGGAGACGAGTCCGCTTGCGGCGCCGCATCGTAGTGTTCCGGGTTTGGCGGAGCGTTGGGATTTGGTGATCAACGGCATGGAGATGGGCTGTGCCTACTCGGAGCTAGCGGATCCGCTGGTGCAGCGTGAGCGTCTGACGGAGCAGTCGTTGAAGGCGGCTTCGGGTGACATGGAGGCGATGGAGGTGGATGAGGATTTCCTTTACGCCTTGGAGACGGGTATGCCGCCGACGGGTGGTTTGGGTCTGGGCGTGGACCGTCTGGTGATGCTGTTGGCTCAGACTCAGATTCGTGGGGTGTTGTCGTTCCCGTTTGTGAAGCCTGAGCGTTCGTAGCCCGACTGATCCCCCCGCTTCTCCGCTAAGCCCGGTGCGAGGTTTTGTACCTTGTGCCGGGCTTTTTGTGCCCGCCCTGCCGGCGCCGTCAACACCCCCACGGAGTCTATATTTACTCTGCCCATATATTAAGTATTCGTTACATTTTGGCTTGGGCCCCTTTTTTAAGTTGCCGAGCGGGGGACGTACCCGACACAATGAAGTGACTAATCATACGGAGCGTATGTGCCTCCGTTACGCGGCTTTGAGTCCGCGCCACCCAGCAATGCAGCCCACACGTTGTCCGTCTTTCGGATTTGAGCGTGCGGGCTTTTTGCTTTCAAGATTGGAGTGCCGAGTGGATTTTCTTCTGAATATCATCGGGGACATTAATACGCAGACTGCGGGACTGACTTCCGCCGTGGATGCCGTGCAGAACTGGATGTGGAGTAATTTCCTCTACTACGCTCTGATTGCGGCTGGTCTGTACATTACGATCCGTACTCGCGGTGTGCAGTGGCGTTCCATTAAGGAAATGGTCCGTGTCCTGGGTGACCCGGTTGCTCGTGAGGCTGACGGTAAGAAGAGCATTTCTTCGTTCCGTGCGTTTACTGTTTCGGCGGCTTCTCGTGTGGGCACCGGTACTGTTGCGGGTGTTGCTTTAGCTATTGCTATGGGCGGCCCGGGTGCTGTGTTCTGGATGTGGGTTATTGCTGCTGTTGGTGCGGCTTCTGCTTTTGCGGAGTCCCTTCTGGGTCAGCTGTACAAGGAGCGCGGTAAGGATTCCTATATTGGTGGTCCGGCGTACTACATGAAGCGTGGCCTGAATGCTCCGTGGATGGGTTACATCTTCGTGGCGTTCATTGTGGTCACTTATGCGTTTGTGTTTGTGGCGGTTCAGACGAATGCTGTGGTGGATGCTGCGGCGAACTCGTTCAGCATTGATGTTTCGGGTACTAACTCGATGGGTTTCCGCATCACTATTGGTCTGATTATGGTGGCTTTAACCGCGGCTATTATTTTCGGTGGTATTCGCGCGATTTCTTCGGTGACTGAGTGGCTGGTTCCGATTATGGCGGTACTGTATCTGCTGCTGGGTCTGCTGGTTGTTCTGCTGAACATTGGCCAGGTTCCGGAGATGCTGCTGATGATTTTCCAGGGTGCTTTCGGTATTAAGGAGTTCGTGACCGGCGGTACCATGGGTGCCGTGATTTGGGGTATGAAGCGTGGCCTGCTGACTAATGAGGCGGGTATGGGTACTGCTCCGAACGCTGGTGCGACCGCTACTATTTCTCACCCGGCTAAGCAGGGTTACGTGCAGACTCTGGGTGTTTACTTTGACACGATGATGGCGTGTACTGTGACCGCGTTTATTGTGCTGCTGTCGAACCCGACCTATGGTGATCGTTCTCGTGGTGCGTCGCTGACTCAGTCGGCGTTGGCTATGCAGCTGGGCGATTGGGCGGTTCACTTCCTGACTATCGCGATTTTCATGTTTGCGTTCTCGACTGTGATTGGTAACTACTACTACGGCGAGTCGAACATGCGTTTCGTGACTGAGCGTAAGCTGCCGATGAATATTTTCCGTGCGCTGGTTCTGGTGTTCGTGTTCTTCGGTGCGATTTCTTCTCTGGATCTGGTGTGGACTACTGCGGATATGTTGAATGCCGGCATGGTGATTGTGAACTTGACGGCGGTTCTATTGATGACTCCGCAGGTTGTTGCGGTGTTGAAGAACTATGAGGCTCAGCGTAAGGCTGGTTTGGAGCCTATTTTCAAGGCTTCGGATATGCCTGAGTTGAAGAATCTTGCGGCGTGGGATGGTACCGATGCGGTGACTACTCGTGAGTTCTGGGCTGAGTATGATGCGAAGACTGCTGAGCGTCGTGCTGCGAAGAAGGCTAAGAAGGCTAGCCGCTAGTTTGTGAGCTACACGCAGGTCTCTGCGTGAGGCTTTTGTGGAGGGGTCCGTCCTGCTGTGTGCGGGGCGGACCCTTTTACGTGCCCGAGGTGATTGGTGGAGGGTGTCCTTGCTGCGGTAGGCTCTGAACGCCTCCTCGGACTATTCTGAGGGTCTGCGTGCTCCTAATGGGTCTGTATGCTTAGGAAGGATATTAGGAGGGTTTATGGATTGGCGTGCCGTACTGGAGCTGGTGGTCACCATCGTGTTTCTGGCTGGTATTGCGTTGGCGCTGCTGTGCTTGGTGACGATTCATCGGAACCCGCATTTTTCGGAGGTACAGAAGCTGAAGTGGCTTCTGCTGGTGCTGTGCCTGCCGTATGTGGGTCCGGTGACTTGGTTGTTGCGTGCGCGTTTGGAGCGTATTGACCGGGAGCGTGCTGAACAGGAGCGTATGGCGCGGGGTTCCGCGGCTGCTTCTGCTGCAGATGCTTCCGGTGGAGTGCCCAATAGCGCCTCGGAGGCTCTTTCTGACCCCTCCACCACCTCTAAGTAACGAAGGTCACACTCTCTCAATTGGACAGCACCGCATGCAGTCCGTATAGTTTTATGTGTTGCCTGCGGTGATACACCGTAAGACACATGCGCGAGTGGCGGAATAGGCAGACGCGCACGGTTCAGGTCCGTGTGCCCGTGAGGGCGTGGGGGTTCAACTCCCCCCTCGCGCACCAACGATCCCCGGTTCGAAAGAACCGGGGATTTTTTCATATCCATAACCAATTCCCCGCTAAATGACGGGGTTCCAGAGCGATGGGCAAGTGCATCACCTAAAATAGAATCGGGTGTGTTCATTCACAGGGCACACAGCTAACGCACAGACACGCTCGTTAAACTGAGCCTTTCGGATAAAGACCGTTTGCGCGGTCTGTTGCTCGGAATGGTCGTTGAGAAGGAGGCGGCATGAAGTTTTTCGACAAGCTGGGCAAGCTGGAGCAAGGCATCGGTCGCACTGTCGGCCTTTCCAAGGGCTTCGGCACCTTTGCGAAGGCGGATGTCGCTAACCGCGTCCGCATCATGATGGATGACGAGTCCTACGTGGACGGCAGTGGTCGCACTATGGCTCCTAATGTCTATACTCTCCGTTTTGCGCCGGTCGATTTCCCGCGCGTGCGCGAGTGGGGCAACCCGTTCGCTGTTGAGCTGTGCGATTTGGCGATTTCGCACGCCCGCGCGCAGGGTTACACCCTCATTGGCGCGGTTCGCGTGACGTTCAACGTTCTTGATTCTCTCTCTGAGGGCGAGTTTGAGGTTGTTGCGACTTTCGAGCCGTTCTCTGTGCCGGAGGCTCCGGCGTCCCCGTCTCTGCGCGGTGCTACTAACTACGCGCCGGTGCGTCCGCCGCGTGAGTCTTCTTTGCCGACCCGCATTACGAAGCCGGCTGCCCAGCCGGCTCAGCCTGCACCCAGCCCTGCACCTCAGCAGGCTCCTGCGGCTCGCCTGAACATGCCTGTAGCGCCCCCTGCGGCGGCAGCTCCCCGTTTCTTCTTGGAGATTGAGGGGCGCATGCACCCGGTGAACCACCTGCCGTTTGTGCTGGGCCGCGGTTCTGATGCTGATCTTCGTCTGGACGATAAGGGCGTTTCTCGCCGTCACCTGCAGCTTTCGATGCAGGGTGGTGCGGTGGTCGCCACCGATATGGGTTCTACCAACGGCACGTTGATTAATGGTGCGCCTCTGCGTGCGCCGGTGGTGCTGGCGAACGGTTCGCTGCTTCGCATGGGTAATACCCGCATCATCTTCCATAGTTCGACCGGAGGTGTCCGTTAATGGCGTCTGAATTGACCGTTACTATCCTTCGTTACGCTTTTCTGGCTCTGATTTGGTTCTTTGTTTTCCTGGTGGTTTCGGCGGCTCGCCGTGACCTTGGTTTGGGTAAGAACTATCGTGCGGCACCGGTTGATGCGGTTCCGGAGGCTACCCATATTGCGCCTCCGCCGACTCGTCCTTCGCAGCTTGTGATTACTGCCGGTGCGCAGGCTGGCGCGATGATGCAGCTGGGGGACCACCCGATTACTATTGGCCGCGCTAATGACATTGAGGTGTCCCTGCAGGATGATTACGCCTCGGGCCGCCATGCGCGCCTGTTCCCTCAGGGTTCCCGTTGGTTCCTTGAGGATTTGAATTCTACTAATGGTACGTTCGTCAATGGCGAGCGTCTGACTCGTGCGACCCCGATTGAGCCCGGTGATGATTTCCGCGTTGGCGGTACCACCATGCAGTTGAGGGGCTAGTGTATGAAGATTGCTTTTCGTTTTGAGGCCCGCTCTGATACGGGTCTGAAACGCTCGAAGAATGATGACTCCGGCTACGGTGGTCGTTTCCTTGCGGTCGTTGCTGACGGCATGGGCGGCCACGTGGGCGGCGATGTCGCGTCGGCTACGACGGTTCTGAATCTGACTCCGCTTGACCATCCTGACTTTGAGGATGGTACCGGTAGCGTTTATCTGGCTGATGAGATTCAGAGCGCGAACCTGATTATTAATGAGCTGGCGGCAAATGATCCGCAGCTGGCGGGTATGGGTACGACCTGTACTGCCCTGCTGATTGACGGTGACTGCATTGAGTTCGCCCATATTGGTGATTCGCGTGCGTATCGTCTGCGTCCGGGTGCTGATGGCGAGTTTGAGCAGATTTCTACTGACCATACGTTTGTGCAGCGCCTGCTCAATGAGGGTCGTATTACCCCGCAGGAGGCGGAGAACCACCCGCATAAGAACGTGATTATGCGCGTTCTGGGTGATGTTGACGCGTCCCCTGAGCTGGAGTTGAAGACTCTGGACGCTGTTCCCGGCGAGCGCTGGGTGCTCTCTTCGGATGGTTTGGATGCTGTGGTGTCCCTGTCGGAGATTGAGCAGGTGATGCGTTCTACCGATGACCTGTCTGAGATTGCTGACACTCTGATTGCGATGACCTTGGAGCGTGGCGCTCCGGACAATGTCACGGTTGTGTCTCTGCAGGTGATTGACCGTGAGGTTCTGCCGGTGGATGAGCCGGTGGGTCCTTCGAGCCTGCCTGAGTCTGCTCTGCCTGATTCGATTGTGGCGGAGCAGGAGGTCAGCACGAACACTCAGAAGCTTCCCGAGGTTGCTGCCACGGCTGAAGCTGCTGAGGCTTTTTTGGGTGCGCACCATGATGAGGATCCTGAGGAGCATCATCGTCGGTCGTTGCGCCGTTTCCGTCGTGCTCGTGACTTCTCTGGCACCCTGTTGCACAGCGGTTCTGGGGCGGTTCGTCACCATATCGGTACGTACGATAACGCCGTGGATGCGGCTCTTACGAACGCTGCGATTTTGCGTAGCGAGTTGGGTTCCCGCCCGCATCAGCTGGTTGGTGCCGCTTCGGTGGCTACTGAGACCGGCATGATTCCGGCGGTGACTTCTCGTACCCTGGAGCATCGTGCGACGGTGGCTCAGCGTGTGCCGTTGAAGGTTGAGTCTGATGAGGCGGCCCTGCCGGCTGAGCTGGAGGAGCTGATTGCTGAGGACACTGAGGAGCGTTCGCGTCCGAGGTCGTGGCCGATTCGCCTGTTTATTACTCTGCTGGTTGCGGCTGTTTTGACGTTGGCTGCGTGGACCGGTCTGCGTTATGTAGAGCGTAGCTACTATGTGGGTGAGAGTGACGGCACGGTTGCGGTGTACAACGGTATTCCGCATGCGTTGGGCCCGATTCGCCTTTCTCACGTGGTGGAGAATACCGATATTCCTACGAGTGAGCTGAGCGATCATACGCGTTCTTTGTTGCGTAATGCGATTACGGCGAAGGACCTGGATGATGCGCACCAGATTGTGTCTCGTTTGAAGACTCAGGCGGATCAGACGCGTGAGAAGGCTGAGCAGGCCGCTGCGTCTGCTTCCGCGTCTGCCTCGGCTTCTGCTTCCCCGAGCTCTGAGGCGCCCAGTGAGGCTCCGGGCTCTGAGGCACCGGGCTCTGAGGCACCGGGCTCTGATTCGGCATCCCCGGCTCCTGAGCAGGCTTCTTCGGAGGCTCCTGCTGCGGTAGGCGGTGAGAATAATGGCTAAGTTCTCGTTCCGTCGTGAGTCGGATGCGCCTCGTGCACGCCGTTTCACGGAGCTTTTCCTGCTGGTTTTGGCGGTGGGTATCAGCTCGTTCGGCATGTATCTGATTGATCCGGAGCATGCTTTTGATACGTCGAAGAGCCAGTGGTTGCCGTGCACGGTGGTGCTGGGTGCCGGTGCTCTTCTGATTCACCTAGTCATGCAGTTCCGCGCACGTTATGCTGATCCGTTTATTCTGCCGCTGGTGGTGGCGCTGAACGGTATTGGTTTGACCATGATTTATCGTCTGGACCCGCAGATTGCGGCGCCGGTGGGTGATGGTCAGCTGATGTGGACCGGCGTGTCTATGGTGCTGTGCGCGATTATCGTGTTCGTGCTCAGGGATTACCGTCTGCTACGTAAGGTCACGTACACCTCGCTGGTGTTGTCGATGATTCTGCTCATCATGCCGCTGGTTCCGGGTCTGGGTATGGAGCTCAATGGTGCTCGTATTTGGATTCATATCGGTAACCGAACGTTCCAGCCGGGTGAGGTCGCGAAGATTACTTTGGCGATTTTCTTCGCCGGCTATTTGGCGACGCACCGTGACCTGATTCTGGTGGCTGGCCGCCGCATCGGCCCTATCAATCTGCCGCGTCTGCGTGATTTGGCGCCGGTGTTCTTGGCGTGGATTGTGAGCCTGGGTGTTCTGGTGTTCCAGAAGGACCTTGGTTCAGCAATTATGTTCTTTGGCCTGTTCATGGCGATGCTGTACCTGTCGACCGGCCGTATTTCGTGGCTGGTGGTTGCGGGTATCGGCATGGCTGTGGGCGGCTATTTCGCGTACCACTATGTCTCGCATGTGCACGCCCGTATTTATGCGTGGGTGCATGCTTTTGATCCGGAGATTTACCAGGCGTCTCCTGGCGGTTCGGGTCAGATTCTGCAGGGCGTTTTCGGTCTGGCTTACGGCGGTCTTTTTGGCCGCGGTTGGGGCCAGGGCCGCGCGAACCTCGTCCCGTACGCTAATTCGGACATGATTATTTCCTCGTTGGGTGAGGAGCTGGGCCTGGTGGGTCTGGGCGCGATCCTGATGATGTTCATGCTCCTGGTTTCGCGCGGTTACCGTGCGGCGTTGGGTACTCGTGATGGTTTCGGTAAGCTGCTGGCTGCTGGCCTGTCTACGGTCATGGTTCTGCAGCTGTTCGTGGTGATTGGTGGCGTGACTCGCTTGATTCCGCTGACTGGTCTGACGACTCCTTTCATGTCTGCCGGTGGCTCCTCGTTGGTGGCTAACTGGATTATTGTGGCGCTGTGGCTGTCGATTTCTCATAGTGCCCGCGCACCTCACCTGGTGGCTGGTTATGATGCTCCGCAGGGTATTGACCATGCGGACACTAGCTACGAGCCGGAGGGTGCTACTAGCGTTCTGGCGCGTATTACGGCTAAGGATTCTGGAGGTGAGAAGAATGGATAGAGCTATTCGCCGCATGTGGATGTCTGCCGCGTGCGTGTTTGTCCTGCTGATGGGTACCCTCAGCTATATTCAGTTCTTCGATTCGAAGACGCTGATGAATAATCAGTGGAATTCTCGAGCGCTCTACGACAATTACGGTTCGGCACGTGGTTCGATTGTGGTTGATGGTACGGAGATTGCTTCGTCGGTGAAGTCTGATGATGAGTACAACTACCAGCGTGTGTATAACCACCCGCTTAAGTATGCGGCTCTGACCGGTTATTTCTCCACGATTTATGGCGCGACCGGTTTGGAAGCTGCTATGGATAAGGAGCTTGCGGGCACGAGCGATAGCCAGTTCTATGACCGTGTGGCGCAGCTGTTCAGTGGTTCTTCCGCGCAGGGCGCTAGCGTGGAGCTGACGATCAATTCGAAGCTTCAGGATATTGCCTACAACGCGTTGCAGGGCCGTAAGGGTGCTGTGGTGGCGTTGAACCCGAAGACCGGTGAGATTCTGGCGATGGCTTCTTCGCCGTCCTATGATCCGAATCTTCTGTCGTCTCATACGAGCTCTTCGGTGTTGGCGAATTACCAGGCGCTGACTTCTGATGAGGACAGCCCCCTGTTTAACCGTGCGATTGCGGGTAACACCTATTCGCCGGGTTCGACCTTCAAGATTATTGATGCGGTGGCGGCGCTGGAGTCCGGCAAGTACAACGCATCTTCGGTCATTGCGAACCCCGCGCAGTTGCCGCTGCCGGGCACGAACATCAGCCTGCCGAACTATACGGGCGGCCAGTGTTCGACCCGCACTCAGGCGACGATTGAGTGGGCTTTGGCTCAGTCCTGTAATACGCCGTTTGCGCAGATTGCGATGGATTTGGGTCAGGAGCGTATCGCGAAGACCGCTCAGAATTTTGGTTACGGCCAGGATTTGAAGATTCCTTTGACGGTTTCTAAGTCGTCTTTCCCGTCGAATCTGACGCAGAGCCAGCTGGCCCAGTCGGCGATTGGTCAGTACGACGTGAAGACCACTCCGCTGCAGGTGGCGATGACTTCTGCAGCGATTGCAAATGGCGGCGTGCAGATGAAGCCGAACCTGATTCGTTCGGTGAAGACCAGCAACCTGAGCACTTTGCAGGAGTTCTCTCCTGAGAAGCTGCGTACGTCCACTAGCCCTGAAATTGCTAACCAGGTGAAGCAGTGGATGGTGAATGCGGTTGATAATGGTATTGCACGTAATGCTGGTGTCTCCGGTGTGAAGGTGGCGGGTAAGACCGGTACCGCGGAGACCACGGCAGGTTTGAATAATTCTTGGTTTACCGGTTTCGCGCCGGCTGATGATCCTCAGATTGCGATTGCTGTGGTTTATGAGGATATTGACGTGGCGACCGGTGCCCAGTTGGCAACCAGTACTAGTAAGCAACTCTTTGAGGCGGTGTTGAACAAGTGAGGCCTGCGGCTGATATCACTTTGGGCGGGCGCTACACCCTAACCGAACGTATCGCGATTGGCGGTATGGGCGAGGTGTGGAAAGCTCGCGACAAGGTGCTTGGACGCATCGTTGCGGTCAAGATCCTCAAAGAGGAGTACACCGGTGACCCGGGCTTCTTGGAGCGTTTCCGCGCTGAGGCCCGTAATACGGCGCTGTTGAACCACCCCGGCGTAGCGAACGTTTTCGACTACGGCGAGGAGGACAACTCCGCGTACCTGGTCATGGAGCTGGTGCCGGGTAATCCGCTCTCGAGCATTATCGAGCACGAGACTACCTTGCCGCCCGATCGTATTCTGAACTTCATTGCTCAGACCGCTCGCGCGTTGGCTGCGGCTCATTCGCAGGGTCTGGTGCATCGTGACGTGAAGCCGGGTAACCTGATCATCACTCCGGATGACCGTGTGAAGGTGACCGATTTCGGTATTGCTCGTCTGGCTAACCAGGTGCCGTTGACGGCTACCGGCCAGGTGATGGGCACTGCCCAGTATTTGGCGCCGGAACAGGCAACCGGTCAGGCGGCTACCGCGTCTTCGGATATGTACTCGTTGGGCATTATTGGTTATGAGTGCTTGGTGGGTCGTCGTCCGTTTACGGGTGAGTCGCAGATTGCGATTGCTTTGGCTCAGGTGAATGATCCGCCGCCGCCGCTTCCGGAGACCATCCCGGCTCCTGCTCGTGCGCTCATCATGTGCTTGTTGGCGAAGGACCCGGCTCAGCGTCCTAAGGATGCGACCGCTCTAGCGTCTGCGGTGGATGCGATTCGTCGCCGCGATCTGAAGGCAGCGGTGAAGGCTGTTCCTCCGCTGGCGCAGTTCTTGGCTGAGGAGAATGCTGACGACGGTACTGTCGCTATGACCGCGATGGATGTTGCGGCTGAGCCGATTAGCGCTTCTGCTGCTCCGCGTTTTGGTTCTGGTGGTCGTTTCTCGCCGGAGCCGACGACGGCGCCGATTCCTCGCACGAGTGAGCAGACGATGCGTCCGGCTTCGGGCCGCGTGAAGTCTACTCCTGCTCCTGCAGCGAAGCGTGGCCCGAACGTGTGGATGTGGGTTGCTCTGCTTCTGGCAATCGTGCTGATTGCTGGCGGTATTTGGACGGTTCTTTCCTCCAATAATGGTGGCGGTTCGACTGATCCGGTTCCGAGCGCTTCTTCGTCTGCTGTTCCGACGAACACGGGTACCGTTTCTACGGTGGAGCCGACTGAGTCTGCTTCTGCCCGTGCCGCTAAGCAGAAGGTGACCGTCAACGCGATTAACTACGAGGGTCGCGAGCTGCAGGATGCGGTGAACGAGCTGAAGAACCTTGGCCTGTCCCCCAAGACTGAGGGTGTTGAGTCGACTCAGCCGGAGAACACGGTGATTTCGGTTTCTCCGACGGGTACTTTGGAGCAGGGTAATAGCGTGACTGTTCGCTATTCCACCGGTCCGAAGTCGGTGACTTTGCCGTCGAACCTTGAGGGTAAGAACGTTGATGAGGCGTCGAAGGCTGTTGCCGCTCTGGGTGTGAATGTTTCTCTGCATTATGAGAATTCGGACACGGCGGCCCCCGGTACGGTGCTTCGTACTACCCCCTCATCTGGCACCAAGGTCACGGTTGGTAGTAATGTAGACATGTATGTGGCCTCTTCCAGTTCGGGTAGGGGTTCGAGTGCGAGCGCTTCTGCTGCACCGTCTGCGTCGGCTTCTGCTTCCGCTTCTGCGTCGGCGCGTTAGCCCCTACATTTTGATTTAGTTTTAGTCTTAGTGATCCAGGAGAACTTATGGACCTGTCGGTTCCCGACACGGTTGATAACCGTTACAAGGTACTCGAGGTAATCGGTACCGGTGCGATGGCAACCGTTTATGCTGCTGAGGATACTCGCCTCGGCCGCAAGGTTGCGCTTAAGATTCTGCGCCCGGAGCAGGCCCAGGACGATACGTTCCGCGCACGCTTTAAGCGTGAGGCGGAGGCTGTGGCGTCTCTGAACAATCCTGCGATTGTTGCTGTCTATGACACCGGTTCGTATAACCCTTCGCAGGATGGTGGGGAGTCTGCTTCTTCGGAAGAGGGCACCGCTATTCCTTATATCGTGATGGAGTACGTGGAGGGTCATACTCTGCGTTCCATCCTGTCCCGTGGCGGCCACCTGCCGGTCCGTGATGCTTTGGGTTATTCCGAGCAGCTGCTGGGTGCTTTGCAGTACAGCCACTCGATGGGCATCATTCACCGCGATATTAAGCCGGCGAATATTATGGTGCTGGAGCGTACCAGCGAGGATATCGCTAAGGGTCAGCCGGGCCAGATCAAGGTCATGGATTTCGGTATTTCCCGTGCCATTGAGGAAGCTGGCGAGGCGCTGACCAAGGCTAATGTGGTGATGGGTAGCGCACGCTACATGTCCCCTGAGCAAGTGAGCGGCAAGGAAGTTGACGCCCGTAGCGACCTGTACTCTGCTGCTTGCGTAATTTACGAGATGATTGCTGGTCGTTCTCCGTTTGACGCCGAGTCGAATGTTGATCTGGCGGCTAAGCATCTTTCGGATGCCCCTGAGCCTCCGAGCAAGTTCACCCCGCTTGAGGTTCCTGCTGGTCTGGATGCTGTGATTCTGAAGGGTCTGGCGAAGAACCCGGATGAGCGTTATCAGAGTGCTGCTGAGTTCGCTCAGGCTCTGGCGTCGGTTGTTCGCCCGGGTGAAGAGACCGTGGTTCAGGATGCAGCGATGACTACTGCTTTTGTTCCTTCGGCGACTACTGCTTCCCTGGGTGAGGATTACGCCCCGTACACCACCTCGATTACTGAGGCTTCGGTGGAAGACGGCGGCCTCAACGGCTTCTTCGAGTATGAAGACGATGAGGAACTGTATGACGAGGAGGAGTACGCAGAGTACGATGAGTCTTCGCCGCGTAAGCGTGCGTGGGTTCGTTTCCTTGTGGGTACTCTGATTGTGGCTCTGCTGGTTTTCAGTGTCGGCTCGGTTCTGTACTACCAGAACAAGCTCAATGAGGTTCCGCAGGTTCAGGTTCCGGCTGTGGTGAATGTTTCCCGCGATGATGCCGATAACCAGCTGCGTAACCGAGGCTTCGTGGTGGAGTACCGTCAGGGCTACTCGGACAACATCAAGAAGGGCGACGTTATCAACGTTGAGCCGGGTGTCGGTTCTACGGTTAATAAGGGCTCGACCGTGGTTGTGACTGTTTCGAGCGGTCCGGAGAAGGTCAAGTTGCCGGATAACCTGCAGGGTCAGAGTGAGGCGTATGTCCGTAACGCTCTGAAGGACCTGGGTCTGGTGGATGGCCGCGTCTCCACTGTGGAGAGCGCTTCCGTTCCTGCCGGTATGGTTGTGGAGCTGTCCCCGGAGAAGGGCTCGACCGACGATAAGGGCGCTCAGACCGTTGAGGCTGGTAGCACCGTGAACATTGTCCTGTCCTCCGGTAAGGTAAAGGTCCCCTCGCTGGTGGGTCTGACCAAGGATCAGGCGATTGCTGCTCTGACCGCTCAGGATGTTCTGCTGAACACCAACATTGAGACTGTTCAGACTAACGAGCGTCCTGCGGGCACTGTGCTTTCGCAGAGCTCTGCGGCGGGTACTCTGGTGGCTCAGAACAGCACTGTGACGATCCGTGTGGCTGCTACTCCGACTCAGACGACCGCTCCGACTACTGCGGCTACTCAGCCTGCGGCGGCGACCGGTAACCAGAACGCTACTACTGGTAACCAGAACCAGCAGCGTTCTACCGCGGCTAACCAGCAGGCTACTCAGCCTGCGGCGGCGACCGGTAACCAGAACGCTACCACTGGTAACCAGAACCAGCAGCGTTCTACCGCTACGGCTACTCCGGCACCGGCTGCGTCCGCTACTGCGGGTACCCGTACGATTCAGGGTACTAACGCGAATACCAATGCGAACAACGCTAATAATGCAAACGCTAACGCCCGCTAAGGGGTTCTAGCGGTTAGCAAAAGGGGCGGCGCTCCACACCGTTGGGTGTGGGGTGCCGCCCCTTTTCGCGTATCTGGGCTTGTTCGTGTATCTGGGTTTGCTCGTAGCTAGGGGTCCAGATATAGCTATCGCCTCCAGTTTCCCTGTAGCGTGTCTGCTACGGGGCTTCTGGAGGCGATATAAGCCGTTGAGGGCTTCTTAGGCTAGAAGTACTAGGCCATGAGGGGCGAGAGGCTCTTAGCGCGCTCTGCGGCTCCCTGCAGGCCGGTTTCTTCGAGCCAGTTGCCAAGCATGAGGTATCCGCTTTCGGTCAGGACCGATTCGGGGTGGAACTGCACGCCGTGCATGGGGGCCTCGCGGTGGCGCAGGCCCATGATGATGCCATTGTCGGTGGTGGAGGTGGTTTCCAGGACCTCGGGCATGGTTTCGGGTACAACCGCCAGGGAGTGGTAGCGGGTCGCGGTGAAGGGGCAGGGCACGTCCTTGAACACGGAGACGTTCTCGTGCACGAGGCGGGAGGTCTTGCCGTGCATCAGCTCGGGGGCGTGGGTGACGGTGCCGCCGAATGCCTCCGCGATGGCCTGGTGGCCGAGGCAGACACCCAGTAGCGGCTTCTTCGCTTCGGCTGCCCAGCGGATGGTGTCAATGATGACGCCTGCCTCTGCGGGGGCACCGGGGCCGGGAGAGACAAGCACGCCATCGTGTTCTTCGGCGAGCTTGATGACTTCGGCGAGCTCGTATTCGTCGTTACGGATGACGGTGGTTTCAGCGCCGAGCTGCTGGATGTAGCCGACGAGGGTGAAGACGAAGCTGTCGTAGTTGTCGATAACAAGGATGCGGGTCATGGCACGTCCTTAGCGCTAATGGTTGATGGTGACGTTCAGGTTGAAGGGGCCGTACTCTGCGAAGTGGGGGAAGACGAATTCCATGAGCAGGTAGACTACGGCGAGTATCAGCACGATGGCGATGATGATGCGAACCCACAGGGGGCCGGGGAGGTGGCGGAAAATCCATGCGTACATCTGCTTTTCCTCTCTGATTTAGGATCCTGCTACGGAGGCGGCAATTTCTGCGGGCGCTCCGGCTGCGGCGGGCCGCCAGGATTCGAGGCGGGCGTGGACAATGTATCGTTCGGTGTCGCCGTAGCGCGGGTGGCAGGTGGTGAGCGTCAGGAGGCGCTCGGTGGGTGCTACGCCGGGCTGTCCGGGGACGGGTTCGATGACTTCTACCTGGTCGGGCTGCACGATTTCGTGGCTGTAGACGGTGTAGGTGTAGTAGCCGTCTTTGGTGCGCACGTAGATGTGGTCGCCTTCGGTGAGCAGGTCGATGTCGTTGAGGACTTTACCGCGGGTTTGGCGGTGGCCTGCGAGGGAGAAGTTGCCGACCTGTCCGGGCATGGCGCTTCCTTCGTAGTGGCCGAGTCCGAGGGAGTCGAGCACGTCGGAGCTGGTGCCCTGGGTGGCGGGGCGCTGGTAGTCGGATCCGAACTTGGGGATGTAGACGATGCCGAAGACTTCACCGTGGCCGGGTTCGCTCAGACCTGCGGGAGGGGTGTTGGGGTCCCAGTTGGGGAGGGGTTCGGCGGGGGTGGAGTCGAATTCCTGGACGAGGGTGCTGACGGCTTGGGATTGGGTGCGGTCGGCGTCGATGTTGGTCCACCAGAGCTGCCATGCGACGAAGAGCAGTAGTAGGAGGCCGACGGTGATAAGGAGTTCGCCTGTAATCTGGATGATCCAGTGCAGCACGGTGCGGGGGCGGCGCTCTGCGGTGGGTGCCGTTCCTTGGCTCATGCGTTCTCCTTTGTCTTCTGGGTTGTGTATGTTCTTGGGCGCCGGGTGGCGTTCCTTATCTTTCAACGCACGGAGAAGGTGAAATCATCCCGTAAGTCTGCAAAGATAGGTGTGAACATATATTTTTAGGTTACCCATACAACAATAAGCGGAGGAAGTATGTCGACCAACTCGGCTAAGGCATCGTCCAAGAAGAAGTCTCAGAAGTCTGCTAAGTCTGAGGTGGAGGATGCGAGCGAGCTGCGTCTGCGTGAGATTGCTCGTGAGATGGAGAGCGGCACGCAGCTGAAGGAGCAGACTCCGTTGTGGTACCGCGTGATTATGTTCTCGCTGTTGGCGGTGGGCATTCTGTGGATTATCGTTTTCTACATTACGCAGGGCCTGTTCCCGATTCCTGATTTGGGTATGTGGAATGTGAGTGTTGGCGTGGGCGCCATGATGGTGAGCATGCTGATGATGACTCGTTGGCGCTAGAGTTTTAGGCGTTATGACTTAGGCGTTAGAGCTTATAGAGAGGCGGCCGTCCCGTGTGGGGCGGCCGCCTCTGTATGTGTGGTGGGGTGTTATAGGGTTTTATTACCCAGTTCTTATATTCTTATATAAGAATATAGTCTAGTCAGACATATATTTTTAACAATTTGGTTAATTTCAGGATCTTGACTCAATGAACCCTTTAGTAGATCAGGTCGCCTCGTGCCGCTTCGTGGACGCGGCGGGTTACGGTCTCCATGACGGGCGAGTTGATGTTCCAGCGCTGCCAGTAGAGGGGAAATTCTACGGGGGTTGCGGCGAGCTTCACGAGGTGCCCGCTTTCGAGCTCTTCGGCGCATTGGGCCTCAGGGATGAGACCCCAGGCAATACCGGAGCTGACGGCTCGCGCATAGTCCGGAGATGAAGGAATGTAGATGGTGGGGCTTTGGGTGAAGGTTTCTTCAGCCTCTAGACCTACCTCTTTTTCAATGAGGGCTCGTGCCACATCCTGCACAAAGTCTTTACGGTCATATTCGACGACGGGGGCACGATTGAGCTCTTCGCGACTCATGCTCTTGGGCCAGCCGGGCAGGTACCGCTGCACGAAGTCGGGGGTGGCAACACACCAGTAGCGTGCCACACCGAGGGCTTCGACGGAGCAGCCGGGGATTTTTTCGGGTTTGGAGGTGATAACTGCCATGACTTCTCCGGATCGGAGCATGGCGGAGGAGTGGAATTCGCCTTCTCGTCGCAGGTCGCAGAAGATGCTGTCTTCGCGGCTGAGGGTTCCTACGGCGTCGAGGAACCAGGTGGCGAGTGAGTCGGCGTTGACGGCAACGGAGACGCTCTGGAAGCCGCCGGCGCCCATGAGTTCGCGTTCCATTTCTTGCTGCAGGAATTCGCTCTGTCGGGCGATGCGCAGTACGCTTTGTCCGGCGTCGGTGGGGGTGACGGGGTTGCTTCGGCGTACCAGGACCTTTCCGGCGATCTGTTCCATGGCTTTGATGCGCTGGGAGATGGCGGAGGGGCTCACTCGCAGGATATCTGCTGCCGCATCGAAGGTGCCGTATTCGATGACGGTGGCGAAGGTGGTGAGCTGGTCGGTACTGAAACGTGTCATAAGAATATCTTATGCAGTGTAAAAATATTTAGATAGATTTAGGGTCCTTTTTCCCGTATTCTCGTCTCTGGCACTTCACACGTCAGCTAACGCAGGCTTTATCCCTGCGTCGCGAGCTTTTGCCTGGCAAGCTGGTAGTAAGAGAGCCGCTACCCGCCACTGCGTACGCGGGTTCATACCCCATTTGATCAACATAGAAAGTTTCACGATGTCCGCATCCCTCTCCCTGCTGTTTCTGGGTGCTACCACCACGATTTCTTTGGTAGCGGCTATTGGCGCCCAGGGAACTTTTGTGCTGCGTCAGGGTATTTTGGGTCGGCATATTACCCCGATTATTATTTTCTGCATTCTGTCGGATGCTCTGATGATTGGCTTGGGCGTTGTGGGTCTGGGTGCCCTGTTGGATGCGGCGCCGTGGTTTATTGAGGTGTTCCGATACGTGGGTGCGGCGTTTTTGGCGTGGTTTGGTTTTGAGGCTGGCCGCCGCGTGTTTACTCCGCACTCGATTGTGGTTGATGATGCGGAGGGCGATTCTCAGTCGCTGAAGGCGGCTCTGCTGACCACGGCGGCGGTGACGTATTTGAATCCGCTGGCGTGGTTAGATACGACTATTCTTTTGGGTTCGCTGGCGAATGCCCAGGGCGATCCTGGCCGTTGGTGGTACTACCTGGGCTGCTGCTGCGGTAGCTTGATCTGGTTTTTGATGCTGGGCTATGGTTCGCGCCTGTTGCGTCCGCTCTTTGCGCGCCCTTCAGCGTGGCGTGTTTTGGATGGTGCGACGGCTCTTCTGATGGCGTACTTGGTGTTCAACCTGCTGACGATGAACCTGTCGACTCACTAGCTTTTATCCCCCTGACTTGCCTCCTTATGCTTTGTCAGTCGCTTTTTCAGTGCTCTTCTCCTCGTCGAGGGGCATGAGCACTTCGTTTTTGGGCATGGTGAGTAGGCCCAGGTAGATATCGCGAATGATCAGGATGTGCTTGATCCGCTCAATCATGGGCTTGAGGAAGCTTCGGGCGTATTTTTCGTCGCTACTGGTGGTTGCAACGAAGCTGAGCCCGGAGAACACGGCAACGATCATGGACACTTTGATGACGACGGCGTTGATGTTGGTGTCTACGCCGAGGATTTTGAGGTGTTCGGGTTTGATACTCATCCAGGATTCGATGGTGGTGTCGCTAATGGCGATGGATGAGAAGCCCATGAAGAATCCGAAGACAAGCAGCATGAAGAGGGTCGCCTGAATGATCTGCCCGATCATGGGGATGATGATGAGGTTGCTCCAGGGCGCGATTTTGAGGGGTCGGTGTTCAAGGATTTTCTTCTCTTCGACCCAGTCTTGGGCGGTGTTCCAGATTCCGCCTTCGAGGGCTGCGGCGTGCTCGTAGTCGTTGTCGCTAAAGCGTGCGATGTCGTCGCCTCTGGAGCGCCCCAGCAGGCGCGCTGTGCGCTCTAGGGAGGTTGTGACGACCACGAACACGGCGAGTAGCCCCATGAGGCCCAGAACCGCCCAGGTGCGCGGGAAGCTGAGTCCGTTGGCGAGCTTCCAGAGGTCTGCATTCACGAAGATAAAGAGCACGGAGACCATGAGTACGGGTAGTACTTTCGCAATCATGGGCGGCAGGGAGGCAAGCTGGTGGATGGCGTGTTTGAGGGACCACCCTAGGATGGTGTCCACGCCGAGGAAGATGGCAAGGTAGATACCCACAACGATGAGCGGGAATACTTGGGAACCGTTGTAGACGAAGTCGAAGCCGTCGAGGGTGTTGGATGCAAAGACACCGGCGGTGAAGAGCATTCCGGCAAAAAGTACGGTAAGAATACCCGTGGTGATTTGAACCCACCGCGGGGTACGGACCATCAGCCCGTGGGCAAGAGTGATGAACACACCGGAGATGACCGGCATAACGAGGAAAATCCCGCCGAGTACGAGCGCTGGGAGTACTTCGTTGCTGAGGGCACTATCGCTTGTAAGAGCTTTGATGTAGTTCGGTAGGGATCCTTTCACGTCCTCTACGACGAAGAGGAGAATGTTGCGCAGGAAGATGTAGCAGATGTGCATGATGCCAGCCCACAGGATCCACGGCACGGAGCGTGGGAACGCATCGAGAGCACGTTGACATGCAGGAATAATGAGGGGCACTCCCTGTTTACGGAACCAGATATTGCTCTGCTTCAGCGCATCAGTCTTGCTGTAACGCTGAGGTTGCACCGCTTCTGCAGTGGCTTTAGCGCGCAGCCGTGTCCAGGTGGGGCGTGCTTCCTTCTGCTGCGGGGTGTTCTGGTCCTGTGTGCTCATGACATACAACTCTACCGGGGGTTGAGAACCTCTTTTATCCGAAGGCCCCTATAGTTCTTCCTTCTGGAGTTCAGCTCCAATAAAGCGGCTGTAGGCGCCCATGAGAAGGGCAGCTGCTTCTTCCTGTTCCGCGTAGATGCCCAGCTCTTCATCCTCACGACCCGTGTAGGTGCCGCTACTGATTTCGAGCAGGGATAGCGGCCCTTCTGAAGTCTCCGGTGCCAGGGCATCCAGAATGAAGCTCAGGCTTTCTTCTGCGTCTTCGTCTACTCCCATGAGGCGCCCCAAGCGTGTACCCGGGTAGGGTGCGATAGTGAGGACGTCTTCGTTCTCGCATTGGATAATGCGTGCGATAGGAATGATATCCTCGGCTGCGGTCTCTTCGAGCAGTAGCTCAGTGGAGAGGTCGATATGGCTTTCCTCGCTCTGTAGGAGCTGCCTGGGCCACCAGAGGTGAATGTATTCGGTCAGTGCCGCCCAGGTTTCGTGAGGCTCCAGTGTGCTCTCCACGTAGAGGGCTACCGTTCGTTCTTCGCCGTCGTGCTGATGTTGCTGATCGACTGGCTCTGGTGCGTGGGAAAACATGGGGTAGTGCATGGTTCTACTCTATCCCAGTGTGTCTGTGAAGAGCATTCTTCCTAGTAGACAGAGCCATAGACAAGGGTCTGAGGGCACAAAAAAGGGGCAGACCCGTATGGGTCTGCCCCTTTCCAGCTTTAGCTGTTAAAGCAAAAGAGCCCGCACAAGCGGGCTCTTTTTATTGCCTAT
>NZ_JAPWAJ010000007.1:0-127220 GCF_041432805.1 Rothia sp. 27098_8_27 | reverse complement strand
TCAGGCCCTGCAGGAGGCCGCGTAGCGGCTACTATTAAATGCGTCCAAGTTTCGGGGTGCAGTTCAATATTCTCCGGCACGGGGGCTTTTTGTATAGGTCTATTGCGTGGCGCTATTTGGAAGCGCGGGGCTTGGCGAAGCGGCGCTCGCCCAGGTACCCGAGCAGGCTACCGAAAGCAGTCCACTGCAGTGCCGCCAACAGCAGGGTGGACAGGTCGGTCACCTCAAAAGAATTGGGGATGACCTTGAACCACAGCAGCGGCAGGTAGATCAGGAACAGGATGGGGGACGCCCACACGAAGAACGGGACGGGGCGCTTGGTGCGTGAGTACGACATTGTGACCTCCTTGGGGTGTCAAGGTGCGGAGAAAACTCCGCTGTCACTGCATCATATCGTAAAACTAGTTTTGAGGGGTGGATAATCAGTTCCCTAGAGGTACTTCTCCAAACTGCTCTCCGCCATGCGGGACAGCTGCTCACGCACCGTGCGGGCGCGAGCCTCACCCACACCGTCCACGGCACGCAGGTCCTCAAGGGATGCCGCCATGAGAGCCTGCAGGCTACCGAAGCGCTCCACCAGACGCTCAGAAATAGCGTTCGGGATGCTCGGAATACCGGCGAGCAGACGGAAACCGCGAGGCTGCAGGGGGAACTCCAGGTCGGGGTTCTCGCCAAAGCCGACAGTGCGGGCAATCGTGCGCAGATCCACGATAGCCATATCGTCCAGGTTCTGAAGTGCCTCAACGCCAGCGGTAATCAGCTCGTCGTTCACTTCGGGCAGGTAATCGCGCAGAATCAGGTCGCTAGCGGTCATCTCGGGGGCGCGCAGCTCCTCCAGCTGCAGGGCAATCAGGCGGCCGTGTACGCCGAGCTCCAGCACGTAGTGGCTGACCTCGCGGATAATGCGGTTCACCATCTCCATGCGCTGCAGGGTCATCGCCACATCACCCAGGGAAACGTTCGATTCAATCTCCAGGGCAGACAGGCTGGAGAGCACCGAACGCAGACGCTTCTTATAGCTTTCAAGGGTCTGAATCGCCTGGTTTGCGCGGGCCATCAGGTACTGGCTGTCCTCAACCATGTAGCGGGTGCCGTCAACGTACACCGAAATCACGGACATCGACGCGCTCACCGAAATCACCGGGAAGCCGGTCTGAATCGCGGTGCGTTCGGCGGTGCGGTGGCGGGTGCCGGACTCGTTCGTCTCAATGGAGGCGTCCGGCATGAGCTGCACGCCGGCGTGCAATAGGCGGGTGGCGTCGCGGTCGCAGATGATAGCGCCATCCATCTTCGCCAGCTCGCGCAGGCGGGTTGCCGAGAACTCGGTGTCGATGTTGAAACCGCCCGAAGACAGGGAGGATACGGTGCGGTCGGATCCGAGTACGATGAGTGCGCCCGTACGGCCACGCATGATGCGTTCCAGGCCCTCGCGGAGCTCGGTGCCGGGGGCGATTCGGGCGATAGTTTTAAGCAATAGGTCACTATAATTCATCTGCACAAAAAACATTGTACCTGTAAGGGTGGTTATTGAGCCAGGTCAGGGGCGGAACGGCGGGCTAAAGTGCCTCAAAAGCGAACGTATATTCTCGATATTTATACAGGAGTGCACGAGGTGAAACTATCTGCATTTAAGGGTAAAAATGCGTTCTGCGGTACCCCATTTCGCCGTGACCAAACACCGCGCACCATATCGCCCCAGACCCTAAAATAGACCCATGACCGCGCGCACGAAAAACACCAAAATCGCACCCGCCTACCGCTGCACCGAATGCGGCTGGACCACCGCCAAATGGGTAGGCCGCTGCGGCGAATGCCAGACCTGGGGCACCGTCGAAGAAGCCGCCGGGGGCACCCGTGCGCGCACCCGCGCCGCATCCAGCGTGCAGAAACCCGCCCAGCCCATCGCAGAAGTCGACTCGCGCGTAGCCGCCTACATGAGCACCGGAAACCCCGAATTTGATCGCGTGCTCGGCGGCGGACTCGTACCCGGCGCGGTCATCCTCATGGCGGGCGAACCCGGCGTGGGCAAATCCACCCTGCTGCTGGATGTTGCCGCCACCTTCGCGCGCGGCACCGCCGGGAGTGCGGGGCAGCAGGGGGCGCAGAATATCGCGCCCCAGCCGCCGCGCCCGGTCCTGTACATTACCGGCGAGGAATCCGCCGCGCAGGTCAAGCTCCGCGCCGACCGCATCCGCGCCATCGCGGAAACCCTCTACCTGACCAGCGAAACCGACCTCGGCACCGCCCTAGCGCATATTGAGCAGATCAACCCCTCCCTGCTGGTCATTGACTCCGTGCAGACCCTAGCCTCCGCGGAAGTTGAGGGTAGCGCCGGCGGCGTGACCCAGGTGCGTGAGGTTGCCGCCTCCGTGATTGCCGCCGCGAAGGAACGCAATATGTGCACCCTGCTCGTGGGCCACGTGACTAAGGAAGGCACCATCGCGGGCCCGCGCCTGCTTGAGCACCTGGTGGATGTGGTCTGCCAGTTCGAGGGCGATAAGCACTCGAATATCCGCATGCTCCGCGCGATTAAGAACCGCTTCGGACCCACCGATGAGGTGGGCTGCTTCGACATGCACGAGGACGGCATCGCGCCGGTGCTGGACCCCTCTGGCATGTTCGTCTCCAGTACCCCGCACCCGGTGGCGGGCACCTGCGTGACCGTCACGATGGAGGGCCGCCGACCCCTGATCGCGGAGGTGCAGGCACTGCTGGATCAGGCGGTGGCACCCGCCCCGCGCCGTACCGTTTCGGGCCTGGATTCGGCGCGTATCCAGATGCTGTTGGCGGTGCTACAACGCCGCGCCGGGCTGAACGTGGGCAAGCTCGACTGCTACGTCTCCACGGTGGGCGGTGCAAAAATTGCCGAGCCCGCTGCCGACCTGGCGTGCGTCATGGCGCTTGCCTCGGCGGCGCAGAATAAGCCGCTACCGCGCAAGCTTGCGGTCTTCGGTGAGGTCGGCCTGGCGGGTGAGGTGCGCGCCGTGCCGGGCATCCGCCAGCGCATTGCGGAGGTGGGCCGCCTGGGCTTCACGCACGTGCTGGTGCCCGCCTCCCCGACCGGCGTGGGGGACGTGCCCGAGGGCGTGACCGTGCGTGAGGTAACTACCCTGGGGGAGGCGCTCGCGCTGCTCTTCCCGCAGAAGTAGCCGCCCGCGCATCAACAGCATAGAGATAGCGGAGGAGGGGGCTCCCGGCTGGCGTGAATGCCGGCCGGGAGGCCCCCTCCGCTGTGTCTTGACGGTTGCCACTGACCCCGCTAGAACCCCGCTAGGAGGAGCGGCTCTCCTCCTCGTTCTCGTGCAACATGATGTTGATCGAGCGGGTGTTGAGCTTGTTCGTGCGGTGGGTGTTCACCGCGCTATCGGTCACGTCGTCAACCACCATGGAGTCATCCATGTCAGCGTCAACAATCGGGATTGCCGAGGTACGCGGTGCGTGCTTCGTGACCGCCTCACCCAGGGGCACCAGAACCGCCACGGCGTCCTTGTGGGACATACCGGTTGCCTCCATAAAGTCCACCACAATCAGGCGGAGCATCAGCACGAGTGACTCGCCCTCAAAGGTTGCCACACCCATCGTGCGCGGCTCGAGGGTGCCGGCAAGCTTAATCATGCGCTCGCGTGCCTCCATCATGTAGTGCTCGCGTTCGCCCTCCGTCGGGGCAGACATGCCCAAGCCGAGGCTCTGCGCCGCCACCGACAGCTCGGTCAGCGCGTCACTGAGCGAGAGCTGCGCGGCAGTGCGTAGCTGCACGTGGTGAATCGTGGACGCCATGCGGCGGTTGAGCACACGGTCGTTACGGATTGCCAAATCCACCGCGGCTAGGGTCTTTGCCATGCGCGCCAGCTCGCCCTTGCTCTTGCGGCTATTCCAGGACAGCTCATTCATACCCTGCGCGGTGATTAGATCGCCTCGGCACGCATCATACAGCGGTTGCAGGGCGCGTGCATCAAGCAGGCTCTGGTACGCCTTGTTGTAGTCGTAGTAGCGGATTGCCTCGGAGGAAAGCTGGAAAACCTTCGCGAACGCATCCATGAGAGCCTGCGCGCGGGCACGCGGGTTCTTACGCGGGTCGCGCGGCATCAGGTACATGGCGAGAAACGCAAAGGCGCCACCAACGATACCGTCGAAACTGCGGGTGAACGCATCGTCAGGTACGGGCAGCAGCAACGTGAAACAGGCCTGGAAGCTGAGCTGAATCGTAAAAATAATGCCCTTATCAATAAATCGGGCAATAATCACGGTCAAGAAAAGCACCACTGCCGCCTG
This sequence comes from Rothia sp. 27098_8_27, assembly GCF_041432805.1. Lineage (NCBI taxonomy): Bacteria > Bacillati > Actinomycetota > Actinomycetes > Micrococcales > Micrococcaceae > Rothia > Rothia sp. 27098_8_27. The sequence goes on along the minus strand of NZ_JAPWAJ010000007.1, from coordinate 122,948 downwards.
CCAGGTGCCGTGACCGAGCAGAATCAGCAGAAGGTCGCCAATGAGAATGCCGAGGGTCACGCCGAAGGACACCTCAAGGATTCGGCGGGAATGCTTAGCACCGCTTACATAGCCGAGAGATACGAGGGCGGCAACCGGCGCGAAAATGGGTTCCTGGTGGCCCAGGATGTGCTCAGCGAAAAGCCAAGCGCCCATAGACGCCGCAACAATCTGCACAGACTGAAAGAAGTCTGCTCGGACTCGGTGAATACCCTCATGAATGAACTGCCGGGTGTTCTGTTCAGTAGTGCGTAGAATCTCTGCGAAGCGTGCCATGAGCACCATCATACCGGCGCGTGTGCGGTGCACAAGAGGCTAGGGCAGTGTTGGGCGCAAGTGTGAGAGACCCCGCGCCCCCTACCCGCTCTGGAGTCGCGTTTTCCGAGGAAACCTAGCTCCAAAACCGCTGCTCTAGCCCCGTTACGTAGCCTGGCCCCCGTTACGCAACCTAGCCGCGGAGGCGGCGCGCCACCCTCGCCAGCAGGCCCGGCTTCGTCTCGGCGGGCGCCTCAGAAGATGACTCAGGCTCAACGGTGACAGGATGCGTTTCTTCGGCGCCGTGTGCCCCGTGAACACCGCGCGCGCTGTACCCGCCGCCGATTGCGCAGGCACGTTCGAGCTGCCGACGGTGCTCAGCATCCCAGGAGTGCGCCCGGTCAGACATCGCCCACTCGAAACCCGCGGTGAGGGAGGTTTCGGTAAAGAGATCGCGTGCGGCGCGGACGGTTGCGCCCAGCGGCTCGGGGAGAGCCGGGGTTTGCTCCACGGCGGGGAAAGGCGCGGGGGCCGCACATTTCCCAGAGCCAAGAATCTGCGCGAGCAGGTAGGCACGCTCGGTGCGCAGCACCTCCAGCAGCTCGGTGCGGCGTGCATCCGATGCCACCGCCGCGTGCCGCAGGGCGGCGGCAACCATCAGCTCGGGAACACCACCGGCGAGCATACCCAGCGGCAGGGTGAACTCGCCCAGCCCGTACTGACGCAGGGCACCGCCCACGCGCATCTGCGTGAAGGCGTCCGGCACGAGGGCGAGCACGGGAATACCCGCCGCCGCAGAGAACACCGCCGGGTGGTAGCGGCTGGTCAGCGTGAACGCCGCCGCCCGGTGCACGGTGACGCTCTGGTCGGCGTGCAGAATCGGCAGCAGGGTCGCCGGGGTGGAGGGGCTGAGCTGCTCGGCGATGCGCTGGTGCGTCTGAATATCGCCGCTTTCGGGGTTCTGCGGGTCGCCAAAATGGCTCAGGAACACGGGGACGTAGCCGTGCTCGCGCCACATGTTATCGAGCAGATGCGCAATCTGCTGCGCCTGCTGTTCGGTGCACTCGTTGACGGTCACGCACACGTAGCGTTCGGGCAGCTCATCCAGTGCCTGACCTGCGGAAACGCCTTCCGCATAGTGCAGGGTACGCGCGGGGGAAGCCGGCAGGTAGTCGGTGGCATCGTCCACGCTCAGGCGCGCGTCAATACCCCGCTCACGGCACCAGGCGAGGGAAGAATGTTCGCGCACCGTCACCGAACGGGCGGTGCGCAGCATACGCTCCAGAACCTGCGCATCCTCAGGATTGAGCACCGGGCCCAGGGACTGGCCGGTCACGTACACGGGCACGCCCGCATGTTCGGCGGCACTCACCGCGGCGGCGCGTTCGTAGAGCAGCCAGCCGTAGCGGGAGTTGAGGTTGCCGCCGCCGGAGACCACAACTGCGTCCATAGCTGCAATAGAGTCCGCGAACTCCACCATGCGCTCAACGGTCTGCGCCAGCGGATGCAGCACCTCCGGCAGCGCCTGCACCTGCGGCAACGCCACCAGCTCGGTAACGGAGGGTCGCTCCCGGTCGGCGTGCAGCTCCGTCAGGACGCACTCGAGCGCCGCGAGGGTCAGCTCGCGTTCAGCCGGCGCCCAGGGGAAGAGGAAAAACGGCAGGTACTCGTAGGGTGCGCCCGCCTCATGCTGTGCCGCCTCATGATTCACCGCTTCATGATTTACCGCTGCGCCAATATAGCGCGCCGAATGGTCCACATCGCGGGTCATGAGAGTGACCGCCGCGCCGCCTTCGGAAAGCGCCTGAGCGCTCGCAATGGTCATGGCTTCGTCGCCTACGTGGTAGGTGTGCTGGCCGATATCGCCAATGACGAGCACGCGCGGTGCTTCAGTAACGGGCAGTGCTGTAGAAGAATGGTTGTTCTCTGTCATGGCTATGCGCCCTTCTGATCTGCCGACCCAGCCTCAGCCGGCTCAACCTCAGCACCGCGACGAACCAGGGAACGCTGGCTGAGGGAACGCTTCGCCAAGGAACGCAGCGCGCGGCCCGGGGTGCGCAGGTGCTTGAGAACCCGCAGACGCTCCTCAATAGCCTGCTGGCGGTTCTCAATAGACTGCTGACGGGCCTCGATACGTTCCAGGCGGCTCTCAATAGAGCGCAGAATATCCAGGGATTCGCGGGTCAGATCGTGCCCGTCAATCACGCGGCGCTCCAGGTCAGCCGCCAAATGCGCCTGATACAGGTACGCACCGGGTCGGGCACCCGCCTGTAGATCCTCACGGATAGCGCGGGCACGCACCAGCGAATCGAAGCGGGCATGATCAGCCTGACGTTTCACGCTATTCGCCTCGGCACCCTCCGCGTCGGGGCGTAGCGACCAGTACGCTAGCGGTGCATCCACCAGCAGAATATCCGCAACGGAGGCGGCACGCATGTTGAACTCCCAGTCGCCGACCACCGGCAGGGACTCATCGTAGAAACCGACCAGCTCGTGTAGGCTGCGGCGGTAGAGAATACCGATCGGCACGGCACGGTTCGTGCGGAAGAGGAACTGCAAACCTACGCTGGGTAGGCCGTCGTGGAAAATACGTTCCTCGTACACCTCGAACTCGCCGTCGGCGTTTTCGCGTTCGTACCGCTCCACAATGCGGGTGGTGCACATGAGCGCGCCGCTCTCTTCCAGCGCCGCGACGGTGCGCTCCAGGAACTCGGGTGCCCACAGGTCGTCGTCATCGTGAATCGCCACGTATTCGGAGGCGGTCGCCGCCAAACCGGCGTTGGATGCCGCCTCCATGTTGCCGCCGGCGGTGGTCAGCAGCTGCACGCGGCTGGAATCGTGCGCGTTAGAACCCAGCAAACCCAGTGGAGAAGCCTCAATGACGGCGCGGGTTGCCTGCTCGTCGCCTCCGTCGTTAATCACGCAGACCGTGTAGTCGGTGAAGGTCTGCTGCGCAATATTCTCCAGCGCGCGGCTCAAGAAGCGGGGGCGGCCCTTCGTGCGGACCAGAATAGCTACGGTAGGGGAAGACATAACCACAATCAGTCGAGGGTGAATGGGCCCGTGCCAGCCCAGGAACTCAACCCATTATGAAGGTGTGCACTGTTCAGACTCAACCCGCCGCCCGTCCACACCGCAACAGCGTGCACACAGGGGCATGCGCCGCCCCTAAAAACTAGCTGATGGACTGTAGCGCCACCATCGCCAGCACACCGAGCACAAAGCACGCCGGAATGGTTACCAGCCACACCAGAAGAATCTGCAGAACAATCCTGGATTTCAACGCGTTAAAACGCTGGTTCACTCCCGCGCCGAGCGCCGATGCAGTCGCCAGGTGCGAGGAGGAGAACGGCACCTGCAGCAGGAAGTAGCCGATTACCTGCACCACAGCGGTGGTACCCTGAGCGACCGCACCACGGAACGGGTCTAGGCGCACCATCTTGTAGGCGAAGGTGTAGCCGATGCGGCGGCCACCGGTCAGCGTACCGGCACCCAGGCTGAGGGCAATGATGATGGTGCCCAGCAGCATCCCGCCTCGGGTGAGGGACTGAATCAGCGCCGGGTCGATGATGCGTTCGCTCAGCAGCGCCCACAGTAGCAGGTATAGGTAGCCGGTCTGCAGACCGTGTAGCAGCGAAATTGCGGAGGCAGAGACCGCCAGCACCTCGCGGGCGTGCTGATTCACCAGGCGCGGGTTGTGACCGACCACCAGCCGGTAGAACGGCACCACCATCAGCCAGGACAGCAGAAAAATGAGCGGCGGTAGGTAGAAGAGCGGCAGCAGGGTCGCCCCAAAAATATGCGGCAGGAAGGCGAGCGAACCGAAGCCTTCAGCGGCGCTGTCGATCCTTGTTTGGGTCCACCAGCTCACGCCGGCAAGGGCACCCACCAGCGCGTGGGTCGAGGAAGACGGAATCCTCGAAACCCAAGTGAGCACACCCCAAATAGCGCAGACCAGTAGTGCCGCAACAATGCCGTTCAGGCCGGTGGTGCCTTCCGGAGCACTCACCCACGAGGCGGAATACTCACCGAGCAGCAGGAACGCACCGACCACACCAAGCACGTTGAAGAGCGCGGCAAGGTACAGGGCGGAGCGCTCGCCAAGGGCGCGGGTACGCACCGGAACAGCGACGGCGTTTGAGGCGTCGTGCACACCGGTCACGTAGACCGCGGCAATGAAGGCGCAACAGGCTAGAAGACCCAGGAGCATTAGGATTCCTGAACGATAATGCGGCCGATCTCGGCGGACACATCACGCATAGCGTTGGAGGCGGCGGTCAGCTGCGCCAGGAAGGTGGCGTAGCGGCGGTACCGTTCGGGGGTGTAGCGTTCGGCAATGTACGCGTCGTATTCTTCGGCGGTGCGCAGTGCCTGGCGGGAGATGCGCAGCATGTCCATCCAGTAGTTGTCGAGGCCGCGAATATCGGCGAGTTTGGGGATGACGGCGGCGGTCAGCACCGCCTGACGCTGAATGATGTCCAGGATTGAGGTGATGTGCGTGGCGAAGCCGTCAATGCTGTGCAGGGACAGCACGTGTGCGGCGCTGGTGAGCTTCTCAACGGCGTTGGTGAGCTTGCGTGCCAGCGTGTACAGGTCTTCACGCGGAATCGGCGGGGAGAAGGAGCTGCGCACCTCGGTGAGGGTGCGGAACAGCAGGTTCGTGGAGTCCGCCTCGTGGGTGAGCATGCGTTCGAAGAGTTCGGGGTACTCCGCGACGGGGGAGCCGACCATTTCAGAGAGCAATGCCGCCGCCTCACCGACCTGCGCTGAAATTTCAGCGAGGGAGGCGAGGGATTCGTTGGCGTGGGGGAAAAGTCGGTGCAGCATAGTTCCCAGTCTAACCAGTATTGGGGGCTGCGGGTGCGCATAGCCCGCGCGCATCTCACGAGCGCCCGACCTGCAAACGTCACTGCAACGACCAGTAAATGTTATAGCGCCGCCCTGTTCGCGGTTGCGCATGAGGGTTTTAAACAAAAAACGGTGGGGGTCGATTTCTCGACCCCCACCGGAACGTTTAGGGATGTCGGGTTGGGAGCGCCTCTCGGCGGAAGGCCGCTCGAAGCGGCTAAAGATTTGGAGCCCGGGGCTACCTATTAGCAACCCGACATCTTGTAATTATTATCCACCCGCACCCGGCGCAGAGTCAATTAGAAACAGGCTTTTCACGCCTTTGCGACCCAATGTGGAACCTGTGCCAATTCGCGGCACGAACCCGCATTTTTAGGCGCTCAAACGTTGCAGAAGACTAAAATGCTTCGAGGTTGGTCTGTGATTTTTCCTGCGCAGAATCAGCCTCCAAAGCCCCGTTAGCCTGCTGACCAGCCTCAACGGCGCGCAGCTGGGCGGCGACCGCCTCCAAATCGTGCGCAATCTGCTCCATCTGCCGAGCCTGACGCGGCAGACGAGCACGACGCTCCACCGCCTCACGCTTCACCTCGTGGCTGCCCGGAACCGCACCATCCTGCCCGGCAGAGCGCGCATAATCGGTGCGGATACCCAACGCCACCACGTGCGCAAACGCGGCGCAACGTTCCACCGCAATGTCCATATCGCCGGTGTACAGGCCCGCCAGAATCTCATCAATCGTGCGGACCACCTCGTCGGCACTCGGCGGGTCGGGAACACCCGCCACCACGTGCGAACGGTAATCCTCCGCCATGCCCAGCTCAAAAGCGCGGCTCACCCCGCGCGGCGAACGATGCACCACATCCCGCAGCCAGTACATGCGCCACAGCGCACCCGGCAGGGAGTGGGCGCTCGCGTGCGACCAGAGTTCGGCGAGCATCTCAATACCGTAGTCGTCGGTGAAGCTGACGAGTCGTTCGGTCATCTGCTCGTCGGTGCCGCGTCCGCGCATCAGCAGGATGCGTGCGGAGGCGTGTGCCGCCTCTTCGCGTGCGGCGGGGTCCATGCCGCCTTCGTGACGTTCAAATTTCTCGGCGGAGTAGAGGACGGGGCGGTGGTGGGTGCGGTGTCGGGTGCGCCCGGAGGCGCCGGTTGATGATGCGGGTGTAGACATAGGATTTCCCAGTGTACCGTTCATTGGCTGGGGGCCGGTAGTGTATAGTATTTCTATCTGCACACTTTCAGTTTTGTGTGGATAGGAGCGCCTTTAGCTCAGTCGGTAGAGCTACGGACTTTTAATCCGCAGGTCGTGGGTTCGAGCCCCACAGGGCGCACTAGCCGACCCGTCGCCTCCCGCTTTGCGGGGGTCGGCGGGTTTTTGCGTCTTCACCCTCGTGTGCGGGGTTTTACCCCGTGTTGATTCCGTGTGGTGGGGCGTGTCCTGCCGGGTTGGCCTGGCAGTTTTTGATTTGTGTACGTTGATCCGAAAAGATGAGGAAACCCGTGAGCGTCACCATTAAGAACCCCGAAGAGATCACGATTCTTGCCACTGGCGGCACGATCGATAAGTTCTATTCGGTGGCGGGCACCATGGATATTGGTGAGCCTGCCGCTAAGGACCTGCTGGACCGCGTGATTACTGATATCCGTTTTGATATTCGCCCGCTGATTGGCAAGGACAGCCTGGACATGACCGATGAGGATCGTGCCGAGCTGACCGAGGCGCTGAACGCTGTCACTAACGACCAGGTACTCATCACCCACGGCACCGACACCATGCCGGAGACCGCCCGCTACCTGGTGGAGCACGCCGACCTGGGCAATAAGGTCGTGGTGCTGACCGGTGCGATGCAGCCCGCCGTGATGGCTCGTTCGGATGCAGGCTTCAACCTGGGTGCCGCTATTGCCGCCCTGAACCTGCTGGAGCCGGGTGTGTACATCAGCATGAGCGGTCGTATTTTCCCTGCTGAGAGCGTGCGTAAGGACCGTTCGCGCGGCATTTTTGAGGGCTAGGATGGCTGATTCCGCTCGTATGCGGCGGGGTGAACCGGTTTCTGCCGCTGAGCTTGCGCCGGTTGAGGGCTCCTCGGATCTTGTGCCGCAGGAGCATATGTCGCAGGCGCAGCTTATGCAGCTGCAGGCTATGGATGAGCTGGAGCAGCAGGCTGATGAGTTCTGGAATGTCACCAGTGATTACCCGCTGCCGGCTAAGAACCTGTACCTGGTGCGTGTGCTGCTGCTGGTCGTACCCTCGCTGATTACTGTTTATTACTTCATTCGCGTCACGCTTTTCCCGATTGGTGCGGTGCCGCTGGTCTATCTGGTGATGCATATGTGGGTTGCCATGATTTACCGGGCGAACCGTTCGGTGAAGTTGGTATTGCTGGCGAATGCGGCGTCCGGGGTTGCGGCGGCGATTATGACGGCGTTCTTTGCCTATGCGCTTGTGACGGTGCAGGGCCCGCAGACGCTGCTGGACCGTGTGGGCGTGGTCTATACGGTGAGCCTGCTGACGGTCATGGCGTCGTTCGCATTGGAGGTTCTGTTCTCGCTGTTCTATAGTTTGGCGGTTCGTAGGAGCTTGCGTTTGACGCGGCAGAAGCAACAATCATCGGAGCAGCAGAGCGCAGAAGAGCAGAAAGCAGAAGAGCAGAAGGCAGAGGAACCGAATCCCGCAGAGCCGAATACCGAGGCTCCGAATACTGAGGAGCCCGCTGAGGCTTCGCGTGCTGCGGAGCAGAGCTAACGCGCACCGACGGGCAGGGATTTTCCTGCGCATCCGCACCTTTGCCGGGTGATGCCTGACGGGGTGTTGACGGGGCGATAAGCGGCGGTGTGACACGCTCTCAGTGATGCCCAGCCACTGCTCAGATTCCCTTAAAGTACGCGTGATACGGTAGAGACAGAAACACGACCAGCACCTGTCAGGAGGTCACCCATGGGCGCTACACATCTGAACACAGATGCTGCTTCATCCGCAGAACACCCGGATGAAGATATCAGTGTGCAGACTCGCTATCAGGCGCCTATCCGCCACGCGACTCCTGCCACGCCGGAGGTGTCTGTTCCGCTGAACGTGCCGCCGGTGGTGACTGGTTCGCATCCGGTTATTTCGGCGACTTCTACCGTCATCATTCAGGACGGTACGAACCCGCCGATTGTGGTGCGTACGCATCCGACGGGTCCTCTACCGCCGTTCCCGGGGCAGGGTCAGTTGCCCGCTTTTCTGCGCACTTACACCGCTGATGAGGTGAAGGAGCGCAAGCAGAAGCTCAAGAAGAACCTGCTGGTCCGCGCGGTTATCCTGTGTATTTTGACTCTGGTTGAAGGCCTCATTATCTCCCAGTACACGCAGCCGTTGGCGATTTGCTTTGGTTTTGTGGCGGCGCTTTACCTGGTGGTTCAGATGTGGCCGCTGATGCGCCCGCCCAAAGACTCGGCGGATGCCTCCGTATATAGCGTTTGGGCTATATGCTCCCTGATTGGGTATGTTGCCGTGGGGCTGGTGCTTTCACCGATTACGTTCCTGCTGCTGATGCTCGACTGGGCTGGGGTTTCGATGGGGCTTGACCCCCTGCTGATACTTGTTGTCTTGGGCTTGATCTGGTTGAGCGAGGTCGGTTTATCGTTGCTGACCATTTACCGCTTCAACAACTTGCGAATTGCGATGGCGAATCGGGCAGATTCTCCGTTGCTACCTGAAAGTATTTCTGCGACGGTTGATCCGTCCACTTCTGCCTAAAGTTTTGAGGCGGCGCGGTAGACGAACGCCGCGCCGCCGCCCACACTCACATCACACACTCGCTCATACGTTTTCCGCACACTATCAGCCGATATCCGAAAGATTCAGCTATGTCCGCCGTCGAGTCCTCTCCGCCATCCGCTCCGAACACCACGCATCCTACGAAGCCCGCCACCCCCACTCTCGTGTCTGTGGCGGGTTGGGTTCTGCTTGTTATTGCTGTGGGCTGGCTGGCGCTGATTGCGTACACCGGCGTCTCCTATGCGACTACCCATTTGTCGCATTTTTCGACCTGGCGCGCCCAGTCGCTGGTGGAGGCGCAGGCGTACTACCCGGTGATGTTCTTGCTGGTCAGCGCGTTCGGTAACGTGACCCTGCATGCTTTCTGCACGGTGGCGTACCTGCGTGGCTACCGTTGGGCGGCGCTGGTGCTGTCGGTGGCGTTGGCGTTGGGCGTTTTGGCTTCTTTGCTGATTATGCTGACTGTGGCGGCTCTTCTGGGCACGTTGAATGGTGCGCCGAGCCAGGATGTTGAGTTGCTGCTCAGTAGCGCTTCGCCGCTGTACACTCCGGTGTATATTGCTGGCCCGTACATGCTGGTGTGCGTGGTAGCGTTGGCGTTGGTGTGGTCGCGTCAGTCGCGTTCGTACATGCAGGCGCGCCGTGATTGGCGTTTGCGCCGCAGCGAGGATTACCTGATTTAGCCTCATAGATTCTTGCCGCGGATCCTGCAGGTCCTGCGGGGCCCGGGTCTGCGGCTCACCGATAATTTTATTCACCCAACCACTATTCACCAACCACAGTTAGGATGACTCGTGCACCCTACTTCCGAACCTGCGCACGAATCCTCATCGCAGACTAGCCCCGGCGCCGTCAAGCGCACATATGATGAGCGGGCGGCGTTTGAAGAGGCGAAAAGAAACCTTGGCATAGTTGGCGATAGGGAACAGGAATTTAACCGGGGACTGAAGATTCTCGGTAAAGCCTATTCCATCGGTATGACGCTCATTCTGGTGTATTTCCTCCTGGATGCGTACCAGATTCTTGTTACTGCGGGTCGTAGTGTGAACATCGGCTCGTTCCTTAGTTATGCCCTGCCGAAGGTTCTGTCTGACGCCATCGTGGTGGTGCCGTTCCTCTGGATTGTTCTGGGGTGGGTCAAAGACGGGTACATTAATCCGCGCCGCCTGACGATGCTGTACCTGCTGCTGTGCTGTGTGAGCGGCGTGCTTTCTTTCGCCGGTGTTTTCGGTATGGCTCAGGTACTTTTCCCTGCGTTTACTGCTCTGGATCCGGCTTCGCATCCTGCCGCCGCTTCGTCTATCGTGACGCAGGCTCTGGTTGCGGTCATTATGGCGGGTAGCGCTGTTCTGATGTTTCTTCTGACTCGCCCTGCCGTGGGTATGGTTCCGAGCCGTGCGGTAATTCGGAAACAGATGTGGGCCATCGAGGAAAGCATGTCGGGTGCTGAGGATGAAGAAGAGCTGACTCGTGAGGATGTTCTTCATCAGCTTGAGAAAGAAGAAGGCCCGGTCAAGGACTCTACCGAGCAGCTGTTGCGTGAGCTTTCTGCCGATTATGCGCTCTCGAATGATCCGGTGGAGAAGAACCGCCTGCTGGATGAGATACAGCAGGTTCAGCGCGCCCAGAAGGCGGGTGTGAAGCCTAATCTTGGTGGCGCCTCCACTGGTGAGGCGGGTAAGCTCCACGAGCAAGCACACGGGGATGAGAAGGCTACTGCTGGATCTACCGCGCCTGCCGCGCCTAAGGTGGTGCTCCCGCCGCGGCCGAAGGCGCTACGTGGCGTCGTGCGCTGCTTTATTGCCCTGATGGTTGTGGAAGCATCTCACGGCATCTTCCAAAGCATGATTTATGAGCGCTCGCTTGACGACGTTGGTTTATGGGCTGGATATATTCTCTCTGAGACGTTGTTTATTCTCGTTGTCCATGCCATACCGATGTTTGTTCTCTGGCGGCTTTGGCGGGGCCGCACCTGGGCGTATGTCGTAATCTTCATCGGCTTTGCCTTCATTGCTATCAAGGGCCTGATAGATTTTGTGAACACCTTCCTCACGACGGGCTATCTTTCCCGGTTGATGGATGGCACGCAGACATGGAGTTCTCAGCAATACGCTACATACGTGCTGTCTAGGAATGTTGCCGACACCTTGATTACGCTCCTCTCCACCCTGATTGTTGTGTTGCTCCTTAGCCGTTCTACCAGGATGTACGTGGCTGCTGCGCGGTTGGCGCGCTTGAACGCACGTGAACAGGTGAACGCTGGTGACGGTTGGATTGTTGTGCATCAGGACGCAGAAACGCGTGCTCACCTAGAAGAAGAGCAGACGCGTTGGGAAGAGAAGGAAGCTAACCGACGGGCTGAAGAAGCGGCCGCGCAGCAGTACAAGACAACCCGCCGCACGGATGCGCGGAGGAACTCCCGCAGCGAACAGCGCGGCTATAAGGATACTTCCGTGTACACCGAAGAAGGCTACCGCCTCAACTAGGGCAAGATGCCCCTCCTCATGGGGAAACTCTCTTCTGCACCCGCCCTGCGCTATAGCGTGCGGGGCGGGGCGCGAAGAGCAGAAAGGAACAATGATGTCAGAACGCACCCCAAAGCAACCGTTGAATGACCCGGAGTACACGGTTCCCGAGTACAGCGTGCTGTTGCCCTCCGACGAGGCTGAAAATAGCACGGTGGAGAGTAGCGCGACAGAGGATAACGCGCCCGGCGACAGCGCCCCCGAGCAAACCACTACCGGCTACACCGCGCCTGTCGCCTCCGAGCAGGTAATTCCGAAGCGCCCGCAGGCTATGCGCAACGTCATGTGGTGTGCAGTCGCCATGATTGCGTTGATGGTTCTTAGCAGTTCTCTTCGGATCCTGCTCCCAAGCCAGTCGTATATCGATTTTGAGATGGTGGTGAGAACTCTCTTCTCTATGCTGGCGTTTACCCTCTTCGCCTCCATCATCCCGATTTTTATCCTCTGGAAAGTCTGGGATGGCCGTGAGTGGGCGCGCATTCTTACCATCATCGGCAATGCTTTTGCAGTGGCTAACGGTGTGCTTATTTTTGCGAATAATTTCATGGACTCAAGGTATTTCTCCAGGGCGATAGGCGGGTCTTCGTATTCAGCCTCTTACCTGGTAGATACCGTTAGCGGCACTCTTATGTTTGTCCTTCATATCCTGATGATTGTGCTGCTGACTCGTGCTCCTATTAGGACGTACACACAAATCGTTAGCGGGGCACGTGCACTAGAACATCAGCAGATGATGTCTGAGACGAGACAGGCTGCCGGTCAGGTACCGGCAGAACTTCGAGAGATTTTCGCTGACGATGAGGATGACGAACGCACCTCATCAAAGGAAAACAACCCTCGCCCGCCACACCGTAGCGCGGGATGGGGCACGTAGAAAGGCGCAACAACATCAGGAGTCCCGTGGCTAACCCTCGGAATGGTGCACGTGGTTACTCGGATACCTCTGAATACGCTGAGAAAGGGCACTGCCTTCCTAGGGTGCGGCGCGCCTCCTTATATCCTTAGGGTAAGACTCTTTAACATCCGCTCCGTGGCACTGTAGCGCGGGGTGGGTGCCAGGGGAGAAAGGAACGACGATGTCAGAACGTACCCCGAAGCAACCGTTGAATGACCCGGAGTACACGGTTCCCGAATACAGTGTGCTGTTGCCCTCCGAGGAGGCTAAAAACACCACGGCAGAGGGCGATGCCGCCCCCGAAACCAGCGCCCCCAGCGGCGCCCCCAGCGGCGCGGTAGGCAATAACGCGGCAGAGGATAACGCGCCCGGCGACAGCACCCCCGCGCACGCCATCACCGGCTACCGGGAGGCGACTGTCGGCTACAGTGCCCCTACCGCCTCCGAGCATGCGGGTTGGGTACGTCCGAAGGCTCTGCGCAGCGCCAAGCGGTGCACCACCGCGATTATTATTCTGTCGCTTTTCACCACTATCCAGCTCTTCCTGCTCTTCGGTAAACCAATCGCCGGTGTGGAGACGCTACCTGACCTTGTCCTGCGTATGCTAGGGTACCCTCTCATCTTTGTTCTTATCCAGATTTTGCTCTTCTGGATGACCTGGAAAGGACACAGGTGGGCGCACATACTTACCCTCATGTACAGCGCCTACGAGGTCTTGAGTCGCATGTATTGGTTTGCGCAAGATTTCCTCGTGGACTCCCGCTATATCACCTTGTTGATGGATGAGTTGCAATCCTCCGACTCTGCAGATTTTGCGGTCGCTTTTCTCATACGTACCGCGGTTGGTGTTGTCATTACTATCCTCTACATCCGGAACATTGTGTTGCTGACCCGTCCCCCTGTGTGGACGTACACGACTGCCGGCAACAGTGCACTGAATAACCAAGTGGTCAATCAGAATCCACAGGCATCTAACACGAACTCCAATGAAGGCGGGAACAGCCTCAACTAGGATGTTTGCCTCAAACGGCGCCACTATCACCAAAGGGCTCAGAGCGTGAAAAGGGTGGGGATACCAAACGGTATCCCCACCCTTTCTCATCCCCGGCTCAGCAGCCGAGAAGGACTCACGTATTACTCAGCAGATTCCTGCTTCGCCTTCGAACGGCCACGCAGGTACTCGATAATAACCGGCACCACAGAAACCGCCACAATAATCACAGCAATGTACTCAATGTTGTTGTGCACGAACGGAATACCGCCCAGCAGCACACCCGCCAGACCAATCGAACCAATCCACGCAACCGCGCCAACAACATTCCACAGGTGGAACTTCTTACGGTCGTACGAAGAAATACCAGCCGCAAGAGACACAAAAGTACGAACAATCGGCACGAAACGACCCAGAACCAGAGCCAAGCTACCGCGCTTCTGGAAGAACTCCTCAGTAGTGTGCAGGTTCTTAGTGCTCAGAATCTTCGCGTCATCCTTGAAGATCTTACGGCCGTAACGGGCACCAATCTGGTAGCCAACCTCAGCGCCAGCAATAGCAACCAGCACCAGGACCGGGAAAGCAACCCACAGGGACAGGCCCATCTGCTCATGAAGCATACCCAGAGCAAAAATCAGGGAGTCACCCGGAAGAACCGGGAAAAGAACACCGGACTCAATAAATACGATAATTGCCGAAACTACCAGAACCCAGGGGCCGGTATTGAGCAGGAACTGCTCAAGGTCGAGACCCAAGAGCGCAACCGGAAGATGCGCCAAAGCGGTGGCAAGAAAAGTCATAAAAAATCCTGAACTGTGAGTGGACCGCACGCACGGATCGGCGGCGGAGTAACACTAGCATAGAAAGCGTACCTATGGTGAACATTGTGCAAAACTATGCGGAGGCTGTGTATTACTGGCACAATTCTACCGGCATTTACACCGGACGCACGGGTGAGCGAGGCGTAAATCTCCCCACCATCGCGGCTAAACAGCCGGAGGTGACGCGGCGCTCGCACGCTTCCTCAAGAAATGACTATCCGCAGAGCCGGGCGATACCGGGGTGTGACATGATGGAAAGAGAGCACGGCGCGTCGCGGCGTAGCGATTGCCCCAACCACCCACCGTTGGAGAGAACCATGAACCCCGAACAGCCAGCTTCCAGCCCCGCCGATCTCCTGCATGCTGATTCCCTGCACACGGATCCCCTGCATGCTGAAGCCCGTGAAGTGTTGCGTCGCCTCACCGGCGTTCCTGACGCTGAGTTCCACGACGGCCAGTACGAGGCGATTCGCGCCCTCGTAGCCGACCGCGCCCGCACCCTCGTCGTGCAGCGTACCGGCTGGGGTAAATCTGCGGTCTACTTCATTTCTTCCCTGCTGTTGCGTGCCCGCGGTATGGGCCCGGCGCTTATTGTCTCCCCGTTGCTTTCCCTCATGCGTGATCAGGTTGAGGCGGCATCCCGCGCGGGAGTGCGCGCCGCCATGGTGAACTCCGCGAACGTCACCGCATGGGATGAAATCCGCACCCGCCTCGAAGCTAACGAGCTCGACGTGCTCCTGGTGGGCCCCGAACGCCTCAATAACCCGGCGTTCCGTGAGCAGTGGCTGCCGTACCTGCTGCCGCGCCTGGGGCTACTCGTTATTGATGAGGCGCACTGTATTTCTGACTGGGGCCATGATTTCCGCCCCGATTACCGCCGTATTGGTTCGCTCATTAAGTCTCTGCCGGTGGGTGTACCGGTGCTGGCGACTACCGCAACCGCGAATGACCGTGTTAGCCGCGATATCGCCGAACAACTCAGCACTGATACCACCGCACCCGTGCATGTGTTGCGCGGTCCGCTGTCCCGCGAGTCCCTGCGCCTGGGTGTTCTGACCCTGCCTCATGAGGCGCAACGCATCGGCTGGTTGCTCACGCACCTGAACAGCCTGCCCGGTTCGGGCATTATCTACACGTTGACTGTCTCCGCGGCAGAAGATACCGCAAATGCTCTGCGTGCCAGTGGCTACGAGGTGCTCGCCTACACCGGTAAAACTGACCCGGATGAGCGGCTGGTTGCAGAGCAGGCACTCAAGGAAAACAGGGTGAAGGCCCTTGTTGCGACGAGTGCCCTCGGTATGGGTTTTGATAAGCCTGATTTGGGTTTTGTTGTGCACCTGGGCGCGCCGTCGTCTGCGGTGAGCTACTACCAGCAGATTGGTCGCGCCGGACGAGGTGCCGTCAACGCTGATGTTCTGCTCCTGCCCGGTCGTGAAGACCGCGCCATTTGGGAGTATTTTGCGACCGCCTCCATGCCCAATGAGGAGCAGGCGCTGGCGGTGCTGGATGCCCTCGCCCAGTCCCCGGAGGGGTTGAGCATTACCGCGTTGGAGGCGCGCGTTCAGTTGCGCCGCTCCACCCTGGAGCTTCTGCTGAAGGTCCTGGACGTTGAGGGTGCCGCCGTGAAGGAAGGCAACTATTGGCGTCGAACCTCTTCGCCGTGGCAGTACGATAGCGCCCGTTATGCGGCGGTGGCGCAGGCGCGTGTGGTGGAGCAGAACGCCATGCTCGAGTATGAACGTACTAGTCAGTGCCGTATGCTTTTCCTAGCTCAGCAGCTTGATGATGCTTCCGCGACTGCTTGCGGCCGTTGCGATGTGTGCGCGGGCCCCTGGTACCCGGTTGAAGTTCCCGCTGAGGCGCAGCAGGCGGCGCAGAGCAGCTTCAATACGGTGGGCGTGCCCCTGCAACCGCGCCGTATGTGGCCGAGCGGGCTGGACCAGCTGATGGGTGCGGATGCGCCGTGCGGTCGTTTGTCTAAGGACGAGCAGGCTGAATCCGGTTACGCTTTGGCGCGTCTGAGCGACATGGGGTACGGTACTCGTCTGCGTGAGCTTCTGGCGACGAATGAACTGGGTGAGCCGGTTGATTCTGAGGTTCCTGCCGAGCTGGGTCGCGCCTGCGTGAAGGTGCTTGCCGCTTGGGAGTGGGCTGAGGTGGGTCGTCCGGTGGCGGTGTTGACTCTGCCTTCGCCGGTGCGTCCCCGTTTGGCTCAGTCCCTGGGTAGGGGATTGGCATCGGTGGGTCGTCTGGTGGATTTGGGTCAGGTGTCTCTGGTGGGGGAGCCGCGTTTCTTTGGCGGTAATAGCGCGTTCCGTTGTGCGGATGTGCTGCGCTCGTACCGGGTGCCTGCAGAAGTTCTGGACTATGTGCGTGAGCATCGGTGCCCTGTTCTGCTGGTTTCTGACGTGGTGGATTCGCGGTGGGCGTTCACGGCTGTGGCGCGTGAGCTACGGCTGGCGGGTGCTTCTGCGGTGTATCCTTTCTCTTTGGCCGCCACCCACTAGTTGCGCCCATTAGTGTTTATTTATTCCCCTGACGAGGTTGTATGTCATATTCGGAATATTCAAAATTGACGGTCACAGACGGTTGCTCCGCTGTGCTCAGCGATATTCCCGCTCGCCCCGAACACAGCGAGTGGATGGTCCGCGCCCTCGCCGAGGGTGCCGCCGCAGGTGAGCGTGGCGAGATCCCTATCGGTGCTGTGGTGGTGGATGAGCAGGGTGTCATTATTGGTTCGGCAGGCAATACCCGCGAGCGGGAGCATGACCCCAGTGCCCATGCGGAGGTGAATGCGATTCGTCAGGCGGCGGCGCATCGTGGTCAGTGGCGCCTGGACGGGTGCACGCTCGTGGTGACGGTTGAGCCGTGCCTGATGTGTGCCGGCACGATCCTGGCGTCGCGTGTTTCGACGGTGGTTTTTGGGGCCTGGGAGGAGAAGACGGGGGCTGCTGGCAGTCGTTACGATGTACTGCGTGACGGCAGGGTTGCTCCGGTTCCCGAGGTGTATGCGGGGGTGCGTGCTGATGAGTGTGCACAGCTGATGGTGGACTTCTTTAGGGAACGCCGCCCCTGACCTCCCCTAGGCCTCACCCCTAAAAGATGGTTTGTATAACGCGAAAAGCCGCGCAGAGATTGCGTGGCTTTTCGCGTTATTTGTACGAAAAACCCCATTTATTTGAAAAATACTTCAAGAATTTCAAAAATGACCCCTGTTTTTTCATGAAAAGCCCACCACATCACACATAACCGGGTCTACCATATATAGGCATTGGAGCCTCCGCCTGCCCGCGCCTGACGTTCAACACCCCGCGCGGTGCCCGCGGATAACTCCCAGAAACTCACCCGAACCATCCATTCTCTGAGGGGATCTAACCGTGTTAAGCGTTGACAATATTTGGGCAAAAGGGCGCCACACTCCGCTTTTTGACCGCACCACCTTCTCAGTGGGCGAGGGTGAAGTGATTATTGTTCAGGCGGATAGCCAGTTGGAGCGTACCTCTCTCGCGTTGGCGCTGACTGGTCGCCTTCCCCTGTCCGGCGGCACGATTAGCTGGAGCGAAGGCGATGATGAGCCTCGCCGTATTTCGATGAGGCGTCTGCGTGCTCTCAGCAGCGTGGTGGACTCTCCTGATGTGACCGCTCCTGAGCAGCATATGCGCGTGCACGATTACGTGTCGGAGATGCTCTCCTATAACCTGCCGATTTTTGGTCGTTCCCGTGCGAGTCGCTGGTTGGCCGAGCGCGGTCTTGAGGAGCTGGACGGCCTGTGGATGGATGAGATTAGCGGCGAGATGAATGTTGAGCTGATGGCTGCTTTGGCGCAGCATAGCCCCTCTGATTTGCTGGTTTTTGATACTCCTTCCCGACACCTGAACCACACGTACATGTGGCTTCCGTACCTGGAGGAGCTTGCCGCCGATGAGGACCACCCGCGCACGGTGGTGGCTGTTGTTCCGCATATTTCTGAATCGTGGCATGGTGCGCGTGCTGTGGTGGGTAGTGTTCACATGGATCAGGACGGTGAGCTCGAGTTGGCGGAGGAGTCCGTGGAAGAGCAGCCCGAGACGGAAGAGTTAACTGAGACTGAACCCGTGATTGATGTGATTGAGGTGCGTGAGGTGGAGGAAATCCCCTTGACCTCTTCGATTCCCCTCACCCTGGCGGCATCCGGCACTTCCGGAGCCGTTCAGACCGCTGAATCTAAGACTGATAACCAGAAGACTGGCAACCAGAAAACTGTTGCCCAGAAGACCGCTGAGAAGGAGTAAGAATGACTGTTCTGCGTGTGGCTCTTGTTGAGCTTAAGCGCCTGACCAGCGGTGTTCTGCCGGTTCTGGTGCTGCTTGCGATGTCCTGCATTCCGCTGCTGTACGGCGCCCTGTACCTGTACGGTAACTGGGATGCTTACGGCCATGTGAATGGCATTGTGGGTGCCCTGGTGGTTGAGGATGAGGGCGCGGAGGATTCTGAAGGTAAGCAGGTGAACACCGGTGCTGATGTGCGCCAGTCTCTGCTGGATGCTGGCACGTTTGATTGGCGTCAGGTGCAGACCCGCGCTGAGGCTGTTGAGGGTGTGGAGACCGGCACCTATGACTTTGCGATGGTGATTCCGAAGGATTTTTCCCGTAATTTGCAGAGTGCCGGTTCGTTTAAGCCTGATGCTGACGGCAAGACGGGTACTATTGATGCGCGTTCGGCGGGCATTGAGGTCATTACGAATGACGCGAACAACTATGTGCTGACGAATATCGTCACGAAGGCGGGCACTTCGGTGCGTGATTCGGTGGCGGAGAAGGTCGGTAATTCTACGGCGAATTCGCTGTTGGCTAGCTTCACGACTATTCATTCGAAGATGGGTGAGGCTGCTGATGGTGCGTCGAAGGTGAATAACGGCACGGTGAAGCTGGCGGATGCTATCACTCAGCTGAAGGACGGCACTGCCACGGTGAATGATGGTGCCCTGAAGCTGAAGGACGGCACCTCCTCCTTGGCTGATGGTCAGTCTCAGTTGTTGGATGGTCAGAAGCAGTTGGCGGAGGGCGCTGCGAAGCTTGCTGATGGTGTTTCGACTTTGGATTCGGGCGCCGCGAAGCTGGATTCTGGTGCCGCGAAGCTTGCCGATGGTGCTTTGAGCTTGAAGGATGGTTCGTCGACTTTGGCTTCGGCTGCGGCGTCTGCTTCTGATGGTGCGGCGAAGTTGAAGGACGGTTCGGCGACTCTGGCTGAGGGTACCGCGAGCTTGAAGAGTGGTTCGGCGGCGGTTGCGAAGGGCGCTAATGATTTGGCGTCGGGTATTCATCAGATGCGTACTGGCATGGATCAGGCGGGTATTCGTGAGTTGCCGGCTGAGCTGAATGCGATGTGCACGCGCCTGCATGAGACGGATACGTCTGCTGGTAGTGGTGATTTTGGTCGTGACTTGTCGAATACTGTGGTGTCTGCGACTGCACAGAAGATGCGTGCTCAGTTGGCGCCGTTGGTTGAGGCGGGTACGTTGACTCAGGAGCAGGCTGATCAGCTGGTGGCTGCTGTTGATTCTGAGGAGACGAAGAATGAGGTTGCTGAGCTGAATCAGAAGGCTCTGCAGTCGCACCTGGCTACTCGTGATGCTGCCGCTGCTGATGCCCTGTCGAAGCTGAGCGCATTGAAGTCGAGCCATTGTATTTCTGATGGTTCGTCGTCGACTGCGGTGAAGATTCAGACTTTGGTTGCTGGCGTGGATTCGCTGGATTCCGGTGCGTCTTCGCTTGCCAAGGGCGCTTCGTCGGTAGCTGATGGCGCCGCTCGTGTGGATGCTGGCGCGTCCTCGTTGGCGTCAGGTTCGGCGAGCCTGGCTGATGGTAATTCTAAGATTGCTTCGGGTGCTTCGAGCCTTGCGAGTGGTTCTGCGACTCTGTCGGGTGGTGCTTCTGAGCTGAAGGAGGGTACCGATTCTTTGAAGAGCGGTACTGCCGAGCTGAAGGATGGTAGCGGTACTCTGGCGGAGAAAGAGCAGTCTGCGGTTGAGGGTCAGCAGAAGTTGGCTGATGGTGCGAATGAGCTGAAGGATGGTGCGTCGCAGCTTTCTGACGGTACGGCGAAGCTGTCTGATGGTTCTACTCAGCTGAATGATGGTGCTTCCGAGTTGAAGGATGGTACTTCGTCGTTGGAGAGCGGCCTGGCTTCTGGTGTTAAGCAGGTTCCGAGCCTTGCTCCGACTGATCAGGCGAAGGTTGCGGATACGATGTCGAACCCGGTGACTTTGTCGCATGATTCCTTGGCGTCGGGCCGTAACTATGGTGAGGGCATGGGCCCGTTCTTCATGTGCTTGGCGTTGTGGATTGGCGGCTTGATGCTGGTTCAGACGTTGCGCGTGATGAATAACCGTGCGTTGGCTTCGCATGCTCCGTCGATTCGTGTGATGCTCGGTAGCTGGATGCCGTTCGGCCTGGTGGGTATTGCTCAGGCGACTTTGATGTTTGCCGCGATTAAGTTTGGTTTGGGCTTTGAGATGGCTCATCCGTGGCTGGTGTGGCTGTTCCTCTGCTATGTGGCTTTGGTCTTTACCGGCTTCATTCACGGTCTGACGGTGATTTTGGGTGCGCCGGGCAAGCTTGTTGCTTTGGTCATTCTGATTCTGCAGCTGATTACTGCGGGCGGCACGATGCCGTATGAGACTTTGCCTGAGTCGATTCGTTGGATGCATGATTTCTTCCCGATGGGTTATGCGGTGGCGGGTACGCGTCGTTTGGCGTATGGCATTAATGAGTCGAGCCTGTGGGGCATCATGCTGGTTTTGACTCTGTGGGGTCTGGCTGGTCTGATGTTGGGTTACATTGGCACGCGTCGTGATCGTACGTGGTCGCTGAAGAAGCTGGCTCCGGAGATTACGGTGTAACAAACCCTGTTTAGTCGCACCGGGGGAAAACTGTCTAATAAAATAGAGATATATCTGCAAAAAGGGAGGGAGGACTGCTGATGTTGCAGCGCCCAGTCGCTGAAGCTTCAAGTCGTCGTCCCGGCCGTACAGGTAGAACTCAGTTGAAGTTGTTCAACGCTGCTATGGAAATCATGACCGAAAAGGGGCTTGAGTACGCCACTGTTGAAGAGGTGGCTGCCCGGGCGGGTGTTTCTAAGGGAACCGTGTATTACAACTTCGGTTCTAAGAAGACCATGGTGGATCAGCTGGTTCAGTACGGCACGCAGTTGCTGCTGAGCGATGCGCGTCGCGCGGCGTCGGTTCATTCTGATCCGCGTGAGGCGTTGCGGAGTGCTGTTCGCGCCGCGTTCCAGTATCTTGAGGACCGTCCGGGTTTTACTCGGATGTGGCTTTCGGAGGCGTGGAAGGGTGCGGATGGTTGGACTGAGGCGATGAGCGATAACCGTCTGAATCTTCTGGATTTTTTGGAGGAGATGACGGAGGCTGTGGCTCGCCGCTATACGGTTGATACCGCTCAGAATCCTCGTGCGATTGCGATCTCTATGTTCGGCGCGATTTACATGTTTGCTATGGATCGTGAAGTGCATCAGGCGGAGCGCAATGCTGAGGATGCAACGCGTGCTGTCATGCTGGTTGTAGATGGGTATATCCGTCATTAGGCGGACCTGTTGGGGTCTGTAGACGTAGCCGGGACTTCGGTGTCGGGTGTCGAAAAGGGCACGGTGAAAAGGGGCCGTGAAGAGGGCGACACCCGGCTGCCGCACGTGGTTTTTCTTGCTCTCCTGTTGGGGGTGTGCTATAGTTTTCCACTGTTGGTGGTGTGTCCGAGCGGCCGAAGGTGCATCACTCGAAATGATGTTTGGTGTAAAAGCCAACGGGGGTTCAAATCCCTCCACCACCGCACCAACGAAAACCCGTCGAGATTCGTCTCGGCGGGTTTTTGCATGCCCGGATTGTTCTGGGGTGCTGCTGGCGGGTGTTTGTGCGGGGTACTTCGCCTCGTTTATAGGGTGTGTGCCACTTCCGGGGCTTTGCCGGTGCTTGCTGATTCGGGGGTAGGTAAAATCGTATTATGCGTATTAAGATTCTTGACCACCCGCTGGTCTCTCACAAGATTAGTGTTCTGCGTGATAAGAACACCCCGTCCCCGATTTTCCGTCAGCTGGTTGATGAGCTGGTGACCCTTCTTGCCTATGAGGCGACTCGCGAGATTCGTGTGGAAGAGGTTGAGGTTGTGACTCCGGTGGCGACTACTACCGGTGTTCGTATTGCTGATCCTAAGCCGCTGGTTGTTCCGATTCTGCGTGCTGGTCTGGGCATGCTGGAGGGCATGACTCGTCTGGTTCCGACCGCTGAGGTGGGCTTCCTGGGTATGGCTCGTAATGAGGAGACCCTGGATATTGTGACTTATGCTGAGCGTCTGCCGGAGGATCTGACTGGTCGTCAGGTGTACCTGCTGGATCCGATGCTGGCTACCGGTGGCACCCTGATTGAGGCCATTAAGTTCCTGCGTGAGCGTGGTGCTGAGTCTGTGACTTGCGTGTGCCTGATTGCTGCTCCTGAGGGCATTGCTGCTCTGGAGAAGGGCATTGAGGGTATGGAGAATGTTGACCTGTTCCTGGCTGCTCGTGATGAGCGTCTGAACGAGAAGGCGTACATTATTCCGGGTCTGGGCGATGCTGGTGACCGCCTGTACGGTCTGGCTGAGTAGTTTTTCAGCGTTATTCACGTGATGTGAGTGGGGCGCCTCTGCATATGTTTATGCATGTGCGGGGGCGCTTTGTTGTGTCTGCTGGAGGCTGTGTGCAGGTCATATGGTGTGGTGTTGGGGGATGTGTGTCTAACGGTCTGCTGTCTTGGGTGTTTATGGTGTTGTTGGGCGCTTGTGTGGGTTTATGAAACACCCTTGATAATATGTGATAAGGAACACTATAGTGCTTTGAGGGACTCAAAATATATTGAGCATATTCACAGCTTCACATGAAAATACAGGGTGAAACCAGTAAATAAAAGAAGCTATGAATATTTATAAGGGAAAAATACTGAAAGCTTCAGGCAGTCCCTGAAACCCTAAAACATGAGAGGGGGCATTGTACTCCTCTCGCCCATAAAGATGAATCCACTATGCTGAATCCGCTTGATTTATCCGTCAAATAGGAGAAATATTAAGTAAGAGGATTGAAGCTCGAACAGGTATTGGGGACTGTTTGACTCGGCGTCACTTCCGGCGCACCCCACACTACGTACGACAGGGATCCCGTACACAGACTTTGAGAGAAGGTTGAACCATGTCAGGCGCTGTACCTGGATATGTCCACATCTCCCAGCGCGGCCGCGCCGCTAAGCGCCAGGTCGTGCAGCCTCAGCGTCCCGTTGCGCAGGCCGCAACGTTGCGTCCGATGACTTTCTCAGCCGGTGACCCTGCCCATAAACAGGCTCAGGAAAATGAGGCACGCGGCTTTGTGCTCTATGTGGGTTTGAATGAGGAACTTGCTGCAGCGAACGGTACCTCCCTGGTGCGTATCGTTCAGGATCTGCGCACTTATGCACACCACCTGGCTCCCGAGTCGGAGTCGTACGCCGCTGTGGCGTTGGCTCCGGTGAACGCTGAGGGTAGCGACCTTGAGGTAGTACGTAATGCACTCGGCGATCCGACCGCAATGTATATGCACCCGGAGGCGCATGTCGCCCGCGAAGCAGAGACCACGAATAGCCACTCTTCGGGTGTGCTGATTGACCTGGCGCGCCGCGAGGTGTTCCTGGATGGTGAGCCGCTCATGCTGACCTTCAAGGAATTCGAGCTGCTGGCACACCTGGTGGAGAACTCTTCCCGCACCGTGGGTCGTGAGGAGCTGCTGAAGGCGCTGTGGAGCTCCGGTGACGAGCATCCGCATGAGCGTACGATTGACGTGCATATTCGTCGTCTGCGTTCGAAGCTGGGCCGCCTGTCGGGTACCGTGCGTACGGTGCGCGGTCAGGGTTACCGCTTCTTTGAGCACCCCGAGGTTGTTGTCTGGGCTGCTCCGGAATACTCGATTTAGCGTGTACAGAATTTAGCTTCTGTAGAGTGCACCCCGGTGTGCTGGCGTGATGCCGGTGCGCCGGGGTTTACTTGTGCCCGCCTGGGGGTGTTAGTGTGCGTGCTGTGGCGGTGTGCGGCATGTTCCGGCGCCCTCTAGATAGAATGGGTGTATGGCTGAAAATTCTTCCAACACTGCATCTGGCTCGTACCGCAGCGGGGTCAAGCGTCTGATTATTATGCGCCATGCGGAGGCTGATTGGGGTCTGAATGATTTTGATCGTCCGCTGACGAAGCGTGGTCATGAGCAGGCTGCCGCTGCTGGCGCTTGGCTGGCGGCTCGCGGTTATATTCCGGAGCAGATTATGTCGTCATCGGCTTTGCGTACTCGTCAGACGACGACTTGGGTTTCGGATGGTTTGGGGGCGAAGGCGCCTACCGCTCATCTGGATGAGGGGCTGTACGAGGTGTCTGCGTCCCGCATTATTGCGCGCATCAACAGCGTTTCGGAGAATGTTCATTCTCTGATGGTAGTGTCGCATCTGCCCGGTGTACAGGATGCCGCGCAGCGCCTGATGAGCCCTGATTCTGACCCGAATGCGTCCATGGATGTGTATTACGGTTTCCCGCCCTCTTCTATTGCGGTGTTTGAGGTGCCGGGGGAGTGGGCTCTGCTGGATGGTGCGGATGCGCGCCTCGTGGATTTCAAGAGCTTCTAGTCCTGAAACTTCTAGCCCAAGAGCTTCTAGGCTTCGTGCCTGAATGAAATGGGTAAAGCAAAAGCCCCGTACCAACCGGTACGGGGCTTTTTGTGGCGGAGACGGGGGGATTTGAACCCCCGGTCGAGTTTAACCCCGACCCTTCATTAGCAGTGAAGTCCATTCGGCCGCTCTGGCACGTCTCCACGGTGCGCTCGTGAGCGCATCCCTATAAGAATATAGGCTGTTTTGCGCTTGGTCAATTCGACCCATGCTCGGGGGATATCTCTGAGCGTGTGTTGCTCTATAGGGCGGACTATGGCTTGTAGGCTTTGAGGCTTATAAGCATTTTCGATAAACTGCTACCGTCCGACCGATAAATAGAGGGCGTCTCTGGCGTGTGATTTTTCCATACGGTGTTGCCAGAGTTGTCTTATTTACTCAACGAAATGAGAAATCATGTCTGAAAACCCCAACAACCCCCAGCCCCAGTTCAACCAGGACCCCCAGTTCAGCCAGCAGGCACCCCAGTATGGTCAGCAGGCTCCTTACGGTGTGCCCGTTCAGACCCCTGAGCAGCAGGCTCAGGCGAAGAAGGCAAAGACCCTGTCGATTGTCTCTCTGGTGAGCGGTATTGTGAGCTTCTTTGTCCTCGGTTTCATCCTTGGTGCTGTAGCTATTGCGACCGGCCGCCTGGCTATGAATAACCCCGAGCTGAAGAACCGCGGTATGGCTATTGCCGGTACTGTTCTGGGTGTCGTCAGTATTATTTTGCTGGTCGCTCTGAAGATTTTTGTAAAGCAGTAAGATTGAATCTACCTGCAGTAGCCTCATGATTTGAGGAAGCCCGCGTGTACTCCGTGTGCACGCGGGCTTTTGCGTGCCTAATTAGTTTTCTAATTAGTGCATATATGGTGCGTATAGCTCCAGAATGACGAATTCGTTTGTGTCCACCTCAGTGATGGGTTAGGGTGGGTAATGTTTAATGCACACCATTCACACGAAAGAGGGGCCATATGTCTCAGAACCCGCAGGACTCTAACTCCTACGACTACAACCCGGAATACGGTAACCTGAACGAGCAGAACGCTCAGAACGGCCAGTATGGCCAGCAGCAGTACCAGCAGCCTGCTCAGTACGGTCAGCCCATGATGGTGCCCGTCGGCATCGTTCAGAAGACCCCCGAGCAGCTTGCCGGTGAGAAGGCCGGCCAGACCTCCATGGTGCTCGGTATTATTGGTCTGATCTGCAACTTCTTTGTTAGCTGGTGGCTGTTCGGTCTGCCCTCGCTGATCATGGGTGTTATCGGCATTATGAAGGCTAATGAGGCTGAGCGTTTTGGCACTGCAGCTTCGGGCGGTCGCATCATGGGCTGGATTAACGCAGCTTTTGGTGGCCTGTTCTTGGTTGTAATCGGTGGTTTCCTGCTGCTGGGTCTTATCGGCGCGGCAGGTGCTGCTTCTTCCTCTTCCAACCACTTTACTGAGCTGGTCAGCACCCTGGCACTCTTCTAAGAGCTCTTGCCCCTCCCTGAGGGTGCGTAAAAGCCCCGCTTCTCAATGTGAGGAGCGGGGCTTTCGCGTACCAGCTGGCACTCTACTGCCCTCTTAAAATGTATTGCGCGGGTTTGCGCAACAGATGTAGTTGTACCCGTTCCAATCATGGGTTAGGGTGAATTAGGTTTAACGCACACCAGCCGTACGAAAGTGAGATGCCATGTCTCAGAATCCTCGAGGTTCAGACCCCTACGACTACAACCCGGACTACAACCGTCTGAACGAGCAGTACAACCAGAACGGTCAGTACGGGCAGAACACTCAGTACGGTCAGTACGGTCAGGGTTCTTACGGCCAGTACGGGCAGAGCTCCTACGATCAGTATTCCTACGACCAGTACGGTCAGAATTCGTATGACCAGTATGACCAGAATCAGTACGACTCGTACGGTCAGCAGTACCAGCAGCCCGACCAGTACGGTCAGCCCATGATGGTTCCTGTGGGCTTTTTGCAGAAGACCCCTGAACAGATTGCTGGTGAGAAGGCTGCTCAGACTTCTACGGTGCTCGGTATTATTGGCTTGATTTGTGCTCTGACGTTTGGCTGGTTCTTGCTGGGTCTGCCCTCTCTGATTCTGGGCGTTATCGGCATTATGAAAGCTAATGAGGCTGAGCGTTTCGGTGTGGCGGCTTCGGCTGGTCGCATTCTGAACTGGATTACCGTAGTTATTGGTGGCATGTTCCTGGTGCTTTTAGGTGGCAGTATGCTACTGGCGATTATGCTGGCTCTTTCTGATTCCGCAGCTAATTCCAGACTGGTGGATGTTGCGCAGATGCTGGCACTTTTCTAAACACTTTCGCCCTCACTGGAGGGTACGCATAAGCCCCGTTCCTCAATGCGAGGATCGGGGCTTTGCTGTGTATACGCCGTATGTTTTGTGGAATCGGCTCGACATGCTTGTTCCAGTGCGGGGGAAGGCCTAGGGTGGGCTTAACACCCCCCTCGTGCGGAATGTGAAAGGTTGTGGATGCGATGTCGCAGCTACCCCAAAACAATGAAGCCTTCGGTAATGCCCCGGAATACGCCAAGCTCCACCGGGGGAGCGGTAGCATGCAGTCTGGTACGGACGACCCGCCGCTACCCGCGAGTGAGTTCTCTTCGAGCGTGTGGAAGATGGGCCCTGGCGAAAAAGCCGCAAACCTCTCCCTGATTTTCGGTGTCTTCGGTATACTTGCTCTCGCCCTAGCGTTTTGGTGGGTTTCCCATGGCTTTGGTATCGGCATGCCAATAATCATTGCTGCGCCGTTACTGAACCTCTTGGGTCTCTGGCAAGCACAAGTGGCAAGACAGCACGGTGAGGACGCCAACGTGGGTTTGTTTCTCAGCGGGATAGGAATGGTCATTGTCATCGCCATCGTCGGCTTCATCATAATGATTGGGTTTGCTCTGTACGGCTTCAATGATGCAGGCCCGTCGACGAGCCTGAACGCTCTCTCACTTTGATAGACACGTAACACCCGGTATTGAAAGGTTGTGGATGCGATGTCGCAGCTACCCCAAAACAACGAAGCTTTCGATGACAACCCCGAGTACGCCAAGCTCTACCAGGCGAACAACAGCGTGCAACCCAGTGCTGACGATACGGACGACTGGGAGCAACATGCGAGCGAGCAACCTCCTGACGTGCAAGGGGCACAAGACGGTAAAAGGGTAGCGACCTTCTCCCTGCTTTTCGGCGCTCTCGGCCCGCTGACGTTCTTTCTAGGGTGCTGGTTGATTTTCCATGATCTTGGAGAAAGCGGTCTGCGGGTAGTGTTCGTTGCGCCGGTGCTGAATGTCCTGGGTATCTGGCTGGGGTTCGCGGCAAGGCGGCGTGGTACGCGTGCCATCGGTGGTCTGATTCTTAACGGGCTGGAGCTATGCATCTTCATCGGTATCGTAGTCCTCGTCACGTCGCTTCTAAACGCCTTGTCAGGCATACACTAACGACGCCCCCGGTAACTCGAAACGGCATATGTGAAGAGCCCCGTTCCTCAATACGAGGAACGGGGCTCTTTGCGCTCCACACGTGGAGCAGAAGCTAAAACGCGGATGGTAAGGGATTTGAACCCTTGAGACGGGGTTACCGCCTACTGGTTTTCAAGACCAGCTCCTTCGGCCGCTCGGACAACCATCCATACGCACCAGAGACCGGCATTTTATGGCAATACCGTGCCGCAGGGCACTACGAGATTATCTCATGCGATAAGCTTTCTGTAAATCGCGCACCAACGATGGTGCTTCCGGCAATGAGGAGGACTCATGAGAGCAATTATTGAGAACAGTCACGGTGGACCTGAGGCTCTGACAATCAGCGAAGTCCCCGCCCCCGTACCCCGATCCCACGAAGTTCTCATCCGTGTTCACGCCGCCGGAATCAACCGCGCCGACGCCCTGCAGCGCCGCGGATTCTACCCGCCGCCCGCCGGCGCGAGCGCCATCTACGGCCTCGAAGTAGCCGGCGTTATCGAAGCGGTCGGTGAAGGCGCCTCCGTGGAGAACCGCGGCACCCCCGTCATGGCGCTCCTCGCTGGAGGCGGCTACGCCGACTACGTGACCGTACCTGTCGACCACGTGCTACCCGTACCCGAACAGCTGAGTTTTGCCGAAGCCGCCGGCATTCCCGAAGTCGCGGCAACCGTCTACTCGAACCTGGTGCTCACCTGCGGCATGAGCATGAACCCCGCCGAAAACCTCAAGGAAGACGGCGAACCCGCGGTGGTGCTCGTGCACGGTGGTACCGGCGGTATCGGTGTGCACGCCATCCAGCTGGCGCTCGCTGTAGGTACCCGCGTGTTTGCGACCGTGGGAACCGAGGAAAAAGCAGAATATGTACGCTCACTAGGTGCGGAACCCATTATTTATACCGAACATTCGTTCCGTGAAGTTCTGCTGGCTGAAACTGGTGGGCGCGGCGCCGACTACATCCTCGACGTCGTGGGCGGAAAGTACCTGGACGACAACCTGCACGCCCTCGCCGACGGCGGTCACCTGTGCATTATCGGTCTGATGGGCGGCGCCAAAGCAGAAGTGAGCCTGGGGTATATGCTCTCCCGCCGCCTGTCGGTGCACGCCACGAGCCTGCGCACCCGTTCGGATCAGCAGAAGGCTGAGATTCTGCGCGGTGTACGTGAGCACGTGCTGCCGCTGATTGAATCCGGCAGGATTGGCGTGGGTCTGGACCGTATCTTCGACATGGAGGAGGCAGCTGCCGCTCACGAGTACTTCGACTCCGGTCAGCATCGCGGCAAGATTGTGCTGCGCATGGTCTAGAAATCGCTGCGCCCTCGCGGTGCTATTTTAGGCCGGTGCCATTTTAGGCAGGTGCCGCGGGGAGTGTTGCGCGTGAGCGGCGTGAAGAAAATCTGGGCTTGAAATAAACAGCTGACTGCTGACATCTCGTCACTAAAAGAAATTTAGGGTAACCTAAGCATAGGGAGGTTTGCGGGTCGCCGCAGAGCCCATCACCGGCAGCCTCCACCGACCAACAAACACGGCACACACACCACGCAGAGGAGGGCATATGGGACTTAAAAGCTACCTGCAATCGCGCCGCGACGACGCCGAACTCGGCAAAGGCATCTGGCGCCGATCCCACGACCGGTTTATTCGCGGCATTGACCGCTTCCACCAGGTCCTCGAACGCCTAGCGGCAACCGATTCGTCCACCTCCATGATTGAGCTCATCGTGCCGGACGCAAACGCGCTCGCCGACCTGATTCCGCGCGTGCGTGCAGTCGCTATGGAAGCGCACCGCCTCGCCCCCAGCGACGGCGATATTCCCGCCTCCCCGTTCGGCACCTACTCCGACCTGAACCGCGCCCTCTCCAAGGCAGGTAACGCCGTGGCACTCTGCGCCGAAGCGCTCGCCATGGCACGCTGCTTCGGCAATTGTGCCACCGGATGCGACCGCCAGGTGAGCGTGCAC
Organism: Rothia sp. 27098_8_27; assembly: GCF_041432805.1. Taxonomy (NCBI): domain Bacteria; kingdom Bacillati; phylum Actinomycetota; class Actinomycetes; order Micrococcales; family Micrococcaceae; genus Rothia; species Rothia sp. 27098_8_27. The sequence continues at coordinate 92,712 of NZ_JAPWAJ010000007.1, read as the reverse complement.
CGTCGCGTGGAAACCGTCATCCAGCACATTGAAGACGCCGAACGTCTGATTCAGCGCGCCCAGAAGGAAGCCGCCGGCGAGCTGACCTTCGACGATGGAATCCCCGTGGGCCGCACCCAGCTGATTGAGGCATAACACAGGGCCTAAATTGCGGTCAACAGGCGGGTTAGTTTGATGTGCACCTCAACAGGCGATACGCTTAAAGAAGAGGTGTAGGACACTTCTTATGCGGTTCCGTCACAATGGAGGTGACGACACAATGCGATGGTACGCGCGGAAGAACCGCAGGCTTTTTCCTGCCCCTCTACGGCACAACCCAATGCATATACAATTCACGGAAGAAGTCACACACCATGTTTGAATTCCACCGCAATGAGCGTGCGCGTCAGCTGCGCCCCAGCCTCTCACGCTCCTGGCTCCTCGTGCGCGCCAACTCCTCCGAAGAAGTCTTTGAAGAGGCCTTCGAATCCGAGGCCGACTCCATCATTATCGACCTCGAAGACGGCTGCCCCGCCGAAGAGAAGGACGCCGCTCGCGAACAGGTCGTCCGTATGCTCAACTCCGGCGTCGTCGCATGGGTGCGAATCAACGCCATCACCACCGAACACTGGTGGAAGGACGTCAAGGCCCTCAAGAACGTGAAGGGCCTGCGAGGCGTCATGCTCGCTACCGCAGAGCACGCCACCGACATTGACCGCACCGCAGCCGAGCTGCCCCCCGGAACCCCCATCATCGCGCTGATTGAGTCCGCACTCGGCGTGCACCACTCCATCGAAATTGCGCGCGCAATCGGCACTTTCCGCCTCGCATTCGGCGCAGGCGACTACCGCCGCGACACCGGCTCCTCCGCAACCCCCATGGCGCTCGCCTACGTGCGTTCGCAACTGGTGATTGCCTCCACCCTGGGCGGTCTGCCCGGCCCCATCGACGGCCCGACCCTCGGCGCATACGGCGCTGACCTCTCCAAGGCATGCGGCTACGCGAACGACCACGGCATGACCGGTAAGATCACCCTCGACATTCGCCAGGCTGAGACCATCAACGCGGCATTCTCCCCGAGCGAGCTCGAAATCGAAGAAGCACACCAGATGCTCGACGTGCCCCTCGACGGCCCCCGCGACGGCTCCTACCTGCCGCGCTACCTGCGTGCAAAGAAGGTCAAGGAACTCGCCAAGGTCTACGGCCTGTGGGGCAAGACCGACAGCGACTTCCAGCGCGCATCCAAGTAAGGCGCTGGTCTAAAGTACACACGTAAAAAGCCGCGCATCCGACCCCTGAACGGGGAACAGGATGTGCGGCTTTTGTCTGCCTGAAACCTCTGGCGCGCTACAACTTAGCTACTAGTTGCGGGGCGACTTGCCGCCCGTCAGCGCATGAGCGCACACGTATGAAGTCACCAAAGAAATCACAATCGGCACCAGGAACGAGGTGTCATCCTCATACACGGAACGGTAGAAGAACCACACCGCCAGGGAAACCACCAGCGCCAGCACGTACACCAGAGCAAAACGCATCGTGGGGCTCATCGGGCGTGCAGGGTCCGCAGAGGCGCGACCACCCTGCGAACGGTTCTGCAGACGCTGAGTATTTGAGGAATGAGAAGACACGAGAATCTCCTAAAAATCGACGGTGACATCCTGCGAGATACGTGACATCTCTCAGATGCTAAAAACCGCCGCAACACACCGGAAACCGGCACGCGTTACGGCGGATGTGGAGCCCCCAGTGGGATTCGAACCCACGACCTTTTCTTTACGAGGGAAATGCTCTACCCCTGAGCTATAGAGGCACATATGCGTTCGTTCCCAACCGCCCGAAAGCAGCCGACGAACAGTGCATACCCCGCAATAGTACCAAAAAGGCGGGGGAGAGGCTAATTACTTTCAACACCGGCCCCGCAGCTGGGAGCATGCGACAGGGCGGCTATGGTGTGCACTGCATTCACCCCGCAAACCCGCCCGAAGATAGGGAATGTTCAGGGCAGAGGCATACAATAAACCCTATACCCACGGCGGCTGATAGCACCTCACAGTGCACATCAACCACAGGCCAGCCCGCCACCCATAGAGAGAGGAACCACCATGACTTCACCCCTCAACCGCCGCACCCTGCTGCTGGGCGTAGTGCCCGTCGCAGCCCTGGGACTGAGCGCATGCGGTTCCAGCTCCTCCCAGCCCTCCCCATCGGCATCTGCGAGCGGTTCGGCGAGCGCATCTGCAAGCACCGCCGCTACCTCGGCAAGCGCATCCGCAAGTGCTACCGCGAGCGCTTCGGCATCCGCGGACCCCTCGGCTTCTGTGAGCGGCTCGGCAACCGCCGATGACGGCTACGTCGGCTACCGCCTCAACCGCGAAGTACCCGGTGCAGGCACCGCAACCCTGTACACCGACTACCAGTGCCCCTACTGCGCCAAGGCAGAACCCAAGTTCGAAGAAGCCGCCAAGAAGCTTGACGGCATCATGAACGTGACCGTGCGCCACATGCCGCTGAACATGCACGCCAACGCCGTACCCGCCGCCCTCGCCGTAGAAGCCGCAACAGCTCAGGGTAAGCACCTCGAAATGGCGAACAAGCTCTTCAACACCCAGAACGACTGGAAGAACATCAAAGAACGCGACAAGCTGCGCACCCTCTTCAACGACTACGCCAAGGAACTGGGCCTGAACGTCGAAGAATTCGACAAGGTCCTCCTCGCCTCCGACACCGTCAAGCCCATCCAGCGCGACTACGAGCACGCCGTGAAGATCGGTGTGAAGGGCACCCCCACTTTCGTCGTGAACGACAAGGTCGTTGAGGGTCTGGATTCTTCCTCCTCGGTGGATGACCTGGTCAGCACCTTCAAGCGTGAAGCTGGCGTGAAGTAGTGGCACACATTCAGCTCTCCGGCGGGCAGCGCGCCGAAATTCACCCCGACGGGTTCAGCGACCACGGCCACGTCCTCGAAATCGGTGGCGCCGAGCAGTCCCACGTGGACGTACAGAACCCCGACTACGTGTTCTACGAGTACCTGCGCCGCATCGCAAACGCGGTGGATGCGCTCGCACCCGCCGGCGAACCCATCACCGCCGCACACCTGGGCGCCGGTGCGCTCACCCTCGTGCGCTATATTCAGGCAACCCGCCCCGGCTCCCGCCAGGTTGCCGTGGATATTGAACCCGAGCTCATGGGCTTCGTAACGGACCGCCTGCCGCTACCCGCCGGAACCGACTGCCAGCTGGTGGTCGGTGACGCCCGCGAGCAGCTGGCGAACCTGCCCAAACTGCTGGGCGTGCCCGGCTTCGACGCGATCATTCTCGACATCTTCACCGGCATGGATGCGCCCGCCCACTTGGCGAACCGCGATTTCTACCACGAACTCAAGGACGCCCTGAGTGAACGCGGCATGGTCGCCATCAACGTGGGTGACGACGCGGGTCTGCCCTTCTTCCAGCTGCAGGCAGCCGCCATGCTGGAAGTCTTCGACCACGTGTGGTGCCTGTGCGAAAGTTCCATGATTAGCGGGCAGAACGAGGGCAACCTCGTGCTGGTTGGTACCGCCCGTGAGCTGGACGAGGACACCCAGGACTGGCTGTACGCCCTGGGCCCGCATCCGGCGGAGGTGCTCACCACCGATGAGCTGCGCAACCTGCTGGACGAGCTGGCTGAGAGCTAAACCTGACATACAAAACCGTTGAGGCGGGTACCAACCAGGTATCCACCTCAACGGTTTTCTATATGGGTTTTTCTATACGCCGCGCGCCGTACGCCGGCAGAATTTTAGTTTTTACTCAGGTAGCGGCACGGGAACGGGGCCCTCGCCGTCATCCTTCTGCTTGTGGGAATTACCCTTGGTGGTGGTCAGCGTAATACCCACACTCGCAGTCATCAGCAGGAAAATCGCCACCCAACGAATCGGGCCGGTCTCCTGATTCAGCAGCGCCCAACCGGCAATCGCCGCGATGGCGGGCTCCATGCTCATCAGCACACTAAATACGCGCTCCGGCAGGTTCCGCAGAGCCATCAGCTCCGCGCTATAGGGAATCACCAAACAGCGGGAAGAGCGTCACCGCGAACGCGGCACCGAACTGCAACGACGAGCAGGATATCAGCACAAACATAATGCCCAGTGCGGGACGTTGAGATGAAGTATGCGGCATGATTCTCCTTCCTGCGCCTCACAAGGAGGAGGTGCATCTCTCACGGTGTACAGGTGACGTATCGATTCGGGGGGGGGGGAGGCAAGAACCTGACCCGCGCAGTTAAAGGCAGTTAAAGAGCGCACCCCCGGGCAACACGAGATACTATCCTACTCGTCACCCGGGGGTGCTAGAAACCGTTGACACGGCTACAGTTCAGCAGATTAGAGGCCCTTCGCCTCACGGTCAGCCTTAATCTGCGCAGCCGACGGAAGCGTAATGGAACTGGTTGCCATCTGTGCAATATCTACTGCGTGCGCATCCACCGCACCGGGCAAGTAGCGATCGGGATCCTCCAAGGTGCCGTCTTCCTGCGCCTTCTTCTGTGCGCGAGCGTGAGAAATTGAAATGCCGATACTCGCAGCCACCAGCAGAGCAATAGCAACCCAGCGGACCAGGCCGGTAGCCTCACCAAGCATCACAATACCCACAGCCGCCGCAATCGCAGGCTCCAGGGACAGCACCACGCTATAAATATGCGCGGGCAACAGACGCAGCGAAGAAACCTCACCCAGTGCCGGCAGAGCAGAAGCCAGCAGACCCATCAGGCAGCCAATAGCCAGCAGGTTCACATCCTGAGTGACCTTCAGCAGGTTGTTGCCGCTAATAAGGAACGGGAACGGCAGAACCAGCAGGGTAGAGACAACGTTACCCATGACCATGCCGCCCATGCCCGGGATGAGTGCGCCCACCTTCTCAGTCGCCAGAATGTAGGCGGCACGAGAAACAGCGGTCAGGACCGAGAAAATCACACCCATCAGGGCGAAATCTTCAGGCTTCGCCTGGGACTCAGCCGTTAGAATCGCCATGCCCGTAAAGGACAGCGCAATCCACACCAGATCCAGCTTGCGGCGCGACATAACCGTCGCCAGCACCAGCGGACCCATAAACTCAATCGCCACCGCAATCGCTAGTGGAACCTGCTCAATCGCCACATAGAAGAACGCATTCGCACCGGTCAGGGCGATACCAAGGACAATGACCGTCATCCATTGTTGACGGGTCCACGAACGAATCTGCGGACGGAAGAACGCCCACAGCAGGACAGAAGAAGTCAACAGGCGCAGAGTCACCACGCCCCAAGGGCCCAAATCGCCCATCAGCTGCTTAGCAAGAGCCGCACCGAACTGCGCCGAAATAATCGCGCCGGTCGCGTACGCAACACCCAGCCCCTGAGTCGCCAGGGGAGAACGCGCAGCATTGGGCGTATGGGTGGAAGAAGTCATAGCAATCCTTATTAGTCCAGAAGAGGTGTCAGCCGCTATCTGTCATCAGGCGCGACCCCGAATCGTCGTGAAACAGGTCACGCACTATGCAAACAATGAATAGTGTGTAATCTAGGACAATTTTACGCGCTTTAAAATTGGGCGCAAATAGAGACCAAAACACCCTAACAACCCCTCAAAAACCTCCACGCCCTCGGTGAAATTTCACCCCCACACCCCACCCCAACCCCCTATATCCAGGAAATATTCACCAAGCCATGATTTACTGAGAGCATGCTTGACCCGAAGAAGTCTCTATTCGATGAAGACGGCAACCCCCGTCCCGCGCTAACCACCACCCTCGACAACGTATTGCGCATGCAACGACCGCTCGCGCTGTCCATCGTCAAAAAACTCCGTGAAGCGCACCCCGACGAAACCCCCGAACAAATCCATAAGCGCCTTGACCGCACCTACCTGCGCGACATCACCGCCATCGGCGGCGTCACCGGCGCATCCGCATTCGTGCCCGGCGTCGGTACCGTCACCTCCATGAGCCTGTCCGCGCTCGCAGTCGGCGGCTACCTCGAACGCACCGCACTCTACGCCCAGGCAGTCGCAGAACTGCACGGCGTGCACGTACACGACGCCGAAACCGCCCGCTCCATGGTCATGGCAATCATGCTCGGCGAAGAAGGCTCCCAGCTCATGAACACCGTGCTGTTGCAGACCGGCAAGGCAGGCGGCGTCTCCAACAAGTGGGGCATGCTGCTCGGCAACTCCTCCAGCGGCAAGATGTTCAGCGTCGAACGTACCATCCGAAACATGTTCATCCGCCGCTTCCTCACCCGCCAGACCGGTGCACTGCTCGGCCGTGCCCTGCCCTTCGGCGTGGGCGCAGTCGTTGGCGGTGGCGCGAACCTGACCCTCGGCAAGGACGTCGTGCGCAACACCCGCCGAGCCTTCGGCGACGCGCCCGCCTACTTCCCCGCAGAGCTCATGATTACCCCGCGTGCACCGCGCGTACAGGGCGGCGAAGGTTCGGACGGCTCCTCCGGCGTGGCTGGCTCCCTGCTCAAGGGCGTCAAGGACGCAGGTAAGGCTGTAGGCAAGGTCTTCACCCGCGGCAAGGGCCACGACACCGAAACCGGCCACCGCCGCATGCTCGGCCGCTAGAATCCTCGCCAGCTAACAGAACATAGCAAAGACCCAACACACTAAAGACCCCGGATCCCTAAACACAGGGACCCGGGGTCTTCTATTTAAGCTTTCGCTACGGACTAAGCGTTCTTCGCGTGATCCAGCAGCTGAGCCGCAATACCGTTGTAGGTGTGCGGAGTCAGAGCCGACAGACGCTCCTCAGCCTCGGGGGAGAGGCCCAGAGTAGCCACAAACTCCTTCAGACGAGCGGCATCCACGCGGTGACCGCGAGTCAGCTCCTTCAGACGCTCATACGGGTTCTCCATGCCCGGAACACCCGCGATAGCCTCCGCACGCATCACCATCTGGATTGCCTCAGCCAGAACCTCCCAGTTGGAATCCAGATCAGCAGAAATAACGTCGGTCGCAATATCCAGACGCTGCAGACCCTTCACCACATTGGAGATAGCCAGCACCGAGTGACCGAACGCCACACCAATATTGCGCTGCGCCGACGAGTCAGTCAGGTCACGCTGCCAACGAGAAGTCACCAGGGTCGAACCCAGCGAATCCAGCAGAGCGTTCGACAGCTCCAGGTTAGCCTCCGCATTCTCAAAACGAATCGGGTTCACCTTGTGCGGCATAGTCGACGAACCGGTCGCACCAGCCACCGGAATCTGACGGAAGAAACCAATCGAAATGTAGCTCCACACATCGGTGCAGAGGTTGTGCAGCACGCGGTTGAAATGAGCGATATCCGAGTACAGCTCAGCCTGCCAGTCGTGCGACTCAATCTGAGTGGTCAGCGGGTTCCAAGTCAGACCCAGGTGCTCCACAAAACCACGAGAAATCTTCTGCCAATCAGCGCTCGGCACCGAGGCGTAGTGCGCGGCGTAAGTACCGGTCGCACCATTAATCTTGCCGAGGAACTCGGTCGCCTTCACGTGCTTGACCTGGCGCTTCAGGCGATAGGCGAGCACGCCCATCTCCTTGCCCAGGGTGGAGGGGGTCGCCGGCTGGCCGTGAGTGCGGCACAGCATCGGCACGTCGCGGCCGTCCTCAGCCAGCTTCAGCAGAACATCAATCAGCTCCTCCGCGGCGGGGATCCACACGTTCTCAACGGCGTCCTTGATACCCAGTGCGTAGGAGAGGTTGTTAATGTCCTCAGAAGTGCAGCCGAAGTGAACCAGCGGCACCAGGTGACCCAGGCCCAGGCCCTCCAGGCGGCGACCAATGTAGTACTCGACCGCCTTCACATCGTGAACGGTGACAGCCTCAATCTCAGCCAGCTCCGCCACAGAATCAGCGTTGAAATCGGTCACGATGGCGCGCAGGCCCTTCTTCTGTTCCTCGCTCAGCGGGGACAGACCCGGCAGCACCTCGTGCTCGCACAGGTAAATGAACCACTCAACCTCAACGTGGATGCGGTCGCGGTTCAGAGCCGCCTCAGAAAGGTAGTTGGTCAGGGGTGCGGTCACGGATGCGTAGCGTCCGTCGAGGGGGCCCAGCGCAAGTTCGCCGGTGCCCAGGTCAATACGGCCAGAAGGCAAGAAGGTGTTATTGGTGTGAGACATAGCTCTATTTTTGCATGAATTCGCTGAAAAAAAGAGGCGGGAAGAGCATATGGACGTGACGGGCGGCTTGGTTAGTTACAGAAATATGACAAAACGAGGGGGCGCGGAGGGGGCATTTTTTAGGTTTTGAGGACGCAAAACGTGCGAATTTTTCGAAACAAGCCTGAGTTATCCACAGGTTGGCGTACTCAGCCTGCACGGTCACCGCGGCAGATTTAGCCTAAAACAAACCCGAACACAGGACAGAAATAGGCACACAAACAACCAGTCCAACCACCGAAAGGACGCCCCGTGAACACGATCGTCGACACCGCACCGCCTCCCGCACCCCAGCTGCCCCGCATCGAACCAACCGATATCCTCCGCGCAGCAGGACACATGGGCATCGGCACCGCCGCCGGCCACGCCCTCGCCGAGCAGCTCATGGCAGCCGCCACCCTCGCCCGCGCCAAAGGCGCAGAACTCTCCCACAGGATGCGCACCGAAGCCCAAGAAATCCGCACCGCACACCAACGCGCCAACGAACTCAACGGCGAACACTGGGCATCCGAAGCCGGACGCGCCTACCGGCGACAACTCGAAGAGCACCGCGAAAAAATCCGCCACCAAGCCGAACAAGCCGAAGGCACCGCCGCCATGATCGCCGCCGCCGGTGAAGAACTCGCCAATGACCTCACCGCCAAAGCGCAGGCTATCAAAGCCGCCGCCTCCGCCGTAGATAACCTACTCGGAAAACTCGCCGACGGTGCCGCCGACGCCCTCGAAAAACTCAACCCCGGCGAAATCATCGCCCGCTCAGGCGTGCAAAAAGCCCAGTCAACGCTCGATTCGCTCATGCACGTGAGCCTCCCCGACGGGCTGAGCTCGCTCATCCGAACCCACTAGCCTCACCCTAGGAGACACCATGATTACCGGACCCACCGTTGCGCCCATCGGTGACCTCAGCAACTCCGCAGGGCCCACCTCAGGTACTATTAGCGTCGCCCTTGAAGAAATGCCCGCCATCGCTGACGGGCTCGATATTGTCAGCCGCACCTGCGCCGACCGCACCATGCCGATTCTTGGTATTGCCGCCGAAACCCGGTTCTTCCTCGGCATCAACGGACGCGCCCAGCAGGCTGCCGCCCTCTGCGATGGCCTCGCTGCAGAGCTCGGTATTAGTGCCGCAAAGTTCGGCGCCACCGCAGCCGTTGTCCGAGTCGCCCACAGCTCCTACCTGCAGACCGAAAATATCGTCGCAGGCTGGTTCGACTCCATGGGCATCGCAAAGGACGGCAAGCTACCCGACGGACGCAGCACCCGAGACCACCTGCGCGGACTCATCGCCGGAGAACCCGGCGAAGCTAACTACCTCTTGAAGCTCACCATTCCCGAGCTCGGGTACTTCTCGGCATCTCGGACGCTACCGTATTCGCCTATCATTGCGGGTATTCTCTTCGGCGCCACCGCCTACATGGATGCCAAATTGAATCCCGAAATTGCGCGTCAGCGAACAATTGACCGCGTTGCAGACATGTTGGGTATTCCGCGAGGACTTGCTCGAAAGGCACTGGGAGGTGGTGCGTTCGGACTTTCTGGAACCAGCCTCATCAAGGCTACTGGGAAAAAAGCTCATAATGTGCGCACTACCTCAGCTGATCAATACGGTGTAGCGGCGCAGCAGGGGGAGAAAAACAAGCTCTCTGTAGGTGCCAGCTCGGATCGCCTGCTTGCGGCGGCTCAGGCGCAGGACCAGGAGTTTGAACGTTCCCAGCAGGACCCGACTAAGGGTGAACGCGGTGCCGTGCTCGTCACCGTCATGTACGAAGTAGGACACGAAGGCGACCCCGCCCATGCTCTATACGTCGTGAGTATCCCGGGTACTAACTTTAATTCCTGGGGTGGTTCTCCCATGGACCCGGCAGGTGCCGTACGTGAAACCTTAGGTGAAGATACCACGAAGAACTCTGCTTACCAGATGGTTTTGCAGGCTCTCCGTGATGCTGGAGCACCGCAGGGTGCCCGTGTGTACATGGAGGGTTTCAGTCAGGGAGCCATGATTGCCTACAACATGGCTAATAGTCTCGAGGTTGCCAAGGAAATCAATATCGTGGGTATCTATGCTCAAGGTACTCCGCTACGAGGCTTGCCTGCCAAACGCCGTGGTTTCGCCGTGGATTATGTAGAAGGTGAAGGCGATATTGTTCCGGATAGTGCACGGAGGGAAGAGGGAGGCTGGCGTCCTGATGAACGTGATACAGCAATTACCGTCCAGAACCCTAAACATAGTGGCGAAAAATACCGAGAAGCCCTAGACCGCGCGGGGTATAGTAACGCGGTTTTTGGTGGTATGCGTGCCGCATTGGACGGTAAAGACTATGTACTGGGGGAACAGAAGGTTACCTCGGGCTCTGCTATGCCAGACGGGTACAGCTCGGCTGAACGAACTAAAGTAACGATCGCACGTATCGGAGCTTACACAGGTCAAGCCTACATGTCGGGAGTTAATATTGATGAGCAGGGCCTAGACGAAATGATTGTACAAGCAACAGACGGTAAGGTTAGGGGCGTTCAGGACGCCAAAAATAAGGCGGAAAAAATCAAACAAGGGACTAAAGACGCATGGGAGGCAGGCAAGCCTCGTCTCCCTTACCCCGAGCCGACTCCGCAGGAAAAGCCTCATAGCCCGAAGCCTGCATGGCCCGAAACCCCTGTGCCGCAGATGCCCAAAGTGCCCCTCCTGCAGGGATATAACCCGCAGAATATTCCGCCCGCCATCAAGATGCCGGGCGACCTGAGCCGCCCCGAGCCTGCCCCCATCAAGATGCCCGCTCGAATCGAGGCAGAGGGGCAGCTACCCCCTGCAAGTCTGATCCCGCCGAACATTCTGCCCAAACCTGCAGATCTGCAGACGCACATCGAAAAGGCTGTTACTCGGCCAATCATCGATCAGCTACAGCTCCCTACAGTTGGTTCCGCGCTCAAGAATCCTCCAATCTTCGGAGCCGGGCAAGGCGGAGACTACGACGGCAGTGAGTCGCTCGTCCCCACTCTGCCGGACCTGAAACCTGTGCGCATGCCAATGTTCCCGCCCGAGAACATCGACCCCGGGTTCCGCGCCCCAGGCCCTCCCGAGGACCTGACTCCCATCGAGGAGCGTGAACCCCTGATGGTCTAAACACCGAGTCTAAAAGTACCAATCTCAAGGACTCGGTGGAGGGTGGAGGGGCGAGTAGAGTAGAGAAGAGAAAAGGAGGGGCGCCACCGGGAACAACCCCGGCGGCGCTCCTCCATCTTTGCGTACAGCCTTTGCGTACAGCGCTCGCGGCTAGTATCTGCTGCCTGCACGGCTGCAGCTGCGACCTGCTCTCCAGGTGAGAAGCGTTAGCCTCCGAGCCGCCCGCAGGCACATACTGGAACCATGAGCCAGTCAGCTGAACACGCCAACATCCCGGTCCGCCCCGTCTTCAACACCCTGCCCAGCTACGCGGCAGGCAAGCCGCCCGCACCCGTTGAAGGCCTCACCCAGTACAAGCTCTCCTCGAACGAGAACCCGCTGGGCCCCGTACCCGAGGTCGCACGCGTCCTCGCAGAATTTGCGACCGCGCACCGCTACCCCGACCCGCTCTCCACCGCCCTGCGACACAAGCTCTCCGCACGGCTCGGCGTGGACGCTGACGACATCGTCACCGGTGCCGGAAGCCTCGGTGCGCTCAACCAAATCCTCAAAACCTTCGCCGGCGTAAACGCCGACGGCGTGCAGGACGAAGTCATCTACGCCTGGCGCTCCTTCGAGGCATACCCGATCCTCGTCGGCATTATGGGCGCTCGCAGCGTGCAGGTGCCGAACCTGCCCGACGGCTCACACGACCTGGACGCCATGGCGGCAGCCATCACCGACCGCACCCGCCTGATCCTGGTCTGCACCCCCAACAACCCGACCGGCCCCGCCGTCACCGAAAGCCAGATCCGTGCGTTCCTGGCGAAGGTGCCCGCCCACATCCCCGTGGTCATTGATGAGGCGTACTTCGAGTTCTGCGCCGCCTCCACCGTGCCGGAGGGTGAAGAAGCCCCGCTGAACGGCATGGACATCTACCGCGACTATGAGAACGTCATTATTCTGCGCACCTTCTCCAAGGCGCAGGGCCTGGCGGGTCTGCGCGTGGGCTATTCGATTTCGCACCCGCAGATTACGCAGCACCTGCGCGTGGCGGCAACCCCGTTCGCCGTGACAGCGCTGGCTGAGGCGGCGGCTATCGCCTCCATCGAGCATGAGGATGCGGTGATGGAGCGTGTGAGCCACCTGGTCGCTGAGCGTGAGCGCGTGACCGCTCGACTGCGGGAGCTGGGCTACGATTTCCCGAGCACTTACGCAAACTTTGTGTGGCTACCCCTGGGGGAGCGCACGGGTGGGTTTGTGCAGCTGATGTCTGAGCATGCGCTGTCGGTTCGTGCGTTCGGCACCGAGGGTGTTCGCGTGAGCATTGGTGAGGTGGAGGCGAATGACCGTTTCCTCTCGCTCTGTGAGGTCTTCGCGAAGGGGCTCTAGAGCGTCTTGTGAAGGGGTGGGGGTACCCACTCGGCCCTAATTGAACAATGTACTATTTTCCCTTGTCGAGGTTTGTTTGGGCTTTTCAAATGGTTCTCGCACGGGAAAAATGATGGCCCGAAAAAGCTCTCAGTAGTTAAATTAAACCTCCCATATATTCTCGAAAAAGAATATATGGGAGGTTTAATTTAATAATGTTCAAATAGTGAATGACAGGGCATAATACACTGCGTTATCAGCGTAACTGCCGCGAGATAAAGCCGAAAAGAGTAGACTGGTAACTATATATGCCCAGACCCTCACAGGCTTACCGGAACACCTCAAACCCTGCACCATCAGGTGAAAGTTGAGACTAAAACCCAAGCCGCTGAGGGCCAAGCCCTCGTCACGTGTGGAGGTTAGATGCACGAGAACGACAAGTACCCCGGAGTGCCCGAACGCATCCAGCTCATGGATGAAAACGGCACCGTACACGAACACCCCACCTACAGCCGGTACATCGAAGACGTCAACGCAGACACCCTGCGCGAGGCATACCGCCTCATGTACACCACCCGCCGATTCGACGACGAGGCAACCGCCCTGCAGCGCCAGGGCCAGCTCGCCCTCTGGGTGCCCAGCCGAGGCCAGGAAGCCGCACAGGTCGGCTCCGCACTCGCCTACGCACCCAACGACTACATCTTCCCCTCCTACCGCGAGCACGCCGTCGCCTTGACGCGTGGCGTGGACTTCCGCGACCTGATCACCATCTTCCGCGGCTCCACCACCCACGGCTGGGACATGAAGGCACACAACTTCCACACCTACACCAAGGTGCTTGCGGCCCAGACCCTGCACGCAGTCGGCTACGCCATGGGCCTGAACTTCGACGCCGACATCGAGGCTGAAACCGGCACCCGCCGCACCGGTCAGGGCCAGGCAACCGACCCCACCGAGGACACCCAGAAGCCCGCCGTGGCGGTCTACTTCGGTGATGGCTCCTCCACCGAGGGTGACGCACACGAATCCATGGTTTTCGCCGCCTCCTATAACGCGCCGGTGCTCTTCTTCGTGCAGAACAACCGCTGGGCTATCTCCGTGCCCTTCGAGGTGCAGTCCCGCGTTCCGGTGTCCACCCGCGCCGCAGGCTACGGCTTCGAGGGTATTCGCGTTGACGGCAACGACGTTCTCGCCGTACTGGCCGCAACCCGCTACGCCATGGAGAAGATCCGTGCCGGTGAAGGCCCCGTGCTGATTGAAGCTGAGACCTACCGCCTCGGCCCGCACACCACCGCGGATGACCCCACCAAGTACCGCACCGATGCCGACCTGGAAGGCCCCCTGCGCCGCGACCCCATGCTTCGCCTGGAGAAGCACCTGCGCGAGCAGGGCTACGCCGACGATGCCTTCTTCGAAGAGGTTGCAGAATCCGCGCAGCAGGTCGCATCCGGCGTGCGTGAGGCAGTGCTGAACTCTGAGGTTGCCGACTTTGAGTATTTCTTCGACCGTGTCTATGTGCAGGAACACCAGCAGGTGGAAGACGACCGCGAGTTCTACCGTAACTACGTTGCAGGCTTTGAAGAGGAGTAAGCATGAGCGAGAAAATTGAACGTTTGACCCTCGCCAAGGCGATTACCCGCGGCCTGGAAGACGCCATGGAAGCCGACCGCACCGTTGTCATGCTCGGTGAGGATATCGGCAAGCTTGGTGGCGTGTACCGTGTGACCGAGGGCCTGCAGGCGCGCTTCGGCAACCGTCGCGTCATGGATGCGCCCCTGGGTGAGTCCGGCATTATCGGCACCTCCATCGGTATGGCCCTGCGTGGCTACCGTCCCGTGCCGGAGATTCAGTTCGACGGCTTCGTGTTCCCCGCCTACAACCAGATCACGAGCCAGCTGGCGAAGATTCACAACCGCACCGATAAGCAGTACACGGTGCCGGTGACTATCCGCATTCCGTACGGTGGCGTGATTGGTTCGGTGGAGCACCACTCCGAGTCCCCGGAGGCGCTGTTCGCCCACACTGCGGGTCTGCGTATTGTGACCCCCTCGACCCCGCACGAGGCGTACTGGATGACCCGCAAGGCGATTGAGTGCCCCGACCCGGTCATTATTTTTGAGCCGAAGCGCCGCTACTGGCTCAAGGGTGAAGTGGACTTTAGCGACACTTCCTTTGATCCGTTTAGCGCCCAGGTGGTGCGTGAGGGTACGGACGCGACCATCGTTGCGTACGGTCCGCTGGTGCCGGTTGCTCTGGCTGCTGCGGAGGCTGCCGTGGAGGATGGCCGCTCGATTGAGGTCATTGACCTGCGCTCGATTTCGCCGCTGGACGTGCCGACCGTTGCCGCTTCGGTGGCGAAGACTGGCCGCCTGATTGTTGCGCACGAGGCGCCGACCTTTGGTGGTATGGGTGGTGAGTTGGCTGCGGCGATTACGGAGCGTTGCTTCTACAGCCTGCAGGCGCCGGTGATTCGTGTGGGCGGCTACTACATGCCGTACCCGATTTCCCGCGTTGAGGAAGAGTACGTGCCCGATATTGACCGTATTCTTGAGGCGGTTGACCGCGCTTTTGACTACTAGGCATTCCCTGATCTGACGTATCAGCGTGTTGCGCTATGGCGGGTTGCGAACCCGCACAGAATATTCCGTATAGGGTATATGCCCTAGTGAGAGGTAAAAATGTCCCAGATTTTCCCGCTCCCTGACGTGGGTGAAGGCCTAACCGAAGCAGAAATCCTCAGCTGGAAGGTGGCAGTCGGCACCGAGGTCGCCATCAACGACGTCCTCGTCGAAATTGAAACCGCGAAGAGTGTTGTTGAACTGCCCTCGCCCTTCGCCGGCACCGTCGAGGCGCTGCTCGTTGCCGAAGGCGAAACCGTTGAGGTGGGCAACCCAATCATCAGCATCTCCGGTGGCGACAACGCCCCCGCAACCCCGGCAGCACCCGCCGCGGCAGAGGCTGAGTCCGGTACCGCACTGGTCGGCTCCGGCCCCAAAGCGGACGCTGTGAAGCGTCGCGCCCGCAAGCGCCCCGCCTCCGCGGCCCAGCCCGCACAGGCTGTTGCGGCACCGGTCGCACCGGCTGTTCAGGCACCCGTGGCGCACACCCCCGCCGACTCGGCGAACCGCAACCAGGGCCTGCTGAGCGAGCTGGCTGAGCGCGCCTCCCGCTTTGTGGAGAACACCCCGCTGAACTCGGTGGTGCAGCGTCTGGCACCCGAGCCCGCAGCGGCTCCCGCGCCGACTTTGGCTCCCGAGCAGGTTCCGCACCGCCCGACCCTCGCGCCGCCTCCGGTGCGTCTTGCCGCAAAGGAGCTGGGTGTTGATCTGGCGAACGTGACCGCTACCGGTGCGCGCGGCCAGGTGACCAAGCAGGACCTCATGAACTATGTGGCACACCTGAACGATGTGCAGCATAGCGGCGCCGGCCAGCCCTTCTGGCAGCCCGTAACCACCCCCGGTGACCGCATCGAGCGCATCCCGGTGCGTGGCGTGCGTAAGGCTACCGCGAAGGCGATGGTTGCTTCAGCGTTTAGCGCCCCGCACGTGTCCATCTTCGTGGACGTTGATGCCTCCCGCACCATGGAGTTCGTGAAGCGTTTGAAGAAGTCTCGCCACTTTGAGGGCGTGAAGGTCACCCCGCTGCTGGTGCTTGCTGCCGCGGTCATTTGGGCTGCTGAGCGTAACCCGCAGGTCAATGCAACCTGGACCGATAGCGAAATCCAGATTAAGCACTTCGTGAACCTGGGTATTGCTGCGGCAACCCCGCGCGGCCTGATGGTCCCGAACATTAAGGACGCTCAGGAGCTGTCCCTGCGTGAGCTGGCGGTTGCGCTGAACAACCTGACTACTCGCGCCCGTGAGGGTAAGACTCAGCCCGCTGAGATGGCGAACGGCACCCTGACCATTACGAATATTGGTTCGCTGGGTATTGATACGGGTACCCCGATTATTAATCCCGGTGAGGTGGCGATTGTTGCCTTCGGTACGATTAAGCAGAAGCCGTGGGTGGTTGATGGTGAGGTTATTCCTCGCTGGGTGACGACCCTGGGTGGCTCCTTCGATCACCGTGTGGTGGATGGCGACCTGTCGGCTCGTTTCATGGCTGATGTGGCAGCAATTCTTGAGGAGCCTGCACTGCTGCTGGACCACTAGGCGGCATGTTTTAGCTAGTCGGCGTTTTATTGCTGGGTAGATAATGCTGTTGAGATAGAGAAAACCTCCGGTACCTTACGCAAGGTACCGGAGGTTTTCTGTATTCTCTAACGCCGAGGTGCGTGCTTAGAAACCTAAGTTAGGCGTCCTCGCGTGCCACCTGGTCGCTCGGGTACTTGTCCACGCGGCGGTGGTACAGGCGTCCGCACAGGCCGCCGAGGATAGCTCCGAGGAAGCTCAACGCCAGAACCAGCAGAACCGCGAGCAGACCGTTCGCGAAATCGCCCGCAATCAGCTTCTGCAGGGACAGGGACGCGACACCGTTCTGGAACAGCTGAGGCGTGAGGAAGGTCGCCAGGGATCCGAGGATGAGCGCCATAATCTGCCAGAGCCACACGGCAATGCCCTGCTTCGCGCCGGCGAATCGTGCCATGCGTCCTGCCGCGTAACCGCCCACCAGGTAGGCGAAGAAAATGAGCACACTCAACGCCACCGCGACCGGCACGGCGTTCGACGCGCCGCTGAAGAGTCGGGAGACCACCGTGGCGTAGTCGATGGACTCGCTCTGACCGGTCAGGGTCAGCCACGACTGGATAGCCCACAGACCACCGTCCATGAGGGAGATGGTGATCAGCCAGCCGAGCAGGCCGGGCAGCAGGTGCATGCGGGAGTAGCGGCTCTTCTGCATGGACAGCGCGGTTGCGGCGGTGAGGACGGGCTCTGCACCCGCCGCGCCTGCGGTACCGGCGGGGGTGGGGATGACGAAGTGGTCATCATCCGCCGGATTAGCCTGCGGGGCACTGGGTGCCGCATGGGCGTTGCCGGGTGCGGGCACCTCGTAGCTTGCAGCTGTGGCAGGTGCGGTAGCGGGGGCAGAGGTTGCGCCGCCGCGCACATTATCCGCGCTGGGGGTTGCGGGCTTGTCGAGCCAGCTGAGGTTATCGGTAGCGGGTTCGCCCAAGTCAGCACCGGGGTCTGTACTTTGAGCGGCGCTGTTTGCGGAGAGGAGCGGCTGGGTTGCGGTAGCCGCCTCGGTGAGGGGGCGGGTCGCATCCTGCGAGGACTGCGCGGAGGACTGCGCCGAAGAGGCCGACTCGCGCGCCTTTTCGTGGGCGCGGCGTGCGGCGTTCAGCTCCTCATCGGTCAGAACCACGGTGGGGTCGTCGGAGGAGAATGCCGCCTCCCACAGGTCACTTTCGGTGGGAGTGGACGCCGCGGCGGCCGGGCGCTGCTGCGGGGTGTTGTTTTGTGCGTTCATTAAATCCTTTGGATTCTAGTCCTGGGTGCTGATTTAGCGGTTGCGGTCAGCGTAGAAGGCGTGTGCTTCTTCCAGGGCTTCTGCGGAGTAGGTGTGCGGGTATGCCGGGCGTTCGTTCTCGTCCAGAGTGCGGATGACGCGGCCGGGGTTGCCCACCACGAGGGAGTTAGCCGGGACGTCCTTGGTGACGACGGTGCCCGCGCCAATCACGGAGTTCTTGCCGATGGTCACACCGCCCAGGATGATGGCGCCGCCACCAATCCAGACGTTGTCTTCAACGGTGATGGGCTCGCCACCTTCCCAGTATGCGGCGCGGTCGACCGGGTTGAGCGGGTGGGTGGGGGTGAGGAACTGTACGTTGTTGCCGACGAGCACGGTGGAGCCGATGCGGATCGGGCAGACGTCCAGGAAGACGCAGCCAAAGTTGAAGAAGGAGCCGTCACCAATATAGGTGTTCACGCCGTAGTCGAAGCGTGCGCCGGGGCGGATATGCGAGTGCTCGCCCAGGTGGCCGAGGTGTTCACGGTAGACGTGCATTGCCTGTGCCTGCTCACCGCGTGCGTAGTGTTCTTCGGCGAGGACGGTTGCAGCGTGGATGCGCTTAGTCTGCGCGGCGCATTCGGCGTCGGGCATGTAAGCGGCGCCGGAGACCATGCGGTTGAAGATGTCGCCGTTGGGGCGCTGCGGGGTGTGCATTAGTGGGCTCCTCCCAGAAGGTAAGCAAGTGCGATGATGGCCATTCCGAACAGGATGACGACTCCTCCGGCGATAGCGAATCGTTTGGAAATTTCGCGGAGGAGCTTCTTGAACTGCTCGTCAGTGATGTCTTGCTGTCGTTTACTCATGCTTTAAGTATCCCAGAGTTGCTGGGCTCTGCCTTAGTGTTTCGGTGTTTATTGCGGTATCTGGGGCGGGTGTACCGTGTGATTTTCAGCGTGGAAAGAAACGGTGCTGAGTTGAAGCGTGAGGGTGCGGGAAGGCACAATCAATGCATGACTGAGGCTCAGAAGAACACGAACCTGCAGGATGCGGCGGCACCTGCATCCCCCGCTGGCGTATCGGCTGGTGCGCATCCGTTGGCGCATCGCCCCTGGTTGAAGAATTATTCTCCGTGGACTGCCCGCGATATTGAGCTGCCCGAAACCTCGCTGAGCCACCTCATTGACGAGGCGGTCCGCACCGTACCCCACAAGGTGGCGCTGGAGTTCTTTGGCGCGACCACGACCTACGCCGAGTTGGGGGACCAGATTGAGCGTGCAGCGGAGGGTCTGCGTGTGGCAGGTGTGCAGGCGGGTGACCGTGTGGCGCTGATTTTGCCGAACTGCCCTCAGCATATTGCGGCGTTCTACGCGATTTTGCGCCTGGGCGCGATTGTGGTGGAGCATAACCCTCTGTACACGGGCGCGGAGTTGCGCCACATGTTTGAGGATCACGGCGCGAAGGTCGCGATTGTGTGGGATAAGATTGCCTCGCATATTACGGGTCTTCCGGCGGATATCCGCCCGAACCATATTTATTCGGTGAACATGATTTCGGCGATGCCCGCGCTGATGCGTACCGCGCTGAAGCTGCCGTTGAAGAGCGCGCGTGCTTCGCGTGAGAAGCTGACCGGTCCTGCGCCGGGTACGGTGTCGTGGGCTCAGCTGGTGAAGAGCGAGCGTATTGACCCGTCGCATCGCCGCCCGACCGCGCACGATATTGCGCTGCTGCAATACACCTCGGGTACGACCAGCCTGCCGAAGGGCGTGATGCTCACGCACCGCAACCTGGAGTCTAACGGCCGCATGGGTGAGGCATGGATTAACCCGGGCGATGACGAGGTGATTTACTCGGTTCTGCCGCTGTTCCACGCGTACGGTATGACCCTGGGCGTGACGATTGCGTCGCTGTGCCGTGCCCGCCTGGTGCTGTTCCCGACCGTGGACATGGACCTGATTTTGAAGGCGATGAAGAAGACCCGCCCGACCATTCTTCCGGCGGTTCCGCCGGTGTATCGCCGCCTGATGGATGAGGCGAAGAAGCGCGGCGTGTCCCTGGAGGGTATCCGTTATGCGGTCTCTGGTGCGATGAACCTGCCGCCTGAGCTGGTTGCCGAGTGGGAGGAAGCCTCCGGCGGTTTCATGGTGGAAGGCTACGGCCTGACCGAGTGCGCGCCGCTGGTGTCCTGCAACCCGCTCAATGACACTCGCCGTGCCGGTTTTATTGGTGTTCCGTTCCCCTCCACCGATATTCGTGTGGTGGACCCGGAAACTGGCGAGGACGTGCCTGATGGTGAAGAGGGCGAGCTGTGGGTGAAGGGCCCTCAGCGTTTTGCTGGTTACTGGAAGCGTGAGGACGAGACGGCGAAGACCATCACCCCCGAGGGTTGGCTGCGTACCGGCGATATTGTGCGCCTGGATGAGGACTACTTCATTCAGATTGTCGACCGTATTAAAGAAGTTATTATTACCGGCGGTTTCAACGTCTCCCCGACGGAGGTTGAGGTCGCCCTCAAACAGCACGACATGGTCGCGGATGCGGCGGTCGTCGGTATTCCGCTGCCCGCCGGTGGCGAGATGGTGGTCGCCGCTGTGGTTCCCGCCCCGGGTCGAGTGGTGCAGGAGCATACTCTGCGTGAGCACTGCTATTCGAAGGTGACCCGCTATAAGGTGCCGCGCCGCATCGTGGTGGTGGATGATCTGCCCCGTTCGATGCTGGGTAAGGTTCTGCGCCGTAAGGTGCGTGAGCAGCTGATTGCTTCGGGCGAGTTCGATCAGTAGTACTGGTTGATTCCCCGTCCGCCCGTAATGGGTGGCACTATGGACGCCGGCTTGGGTTTTTGTACCCGGGCCGGCGTTTTGTGTGCGCCTGAATACACCGTCAATGACGCTTTGTGACCTGGCAAATAATCACCGCATGACGAATTATGACAAAATATGACGACCTTGACGTTCTGTGTCTCATGAATAGCTATTAACTTCCACACCCGCCCTTGTGCGTGCTGTAATTGTCCCATCATCATTCCCATCGGATGTGCTAGTACCAACGTGAGCACCCGGTGGAACGCATCATCATTCAACAGAAAGATTCATAGCCGTGAAGAAGTTTGCTGCTGCACTCGCAGTTGTCCCCATGGTCTTTGGCCTGGCAGCCTGCGGTTCCACCAACTCCTCCTCTTCCTCCAGCTCCAAGAAGGTCACCATCGGTGTGGTTGGCTCTGAGAAGTTCAACAAGACCCTGAAGGAAGAAGCTAAGAAGCAGGGTATCGACATTGAGTTCAAGGAGTTCAGCGCGTACACCGAGCCGAACCCCGCACTGGACGCCGGTGACATCGATATGAACCGCTTCCAGCACATCGCGTACCTGTCCAACTACAACGTGAGCGCTAACAAGGACCTGCAGATTGTCGGCCCGACCGTCATCTACCCAATGGCTCTGTTCTCCAAGAAGCACTCCAAGTTGGCTGACATCCCCCAGGGCGGCGAGATCGTTATCCCGAACGACACCGTGAACGAAGCACGCGCGCTGAAGCTGCTGAAGACCAACGGTCTGGTTACCTTCAAGAACGCTGACGTTGACGCACCCACCATCGACGACGTGGACACCGCTAACTCCAAGGTGAAGGTCACCCCCGTCGACGCAACCCAGACCGTGGTTGGCATGGAGTCCGCTGACGGCGCAGTCGTCAACAACGACTTCCTCAAGGATGCAGGCCTGAAGCCCGCAGACGCCCTGGCTCAGGACGACCCCAAGACCGACCCCTCGGCAATCAAGTACGTGAACCTCTTCGTTGCTCAGAAGGACAAGGCTGACGACGAGACCTACAAGAAGATTGTTGAACTCTTCCACACCAAGCCCGTCATGGATGTTGTTCAGGAAGAGACCCGCGGCACCGCTGTTGAGGTCAACGTGAGCACCGACGAGCTGCGTCAGTCCCTGGCTAACGAAGAAGCCAAGCTGCGCGCCAAGAAGTAATCTTCTAAATACACGCCTCCTCTAGGCATACGCAAAGGCGGTAAGTCTAAGCACCCGATGCGGGTCACGACAGGCTTACCGTCCTTTGCGTAACGGCGTTAATGCCCTTTAGCGCCCCAACCACGACATACAACGGATACAAACTTATGAGTGAACTGGTACAGAGCTTCGGTGACAGCACCGAGCCCATGGTGGTTCTGGACGGAGTCTCCAAGGTCTTCGGCAACGGCCCCAAGGCAGTAGTTGCTGTGGACAACGTCTCCCTCAGCATTAACCGCGGCGAAATCTTTGCAATCATCGGCTACTCCGGCGCCGGTAAGTCCACCCTGGTCCGCCTCATCAACGGCCTGGAAACCACTACCAGCGGCACCCTGACCGTCGGTGGCTTCCAGATTTCCGGTAAGCGCGACTCCGAACTGCGTGAAGCACGCACCAACATCGGTATGATCTTCCAGCAGTTCAACCTGATGAACTCCCGCACCGTGCTCGGTAACGTTGAGTTCCCGCTGAAGATTGCCGGCTGGTCTAAGAAGGACCGCCGTGCCCGCGCCCTGGAAATGCTTGAGTTCGTGGGTCTTGCCGACCGTGCAGGTCATTACCCGAACCAGCTTTCGGGTGGTCAGAAGCAGCGTGTGGGTATTGCTCGTGCGCTCGCGACCAACCCTGCCCTGCTGCTGGCGGATGAGTCCACCAGCGCGCTGGACCCGGAAACCACTCATGAAGTTCTTGCGCTCCTTAAGCGTGTGAACCGTGAACTGGGTGTGACCGTCGTGGTGATTACCCACGAGATGGACGTGGTCTCCAGCATCGCTGACCGTGTGGCTGTCATGGAGTCCGGCCGCGTGGTGGAGCAGGGCAACGTCTACGACGTCTTCTCCAACCCGCAGACCGACGTGGCAAAGCTGTTTGTTGCGACCACCGTCAAGCTCGCCCCCACCGGCAAGGAAGCGGCTGAGCTGCGCGCAAACCACAAGGGTTACCTCATCAACGTTGAAATTGTGGAGGGTAACCAGGAGCTCGGTAAGGTGCTGTCCTACCTGGGCGCCCGTAACGTCCGCTTCAACATTGTGGGCGGCGGTATTGAGACCCTGCAGGGTAAGGCGTACGGTACCCTCACCCTGGAACTCCTTGGCGAAATCACCAGCATTGATGCCGCCGTTGCCGAACTGAAGACCGTTGCCCGCGTGCAGGAGGTGCGCTAAATGTTTGCTACTACTCTTCCGCTGGCTGCGTCTAAGACGGACTGGTCCGAGTTCCTGCCCGAGAAGCTGCTCCCGGCTATCGGCGATACGTTCTACATGGTGTCTATCACCATGCTGTGCGCCGGTCTGGTCGGCCTGATTGTGGGTGCTCTGCTGTACACCACCCGTGAGGGCAACATCTTCCAGAACCGTTTCGTGTACACGATCCTGAATATTCTGGTGAACGTGATTCGCCCGATTCCGTTCATTATTTTGATTGCGGCTTTGGGCCCGCTGACGAGCGCCGTGGTGGGTACCCGCCTGGGCGTGAATGCGGCGGTCTTCGCAATGAGCTTCGGTGCTGCATTCGCTATTGCCCGTATCGTGGAGCAGAACATGGTCTCCATTGACCCGGGCGTGATTGAGGCGGCGCGTGCGATGGGCGCTTCAAAGCTGACCATCCTCTTCACCGTGATGATTCCGGAGGCGCTTGGCCCGCTGATCCTCGGTTACACCTTCCTCGTCATTGGCGTGGTGGATATGTCCGCTATGGCCGGTTACGTGGGTGCTGGCGGTCTGGGTAAGATCGCGATTGTGGACGGCTACCAGCGCTTCAACGATGAGATCACCTGGGCTGTTGTGGCGATTATTATCGTCCTGGTTCAGCTGGTTCAGTTCATCGGTAACTTCCTGGCGAAGAAGGTTATGCGCCGATAAGCTCGTGCCCCTTGTAGGCCTTGTAGGTACTGTAGGTACGGCTGATACAGCATAGAAGACCCCCGGTCTGCTCCTTGAGGAGCGGGCCGGGGGTCTTTCTTGATACTGCCTATCAGGTGAGGCGGTGGCACGGTGAGGCGTCTGCGGTACGTGCTTAGTTCTGCGCTGCCTCAGACTGCTGAGCTGCCTCAAGCTTGGCGATCCAGGTGCGTGCCGCCTCCCAGAGCTGCGGGTCATTGAACGAATCGAAGCGCCCAAAACCGGCCGGTGCCTTTGCCGGGTCGGTGCCTTCCGGAACGTAAATCATGACCTTCGTACCGGCGTCACGTGCCGCCTGCGCGCCCGCGGGGGAGTCCTCGAACGCCAGCGCCTCGTGACCTTCAAAGCCGAGGCGACGTGCCGCCTCCAGATACATGTCCGGGGCGGGCTTACCGGCCGGAACGTCGTTGCTGCTGACCCAGGTGCGCACCAGCGGGGCGTAACCGTAGCTTTCCATTTTCAGGGTCAGAATGTTCGCGGTGGAGTTCGACGCCACCGCAACCGGCATGTGCTCGCTCAGGAAGCCCAGGAACTTCTGCGCACCCTCAATCAGGTCCACGCCGGAGCTGATGACCTCGTGCTCGGTGGTGAGCAGGTCCTTCATCACGCGTTCATGGTGTTCGGCGTACTCTGCGGAGGCGGTGTCCGGCTTCTGGCCGTTCTGCGCCTCGTAGGAGAGCAGTGCAAGCTCCTCGGCGACATCGGCTGCTGCCAGGCCGGTGAGGCGATGCTCCACCTCCTCGGTGAAGGGAACAGACCAGCGGGTGAAAAGCTCACGCTGCACATCGTTCCAGACGGTCTCGGAGTCGAGGAGGATGCCGTCGCAGTCGAAGATTGCGCAACGGGGGAACCAATCGGAGGGTACTGTGTGTTCAAACATAATGTCAGTCTCTCACAGGGTTTTAGGCTATGGAAGCGGTGGCCCGGTGCGTGAGAAAACATGCAGGGCGCAAACCGGGTGAGGGCACAAAAGCACACAACACAAAAGCGCACAGCACATCAGCAGACATAAAGAAACCCTCCCGCCGCATCCAGAACGGACGCAACGGGAGGGCAGAAGCTAAAACAGCTTAGAGAGCGGACACCGGCTTATGAGTCACCTGACGCATAAACGGAATGGTCGCCAACAGGCCCACATAGACCAGCGCCAGACCCAGCGCAATAGCGCCGAAGGTCATACCGAACATCTTCGTCAGAATCTCACCCGAAAGACCCTGCGCCGCAATCAACGCCGTCAGCGGCAGACCCAGCAGCGCAGAAACCACGCTAATGAGCACCAGCGGACCGAAAACCACGGTAAGGCGCGAAGCCTGCAACATCCTCGTGGGGGTACCCATCATATTCAGCGAAGAGTACAGGGAACCACGCTCGTAAATGGCGGCGCTCTGGTTCAACACTGCGGAGAGGGTGACCAGCAGGTACGAGAAGAACAGCATGAGCAGCATGCCCTGGAACATGTCCGACATGATGGTCATGAAGGGGCCGGCGGCGGGGCCTACCTCCTTCGCCGTTTTGTTCATCTCACCCGCCAGAATCAGGATGGGGCCGAAGAAGGTCACCAAGAAGGTCGACAGCGCCACACCCGAAACCTGACGCCACGCCCCGCGCGGGGACTCCAGCACCGCACGATAACCCAGCAGAACCGACGCCTTCTGGGTCATACGCACACGGATCTTTGCGTACGCCCACACCAGGAAGGTACCAATCAGGTCGATAGCAACCATCATCAGCAGACCCGGCAGAGCAATGAAAATCGCTAGGTTCTTAATCGCACTATCGGCACCGCCGTCCTGGAAGGGTGAGAACATGCTAAAACCCTTCGAGGTCGAAGCCAGAATCATCACGGCAATGACCAGAACAACACCGATACCCAGAGCAATGTAACCGGCGGAACCAGCCTTCGCGCGGGTACGCACACCCAGCGGGCTGATGCTGACCTTCGCCAGACCGAAGAGGGAGCTGAGAGCCGCCAAAACCATACAACCCAGGAAGCAGTAGAAAATCACGCTCACCGGCAGGAGCATATTCTCAGCACCCAGCGGAACGTTCATGAAGTGCAAAGCGCCAAAGGGGAAAATCAGCACCAGGTAAAGCAGCAGACCGATGATGAAACCCACAAGAGAGTACACCAGCGCGTCCGCAACAGACAGACCCACAATCAGGGTCGTGGAGGCACCAATCAGGCGCAGGGACGCCAGACGCTCATCACGGCGGCGGGCACTCAAACGAGCAGCCGAAGCGCCCAAGGTAAAGAGCGGAACAATCAGCACCAGAGCGGCAACCCACGCCAAACCCATGTAGAGCTTCTGAATGCCCATCAGGTTGATCATTTCGTGGTCAACATTGGCGTGCTCAAGCCACGTACTCAGCGCTTGAACACCACCGGCAACCGTCAAAAACAGTGCCGAGGAGGCGGCAAAAGCCAGCACGGGAAGAATCGCCTGCGAACTCCATAGGGTTCGTTTGGCGAGTAGAGCATAGATTTGCATTATGCACCTGCCTGAGACTGAGCGCCGAAGCTCTGAGCGTGGTTCTGGGAAGCGGGAACACCGCCCTGGTTATTGCGCTGGTCGCTCACGATCTGACCGTCCTGCAGGTACACCACGCGGGAGCACGCCGCCGCCACGTTCGGGTCGTGAGTCACCACCAGCAGAGTCTTACCCTGCTGCGGAATCATGGTCAGCAACAGCGCCATCACCTCACGCGCGGTCTTCGAATCCAGTGCGCCGGTCGGCTCATCCGCGAAAGTCACGGGGGCACCGTTTACCTGGGAGCGGGCAATAGCCACACGCTGCGCCTGACCACCGGACATCTCACCCATACGGCGGTCCAGCATCTGCCCCAGACCCAGACGGTTCAGCAGATCAGCCGAAATGGAACGCGCCTGCTGGCGGGGAACACCGGCAATCATCGCGGCGAGGGAGACGTTCTCCTCCGCGGTCAGCTCGGGAACCAGCAGACCCTGCTGGAACACGAAACCAAACGAGTTAGCGCGCAGGGAGGTGCGCTCACGCTCGCTGAGAGACTCCACCGCCACCTGACCGGTCGGGCCATTGAACAGCACAGAACCGGCATCGAGCTTGATAATGCCCGATAGCGCGTGCAACAGGGTGGTCTTACCGGAACCGGAAGGACCCATAATCGCCACGGACTCGCCGGGGAAAATATCTAGGCTCACGTTACGCAGCACCGGGTTATTGCCGTACGACTTGTGCAGGTTACGGGCAGAAATAATCGCGCCGCGCGCGAAGGGCGCCTGCTGCATCTGCTGAGGTGCCTGAGCCGGGTAGCCCTGCTGGCCCTGATAGTAGCCCTGCTGGCCCTGATAGTAGCCCGCCTGACTCTGCTGGTTAGGCTGACCGGGCTGGCCGGGCTGACCCTGCTGAGCGGAATACTGACCGGCAGGCTGCGCCGCCTGCGGAGGGGTCATTGAGTACGGGTTCTGAGCCTGGAACTGCGGGTTCTGAGATTGAGGATTCTGCGTCATGACAACCTTCATTGGGTATGAACTAACGGAAGTACTCTTCTATCATCTCAGCTTCTTGGCGGCTCACCCCTCCGTCTGGGGGCTGAAAAATATGGGAAAACCCTGAAAAAATTCGCCCGACCGGGCGCTCAACCACCCCGCAGCTCATACCGCGGTATGAGTGCGCTTCATGAGAGAATACGCCTCTTACCCCCTTGAACTGCGCGGGGGCAATGCCATACTAGAAGGATGACCGACGCACAGAACACCCCCATCATCACTCCGGTAGCCGACCCCGAGGCAGGAACCCGCATCATCTTCCTGCGCCACGGCCAGACCGACTGGAACATTGACCACCGCTTCCAGGGCGGCACCGACATCCCCCTCAACGACACCGGCAGAGAGCAGGTCCGCACCGCTATCAGCGCTCTGAAGCAGGCAGCAGCTGAGGGCACCACCGTGGACGCTATCGTCTCCTCGCCCCTTTCCCGCGCCGTAGAAAGCGCCGAAATCGTAGCCGAAGGCCTGGGCGTACCCTACCGCGGTGCCGTTGACGGCTTCCAGGAACGTTCCTTTGGCGACCTGGAAGGCCAGATCGCTACCCGCGAGCTGATCCTCGCCTCCTGCCAGTCCAACAATGCTTTCAATGTGGAACCGAAGAAGGACTTCCTCGCCCGCTCCCTCGCGGCGCTGAACCGCGTCCGCCGCGAATACGAGGGTCAGACCGTTGTGGTCGCCGCGCACGGCATGCTGATTGCCATGACCATGACCGCCCTGGTCGCTGAACGCCACCCCGAACTGCTCAACGAGGACGGCATCTACCCGATCCCGGTGAACGCCTCCCTGACCGAGGTGCCCCTGCAGTACCTGGACGACGCGATCGATCGCCTGGTTGTGCAGCACCTGGAACCCGAGCTGAGCCCCGAAGAGGTCCCGGCGGGTGCCAAGAACACAACCCTCACCCTGATTCGTCACGGCCAGACCGACTGGAACAAGGCGAACCTGATGCAGGGCATCACCGACATTCCGCTCAATGACACCGGCCGCGAACAGGCACGCACCACCGGCAAGAAGCTCGCCGACATGGGTCTGGAGTTCACCGTGCTGGTGTCCTCGCCGCTGTCCCGCGCCCACGAGACCGCGCAACTGGTCGGTGAGCACTTCGACCTGCAGGTGCACAAGACCTACCCCGAACTGGTGGAACGCGCCTACGGTGCCGGCGAGGGCCTGGACATTCCCGCCCCCGAACGCCGCGCCCCGGAACGCTACTACCCGAACGTGGAATCCGAACGTGACGTGTACATCCGCGCGGTGCGTACCCTGCGCAATATCGTGCGTGAACTCTCTGAAGCCGCGGGCGACCAGAAGATTATTGCCGTCAGCCACGGCAGCTTTATCCGCCGCGCCCTCTCCGCAGCGGCCGGTGAAGAATGGACCGTGACCGTGCCGAACGCCGAACCGCTCACGATTGACGTGCCGGGCCTGTTCGCGTGGGACTCGAGCAAGCAGTTCGACGAGGTGGGTCGCCTTGTTTGGTAAAAGTTGGTCTAGCGCTCGCGTGTGGCGGCTGATTCTCTGGCCGGTCACGGCGCTGTACTGCGCGGTGGTGGCGAGTATTGTGTTCGCCCCCGTGCACGTGGACGATAACGAGATGGGCGGCCGCCTGGCGCAGCTGCTGGATACCGGCCACGCTGAGGGTTGGTTGCCTGCGTTCATTACCTATTCGAGCATTGAGCAGCTTTCGAACGTCATCATGTTCATTCCGGGCGGTTTTCTTTTCGCCCTGCTGCTCAAGCCGAAGGCTCGCCCGCATGTGCTGTACTCGGGATTTTTGGTCAGCGCCTGCATTGAGACGATTCAGAGTTTCATGCCTGATCGCACCGGCGACCCGGTGGATGTGCTGATGAACGGTTCGGGTGCCCTGCTGGGTGCGGCGGGTGCTTTGGGCGTGCATCGTTGGCGTCGCGTGCGTCGCGAACGCAAGGGCAAGTAAACGAGCACCCAAATAAGCGCGTATTAATTGCACATGCTCTGCTGGTGGAGGCGCCGGTTCCGAGGGTTTATCGGAGCCGGCGCCTCCACTTTTTGCCCTGCTGTGGGTGTGCTGGCGGGGCCTATCAACACCGTGGGTGGTGGGGGAGCGGGAAAACCCAACAGTTCATTAGGTCAAACAGACATAAACAGGCAACAGCTCGCAAATGGGTGTGGTTTCGGTAGGGAACAATCGGGTAATATTCCGGCAAATACAGCGTTTTATATTGACTTACCCACAAAAACCCACATAAAATCAAGTATTACCCTAAAGCGTTCTGTCGGTTCGCTGAAACCATGTCTCTCACGGTCCTGAAAGCCGAGCAGAACGCAGAAAAGAACGCACAGATTTCCTCCCACTAGCCCAAAGGAACACCAGATTTATGTTCGCAGAAGAACGCCGTGCCGAAATTGCAAAGCTTGTTGCCTCCGCACGTCGTGTCAACGGCGCTGACCTTGCGCGCCGTTACGATGTGACCATGGAGACCGTGCGTCGTGACCTCGCCGCACTGGAAGAGGCAGGTAAGCTCCGCCGTGTCCACGGTGGTGCTGTCACCATTGAGCAGTCCACCTCCCTGGAGTCCTCCATCTCCTCCCGACAGGGCATGAACACCCCCGAAAAGCGCCGCATCGCCACCAAGGCATACCAGATGCTGCGCGACTCCGAGGCGGGCTCCATCGTCCTGGACGCAGGCTCCACCATCGAAATTCTCGCCGACCACATCGGCGCCGAGAACTTCAGCCTCAAGACCGGCAATGACCGCATCGTCATCAC
Organism: Rothia sp. 27098_8_27; assembly: GCF_041432805.1. Lineage (NCBI taxonomy): Bacteria > Bacillati > Actinomycetota > Actinomycetes > Micrococcales > Micrococcaceae > Rothia > Rothia sp. 27098_8_27. Next base: position 62,536 of record NZ_JAPWAJ010000007.1, on the reverse strand, counting down.
CCACGCACTGCACATTGCAGTCAAGCTCGCCGAAGCCGAAGGCGTGACCCTTGAACTGGTTGGCGGTCAGTTGCGCAAGATGACCTGGGCTGCTGTTGGTGCACGCGCCGCAGAGCACTTCGGCACCATGCGCCCCGATATTGCTTTCATTGGTGCCAACGGTATTGAAGCCCACTTCGGCATCTCCACCCCCGGCATGAACGAAGCCATCGTCAAGACCGCAATTTGCAAGGCGGCCCGCCGCGTGGTCTTGCTCTGTGACTCCGCGAAGTTCGGTCAGGAATCCCTGGTCCGCTTCGCCGGATTTGAGGATATTGACACCCTCATTACCGATCGCGAGCCCGAAGGTGCCCTCCGTCAGGCGCTTGAGGCCGCAAACGTTGAGATTGTGATTGCCTAATGATTATTACTCTGACCGCAAACCCCAGCCTGGACCGCACCATTGAACTCGGCGCGCCCCTGGCCCACGGTGCCGTGCAGCGTGCTGTCGGTGCCGTACAGGATCCCGGTGGCAAGGGCGTGAATATTTCCCGCGCCCTGCAGGTTTCCGGTGTGCCGACCCTCGCCATTGTGCCCGGTGAAGCCACCGACCCGGTGCTGACCGCACTGCAGGCTGTGGACGTTGAGTTCGCTAACCTGCCCACCGGTGAGCCGATTCGCTCGAACATCACCGTGGTTGACCCGGACGGCACCACCACCAAGCTGAACGCCCCCGGCACCGTTTTTGATGCTGAACTGCGTCAGAAGCTGGACGAGCTGGTGGTTGAGCGTTCCAAGGGCGCCGACTGGGTGGTTTTGGCTGGTTCGCTACCTCCGGGTCTGGAACCGACCTACTACTCCGAACTGGTGGCGGCACTGCGCGCCTCCGGCTACGAGGGCAAGATTGCTATTGATACCTCTGAGGCGCCGCTGATTGCGACCGTCGCCGGTGAGCACAAGCCCACCCTGATTAAGCCCAACTCGGAGGAGCTGGCTCAGCTGACCGGTAGCGATAACTGGGAGGAGCTGGAGGCTAGCCCCGAGCTGACCGCCCGCACCGCCCAGAAGCTGCTCGGCGACGGCATCGAGTACGTGCTTGCCACCCTCGGCGGCGGCGGTGCAGTGCTGGTCACTGAGCAGGGTATCTGGCATGCTGTGCACGAGCCGATTCAGGTTCGTAGCACTGTGGGTGCCGGTGACTCGTCGCTGTCTGGTTTCTTGATTGCTCACACCCGTGGTGAGGATGCCCCCGGTTGCCTGGTTCAGGCGGTAGCTCACGGTTCGGCTGCTGCTGCTCTGCCCGGTACTCGCATGCCTTCGCTGGAGCAGACCACTCCTGAGAAGGTCGCTGTTCGTCAGCTGCAGCTCTAATTCGGGCTGTTTTCGCACCTCCAGCTTTTATTCTCAGAAGGGAATATAAGCTGGGGTGCTGTGCGCATATGTCACACATATACGCACGCTGCACACTCAACACACACTGCGCACACTTTGAACTCATATAGGGGAGAAGCCCGGCACCGCTGAGCGAATCCCCGCCCCAACACATACCCGAGGAGGGAATATGTCTGATCTGATCACCGCAGATCTTGTCCTGCTGGACGAGAACCTCGGCGAGACCCGATTCGACGTAATTGCCAAGCTCGCCCAGGCAGTCGTAAATGCCGGACGCGCTACCGACTTCGAGCAGCTCTACGCGGCTGCCGAGGCACGCGAATCCAAGACCGACACCGGTATCCCCGGCGGTATTGCGATTCCGCACTGCCGTAGCGCCGCCGTCACCGAGCCGACCCTGGCAATGGCACGCCCCAACCCGGCAGTTTCCTTCGGTGCAAAGGACGGCCCCGCCGACCTGATTTTCTTCATTGCTGCACCCGATGGCGCTGACCAGGCCCACCTGAAGCTGCTCTCCACCCTGGCACGCTCCCTGATGAAGAAGAGCTTCACTGCGTCCCTGCGCGAAGCCTCCTCGGCTGAAGAGATTGTTGAGCTGGTCAACGGTGCACTCGGCGTGGGCGAGAAGAAGGCAGAGGCTAAGCCCGCCGAGGCTGCGCCCGCCGCCGCACCTGCCGCCTCCGCTCAGGAAACCCCCGCCGCTTCGGCTCCGGTGAAGAAGATTGTTGCTGTGACCGCATGCCCCACCGGTATCGCTCACACCTACATGGCTGCGGACGCCCTCAAGTACGCTGCTGAAGAGCTCGGCTACGACCTGAAGGTTGAGACTCAGGGCTCCTCGGGTAATGAGAAGCTGACTCAGGCTGATATTGACGCCGCAGACGCCGTAATTTTCGCGGTGTCCGTGAACGTGCGTGAGCGTAACCGCTTCGCAGGTAAGCCCTTTATTGAGTCTCCTGTCAAGCGCGGTATTGACGAGCCTAAGGAAATGATTGCGGAGGCTCTGGCTGAGGCCGAGAACCCCAACGGTGCACGCGTTGCAGCTGCCGCATCCAGCGGTGAGGACAGCGCAGGCGCTACCGAAGGCGCTTGGGGCTCGCGCATCTACAAAGCTGTGATGACCGGTATCTCCTACATGATTCCGTTCGTTGCTGCCGGCGGTATTCTGGTCGCCCTGGGCTTCGTTTTCGAGGCAATTACGGTGCCGAACCTTGGCGATGTGAACACCAAGGCGATTCTCGACTCGGCAACCCTGTTCAACCTCGGTGACGTGCACTGGACCCTGTACCTGGGTGCTGTTCTGCAGACCATCGGTGGTTTCGGTCTGAGCCTGATGGTTCCGGCTCTTGCCGCGTACATTGCGTACGGTTTGGCTCAGCGTCCCGGTATTGCTCCGGGCTTCATCGCCGGTTCGGTGGCTCTTGCGGTGAACGCGGGCTTCCTTGGCGGTATTGTTGGCGGTATTCTCGCCGGTCTGATTGCGTACGCTCTGGGCACCCTGAAGCTGCCCCGCTGGCTTGGCTCGATGATGCCCGTGGTTATCACCCCGCTGGTGACTTCTCTGGTTGCCGGCCTGGCAATGTACCTGCTGCTCGGTGCGCCCCTGGCGTGGGTTATGACCACCCTGCAGGATTGGCTGACCTCCATGTCTGGTGGTTCCGCTCTGCTGCTGGGTCTGATCCTGGGTGCCATGATGGCTTCTGACCTGGGTGGCCCCATCAACAAGGCTGCTTACCTCTTCGCAACCGCTGGCTTGTCCTCGGGTGCGACCGTGAACCAGGAAATCATGGCTGCCGTGATTATTTCCGGTATGGTTCCGCCGCTGGCTATGGCTCTGGCAACCACCCTGCGTCCCAAGCTGTTCAACGAGAACGAGCGTGAGAATGGTAAGGCAGCGTGGCTGCTGGGTGCATCCTTCATCTCTGAGGGTGCTATTCCCTTCGCTTCGGCTGACCCGGCTCGCGTGATTCCTTCGACCATTGTTGGTGGCGCTATTGCCGGTGCAATCTCGATGGGTGCGCACGTGGCTTCCCCGGCTCCGCACGGTGGTATTTGGATTATTGGTCTGGCGCAGAACCCGCTGATGTTCCTGGCGGCTGTTGTTGCCGGTACCGTCGTTTCGGCGCTGCTGTACGTGGTGCTGAAGTCCCTGGGTGCCCGCTCTAAGGCATCCGCATAAAGGCCGTATAACCTCACCTTCATTTGATCGTCTGTTTGCAGGCGTGAGCGTGAAAAAACACGTTACACTGTAGACAAACCACAGATAGGACATGAACTCTATGACTACCTACAAGGGCGTCGGCGTATACGCCGGCCGCGTTATTGGCCCCGTTCTTCAGATGCCTAAGCCCATCGAGGAACCCAAGGATGGTCTGCGTCTGAGCGGTGAGACCGCTGAGGCTGCAGCGCAGCGCATCAAGGACGCTTCGGTCCGCGTGAAGGAAGACCTGCTCGCTCGTGCAGAGCACGCTAGCCGTGACGGCAAGGCTGTTCTGAAGTCTACCTCTCAGATGGCTACCGACCGTGCACTGATTAAGAGCGCTATTAAGCTGGTTGAGACTCAGGAGATGGCTCCCGAGCGCGCAATTTGGGAGGCTGCAACCTCCTTCGCAGACCAGATGGCTGCCCTGGGTGGCTACATGGCTGAGCGCGTCACCGACATCCACGACGTGCGTGCCCGCATCGTTGCTGAGCTGACCGGCCAGCAGGCTCCCGGCATCCCCGTTTCTGATGAGCCGTTCATCCTGGCTGCTATTGACTTGGCACCGGCTGATACCGCGACTCTGGACCCCGAGAAGGTTATCGCTCTGATTACCTCTGATGGTGGCCCCCAGGCACACACCGCTATTCTGGCTCGCGGCCTGGGTCTGCCCGCTATTGTGGCGGCTAAGGGCGTGACCGAGATTGCTGACGGCACCGTCGTCTACGTGGAATCCAACGAAGGCATCGTTGATACCGAGCCGACTGACGCTGACCGTGAGGCAGCAATCAAGTACGCAAACCGTAAGCCCGTCGCTGACTTTGACGGTCAGGGTGTGCTGGCTGACGGCACCCGTGTTGAGCTGTACGCAAACGTTGGTGACGGCAAGTCCGCTGAGAAGGCTGCAAGCCTGAAGGCTGAGGGTGTTGGCCTGCTGCGCACCGAGTTCGGCTTCCTGGGCCACGACTCTGAGCCTTCTATCGAGACTCAGGCTAAGACCTACAAGTCCGTGTTTGACGCATTCCCCGGCAAGCACATTGTGGTTCGTACCCTGGACGCTGGTGCTGACAAGCCCCTGCCGTTCCTGAACGTGAACCCCGAAGAGAACCCCGCACTGGGTGTTCGTGGCTTCCGTACTGACTGGACCGTTCCGGGCGTTCTGACCCGCCAGCTGGAGGCTATTAAGGCTGCTTCTGAGGACTCCGACGCTGACATCTGGGTTATGGCTCCGATGATTTCGACCACTTCCGAGGCACGCAACTTCGCGAACATGCTCAAGGAGATCGGCCTGCCCGTTCACGGTGTGATGGTTGAGACCCCCGCAGCTGTGATGAACGCTGAGGCTATCCTGGGCGAGGTCGACTTCGTGTCCATCGGCACCAACGACCTGACCCAGTACACCATGGCGGCTGACCGTCTGCTGGGCGACCTGGCGCATCTGAACAACCCCTGGCAGCCTGCAGTGCTGAAGATGATCAAGATGACTGTTGAGGGTGCTCAGCGTGCATCGGTCACCGCGGGTAAGAAGAAGTACGTGAGCGTCTGTGGTGAGGCTGCGGCTGACCCGGCTCTGGCTGTTGTTCTGATTGGTCTGGGTGTTGACACCCTGTCCATGAACGCTGGCGCTATTCCCGCTGTGGCTGCGGTTCTGAAGTCTGTGACCAAGGAGAAGGCACAGCAGATTGCGGCTATCGCTCTGCAGCAGATTTCTTCTGCTGAGGCGAAGGAGAGCGCACGCAAGGCTCTGCCGATTCTGGATGAGCTGGGCCTCTAAGCCTTAAAACGATTTCGGGGCTGCCTGCCGCTCCTTGATGGGGTGTGCTGGGCGGTGCCTGAGTCCATGAAAATGCCGGGTGTAGAGTTTTATTTCTGCATCCGGCATTTTTTGTACTTGTTAGCGTATGGCTGAACGGTACAATTTATAGAGTAAGGGCGGGTCCTGAAGCGCCCCGTTCATTTAGAATAGGTACTGATATATTTCGGTTCCTTGATCAAAGGAGAAACATAATGGCAGAGCGCGAAGCCACTATTGCAAGCCGTGTTGGCCTGCACGCACGTCCGGCAGCTATCTTCGCTGAGGCAGCTGGCGACCTCCCCGTCGAGGTCACCATCGCAGCTAAGGGCGAGCCCGCAGATGAGGCTATGGACGCTGCATCGATTCTGTCCCTGATGTCCCTGGGCGCAAAGCACGGCGACGTTGTTGTCCTGCGCGCTGAGGGTGAAGGTGCTGAAGAGGCTCTGGACTCGCTGGTTAAGATCCTCGAGACCGACCACGACGCTGAGTAATTGACTTTCGCCTCTGAAGTGACCCCGAGCGGTGCGCTTCGGATGCTGTGAAGGCTACAGCCTTAAAGCGTGAATATCCCGTCACTTCGGTGGCGGGATATTTTTTGTTATGAATAATTCATTTTTTATTGAGGTGTGAGTGGGGGTAGAGGGGGGATATTTCTCTGCAAATCTTAATGTATATATAACCTTTATTTTTCCTCGAAAATAGCTCTAGAAATATCTCCCAAAATATCTTCTGTACAGTAGTGACCTGGATTTCTCTTCATATCAATGAACCTTTCTGCCGTAAGTTCCGCAGAGCGCTTTTGCTCACAAAATCACCGGGCAGAAAAGTGATATTTCTGCTCTCCAGTGCTACCGCAGAATCGTGCCCTTGTTAGACTAAAAAGGCACTGTCTATCTGGGAGGGACATTGGCAGAATCGAGGAACACCCCCGCGACCCCCACATCGCGGGAAGCTTCGCATGCAGGCGAAGCAAACACTGCCGCAACGGAAGGAAGCGAGCAGAATACCACAGCGGGCTACATCGCCGGCAAACGCGGTTTTCCCCTGGTTTCACTAGACCAGGTCACCGACGAGAAATTGCGCCGCGTGCTGGCTCAGCATGCCGCCTCCGCGAAGAACTCCGAGGGCACCGTTAAGGCAGAAGCAGTGAGTGAGGTGCTCCAGGAAGCTGCTGCCGACATGGGCATTACCCCGCAGGAGACCGCAGAGCCTGATTGTGACCCGGAACTGTGCCCCCACGAGCACGATCATGGGGCGCGCACCGTCATTGACCCCTCCCTCGTGCCTGATGACGACCTGGATGCGTACCGTGAGGACTCTAACCCCGTCACATCCAGCAACTTGGTAACTGAGGCGGCGCTGACTCGCCCCTCCCAGCCGGTGCCCATGACCGGCATGATTCCGCAGGTGCCCAACTCTCACGCAGCCCGCCGCTTCGGCGCGGATCCTACCGCAATGCCGAAGACCGGGCCTGTCTCGATGCCCACCACCTCTGTACCGCTGGTTGAGGGCGGCTCTCGCGGCCTGTTTGGGCGCGGTAGCGGTGGTCGCTGGGGTTCGCGTCGCTTCCGCTCCTTCGTGCGCACTGAGGAGGCGGCACCCGCCGCCCCGCGCGGTGCCCAGCGCATCGCGCAGCGCCAGTTCGTGCCGACGATTCGCTCTGAGGAGCATGAGCGCCGTGAGGCGTTCCGCCGTGAGAAGGAGTACGCCCGCGATACTCTGAACTTCACCCTGCGCCTGGCGGAGGCGATGTTCCACTACGGTGCGGATGCAATGGACGTGGACTCGGCGATTATTGCGGTCTCTTCGGCGTACGGGCTGGACTCGGTGGAAGTCGATATTACGAACCAGTCGGTGACCATCAACTACACGTCGGACCCCGATATTTACATGGAGTCCCGCATCGCCAAGCGCAATGCGAACGCTGACGAGCGCTTTACCCACACCCTGGTGCGTGTGGTTCGTTCCTCTACGGAGAACTACGAGGCGCTTTCTGAGGTGTACGGCCTAATCTACAAGATTACTCGCGGTGGTATGACCCTGGAAATGGCTGATTTGAAGCTGAACCAGATTACCCACCGACCCAAGCCGTTCCCGCCTCTGGTGGTGTGGTTGGCGAACCTGGCGTGTGCCGGAACCCTAACGGCGGCGCTGGGTGCGAGCTTTGCGACGGCGTTGAGTGCGGCGATTATCTTTATTCCCGTGTACCTGCTGATTCAGTGGTTGAGTTCGATTGGTATTCCGGCGTTCTTCCGTATGGCTGCTAGTGCTGGTCTGATGACCTTCTTGGCGATTTGGCTGGGCGGTGAGGGATCTATTCTTTCGGTGCTGCAGCGTCAGGGGGAAGCGATTTCGGCGCCCCTGGTGGTGGCTGCGGGCATGATTATGTTCTTGCCGACTCCGCGTCTGGTGGGTGCGGTGCAGGACGCGATTAATGGCTTCCCGGTGACGGCTGCGGGTCGTTTCGTGTCTACGGGTATGAGCTTCTTGGGCCTGGTGGTTGGCATTGCGACCGCAGTGAGCGCGATTAATATTTTCAACGGCCCGACCCTGGATATTGAGCAGCTGCGTTTTGAGCCGACGACCCCGCTGGTGGCGTCTTTCTTCTTCCTGGTGGCGATTGCGACCTTTGCGATTACCTTGCAGACGAAGCTGGTGAAGGTCGGGTGGCTGATGGTCATTACGGGCTGCGGTCTGGCGGCGTATTACAGTTATGAGCTGCTTGCTGGCCCGAGTACAGGCCGCGGTCCGACGGCGTGTGCGGCGGTTGTGATTGGTGCGTTGAGCACGTATTTTGCGTACCGTCTGCATGTGCCCCAGGCTATTTTCTCGATTCCGGCGATTACGTTCTTGCTGCCGGGTCTGTCGTTCTTCCGCGGCATGTATCTGCTGACGGTTGAGACGGACGTGATTCTGGGTATGCAGAATATGATTACGGCGGTTTCGATTGTGGTGGCGATGGCTTCGGGTGTTGCGTTGGGTAATTACACGATGCAGTATGCGCTACAGCGTTTTACGACTCCGCGAAACGTGGAACCGGCGGATTCTTAGCCCTTTTCAAGGTTATATAGCCTATATTGCATATATTGGATGTTGGGAAGGGGTGGTAGCTTGCGAGTTCAACTCACAAGCTACCGCCCTTTCACTACGCCCAATGCGCCAGCTCTCATACTGGCTCATGTGCTGCGCCTAGCGGACCGTCCAATCCACCGGCTCCGCCCCCTGCTGCACCAGCAGGGAATTTACGGTCGAGAACGGGCGCGAACCAAAGAAACCACGGCGAGCAGACAGTGGCGAGGGATGTGCCGACTCCACGCTCGGGTACGGCTGCAACATAGGTGCGCACTTGCGCGCATCCGCACCCCACAGCAGGCCAACCAGCGGCTGGTTACGCGCCACCAGTGCACGGATAGCGCACTCGGTGATTTCCTCCCAACCCTTACCGCGGTGCGAACCCGCATCAGACTCGCGCACCGTCAAAACCCTGTTGAGCAGCATGACACCCTCATCAGCCCAGCAGGACAGGTCACCGTGATCAGCCGGGGCAATACCCAGATCGTCCTCAAGTTCCTTGTAAATATTGTTCAGCGAACGAGGCAGCGGCATACCGCGGTGCACCGAGAACGACAGACCCATCGCATTGCCCGGAGTAGGGTAGGGGTCCTGACCAATAATGAGGATCTTCACCCCGCTCATCGGGCGGCGGAACGCATTGAAAATATCGGCAGCAGGCGGGAAAGTACGGTACCCCGCCGCGTGCTCCTCACGCAGGAAAGCGCCCATGGCGTGAATCTGCTCTTCGACGGGGGCAAGTGCTGCCGCCCAATCCTCGCTCATAATGCTACTGAGGGGCTGGTTCATGAATCTCCTCGGGAATCTCCTGGTGCTGATGCAACCCGGACGGTGACGGAACCGGGCGCGGGATGAACGTTTCTCTTCTAGACTGAGGTCCTCCTCTAGACTAGGGGATGACGGATACACGCGCTAGGAGACGCCAGCCGCGGCAGACGAGCTGCAGACAGGAGGGAACGTGTCAGAACAGGAACGCGCTGAAACCGCTGAGACCCAGACGGAAGTAGAAAACCAGACGGAAGTAGAAAACCAGCCGGAAGTAGAGAGCCAACCCGGTGGCCTGACTCCGGTGGAGCGCCGCATCCTTGAGGTGGAGCGCCGCCGCTTCAAGCACCAGGGCTCCAAAGAGAAGGCGATTATCGCCGCCGGATTTACTCCGATTGCCTACTATCAGCGCCTTAACGTGATGCTCGATGATGAGCGTGTACGCGCCGCAGCGCCGCAGATTATTGACGTTCTGCGCGCCCGCCGAGACGCTGACTAGGGGCTCAAACTGGGGGAGTCGTGCGAGCTTTCCAACTCCTGCTTTCAACCCCGCGCACTTCAAGTTCAACCAGAGATTGAATACCGTGCGGTGTCCGTCTCTTTCACAGTCGGTTGCGGGGCGTTCACGTTGGTTCTCGCTAGTTGAGACGGTACTCTAGGTACTAGAACACCAAGACCGCACCTTCCGCAGCCGCGCCCGCGCGCCAGGCAGGACGGTACGGTACCAGCCGGTAAACAGAGACCCGTGAAATGAGGATAAATGAGCTACCCCCGCGACGAATTTGACGAGGTAGACGAAACCATCGCCCGCCGTGGAACCTACCGCGCGGTCAACGCTGACCCGGCAAAGAGCCCCAAGGGCGCTATCCCCCTGGTAGCTGCAGGCGTAGTTGGTCTGCTCATCGGCGGCGCAATGTACGTGTACGCGCCGCGCACCGCCTCCCCGCAGTATTCGGCGTCCACCGCGAAGAGTAGCTCCGCCCCCGCAAGTGCGTCGGCGTCCTCTGCCCCGGCTAAGGCTTCCGCTTCGGCAAGCCCCACGAAGACCGGCCTGGCGGAGTCCATCTCTGTGGCGGTCTACAATGCGGCGGCTCCGGCGGGTAGTGCATCCGGTGCGGCGGCTCTGCTGACCGGCTACACCATCAACGAGACAGCAAACTACACGGGTGTGGCACCGGCAACCAGCGTGGTCTACTACGCTGAGGGCTACCAGTCGCAGGCGCAGAGCATCGCCTCGAAGCTGGGCATTACTCAGGTGCGCCAGGCGACCGCCAACGTTGAGATGGGCAACCATGAGGTCATCGTGATTCTGTCGTCGGATTACACCGGCTAAGGTCTAGCGCGCATTGCTTCTGTAATTACAAGTTTTCATTAACCCCATCCGCGCAATTCCACTGATGTGCCGGGTGGGGTTGATGCTTTTAACACCCCTCCCGCACTCCCTGCGGGAACACCGGTAACGCCCCTTTTGGCGGGGTTGATGAGCGCAGATTAAGCACTGGGCGATTAACCCTTCAACCTTGGGCTTAAACGTTTGCTCCATGCCGGTGCGGGTGCCACAATTGATGTAGCGTTCGGGTGCTTTATGCCCTACTCTGCCCGCGCCTTACGTAACGGGGGCGTTGTGGAGGGGCAGCCACCCGATTTTAGATGTACCGCACCCGCAGGGGTGAAGGAAAAAATCCGATCGTCCAGGAGGACACTTATGGCAAAGCTCATTGCTTTTGACGAAGAGGCACGCCGCGGCCTTGAGCGCGGTTTGAACACCCTCGCCGATGCAGTGAAGGTGACCCTCGGCCCCCGCGGCCGCAACGTTGTGCTGGAGAAGGCGTGGGGCGCCCCCACCATCACCAACGACGGTGTCTCGATCGCGAAGGAAATCGAGCTGGAGGATCCGTACGAGAAGATTGGTGCGGAGCTCGTCAAGGAAGTTGCTAAGAAGACTGACGACATCGCAGGTGACGGTACCACCACCGCTACCGTTCTGGCTCAGGCACTGGTCCGCGAGGGCCTGCGCAACGTGGCTGCTGGCGCTGACCCGCTGAGCCTCAAGCGCGGCATTGAGAAGGCTGTTGAGGCTGTGACCGAGGCTCTGCTCTCCTCCGCGAAGGAAGTTGAGACCGAGGAAGAGATCGCTGCAACCGCGTCTATTTCTGCTGGCGACGCTGAGATCGGCAAGCTCATTGCTGAGGCAATGGAGAAGGTCGGCAAGGAAGGCGTCATCACCGTTGAGGACTCCAACACTTTCGGCCTGCACCTGGAGCTGACCGAGGGTATGCGCTTCGACAAGGGCTTCCTGTCCGGTTACTTTGTGACCGACCCGGAGCGTCAGGAAGCAGTCCTAGAGGACCCCTACATCCTGGTTGTGAACCAGAAGATTTCGAACGTTAAGGACCTCGTCCCCGTCCTGGAGAAGGTCATGCAGTCCGGCAAGCCGCTGCTGATTGTTGCTGAGGACGTTGAGGGTGAGGCTCTGGCTCTGCTGGTGCTGAACAAGATGCGCGGCTCCATCAAGTCTGTTGCTGTGAAGGCTCCGGGCTTCGGTGACCGCCGTAAGGCTCAGATGGCTGATATTGCTATCCTGACCGGTGGCCAGGTCATTACCGAAGAGGTTGGCCTGTCCCTGGACGCAGCAACCCTGGACATGCTCGGTTCCGCTCGCAAGGTCGTTGTGACCAAGGACGAGACCACCATCATCGAGGGTGCAGGCGACGCAGCGGCTATTGAGGGTCGCGTTGCTCAGATCCGCGCAGAGATCGCTAACTCTGACTCCGATTACGACCGTGAGAAGCTGCAGGAGCGCCTGGCTAAGCTCGCCGGTGGTGTTGCTGTGCTGAAGGCTGGTGCTGCAACCGAGGTTGAGCTGAAGGAACGCAAGCACCGCATTGAGGATGCTGTGCGTAACGCTAAGGCTGCTGTTGAGGAGGGTATCGTCCCCGGTGGTGGCGTTGCTCTGATTCAGGCTGGCGTGAAGGTCTTCGATAAGCTGGAGCTGACCGGTGACGAGGCTACCGGCGCGAACATTGTGCGCGTGGCTATTGACGCACCGCTGAAGCAGATCGCTGCTAACGCTGGCCTGGAGCCGGGCGTTGTGGTTGACCGCGTTCGTTCCCTGCCTGCTGGTACCGGCCTGAACGCTGCGACCGGCGAGTACGAGGACCTGATGGCTGCTGGTATTGCTGACCCGGTGAAGGTGACCCGTTCGGCTCTGCAGAACGCTGCGTCGATTGCTGGTCTGTTCCTGACCACTGAGGCTGTTGTTGCGAACAAGCCGGAGCCCGCTGGTGCGGCTGCTCCCGGTGCGGACGCCATGGGAGGAATGATGTAGTAGAAATTTATCCCTGATGGGGTAAATTTCTACGGAATCCGTGGCACGCGAAGCGTGACACGGTGGTGACCTAACGCTGGTACTCAAACCGGCGCAGGTCCACGTATCCGTATGAGGCGGGGGCGGCTACCCATGAAGGGTGGCCGCCCCCGCTTTTTCTGTGCCCATGCGTCCTGTCCCGGCGGTGGAGGCGGTAGAATGGCTCCTTATGGAATGCGCCTATTTTCGTGATGACCTCTGCTCCTCCTGCCCCCGCATTGAGACCGCCTACACCGCGCAGGTGCAGGCGAAGCAGGAGCATGCCCGCGCCCTGCTTGCCGCCCACCCGCAGATGCAGTGGTTGGATCCGGTGACCAGTGCGGAGGCGGGCTTCCGCAACAAGGCGAAGCTTGTGGTGGGCGGTTCGGCGAAGAACCCGACCCTCGGCATCGTGGATTACCGCACGGGCGCATCCACTGATCTTGGCGGATGCCCGCTCTATATGGAGCCGATTCAGGCTGCTATTCCGGTGCTGCGTGAACTGATTCAGCGCGCGGACCTGACCCCCTATGACATTCCGAATCGTCGCGGTGAGCTGAAGAATATTCTGGTGACTGCTTCGGCGGCGGGTGAGCTGATGGTGCGTTTCGTGTTGCGTTCGAAGAAGCTTCTGGTGCCGATTCGCCGGCAGCTGGACTGGTTGCAGGAGCAGCTGCCGAACCTGGCGGTGCTGTCGGTGAACCTGCTGCGTGAACCGGTGGCGCGTGTTGAGGGGGATGAGGAGATTATCCTTTCGGAGCGTCAGACCCTGCCGATGCAGGTGAATGACCTGACTCTGCATCTGCGTCCACAGAGCTTCTTCCAGACGAACACGAAGGTCGCTGAGGCGATGTACGCGCAGGGCCGTGAGTGGGTGCGTGAGGTGGCTCCGCGCTCGCTGTGGGACCTGTACTGTGGCGTGGGTGGTTTTGCCCTGCATGCCGCTTCGGTGATGGGCGGCGGCTCGGTGACGGGTATTGAGATTAGTGCGGAGGCGGTCGCTTCGGCGCAGCGCACGGTGGCTGAGTATGGGCTGGAGGGCGTGGACTTTTCGGCGCAGGACGCGCCGGAGTTTGCGGTGTCTTCGGGCACGGTGCCGCAGATGCTGGTGGTGAACCCGCCGCGCCGCGGTATTGGTGAGAGCTTGTGCGCGTGGATTGAGGGTTCGGGTATTGACCGTGTGGTGTATTCGAGCTGTAATGCGGTGACTTTGGCGAAGGACCTAGAGCGTATGCCGTCGTATGCGCCGGTGCAGGGCCGCGTGCTGGACATGTTCCCGCATACGGACCACTACGAGGTCATGGTGCTGTTGCAACGGCAGTAGCGGCTTTTAGATGTGTAGGCGGTGGCGCCTCGGATGGTTGTATCCGAGGCGCCGCCGCCTTTTCATACCTCTTTAGCGGGCGTGAAATTCTAACCCTGCGCGGCGAGAATCCCCGCCACGTAGGCTGTTTCAAGTACCCCACATAGATTACTGTAAACAAGTAGTGACTCTAAATATAAAAATTATTTTTATTGGTAAAGTGAATAATGATAATACACCCTCACTTATTGCAATAAGCATACATAGGTTAAATCTTTTTAAGATTAAACTATCTTGAAGAATATAGATCTTGAATAATTTCGTTTAATCTAGATTCGTTATCTTCATTATTGAAAAGAATTCCCTTAACTAGTTTTTCTAGTTCTTTCTTGTGGTTATTTGTACAGAAAGGGATTGGAATTCGTTTCAAATAATTCGCAGAATTATTAACAGTAGGATTTATGTTATGGATAATATCATTTACAATATTTGAATTGAGTAGCGCTAAAATAAAATAAATGTCTTCGGGGTTTTTAGGAAATATGCCAACGATGCTTTGGTCAAATACGCGATGCTCCATAATTGTAGCTTTAATGGTTTTACTTTTTAGCATGGGGATAGCAATTCCCTTTTGAAAGTAGTATTTACTATTTTGGAAACGAGCTTTTTTATCGTGGTTGTAGTGATGAATAGCTTCTTTGCTCCAATTAATATACCATTCATCCTGAGGTTGGTGGAATCTATTTTTAATGCTTCCCTTTAATATCGGAATAAAGTGGTTGCTTTCATCGATTCCAGTGATGTCGGCTTTACCATAATTTATTTCCGAAGTGCTTATGTGTTGATATCCTTTTGAATTTCGAACTTTAGCTGATTTAACTTTTATAAATTCTTTATTGTTTCCGGTATAGATTCCAGTAACGCATTCAGCTACGTCGCCAAGGAATAAATCCATGTTCGAAAGCTTGGCTGTAAGTTCAGTATTTAAATGAATGTTACAATTATGTTCGACCAGTACGTCAACTTGACGTATTTTTTTAGGGGTGAGCGATTCAATTTTGGTAAAGTCGGTCTCTTCGGTTATTGAATCATATATTCTAATAACATTCGAATTTATTGCTTTTTTATTATTTGCGACAGTGATTATAGATAAATTACTATATGCAAATGAAACACCAGGGAAAAGTTTTGATGAAAATATAGTAATCTCTTCAACGCAAAAGTTGGAAAATAAAAACTGCCTAAATTTTTTATGTAAGTTTAGATATAGAAAAGTATCCGGGATTATAAATACCAGTTTTCCAGATTCTTTCAATAAAGTTAAACAGCGGTAAAAAAATAAGACATAAGTATCTTTGGAGTAGATTTCTGAATATTTTAAATTAGCCTTATTTTTTTCATCCTCAGGCATATGGGCTCCATAAGGAGGATTTCCGATAATTTTAGTGAACCCATTTGAAGTGTCTCTGTGGAAATCTAGATTTTTGTCGAAAAGCGTGTTTGCTTTGTTTATTTTAACGTTTGATTTATCGGAGTATTTACGCTCCACCACGTTAATTGCATAGTCGTCAATATCATACAAAGTTAGATTTTGCTTGGGGTTTATCTTTAAAATTTTATCGACAAATGCACCCTCGCCTACACTGGGCTCTAAAACTGTATCAAAATTAGTTAGTTCTAGCTTAGAAATCATATAATTTGTTATATAGTCCGAGTTTGTGTAATACGATTGATAGATTTTATCCATAATTTGCCTCCTTTGAGAATTGAAAATAAATTCCAAGCTATGCGTCAGCCTAAGTTTTTTTGAATATATCCGATTATTTCTACCAAGTCAAGTATTGGCTTAGATTATTGCTTTCCAGGTAGTTCTTGAATTCACTAGTAATGTCGTCAAGCCAACACATATTTTCACTCATCCAGGATTTCAAATCGACACCGGTTATATCAAGTATCTTGGAATAAGCATCATCAGCGCAATATACTTTCCAGTGCGGAGAGTTCTTTAATGTCTGAAGGTAGTGATTATTATCTTCTTCTTTTTGTCGCACAAAGATCATGCAATCATGATTTATAGTCGAGTATATTTTTGCAACTTGGAGTAGTCTGTTTACATTTCCTTTTTCATTAGAGCTAAAACCGCTCTTGAAATCCACAACATAATTTTTAGAATCTTTTGTAAAATGAAGATCTTCTTTCAAATTTATAGATCCACTTTCAGACAGTCCCCAGATAGTGGAGAGATATTCTTTTAATTTTATATTTTCCTCGTGGGAGATAGATAGATTATCTATGAATTTATTCACTCTAGTAGACAGGTCTGACCTGTACTCTTCATATTTCATTGGCGTATAAAAATCAATCTCATTAATTGAATATTCAAATGCTAGTTTACAGAATGGCTCCCATAATTCGCCTATTCTGCGGCTGAATGACATATAGTCGTAATTCCAAACTATATTCCTGGATTCTAACATTACAACGTAGTATGTATAATGTGCCATTAAAATATACTCTAGTGTTATACTCTCTGCATCCTTAATTTTTATCTTTGAATTTAGTAAATCTTGCATTTTTTTATTAACTTTTTTGCTTCTATCCGAAACCTTTTCCAGTTCTAATGCAGAATTAATTACCTCTGCAATGTTTTCTCTGTAGTATCTTAATAACTCATGTTTAGAGCTCATTATACTGTTCCTCTCAATTGTTTCTCATAAATTATTTCAATTATATCATCTGTATTGCGGTCTAATGCTTGACGCAATTTCCAAAGAGCATCAGTAGTAATATTCCTACATTTATCAAAGTTTTTTATAAGGGTGCTGGCGACTTTGACAAGTTTCTGTAAATCTTTGTGATACATACTCTTGTTAATTAGGTGAATTTTGCGGCAAGATAGGGCATGAAAAGGCGCTTCCAGTAACTGATGAGTAGTTAAAAAGTAATAATACTAATACAAGGAGAGCGATTACATGGGGGAATAAGAATATAGTGAATTTTTCTAAGGCTCTACGAGGTGATGGTGCTGTTGCAGAAGCAGTAGCGGCTTTTAGGCGTGTAGGCGGTGGCGTCTCGGATGGTTGTGTCCGAGGCGCCACCGCTTTTTTCGTGCCTATTGTCGGGGGTTTAGCGCTCTGCCGTTAGTCCTGTGCCGCGAGAATACCCGCCACGTACGCCGCCTGACCCACGTGCTGAGCTGCATCGTCAATCAGACTGACCAGACGCACACCGCGAGTCACCGGCGGAGTCCACGAACGGTCAATAATCTCACTCAAATCAGCCTCGCTCAGCGTCTGCGCGTAGGCCGCGAGCGCCTCGCCGGTTGCCACAAGGTACTCCACCAGCAGGGCAGAATCTTCAACCACGATGGAGCGTGCCTGCTCGGCGGTGTGGCCGTAGCCCATGGTGTCGCCCAGCTCGCCCAGGTTGAAGCGTTCCCTGAAACCCTGAGCCTCCCAGATCTGCGGCTGACCGTTCAGCGCGGAGAGCTGCATGTCCATCTGTCGTCCGGCGTGCCAAAGGAGCCAGGCGATAGAGTTCGGGTGCCCGCCCGGGTGGGCGTTGAGTGCCTCAGCTGATAGCCCCTTGATGGCTACGGCGGCTTCGATGCCGGGGCGGCTGGCGGCGTCACGCAGAATATCGTGGGTTTTCATGGAATCCTCCTGATTGTGCTGGCTTCCTTTAGGCTAGCTTCTTGTAGGGAACCGGGTAGTTTTAGTCTACGCCCGCGTGGGCTGAGGGGTGGCTGTAGAGGAGGGGAGAGGGGCTTTGCTCATGTCCTAGCGGTGGGGGCGTGAATTGGGGTGGCAAGAAAAAATGTGGCGCGCGGGAATAATACTCATTTCTTTCCGTTGAACTCTGTGAAGACATCATCATCTAAATTTCACAGGAGAATATTATGACCACCCCCGCTCAGCTGCACTTTGACATGGTCGTCATCGGCTTCGGCAAGGGCGGCAAGACCCTCGCCGGCGCATACGCCAAGACCGGTAAGAACGTTGCCCTCATCGAACAGTCCACCGGCATGTACGGCGGCACCTGCATCAACATCGGTTGTGTACCCACCAAGGCGCTCGTGCACCGCGCCGATGAGTTCCGCGCCAGCGGCGAGCGCACCCTAGAAGAGGCAAACGCCGCCTACGAATCCGCCGTGGTCTTCCGTGACAAGCTGACCGGCATGATGCGCGCCAAGAACCGCGAGATCCTGCTGTCCAACGAGACCGCTAAGCTCATTGACGGTCACGCACGTTTCATCTCCGACACCGAGGTTGAGGTCACCGCGGGCGAGGACACCCTGCGCGTTACCGCCGACTACTTCATCGTCAACACCGGTGCCGTGTCGGTTATCCCGCCGATTGAGGGTATCCGCAAATCTGAGCGTGTGCTCACCTCCACCGAGTTGCAGAAGCTCACCCCGCGCCCCAAGCGTCTGGGCATTATCGGTGGCGGCCCCATCGGTGTTGAGTTTGCCGGTATTTTCTCCTCCTACGGTACCGAGGTGACCATTCTGGACGGTGCACCCGCCCTCTTCGGCCGCTACGACGAGGACGTTGCCCAGGTTGCCCGCGAGATTATCGCAGACCAGGACATTACCGCTCACACCGGCGTGCGTGTGCAGTCCTTCAAGGACGGCGCTGACTCGGTGACCGTGACCTACCTCGACTCCGAGGGCGCTACCCGGGAGCTGGAGGTGGACTACGTGATGGTTGCGACCGGCCGCAAGCCCGCCACCGAGGGGCTGGGTCTGGAGAACACCAGCATCGAAACCAATGACCGCGGCGCAATTGTCGTGGATGAGCACCTGCGCAGCACCGTGCCGAACATTTTCGCGCTCGGTGACGTGAACGGCGGCCCGCAGTTCACCTACATCTCCATGGATGACTACCGCGTGGTGCTCTCCCAGCTGGTCGGTGACGGTTCCCGCTCCACTAAGGACCGCAAGGCAGTGGCTTCGACCATTTACATGAACCCGCCGCTGTCTTCCGTGGGCCTGACCGAGCGTGAGGCAATCGAGGCCGGCCACAAGGTGAAGGTCGCTTCGAAGCCGGTTGCCGCGGTTGCCGCGATGCCGCGTGCGAAGACCCAGGAGAACCCGCGCGGCATCATGAAGTTCGTGATTGACGCGCAGACCGACCAGATTCTGGGCGCCCAGCTGCTGGTAATCGAGTCCATGGAGGTTATTAACCTGGTGGCTCTGGCGATGCGCCACGGCATTACTGCTTCGCAGCTGCGCGATGAGATTTACACTCACCCCTCGATCACTGAGGGTCTGAATGAGGTTCTTGCCGTCGCGGCGCCCGTGAACTAGTTGAACTAGAATCGCGGCTGAATTCGCGGTTCGTATAGCGTTTCTGCTTGTCCGAGTGCTTCCCTGCCCGTTCCTCCCGTTGTGCTATCAACGGGGGTGCGGGTGGGGAAGCATTTTTGTTAAGGCTCATATATACCTAGTAGCTAAGCATGCCCTAAGATTGTTATGAGATAAGCGCAAGCTCACCGATTGGGTGGTCAGCGCGAGAGGGCTCGGAGGAGGCACCCACTCGCTGCTACACCCACCACAGCGCACCGCCTGCGCCGCGCATACAACCGAAAACCATAGGCACGAACCGGGAGAATCATGGCACTGCCCAAAATCAAGCCCTACACCTACGTCGACCGTGAACACAGCAACCGCGTGAGCTGGCCCGTGGACCCCTCCCGCGCTGTACTGCTCGTGCACGACATGCAGGTACACTTCGTCCAGGCTTTCGAAGGGGCCAACCTGGGTGAGGGCAACGACAACCCGGACGCCCAGATCAACATCGCCATTCGGAACCTGCGCCGCCTCATTGACGCCGCCCACGCCGCCGGAATCCCGGTCTACTACACCGCGCAGCCGCCGCGCCAGAACCCCGAAGACCGTCGCCTGCTCATCGACTTCTGGGGCGACGGCCTGCAGAACGACGAGTCCGCCCGCGTGCTCGACGAACTGGCACCCACCGACCGCGACACCGTGCTGACCAAGTGGCGCTACTCTGCGTTCGTGCGCAGCCCCTTCGAGGACCTGCTCAAGGAGTCCGGTCGCGACCAGCTCATTATCGGCGGCGTGTACGCGCACATTGGCTGCCTGACCACCGCCCTGGAGGCGTTCATGCGTGACATTCAGCCGTTTATGGTTGCGGATGCGCTCGCCGACTTCTCGGAGGAAGAGCACCGCATAGCGTGCGAGTACGCTTCGGGTCGTTGCGCCCGCGTGCTGAACACCGCCGATGTGCTCGCAGACCTGCAGGCTGCTGAGACTGCTGAGGAGGCGCGCGCATGAGCTGGGTCATTGTGACCGGCGCGAACGGCGGTATTGGTGAGGCAACCGTCCACCAGCTCATTAAGAACGGTTATTCGGTGTTTGCGGCTGACCTCGTGGAGCAGCCCATTGCCTCCTTCGGTACCTACGGAGACGCAATCTTCCGCTACCGCGCCGTAGACGTTACGAGCGAAGAGTCCGTCATCGCCCTCGCCAACGATGTAGCGGCACTCGACGAACCCATCACCGGCGCGGTGCTCGCCGCGGGCATCGCCCACAGCCAGCCGCTACTGGAAACCAGCTTCGACACCTGGAAGCGCCTGCACGCGGTCAACTCCGATGGCGTGTTCCTGTGCCTGCGCGAATTCGCGCGCATCATGATTGACCAGCAGGAGTCCGACCCGGCGAACAGCCGCTCCCTGGTGACAGTCGCCTCCAACGCGGCACGTGTGCCCCGCGCGGAGTTTGGAGCCTACGGCGCATCGAAGGCGTCGGCGGCGCGCGTGAGTTCCAGCTTCGGTCTGCAGCTTGCCGCGCACGGTATTCGCGTGAACTCGGTATGCCCCGGCACCACCCGAACCCCTATGGTGACTGACGCCTGGGAGGGTGAGGACCGCTCCGCCCTGCCGGTTGCCGGCAACCCGCAAACGTTCCGCCTGGGCATTCCGCTGCGCCGTATTGCCGACCCCGCCGATATTGCGGCGGTCAACGCTTTCCTCATCTCTGAGGCGGCACGCCACATCACCATGCAGGAGATTGTCGCCGACGGCGGCGCGACCCTCTAACGGCACCCCGCGTCCGGCGTTTAGATGCCCGGCGCGAACCCACACACCACTGATAGAAGTACGATGACGAACCTTCCCGACTTTATCTTTGCCACCGGCACCCGCGTCCTGCGCGCATCCGGTGCGATGACCCCTGTAACCTTCGATAATGCCCTGGACGAGGCGAAACGTGCCGGTAGCGCCGTCGTGGGTCTGATTCCTTTTGACCCTGATATGCCCGCCTACCTCTTCGTGCCTGAACGCCTGGAGGAGCAGCAGGTGCCGGTCCCCGAGCAGACCGTAGAACTTGCCGAGCCGGTGTCAGTCACCGGCCGGCAGAACGACCGGTTCCGTGCCGCCGTGGCGACCGCCGTGGAGCGCATGAAGGCGGGCGAGCTGAGCAAGATCGTGCTTTCACGTGTGCTCACCGCCCGCTATGCACCCGGCGCCCTCAACCTGGAAGCGCTGTACAACAACCTACGCGCCCAGCAGCGTTCCGCATTCAACTTTGCGGTGCGCCTGCCCGAGGGTGAGCGCGGCATGAACGGAAGCTACCTGATGGGTGCCTCCCCGGAGCTGGTGTTCCGCACCGAGGGCCGCGCCTTCAAGACCCACCCGCTTGCCGGTAGCGCCCCGCGCATTGCCGAGCCCGGTAGCGACGAGGACGAGGCGATTCGTGACCGCCTGTTCGCCTCGCCGAAGGACCGCCACGAGCATGCCTACGTCATCAACGATATTGCCGAGCGCCTGGCACCCATTGCCGAGGAGCTGAACGTGCCGCAGGTGCCCTCGCTGCTGCAGACCCCGCAGCTGTGGCACCTGGCGACCCCCATCGACGGCGTGCTGAAGGAGGGGCTGACCTGCCTGGACGGTGCCCGCGCGATCCACCCGACCCCCGCGATTTGCGGTGCCCCCACTGAGAAGGCGCTGGAGCTGATTCGCCAGCTGGAGTCTTTCGAGCGCCGCTACTTTGGCGGTCTGGTCGGCTACATGGACGCCGAGGGTAACGGCGAGTGGGCGCTGGTGCTGCGTTGCGCCCAGGTCAGCCCGGACGAGGCGGTGCTGTACGCGGGTGCGGGTATCGTGGCTGAGTCCGACCCGGAGCTGGAGCACACGGAGACCGGCACGAAGCTCGGTAGCTTCGGCCGCGCCCTGGGCCTGGAGACCCTGGGCGAGGATACCCCTTAGGTTCTGCCTTGAACGCCTTGACGAGGCAGAATACAACGACTGAATGCAACGACGGAACGCGCTCGCTGGCATGGCGGGCGCGTTCCGTCGTTGTATCAGGTGTTAGGGGATTGAGCGCGGCTAATCGGTGAGCAGGCGCTTGAGCTCCAGGGGAGTAGCCACCGGCAGAAGCTGAACCTCAACCTGCGCGGGCTCACCCTCGGCAGGGTTCTCCACTGCCAGGGCGATGAGCATCTTCTGGGCGTGCTCGGGGTTCTCCGCGTCGGGCAGTGCCACGGGTACCCACTGCAGGCTAAAGCTTCGCTCGGCAGCCTCGCCACCCTGATTACCGCCCTGATCGCCGCCGCCCTGAGCCGCGGGCGCGCTAAAGGTCGCTTGGGCGGTCAAGCTGTCCTGAGTCAGTACGCGCAGGGCGGTCGGCTCGGGAGTGTCGCTGCCCAGAAGGTCCCCCGGGACCTCCTCGTTCATTGCAAGTTCGAGCGCATCCAACAGGTCATCGGTGAGCTGCACCCGAACCAGGGAGGGCACCACGCTTAGACCGTGGCCGGTTGCCTTGAGCACCGCCTCCTTAGCGGTCCACAGCGCCACAGAGAGCAGATGCAGTACGGGCGCGGGGCGTTCCTGCGCTACCCGCTCGTAGAATGCACGTTCTTCATTGGAGAGCGCTAGGCGCGCAAAACCGGAGAACAGGCGCGCATCCAGGGTCTCAACATCCACGCCGAGCACCGCCGAGGAATTACGACTAAACGCACCCACGACTAGCGGATTCACCTGCGACATATTGAAATTCACGCCCGCAATACGCGGCTTACCGTGCTTCTTACCGCTGGTGCACAAGGTGCAGGAACGATCCACCTCAATCTCAGAAGCGGCACTGGAAGGCACATCCAGACGTGCCGCCGCCATAGCGCGCATGAGCGCCTGAGTGCTCAGGTAGCTGACCGCCGCCGTGGAGGTCGGCAACTGCGCCGCATGCTGCTGCTCAGCAAGCCCCAGGTAGCTCAACCAGCTAAAACGCAGGGAGCCGTACATCGTGCGGGTGGGAAGAGCGAAAATCTGCACGCGCTCGCTCGGGCGGGCGGTAGGGCGCTCCGGGCGCTGTGCGCTGGGTGTTTCGGGGGCAGAATAGCTCATAGGTTTAGTGTACCCGCCCGGCATTACGGCAAGGGGCGCGTCCGAGGCTGCTTGAGGTTGTCCACAGCTGCGACCGCGCGCTACGCACCCTCGCCGCCGGTGCGGTAAAGTCATCACAGACATCATTACGGACTGCCGCCCGCACAATAGAGCGACGGCACAGAAAGAAGGCACCGTGAACAGCACGCAAGAGATCATTGCCGCCGCAGACGGCTCGGCGCTGGGCAACCCCGGACCGGCGGGCTGGGCATGGTATATCGACGACGACCACTGGGCGAGCGGAGGCTGGGCGCACGGCACCAACAATATGGGTGAGCTCAAGGCTGTCCTGGACCTGTTCGAGGCGACCGCATCCCGCCCAGAGGCGAAGCTGCGCGTGTACTGCGATAGCCAGTACGTCATTAACTCGCTGACCAAGTGGATGCCCGGCTGGAAGAAGAAGGGCTGGAAGAAATCCGACGGCAAACCCGTGCTCAACCGCGACCTTCTGGAGGTGCTGGATCAGGCGCTGACCGGCCGCGACTACGAGTTTATTTGGGTGAAGGGTCACGCGGGTCACGCGCTCAATGAGAAGGCGGATTCCCTGGCGAATGGTGCTGCGCGCGCCTACCAGGAGGGCCGCGAACCCGCGCACGGCCCCGGCTTCGGTGCGGCTGTTGAAGCACCGATTGTGAACGCTCCGTCCGCAGAACCTGCACTCTCTGACGTTGCCCTCTCTGAGCCGGCGCCTTCCGAGTCTTCCGCGGACGCCCACCTGCCCGTACAGGAATTCACCGCAGCCGAGATTGAGAACGCCCAGCGCGGCGTGGAGAGCCTGCGCCTGTCCGGTCTGCTGCGCCCCGCCTCCGCGGTGAACGCCCCCGATCCGGAGGCGGTTCGCACCCGCAAGGAGCAGCTGGCGCTCGCGGCGGAGCGTGCCGCCGAGCGTGACGCAAAGGTGCTGGCTCGCCAGCAGGAGACCGCTCAGCAGGCATCCAACGCCGCGCAGGCGGAAGACGAGGATGACCTGACCGGTCTGGAAGAGTTCGCCGGGCTCGACCCGAACGATGTTGACCCGGCGGAACTGCTGGGCGAGACGGAAGAACATGCAGAAGAGCAGGCGGTAGAGCCTGCCCTAGAACCCGCCCTAGAGCCCGCTGCGGCGCCCGCACCGTCTGCTCCTGCGGCACCCGCTCTGAACCCCGAGGAAGCCGCCGCCGCAGAACAGCTGCTCGAAAGCCGCGGCTCCGTCATGGAGGCGGCGCAGCTGGAGTCCATGCTGCACGAGCGTCTGGTGTGGGTGACCGCCACCGGCAAGTCGGTGTCCCGCTCCTCGGTGCTGCAGTACCGCGAACGCGCCTTCACCCAGCAGGGTGCCCCGCTCAAGCAGGGTGTGCAGGTGCTGGATTCTTCCAGCGTGCTGGTTATGGCGGCGGTTGCGACCGCGCGTGGTCGCGTGAGCCGTTCGAGCATCTGGCATTACGATGCTGAGCGCGGCCTGTGGCGTCTGCGTTTCCGTCAGGAGACCGCTGCTTCCTAAAGCCCGCCTCCTAAAGCTCAGCGTCTAAAGCTCAGCTCCTAAGGAATGGGCTCTTGGGCGCAAAGATTTCCGTGCAATAAAACCCCGCCGCATCCTCACTTTCGAGGATGCGGCGGGGTTTTCTCAATAGATATTCGCCGCCTTCTGGCGAATCTGGCAGGCGGTGTGCCGTGCGGCCGGGACCTTTTAGCTGCCCGGTCTGCCGCCTGCCTGCGGGTGGGCCTTAGAATCTGTAGCCCTGACCCCTTAGCCGACGAACATGGAGGCGTTAGCCTGCTCGGTGTCTGCGTAGTTTACGCCTGCGCGGGTGAGTGCCTCGTTGATCTGGGTGATGGATGCTTCGACCTGGCGCTGGGTTGCGTGCCACTGGTCCAGTACGCCCTGGAAGTTAGCGGATGCGGAGCCGGTCCAGGAGCTCTGCAGGTCGTGCAGGGATGCGGTCATACCGTTGACGTCTGCGGTGATGGATGCGACGTAGGATCGTGCCTGTGCGCTCTTGGCTGCGATGACTTCGGAATCGACATTGAACTGTGCCATGGTTTTTCTCCTTTGAGATATGTGAGATAGCTGGGGCGGCTGCCCCGTTGTGGCGCTTGGGGTTTGGATCTCTGGAAGGGTTGAGTTCCTGACCGGAAGCTTGTTATCACTATATCTTTCAAAATGCATCAAATGAGCTGAAAAATGATTATTAAATAAATCTGTGGATAAACCCGCCAGATTCACTCCGGCATCTCGAAAAAATCGAAAACCCGCCCGAAAATGACGCCGCCATGACGCACCTCCGTGAGTTATAGTCCCGCCTCCCGGGCACAGCAAAACCCCCGAACCGTAGAACACTCAAGTTCCACAATCCGGGGGTTTATGCATCAGTGCTACTTCATCAGCTGATCATCCGAGACGGGCGGCGGGTAGAACGGCAAAGAAATCACGAAGGTAGCGCCGCCACCATCGGTCTCTTCAATGTGAATCCTGCCCTCATGCTGCTCGATAATCGCAGCCACAATGGACAGACCCAGACCCGTACCGCCGGTCTCACGCGAACGTGAAGCATCGGTGCGGTAGAAACGCTCGAAGACGCGCTCGCGGTCCTCGCCGTGAATACCGGGGCCGTGGTCGCGCACCTCCAGCACGGACAGCGGGAAGCCGGGAACCTCTTCGCGCACGCCCACCGCAATCTCCAGGGGAGAACCGTCGGGGGTGTAGCGCATGGCGTTGGTTAGCAGGTTCGCCACGACCTGACGCAGGCGTGATTCGTCGCCGAGCACGGTTGCGGAGGTCGGTGCCACCTCTTCGTTCAGACCCACCAGGGACACCGCACGATCGGGCGCCGTAGCGTAGGCGTCGTTACTAGCGTCCACCGCCAGGTTGAACAGGTCGAAGGGTGCCAGCTTGGATTCACGGCGCTCATCAATACGCGCCAGGGTCAGCAGGTCTTCCACGAGCTGACCCATACGCTTGGACTCCGATTCGATGCGGCTCATCGCGGTAGCGACAGCCTCATCGGTCGGTAGCGCGCCCTGACGGTACAGCTCCGAGTAGCCTCGAATACTGACCAGAGGGGTGCGCAGCTCATGCGAAGCGTCACCCACGAAGCGGCGCATTTTCGCCTCGCTCTTCTCGCGGGCTTTGAAGAGCATTTCAATCTGGGTGAGCATCGTGTTCAGCGAAACCGCGAGGTTACCGATCTCGTTGCTGGGGTTGTAGTCCTCAATACGCTGAGAGAGGTCACCGGCAGCGATCTTGGCGGCGGTCTGCTCCACGCGAGCCAGCGGCTCGAAGGTGCGGGTCACAATCACCCAGGTCATCGCAATCGCGGAGGCGAGGGTCGCCAAACCAAACGCGAAGGTCAGCACACCCACGAGGGCGACCACCTGGTTCGTTTGTTTCAGCGGCATGGCAATAACCAGGGATGCCGCCTCCGTCAGCCCAGAAGAATCTTTCGATTCAATGGGCACGGCGAGCACACGCCAATCGGAGGAGCTGCCCACCGAGTTGACGGTGACCGCCTCTTCGTTTTGCTTGCGAACCTTCTCTTCGGTCCAGCCTTGCAGTGCCGGCTCGCTGAACTGACCGCTGTCCTCGGATTTGAGCGAGTACAGTACGTTGCCGTCCTTGTCGAGCAGGTACAGGCGGTAGGTGCTCAGGGATTGTTCCTGATTGCCGGAGGGGCGCACGGTCGCCAGCTGCACGAGTGAGGGGGCGCTGTTCTTCATCTCTTCGTCCAGCTGGTGCACCATCTGGGCGCGCAGAGCGGAAATCGCCACCAGGCTCGTCACCGCAATGGATAGGGCGATGAGCATGGAGGTGATGAGCACCAGCTGGGTGCGAAGGGAAAGAGACTGGGGGATCCGGTCGAGGGGTTTGAGCGCCACGTTAGCCTCGAGAACCGCGAATCATGTAGCCCACACCGCGCTTGGTGTGGATGAGCGGCTCGTGGTTTTCACGGTTGTTGTCGATCTTGCGGCGCAGGTACGAAATGTAGGACTCAACGATGGAGGAGTCGCCGTTGAAGTCGTACTCCCACACGTGGTCGAGGATCTGCGCCTTGGACAGCACGCGGTTGGCGTTGAGCATCAGGTAGTGCAGCAGGTTGAACTCGGTGGGGGAGAGGTCAATCTCTTCGTCACCGAGGAACACTTCGTGGGTGTCCACGTTCAGGGTGAGGGCGTCAACGCGCAGTACGGCGTCGTCCTCTTCCTGGATGCTGCGGCTACGGCGCAGAATGGCGCGGATGCGGGCGATTACCTCGTCGAGGGAGAAGGGCTTGGTGACGTAGTCGTCACCACCGGCACCCAGACCGGTCACCTTGTCCTCGGTGGCGTCCTTTGCGGTCAGGAACAGCACGGGGGTGGTGGTGCCGTTTTCGCGCAGGCGGCGGGTCACCTCGAAGCCGTCCATGCCGGGCATCATGACGTCCAGGACGATGAGGTCGGGATTTTCGGCGTGTGCCTTTTCGAGGGCTTCGCGGCCGTTGCCGGCGGTAGCTACTTCAAAACCGGCGAAACGCAGGGAGGTGGCGAGCAATTCAAGAATGTTGAACTCGTCATCGACGACTAGGAGTTTTGCTTCAGCAGACATACTCTATCTTTCTCTCTGAATGGCAGGCTGTACTTGATAAGTGAATGATGTGTGTGAGCTTGCGGCTCAAATCTTTATGCCTTGTTGCGGCGCATGACCGACAGGATGAGTGCGGCCATGAGGGCGATAAAGGCGACGGGGAGGAGGACCAGGGGAATCTGGCTCATGAGGGCGGGCGGCGCTGCCCCAACCCACTTCATCACGAGCATGGCGACTCCGGTGAGCAGGCAAATCAGGGCGAGAAGCGCACCTGCCGCGCCGAGCCAACGGATAGCTCCGGCGTAGGGAAGGGGCGCGGGCGCCTGGTCTGCGGTACTGCGCGTGTCCTGTACGGGTTCATTACTCATAAATTTAACCGTATCAGCTCACACACAGCTGTTAATGGGTGAGGCCCCAGATTTAGCGGTTTGAGACTCAAATTCACAGCGTATGCGAAGCTTGGGGCGGGCGCCGCAATGTTTGCGCACGCGAGATGCTTTAATAGGGGTATGTCTGAACAGGTTATTGAACTGCTCCCCGAAACTACGCCCGCTACTGACGCGCCCGCAGAGTCCGTTGCGCCTTCTGCCGCGCCTGAGAGCACCGACGAGGGTAGCGCTGTACCTGCTGAGACTCAGCCCTCCGTGAACGCTGAGGAGACTGAGGCGGCTGATACGCCCGCTGAGGAATCTACCTCCGAGGAATCTGCTGCTGAGGAATCTGTTGCCGAAGAAACCGCACAGAACGAAGACTCCACCCCCGACCCCTTCACCCCGCTGGATGAAGAGGTGGGCGCCCCCTCCCTGGGTGTTCCGCACAAGCTGCGTCGCACCTCCAAGGTGGATGAGATTCTTGCCGCCGCCAAGGATGTGGCGTTGCAGGGCGTTCAGGAAATCGCTCCGGCACACGCTATCGGCCTGGTGCACCACGTGCGCGCCGAGGAAGAGCGTCTGAGCACTCACCTTTTCGAGTGCACCCTGCCCGGTTACCGCGGCTGGTTCTGGTTCGCGACCCTCTCGCGTGCGCCTCGTTCCCGCGTGGCAACGATCTGCGAGGTGGGTCTGCTGCCCGGCGACGATGCACTGATTGCGCCGGATTGGGTGCCGTGGGCTGACCGCGTTCGCCCGGAAGACCTAGAGGAGAACGCCGCGCAGGAGAACGCAGAGTCTGCTGAAACCGCTGAGGCAGAGGAATCTGCTGAGCTTGCAGAGAACAAAGCGGAAGAGAACGAATCTGCCGTGGAAGAAACCGCTGAGGCTGAGTCCGCAGAGTAAGCCTACCGTCTACTCCTCTTAATAAGGGGTGGGTTAGCAAAAGCGTATATATAAGGTGTCTTGAGTCGTCCAATGAGTTTTCATTGGGCGACTCAATGACTTAAGCCGTGGCAAAAGCCGCTGAAAAAGTACATAATAGATTATTGAATTAAGTAACGACTTAGGCAGTGCTATCTAAGTACTGTTGCGGTGAAAGCTGGGAGAGATATATGACAGACCTCATCGATACCACAGAGATGTATTTGCGCACCATCCTCGAACTGGAGGAAGAGGGCATTGTCCCCATGCGTGCGCGCATCGCTGAACGACTCGAGCACTCCGGCCCGACCGTTTCCCAGACTGTGGCACGCATGGAGAAGCACGGCCTGCTCACCGTTGAGCCGGACCGCCACCTCGAACTGACCGAGGAAGGCCGCCACAAAGCGGTCGAGGTGATGCGTAAGCACCGCCTGGCTGAGCGACTGCTCTCCGACATTATTGGTCTGGAACTTGAGTACGTGCACGAAGAAGCATGCCGCTGGGAGCACGTCATGAGTGACAAGGTGGAGAAGCGCATCCTGGAGATGCTCAAGGACCCCAAGTTCTCCCCGTACGGTAACGCTATCCCCGGCCTGGAGGATCTGGGCCACACCAGCGAGAAGAACGACGAGCGTACCGTGCCCATGTCCCTGGCTGCACGCGACTCCGGCCCCGAGGACCGTTTCACTATCTCTCGTTTCCCCGAGTCCATTCAGACTGACGTTGAGTTGCTGAAGCTGCTGGCTGACGCAGGTATTGTCTACGGCGCATCGGTGTCCGTGGTTGCCGGTCAGAACGATGACGTGATTGTTCACGCCGACGGTGAAGAGGACACCCTCTCCCTGGATATGGACGTGGCAAACGCGATCGTGGTCAAGCGCGGTGGCAACCTCTAAGCTCTCATTCTGAGAGTCTGCTAACCCAGTTCACGCTAAACGGTGGTATCGCCTTCCTTGGTGGAGGCGGTGCCACCGTTTTTGTGCACGTGTTAGGACTGCTCGGGCTTGCGGGGAGGTTTTGGGGAGCTGAGGTGCCTAGTGGGAGGGGTATTTCAGAGTTTGGTCATGTGCGCGGGCGCATATACTCCTCTCTCAGGGTTTTAGCAACTGCGCTTGAGTGCATTTTTCGGGTTTTTCGCTTAAATCTAAGGTTGAAACTGAGGGAAACGCCGATGTTTGAGCAATCTCTGAGAATGGACATTTAAGAGATAAGGGTCATTTTTAAGAGTTTTGAACCCTGTCCTTAAGGGGTGATGGCGCATTAAAAGCGAATGTGCATCCTTGTGAAATGCCTAGTCAAGTGCCTTAAAAGGTAGATAAGGATTCCGTTGGGAGGGGGTCAAATGCCTGGAGTGCCAAGTTTTCCCCCCAGGGTGAAAGTCCAAAATTTAAGCCCGAATGAAGTGACAACTGGGAGTTTTCTGTGTATTCTCGTTTCTGTGCCCAAATCCTAATCGTAAGAGGGCACCGTCGAAGCGGTTCCGCTGAGTTCTGCCAACGCTTCGATGTACGTCTACCCAATATGGCAGAAGCGGGGGACCCAATCCCCAAGCTGGGATACGGCTTCTCAATCGAGAGGCCTCGGGGCTAAGTCACTTCGGTGGCCGAGCGAATCCATGCTCGAGCCCGACAGCTCACCTCGTCAGGCAATGGAGGAATTACCAATGGCTAAGAAGATCGTACGTACCGCAGGTGCAACCCTCGCAGCAGGCGCAATCCTGCTCGGCTCGACCGTTCCCGCGAACGCATTCGCACAGATCCCCGCTGCAGCTGATCTGTCCTACGACTACACCAACTACGAGTTCGACTACACCAGCTACAACACCCCCGCAACCACCTACGTTGCACCCCAGGCTCAGGCACAGCAGACCTACGTTGCTCCCGCAGCAGCAGAGGCACCCGCTGCACCCGCAGTTGAGACCTCCTACGTAGCACCCCAGGCTGAGGCACAGCAGGCTTACGTTGCACCCGTTGCAGCTCCGGCACCCGCAGCTTCCTCCGCTTCCACCGGTAACGCATCCCGCGACGCAATCGTTGCAACCGCAATGAGCGGCCTGGGCGGCGCATACGTTTGGGGCGGCAAGACCTTCGGTGCATGGGACTGCTCCGGCTTCACCTCTTGGGTTTTCGCTCAGCACGGCATCAAGCTGACCGCTTTCACCTACGCAATGAAGAACGAGCTGCGCCCGACCGCTAACCCCCAGCCCGGCGACATCGTCTTCCAGAACGGCTACAGCCACGTTGGTATCTACCTGGGCGACGGCAAGATGATCTCCGCTCTGAACCCCACCAACGGTACCCTGGTGCACCCCACCTCCTGGATGTCCGTTGACGGCTACTACACCGCTCTCTAAGCCTTAGCGCATAAGAGCTGGGTCTAGCCCAACATACTTCTCAAAAGGTGCCTACCCCGCACGGGGGGGGGCACCTTTTGCGTACCCGAGAGATTCCACGAAAATACCGCCGAGAACGCGCCTTAGTATGGGCGCATTCTCGGCGGTATGTGTTTTAGGTGTATGCGGCTAGGATGCGAGAGCCTGCAGAAGCCCCTGCGGGTCCTGATCCCATTCGTTGAGCTCAGCACGCAGATTAGCCTGCGCGGGCTCCTCCCAGAGCTTGAGAGCCTGCTCTGAGAGGAAGATGCGCTCGCGACCCAGGATCGAACGCAGAAAGGTCGTACGACCGGCACGGAACGCCTCATCGTCAAAATGGGAATACTCGCTACGCACCCCGCGCAGGTAGCGGCGATAGCGTGCCGAATCAGCCGCCAGGATAGCCATATCGGCATCGAGGAAAAACTGAATATCCGCCGGCTCATAGCCCGCCGGTAGGTTGGCAGACTCGGGCAGCTCGTGGGTTGCCGTGGCACGCACCAGAAGGCTCACCATCTGCAGCTCGTCACCATCGAGCAGGCCCGCGGTAACCAGCGACTCCAGGGAGGCGTTCGCCAGCTGCTCGCTACGGCGCTCATCCTCACCCGGCGCGCCCTCATAGACCGCGTCGTGGAACCACGCCGCCAGAACCAACGCCAGGGGAGTGGAACCCTGCGTGCGGTGTGCGTAGAGGCGGTCTAGATTGGCAAGCATCTGCGAAAGGTGCCCGCTGTGGTGGTAGGCGCGGTGCGGCTGCTCCCACGCCTGTAGCAGGCTCTCACCCAGCTCCGCCACCTGCGCCGTGAGTTGAGCTTGGCTCATGGCAGGAGCCTCCACATGCTTGAGGCGGGGTGTATTGAGACGGGGCGCAAACGCCGCCGCCCAGGCGCGAAGCAGACGCGGGCGGATCTTCTCGGGGCGTTCCTTCAGGGGAATCCGTAGACCGCTGGCAATGAGTGTGCGAGTCAGTTCTGCACCGCTGAGTTCCTTCGCGCCCGCCCGCACCAGCTCGTCGTAGAGGTGCGCCGGAACATCGTAATGGTCGCGGTCGAAAGCACGCTCACTGATGCCCGCCGCTGCGGCGAACTCGTGCAGTTCCGCCAGGGAAGCATCGGAGATGAGGTGTGAGAAGACGGTGCTGTGTGCGGGCCAGGTGGGCGGGTCAATGTAGATGCTCATTCGTACATTGTAGGAGCGATTCTGCCGCCGGGTGCGGGTGTCTTCGGGCGGTGAACACAGGGCGGTGAACACGGGCTGTGCGGACTCGCGGTGCGGGGTGCTTTATACTGGATAGGTACGCCCTCGTAGCTCAGGGGATAGAGCACTTCTCTCCTAAAGAAGGTGTCGGACGTTCGAATCGTCTCGGGGGCACACAGAACCGGTAGTCATGCCGGTACGAGAAAACCGCCCGTCGCTTGCATTAGCAGGCGCGGGCGGTTTCTCTGTTTCTGCACGTAACGAGTACTCAAGAAAACACGTTGTTATAGCTGAGACAGGTCAATCTTGCCCATCAGCAGGATCTTCTCGCGAGCGGCCTTATCCGCCATCAGCTCAGCAATATTGTGCGGGACAACCTGCCAAGAAATACCCCAGCGATCTACACACCAGCCGCAACGCTCCGCCTCAGGTATAGCGGAGAGCTGCTCCCAATAGTAATCAATCTCCTCCTGAGTACGGCACGAAAGAACTACCGAAACCCCCGGCGTGAATGTGAAATCGTGGAAAGTACCGGAATCAGCAGCCGCCATCCAGGTGCCGTGCAGGTTGAAGTCGGTAAACATGACCGCATCTGCCTCAAAGGGGCTACCTTCCGGATAGTGGTACAGGGTGCCGCGGCGGGCATCCTCAAACATGGAAATCCAACGGTTGGTGGCTTCCTCTGCATTGCCGTGATTCGTGCCGCCAAACATGAAAGAAGGCACGACGAAGGGCCGCGGGTCTCCTGCAGGGTTGGTAAGCATCAGCTGCCAGGTCATACCGAAACGATCACGCACCCAGGCGTAGCGTGGGGAGAAAGGATACTCACCCAGTTCCATCAGCACACCGCCGGTACTTAGCTCTTCGTAGAGTTCATCGAGGTATGCTCGCGCTTGCGCCTCACCACCAAAGAGGAGCGGGTCAAAGTTTAGGATGCAACTGATGGACTGGTTCGGGACATGCCGGTCATCACCATTAATGAGCGAGAGCTGGAAGCCGTGGATGCTTAGAGCCGTCGTAAGTCCGGGCACCTGCTCCATGATGGAAGCATCGCGAAAAACCCTGGTATAGAACTGTGCGGCTTCATCGGCTGAACCATTGCACCATAGCGCTATTGAGAGGCTCGGAGGTAAGGTCTGGGTCATGCGGTCATCCTAGCATGACTATTCTGCGCCACCGGTGTGCCGTTGCCGATATAGGTTGTGAGGCTGATTGACCGAACGGGTGGGAGCCGCGGAGCAAATGCGGTAGCATGGAATATCGAACGTGTATTCTAGGCAGCGAGGTAGATGATGAGCGACAAGCCCGAACAGCAGAAGCAGCCCTTCACCGAACAGGACGGCCTGTTCGCCGCCGAACTCGTCACCCCCGCAGCACCGGTAGCGGATGACGAGCCGCCCTTCGACCCCTACTACGACGTACCCCCTGCCGAGGACGATTACTACGCCCCTGCCATGGACGCCGCAGTGATGGAGGCCCCGATGATGGAGGCACCCGCCCAGGACGTACCCGCCGCCCTGCCCACCGGCATGCCCGCCTACGGTGCCCCTGCTACCAGCGCGCCCGTTCCTGAACCCGGCGCACCCGCAGCCTTCACCGCCGCAGACCCGCTCGGCGACTTCATGCCGCCCGCCTACCGAGTCGGCGGCTACGGTGAGGACTTCGACCCCGCCGACCCCTACGGCGAACGCGCCCACAGCCTCAACTCCGTGGACCCTACCTCCCTCACCGCCGGACTCAACGAACGCCAGGAAGAAGCCGTGCTGCACTCCGGCTCGCCCCTGCTCATCGTCGCGGGCGCCGGCTCCGGCAAGACCCGCGTGCTCACCCACCGCATCGCCTACCTGCTCGCAACCCACCGCGCGACCCCCGGCCAGATTCTCGCCATCACCTTCACCAACAAGGCTGCCGCCGAAATGCGTGAACGTATTGAGGCGCTGATCGGCCCGCGCGCCAAGCACATGTGGATTTCTACTTTCCACAGCTTCTGCGTGCGCGTGCTGCGCCGTGAGGCCGCCGCCCTGGGTCTGAAGTCCACCTTCACCATTTATGATTCGACCGACTCGCAGCGCCTGCTGAGCCTGATTATTAAAGAGCTCAACCTGGACACCAAGAAGTTCACCGCCAAGGCCGTGGGTAACCGCATCTCCGCGCTGAAGAACGAGCTGGTCAGCGCCGAAGCGTACGCATCCCGCGTGGCGAGCGATAACCCGTACGAGAAGACCATCTCGCAGATTTACACCGTATACACGCAGCGTCTGCGCGCCGCCAACTCCCTCGACTTTGACGACCTGATTGGCCGCACCGTCTTCTTGCTCAAGAAGTTCCCCGAAATCGCGAACTACTACCGCCGCAAGTTCCGCCACATCCTCGTGGACGAGTACCAGGACACCAACCACGCCCAGTACCAGCTGGTGCGTGAACTGGTCGGCGCCCACACGAAGGCACCGGCTGACCGCGGCCCCTACCCGGATGCCGTGCCCCCTGCCGAGCTGACCGTGGTGGGTGACTCCGACCAGTCCATCTACGCCTTCCGTGGCGCGGATATTCGCAATATTACGGACTTCGAGAAGGACTACCCGAACGCCCACACGATTCTGCTGGAGCAGAACTACCGTTCCACGCAGAACATCCTCTCTGCGGCGAATGCGGTCATTGAACGCAACCCCGACCGTCGCCCCAAGAAGCTGTGGACCGCCTCCGGCGCGGGTGCGAAGATCATCGGTTACGTTGCCGAATCCGAACACGCCGAGGCGCGCTACATCACCCGCGAAATTGACCGCCTTGCCGATGAGCACGGCGTGCAGCCCGGTGACGTCGCAATCTTCTACCGCACCAACGCGCAGTCCCGAACCCTCGAGGACATGCTCATGCGTGCCGGCCTGCCCTACCGCGTGGTCGGTGGTACCCGCTTCTACGAGCGTAAGGAAATCAAGGACGCCCTGGCGTACCTGCGCGCCCTGAGCAACCCCGATGACGACGTGAACGTGCGCCGCATCCTCAACGAACCCAAGCGCGGTATCGGTGCCAAATCTGAGTCCGTGGTGGCGGAGTACGCGAGTGCGAACCGCATCTCCTTCTACGCCGCCGCACGCCAGGCAGCCGACATCCCCGGCCTGGGTGCCGCCGCGGTCAAGAAGTACGCCGAGTTCGTGCGCCTCATGGACGACCTGGCGCAGATTGCCCGCACCGAACCCGCCGCAACCTGCCTGGAAGCGGTCCTGGAGCAGACCGGGTACCTGGCGGCTCTGCGCGCCTCTAAGGACATTCAGGACGAATCGCGCGTGGAAAACCTTTCCGAGCTGCTTGACGCCATGGTCGAGTTCGAGACCGAGAACCCCGGTGCCGACCTGGAGCAGTTCCTCGAACACGTGGCTCTGGTCGCCGATGCCGACTCGATCCCGAACCGCCCCGCCAGTGCGGAGGGCGAGAACGCCTCCGCCGCCCAGATTGCCGCTGAAGCCGCTGAGGCAAAGGCACAGGGCATGGTCACCCTCATGACCCTACACACCGCCAAGGGCCTGGAGTTCCCCGTGGTGTTCCTGACCGGCATGGAGCACGGCCTGTTCCCGCATCAGCGTGCCCTGACCGATGAGAAGGAAATGAGCGAGGAACGCCGCCTGGCGTACGTGGGTCTGACCCGCGCCATGGAGCGCCTGTACCTGACCCGCTCGGAAACCCGCACCATGTGGGGTAAGAGCCAGTTCAACCCGCCCTCGCCCTTCCTGGAGGAAATCCCGGAAGAGCTGATTGAGTGGAAGCGCACCGCCGGTTTCTCGGGTTTTGGCGCCTCCGGTATGGGTGCGTATGGCGCTCGCGGCGGCGGTTCCTATGGCGGTAGCTCCTACGGTAACTCGTACGGTGGCGGCTATTCGGGCGGTTCTCGTTCCGGCTACGGTTCTGGCGGCTACTCGGGCGGCTATGGCTCGAGCGGGTACAGTTCCGGTGGCTCGCGCGGCTCATACGACCCCTACGAATCCCGCCCCGCACGCCGCTCCGAGCCGTCCACGGCGGATATTAACGGTTCGGCAAGCTACGGGCTGGCGGCGGCCACCTCGAAGGTGACAAACCGTTCCCGCGTGCACCAGAGCAAGGAAATTCCGACTCTGGCGGTTGGCGATACCGTGCGCCACACCAAGTTTGGTGAGGGCCGCGTGCTCGCCGTTGAGGGTAGCGGCGATAAGACCGTGGCGAAGGTCCGTTTTGGTTCGGAAGAGAAGCGTCTGCTGCTGCGTTACGCGCCGCTGGAGAAGGTGAGCTAACGCGTCAGGCGTGCGAACCTGACAACGCCGATGGAGGGGCGGGTACCTGAAGGGGCCCGCCCCTCTTTTGTGTGCTGTACCGGGCGTGTTGTCCGCCTGCTGAGAAGGTGGCCGGGGCTTTGCAGAGCACGGCGGTAAACGCCGCATTTTCGCCGGTATTTCGCGGCGGATCGGGGAGCGTGAGTTCGGGTTAGTTACCCGGTGCACAGCCTTTGGGTGGAATGTACCCAAAATATTTGTGAGCTGAGTCGCTAAAATCTCAGATTTGGGGCTCTGTGAGTGCGAGCTCACGCCGAATCCGATAGAGTAGAGACGAGAGAAATTCCCCGCGTCAATGATGCGTGTGCGCCGGGTGCGAGAGACCCCTATCGCACCGTACGGACCACACGGGGGAACCTCCTCTAATGAGACCAGGCCGAGTGCACCAGTACTCGGCACCACTTCGAAGAAGAAGGACACCTGTGGACCTTTTCGAATACCAGGCGCGCGAGCTCTTCGCAAAGCACGGTGTACCCGTGCTCAAGGGCATTGTTGCGACCACCCCTGAAGAAGCAAAGGCAGCAGCTGAGGAAATTGGCGGCCTGACCGTCATTAAGGCTCAGGTTAAGACCGGCGGCCGCGGTAAGGCTGGCGGCGTTAAGCTCGCAAAGTCCCCCGAAGAAGCTTACGAGCACGCTAAGGCAATTCTCGGCATGGACATCAAGGGCCACACCGTTCACCGCGTGCTGGTCGCTGACGGCGCAGACATCGCCGAAGAATACTACTTCTCCCTCCTGCTGGACCGTGCAAACCGCTCCTATCTGGCAATGTGCTCGGTAGAAGGCGGTATGGAAATTGAGCAGCTCGCTGCTGAGCGCCCCGAGGCACTGGCAAAGATCGAGGTTGACCCGCTGGTCGGCCTGGACCAGGCTAAGGCTGAGGAAATTGCTAAGGCAGCAGGTTTCTCTGCAGAACTGCAGGAGAAGGTTGTTCCCGTTCTCGTTAAGCTGGGCGAAGTCTACACCAAGGAAGACGCAACCCTGGTTGAGGTTAACCCCCTCGTTCTGACCCCCGAGGGCACCATTCTCGCCCTGGACGGCAAGGTTTCCCTGGACGACAACGCAGAATTCCGCCAGCCCGAGCACGAGGCTCTCGTGGATAAGTCCGCTGAGAACCCGCTGGAAGCTAAGGCAAAGCAGTTCGACCTGAACTACGTGAAGCTGGACGGCGAGGTCGGCATCGTTGGTAACGGTGCAGGTCTGGTTATGTCCACCCTGGACGTCGTTGCATACGCTGGTGAGAACCACGGCAACGTCAAGCCCGCAAACTTCCTTGATATTGGTGGCGGCGCGTCCGCTGAGGTTATGGCTGCTGGCCTGGAAATCATTCTGGGTGACGAGCAGGTCAAGAGCGTTTTCGTGAACGTCTTCGGCGGCATCACCGCATGTGACGCAGTGGCAGACGGCATTGTGAAGGCTCTGGAGATTCTGGGCGACGCAGCAACCAAGCCCCTGGTTGTGCGCCTGGACGGCAACAACGTTGCTGAGGGTCGCCGCATCCTCTCCGAGGCGAACCACCCGCTGGTTGTTCTGGCTGAGACCATGGACTCCGGCGCTGACAAGGCAGCAGAGCTCGCTCACAAGGCGTAATCGCCAGCAAAGGATTTCAAGGAAGTAATATGTCTATCTTTGTGAACAAGGACTCCAAGGTCATCGTTCAGGGCATCACCGGTGGCGAGGGTACCAAGCACACCGCACGCATGCTCGCAGCAGGCACCAACATTGTGGGCGGCGTGAACGCTCGCAAGGCTGGCACCACCGTCACCCACAAGGCGAAGGACGGCTCCGACATCGAGCTGAACGTGTTCGGTTCTGTAGCTGAGGCTATGGAGAAGACCGGCGCGAACGTCTCCATCGTCTTCGTTCCCCCGGCCTTCACCAAGGCAGCAGTTCTCGAGGCTATCGAGGCTAAGATCGGCCTCGTCGTCGTCATCACCGAGGGCGTTCCGGTTCAGGACTCCGCAGAGTTCTGGGCAGCTGCTAAGGCATCCGTGGACGAGAATGGCAAGCAGATTACCCGCATCATCGGCCCCAACTGCCCCGGCATCATCTCCCCCGAGGAGTGCCTGGTCGGTATTATCCCGGCGAACATCACCGGCAAGGGCAAGATCGGTCTGGTCTCCAAGTCCGGTACTCTGACCTACCAGCTGATGTACGAACTGTCTGACATTGGTTTCACCACCGCTATCGGTATTGGTGGCGACCCCATCATCGGCACCACCCACATCGACGCTCTGGAAGCTTTCGAAGCTGACCCCGAGACCGAAGCAATCGTCATGATTGGTGAGATCGGTGGTGACGCTGAGGAGCGTGCTGCAGAGTACATCAAGGCAAACGTAACCAAGCCCGTCGTTGGTTACATTGCAGGCTTCACCGCTCCTGAGGGTAAGACCATGGGCCACGCAGGCGCTATTGTCTCCGGTTCCTCCGGTACCGCTCAGGCGAAGAAGGAAGCTCTGGAAGCAGCAGGCGTGAAGGTCGGTAAGACCCCCTCCGAGGCTGCAAACCTGATGCGCGAAATCTTCGCAGCGAAGTAAACAGCATAAAATTGCGGCAGATGCCGGTAGTCGAAAGACTGCCGGCATCTGCGCTTTTAACGCCCCTCTAGCGCTAGCACCCGCAAATATTGCACTAGAAAGTAAGCTTGTGCACACGATGCCACAAAAAGATGTAAGTACGACCATAACCTTTGTATACTTGAGGACATCGAGCCTAGTCAGAATGATTCTCTAACCAGGTTTCAAGAAACACCACCACTCACAGGAGATCACCACACTCATGACCCAGCCTATCTCTCGCCGCGCTGTCGCCAAGGCAGGCGTCTGGTCCGCACCCGTCGTCGCAGCCTCCGCAGCAGTACCCGCATACGCAGCATCCGAGGAAACCCCCGGCGTGCAGTACGGCGTGTACGTCAGCGTGCAGAACAACGGCGGCTACGTCGGCTACGCATCCTCCAACAACACCGGCACTATCAACCCGGCAACCCCCGAGGCGCACTTCACTGCCTCCGGCACCCCCGACTCCGACATCAACTGGGACGACGCAACCTCCAAGCCCAAGAGCGCAACCTACGTCAACGGCGAAGGTAAGTTCACCCCCGTCACCAACTCCCAGACCGGCGCAAACGGCGCCTACATGTCCTCCAGCGGCTTCTGGTGGTCCGTACCGACCAAGGACACCGCAACCGGCACCGGCTACATCCCCGGCAGCAGCGTCACCCTCGCAGCTGGCGCAACCTTCGTGACCGAGGTTGAGTACACCGTCGCCGCCAGCGCACAGTCGCTCCTTAAGTTCGGTAAGATCAACGGCCAGGCATGGGCCCCCTCCGGTCGCAAGCTGACCGGTAAGACCACCGAACTGGTAGCCTCCGCAGGCCAGGCAAAGTACCTGTCCGTCGCACAGACCGCTGGCACCTGGACCGCAGAAGTACCGACCATCACCCAGAACTCCGACGGCACCTACACCTTCAAGGGTCGTATCGTCTACACCACCAGCAAGGCGTACACCATGAAGCAGTCCGGCACCAAGTACTACAGCCAGACTAACTTCATGCCGGCGCAGCTGCGCTTCCCGGCAAACGACGGCTGGGTTTCGTACAAGCAGACGTCCAGCGTGCAGGTCGCTAACCTGACCTACTCCGGCAACGGCGCAACCGGCTCGGAGAGCGTTTCCGGTCAGGCCACCACCGCGGAGATTCACCCGTAATAGATCAACCCCTCATACGGGCTAAGAGCATATAGAAAACCCCCGGCGGATGATTCACCCGCCGGGGTTTTCTATGCCCAGGATGCAGTACTCATGGGAGAGTGAAGTGCATTCCGTAATGGCTATATAGGCTTGTCTAAAGCGTATTTAGGAATTGGAATTAGCCGACCGTCGTGCCGAACGCCAGACCCAGCAGATAGGTCACGAACGCCGCACCAAAGCCAATTAGAATCTGGCGAATACCGCGCTTGAGCGGGGAAGCGCCCGAAAGCAGACCCACCACGCCGCCGGTGAATCCCAGCGCCGCACCCACAAACAGCAGAGACAGCACCATCGCGAACACACCCGACAAGCCAAAGATATAGGGCAGAATCGGAACCAGTGCACCCGAAGCGAAGAACGCGAACGAAGCAGCGGCGGCACCAATATCGGTACCCAAAGCCACATTCTCCTCACGATCCTCATCCTCGCGGTGAGACAGC
Source organism: Rothia sp. 27098_8_27 (assembly GCF_041432805.1). Lineage (NCBI taxonomy): Bacteria > Bacillati > Actinomycetota > Actinomycetes > Micrococcales > Micrococcaceae > Rothia > Rothia sp. 27098_8_27. The sequence continues at coordinate 21,398 of NZ_JAPWAJ010000007.1, read as the reverse complement.
GACGGATCGCAGTCACAATCCATGTAGCCGAAACGCTCCATCGCACGGTGATGCGCGGCTTCCGGCTCCATGCCGCGGGCACGGTAAATGAGCTCCAACTCGTTCGAGTCCAAATCCAAATCGTGCGCAACACGCAGGGTCACCTGGGTCGGCTGGGAGGCATCCAGCAGTTCACGCTGAGAACGCACAGACACAAACTCACCCGCCGCCATCGACAGCGCACCCGCCAGTAGGCCAGCAATACCCGAGAGCAGAACCATCGAGCTGGACGCGCCCGAGGCGGTAATACCCATAGTCAACGCCAGGTTCGACACCAAACCGTCGTTAGCGCCAAAGACTGCCGCACGGAAATTACCCGAAAGCTTCTCCCTGCCACTGGTCGCCAGGGCACGGATAATTTCCTCGTGAATTGCCTCGTCAGCCGCCATTTCCTCGGTGGCGTCCGGATCTTCAGCGTAGGGGGAGCGGGACTCGGCGCGCTGCGCCATCGCCAGAATGAATACCGAACCGAAGTTCTTTGCCAAGAACTGCAGCACCAGAGACTGCATGGACGGGCGCACGTGAACATCCGCGTGTTCGCCGAGCATGTCACGCCAATGCTGCTGGTGACGCTTCTCTGCCTCAGCAACCTGTAAAAGGATCTCGCGGTCGGTGCCCTCGGCGCGGCGAGCCAGGTAGCGGTAGATGCGTGCCTCCGACTCTTCATCAGCCAGGTAGCGGCGCCAACGCTTAATCTGCGTGGGGGAGGGGGAGGTGACGGCGCTATGGCGGGTGGCCTGCGAAGCTTCGGTAGCGGCGTTTTCCGGCTGAAGCTTCTCGGTTTCTTCGCCGTGCTCGTTCGGGGCGTGCGTGCTCATATCTCTCTTTCCGCCGGATGCGGGTCGCGCCGGGTATCTCCCGGGCGCGCAATCATGCGTTCGATCTGTGTGTTCTGAGTTGATCAGTGAACCACTGTAGAGCACTCCGAACAGAAAATCTAGGACGGCCTAACCCGATAATCATGTTCGCCTCAACGTACTTTGTGATACCGCACGGGCGAGGATTCAAGGGGCGGGAAAGGTAAAAGTGCCGGGAAGAAGCGGGGCAGCTTCGAGCATAAAAAGCCGGGCGGGTGCACCCTCCATAAGGAGAGCGCACCCGCCCGGCTTGTGACTCTAAAAGCTAACGCCTACATGACGTGCCGCCATAGGTAGGCTGCAGTTTAGAGGCTACAACGTAGATGGTTGCGGCTTAGATGTTGCCTTCGCCGTTTTCCAGGAACGCGCGGATGAACCACTGGAACTTCTCCAGCTCGGCGGTCTGGCCAATCAGCAGATCCTCGGTGACGGGGTCGGACTCACCGGCAAAAGCAATTGCCTTGCGGTGATCCTTGATCACACGGGTGTACACGTCGTTCAGGGCGTGCAGGTGGTCAGCAACGCGTGCGCGGCCGACGGGGTAGTCCTCGACGGTGCGCTGTGCGACCAGTGCGCCAGCCAGGCCGTTGGGGATTGCGCCCAGGGTTGCCATACGCTCTGCGATGGCGTCGACGAACTCGCGGACGGTGTCGACCTGGGGGTCAATCATTTCGTGAACGGCGATGAAGCCGGGGCCGGTCACGTTCCAGTGAGCGTGCTTCAGCAGCAGGTGCAGGTCGTTCAGGTCGTGCAGACGTGCCTGGAGAACCTCGGAAATACCCTTGCCTTCTTCGAGGGTCAGGCCGGGTGCGGTGTAGTTTGCGAATGCCATGATGGTCTCCTTCATGATGCTGTGATGTTTGTGGTTCGGTGGGGTTTGCGTGCCCCGCCGAATCGTTATTATGAGTAAATCATTTTAAGGAACCGCTGTCAAGGTTATTTTGAGTAATTCGTAATAAATTGTCATCTATGTGTCGCGCCAACCTTAAAAGCCCCCGCCCAAAAGCCCCTGCTCACCCCCCCACGGCTCACCGCCCAGGCGCGCACAAAGGGTGGGATGCGCGATATCTCATCTTGTGCATCCCACCCTTTACGGTGAAGTGTATTCAGTTCTCTGTAGAGCTTTCAGTCTGCAAACTACGCGGCTACGCCAGCGCGCGAACCGCCTCCAGAGTCAGCTCCTCATGCTTGAGGCGCGCGGTGCCCAGCTCCGCCGGAACCTCCAGCTCGCCCGGCACAACAATGACACGCATACCCGCCGCGGTCGCACTGCGCACGCCCGACGGGGAGTCCTCAAGAGCCACGCACTGAGTCGGATCAACACCAAGACGCTCCGCCGCCAAAAGATAGGGCTGCGGGTCCGGCTTGGGGTTGGTGGTCTCATCGTTGCCAATAACCACCGAGAACGTGCCCTCGGGTGCCGCGTTTGCGGTGCGGCGAGCCACGGAGGTGGTTGCGTTTGTGACGATGGCGGCCGGAATCTGTGCATCGTGAACCTCCGAGAGGAAACGCTCAATGCCAGGAAGGAACTCGACCGGCTGCTGCGCCAGGGCCTCGCGCACCTTCGCCACCAGTCGATCGTTAATCTCCTCGTCCGGCAGGTTCACGCCGCGCTCGCGCAGGCGATCCAGGGTGAACTGCATGGATAGGCCCAGGCAGTCGAGGGTGTCCTGCTCGGTCCAGGTGCCGCCAAATTCTGCGGTGAGAGCAACCTTTGCGGCAGCCCATACGGGTTCGGTATCGACGAGGGTTCCGTCGTGGTCGAAGAGAATGGCGGCGGGGAAGGTGTTCGTAGTCGTCATGTCATTAAGCCTACCGGTTTATTTCTGGCGCGAGCGTAGGGCAACGTCCCCAATCGTCACCAAAAAATCTGTGCCCGCGTTCTGGGGGTTCTTGGCGATAGTGAGCAGCGCATCGGCGACGTCTTCACGGGCAATCGTCGGAATGCCCGGAGTTCGCTCGACGCTCGCCATATCAAACACCTTCACCCCGCCCTTACCTGGCTTGTCGGTCAGCCTGCCCGGATGTGCATGCGAAATATACGGCTGATATTCGGCAACCAGGGCGTCCGCCTTAACCTTGTCGGTAAAAATGCCGCGCATGATGACCTTGCATACCAGGCGCATGGGCAGGGACGCGGTCCGTACCGTATCGCCCACACCGTAGGCGCTCATCAGAACGCAATGCTTTACGCCTGCGCCCGTGACCGCCTCCATGATGAGGGGCAGACGCTCCTGCATGAACGTGGAGGAGAGAAACTCTCGCACCGTGGCTTTCTGCCCCAGGACGCTCACCATGACGTCCTGCCCGGAGGATGCTGCGGCGAGCTGCTCGGCATCGTTCAGGGCTCCCGGAACGATAGTGAGATTTTGGTGCGCCCCCAAAAGTGTTAGCGCCTTGTCGGGGTTGCGCACGTAGGCGGTGACGGTGTGCCCCTCCTCTAGGGCTTTGCGGGTGAAGAGGTAACCGGTGCGGCCGGTTGCACCTAGAACCAGTATTTTCATGTGGGTCCCCATTCGTGACTGTGATTGTTGCGGGAGCCCGCAAGCGCCCAGCCTCGCAAGTACCCAGTCCGGTCAGTATAACAATGCGGTTTTGACTGGGGCTTTTGTCTGGGGCTTTTGTTTGGGGGTCAGGGGTGTGAGGTGGGGTGAAAAATATGAAAATTTTTTTGCAGGAGGCTTGCGAAACATAATTGAGTGGAGTAGACTCAAGTTATGTAATGCAGGGGCGCATAGGATAAGCCCCTCGAAATGCGAAAGGAACATCATGGACAACAAGTTCACCACCAAGAGTCAAGAAGTCATCTCGGCGGCAAATACTAATGCTCAAACCGCCGGTAACCCCACTATTGAAACCGCGCACATCCTCAAGGCCCTCATGGACCAGCGCGAAGGCGTCGCCGTAGCAGTCCTCAAGGCTGCTGGCCTGGATGTGGACGCTATCTCCGAGGCGGCATCCGCCGAAATCAAGAAGCTGCCCAAGGCATCCGGTGCCTCCGTGCAGAATGCCTCCCTCAGCCGTGCCGCGCTTTCCGCTCTGCAGGCGGCACAGACCCGCGCCCAGGGCTTCGGAGATACCTACGTTTCTACCGAAATGATTCTGCTGGGCATTGCCAGCGGAACCGATAGCACCGCAACCGCAATGCACAAGCTCGGCGCTACCGCAGAGCTCATCGCACAGACCATCCCCAACGTCCGAGGAGACCGCACCGTGGACACCCCCGACCCCGAAGGCACCTTCCAGGCACTCGAAAAGTACGGCACCGACCTGACCGCCATTGCTCGCGCAGGCAAGCTTGACCCGGTCATCGGCCGTGACTCCGAGATTCGCCGCGTGGTGCAGGTGCTTTCCCGCCGCACCAAGAACAACCCCGTGCTGATTGGTGAGCCCGGCGTCGGTAAGACCGCCGTCGTGGAAGGCCTGGCACAGCGCATGGTTTCCGGCGACGTGCCCGAATCCCTGCGCGGCAAGACCCTGATTAGCCTGGACCTGGGCTCCATGGTCGCAGGCGCAAAGTACCGCGGTGAATTCGAGGAACGCCTGAAGGCAGTCCTCGAAGAAATCAAGAAGTCCGAGGGTCAGATTGTGACCTTCATCGACGAGATTCACACCGTTGTCGGTGCTGGCGCATCCGAAGGTTCCATGGACGCAGGCAACATGCTCAAGCCCATGCTCGCCCGTGGTGAGTTGCGCCTGATCGGTGCCACCACCCTGGACGAGTACCGCGAGAACATCGAGAAGGACCCCGCACTGGAGCGTCGCTTCCAGCAGGTGTACGTGGGCGAGCCCAGCGTCGAGGACACCATCGGTATTCTGCGCGGTCTGAAGGAACGCTACGAGGCACACCACAAGGTGCAGATTGCTGACTCCGCGCTGGTTGCCGCAGCAACCCTGTCTAACCGTTACATTCCCTCCCGTCAGCTGCCGGACAAGGCAATTGACCTGATTGACGAGGCAGCATCCCGCCTGCGCATGGAAATTGACTCCGCACCGGAGGAAATCGACCAGTTGCGCCGCGCCGTGGACCGCCTCACCATGGAGGAACTGGCGCTTGCCGACGAGACCGATCCCGCATCGGTTGAGCGTCTGGAGGCGCTGCGCAAGGACATGGCTGACAAGAAAGAACAGCTCGACGCCCTCAACGCTCGTTGGGAGGCCGAGAAGGCTAGCCTGAACCGTGTGGGTGACCTCAAGACTGAGATTGACGAGCTGCGCTCCCGCGCCGAGGTAGCACAGCGTGAAGGCAACCTCGCTGAGGCATCCCGCCTGCTGTACGGTGAGATTCCCGCAAAGCAGGCTGAGCTGGAAGAAGCACAGCGCGCCGAGGACACCGCCAAGAACGAATCCATGGTCTCCGAAGAGGTCACCGCGGACGATATTGCCGAGGTGATTTCCTCCTGGACCGGCATTCCCGCAGGTCGCATGATGCAGGGTGAGTCTGAGAAGCTGCTCGAAATGGAGAAGCGCATCGGTGCCCGCCTGATTGGTCAGGAAGCCGCAGTGGTCGCTGTCTCTGACGCTGTGCGCCGCGCCCGCGCCGGTATCTCCGACCCGGACCGCCCGATTGGTTCCTTCCTGTTCCTGGGCCCGACCGGTGTCGGTAAGACCGAGCTGGCTAAGGCACTGGCTGAGTTCCAGTTCGATGACGAGCGTGCCCTGGTACGTATCGACATGAGCGAGTACTCCGAGAAGCACACCGTTTCTCGCCTGGTCGGTGCCCCTCCCGGATACGTCGGCCACGAAGAGGGCGGTCAGCTGACCGAGGCTGTACGCCGTCGCCCCTACTCGGTGGTCCTGCTCGACGAGGTTGAGAAGGCACACCCCGAGGTCTTCGACATCCTGCTGCAGGTACTCGATGACGGCCGCCTGACCGACGGTCAGGGCCGCACCGTGGACTTCCGCAACGTCATCCTGATTCTGACCTCGAACCTCGGTTCGCAGTACCTGGTCAACCAGGACCTGCCCTTCGAGGAGCGCTCCGAGAAGGCGCTGGAGGTTGTCCACCAGGCATTCCGCCCCGAGTTCCTCAACCGACTGGACGACATCATCATGTTCCAGCCCCTGTCGGCTGAGAACCTGGGCCAGATTGTGGGCCTGCAGATCAAGAGCATTGCTAAGCGTCTGGAGGACCGCCGCCTCACCCTGAACGTCACCCCCGCCGCCCTGGAGTGGCTGGGTAAGACCGGCTACGACCCGGCATTCGGTGCCCGCCCGCTGCGCCGCCTGGTACAGCGCGAGATTGGCGACCGCCTGGCTCGAGGCATCCTCTCCGGTGCAATCCACGACGGCGACACCGTGACCGTGGATGTGAACCCGGACGTTGCCAGCGACGGTCTGTCGGTGACCTCCGAGCGTGAGCAGAAGGCTGAGAACTAAACCGGTCTGCTGGGCGGACTTAGCCCGTGGCTGAGTTTGCACATTCGAAACCATACGAAATAGGCTGTGGGGTACCCTCGAAAGGGGGTGCCCCACAGCCGTTTAACGCGTTAGAACCGCGCTGAACCGCACTAGTACACAGAGCATTGAGGAGAAGAATGGACCGCTGGACTGACCACCAGAACTTCGCCGCCGCCGGTGAGCAGCGCGAAGAAATCGCCTCCGTGCACCGTGCCGCAATCCGCTCGATTCAGCGCGTTGTCTCTGAGAACGCCACCCCGCACGACGAAGAATACGCCTCCGCGGGTATTGCCGAGCTACTCAAGGCGGGTAAGGTTCTCGTGCTCACCGGCGCGGGCGTGAGTACCGAATCCGGCATCCCCGACTACCGCGGACCGGGCGGTTCCCTGCACGACCACCGCCCCATGACCTACCAGGAATTCCGCTACGATGACGCCGCCCGCCAACGCTACTGGGCGCGCTCCTACGTGGGTTGGCGCCGCATGCGCCGCGCCGAACCGAACCGCGCCCACTATGCGCTCGCCGAGCTGGAACAGCTGGGTGCCGTGAGCGGCGTGATTACGCAGAACGTGGATGGGCTGCACGCCCGCGCTGGAAGCTCCAGCCTGCTGGCACTGCACGGTGACCTCTCCCGTATTGTGTGCCTGGACTGCGGGCAGGATGAGGGCCGCGAAAGCCTGGATGCGCGCCTGGACGCGGCGAACCCCGGCTACCTGGCGCGCCTTGAAGACGAAGACCTGCGTGTGAACCCTGACGGTGACGTGGAGCTGGACGAGCGCTATATCCGCGATTTTCAGATGGTGCCCTGCATCGCCTGCGGTTCGACCCGCCTCAAGCCGGATGTGGTGTACTTTGGCGAGTCCGTACCCGCCGAACGTAAGGCACGTAAGGACGCCATGCTCGCCGAGTGCTCGGCGCTACTGGTGGTGGGCTCCTCGGTGGCGGTTATGAGCAGCTACAAGATTGTGCTGGAGGCTCTGCGCGCCGGCAAGCCGGTCGCTGTCATCAATGGCGGCCCGGGTCGTGCGGATGCGAAAGCAACCTACCTGTGGCGCAGCGGCGTGGGTGAGGCTCTGGAACTCATGCTCGACGAGATTGATGACTAGGTGGTGCTGGCACGACTAGGTAGCGCTAGCACCCGGCGAATTTTGCCGCGCGTGCACAGACCGGTGATTTAGTGCATGAAAGTGCTATTTTGTGTTGCAAGTCATTGCAAATAGCCCCTGGACAGGCGGATACACCCACCACGCGGGGATAAAATGATGGGATGGACATTCGACACACTATCACTCGCTTCGGTGCCACCGCCCTGATCGGTTGCGGTCTGGCGGTCACCGCAATTCCCGCAACTTTCGCTCAGAACGGTGAAGAGTCCGTCACCCACGTTTACTCTGACAAGGCTGCTTCCCACATTTCTGAGGTCTGGTACAAGGGCGAAACCCTGAAGATTACCGGTGAGGGCTTTCTGACTCAGGACGGCACCTCCGGTTCCGTTATCGCCATTAAGCTGAACAAGGGCTCCGTCAAGATTGACGGCAAGGACTACCTGGAAGTTCAGGCTGACGAGAAGGGCAACTTCTCCGTCTCCATTCCCTGGCAGAACGACCTGGACGATCGCATCTCCGTGGACGTCTACCTGCTCTCCGGCTCCCTGAAGGACAACGACACCTCCCGTGGCGGTAAGGCTGCGACCGTGAAGATTGAGGCTCGCTCCGTTCAGGAAGCAACCCCCTCCGCTACCGCATCTGCGAGCGCTTCCGCTTCGGCAACTGCTTCGGCAACCGCGAGCGCTTCTGTCGTAGCTACCCCCTCCGCATCTGTAGCTCCCTCTGCTACCCCCTCGGCTTCTGCTTCGGCTACTGCCGCTGATGAGGTTGTTGCCTCCGTGGATGCAAAGATTAAGGACCGCGCCGATGATAAGGCTTCCGCCACCGCTTCGGTGAGCCCCTCGGCTACCGCATCGGCTTCTGTGGTGGCGACCCCCTCCGCTTCGGCAACTGCTTCTGCGACCCCCTCCGCTTCGGCAACTGCTGATCAGAACGCAGCCATTGCGAACGAGGCGAAGGACCAGCTGGGTGATTCCACCTCCGCTACCGAGCAGGTGACCGCTTCGGCTGAGAGCACTCGCTTCGCGAACTGCGCAGAGGTTGCGGCTGCTGGCCTGGCACCCATTCACAAGAGCCACCCGGACTTCCGCCAGAAGTTCGACAACGACAAGAATGATTGGGGCTGCGAGGTCATTAACAGTGAGGTGACCGACGGTTCCTCCTCCAACAGCTCCTCGGGTTCTTCGTCCCGCAACTCTGGTGGTCTGGATAACCTGGGCGGCGACTCCTCCTCTTCGAGCAGCTACACTTCGAGCCGTGCTCAGCGCTCTTCCCTGGCTAACACCGGTGCTTCTAACGCCTTCACCATTGCTGGTCTGGGCCTGGTGGCTCTGGGCCTGGGTGTTGCTGGCGTGACCGCTGTGCGCAACCGCAAGAACTCCTAAAACTATTGCCGCCGCCCGGTGCGGTGCGTGAGAGTCCCCTCTCCTGAATGCTTTCGAGCGTTCGGGCGGAGGGGATTTTCGCGTTTAACGGGGTGGTTTTTGCTATTGGGTTGTGCTGATGGGATGGGGTATGTACCTGTTAGTTTCTTCAACGTCGGGTTGAGAGTTTAGGTGTGCACGGCGGTGCAAAAGGCTTATATAGTTCAACCATGCCTTCAATAAACCTTCAAGAAAAATATGTTTTGTGAGTCAGGTCATGGCAAATTAGCGTCTTGGGAGCCGGTATCCCAAGCTTCGCTCGTTAGAATGGGTGGCATGAATATTCGAAACAACATCGCACGCATTGGTGCCACCGCCCTCATCGGCTGTGGCCTCGTTGCTACTTCCGTCCCCGCGACCTTCGCTGTTGAAGGTGCGCCTCAGGTTGTCCACACCTACGCAGACTCTGCACAGTTCATCGCCCCCGATGTATGGGTTGAGGGTCAGGGTCTGAACATTGGCGGCGAGGGCTTCAAGACCGCTGACGGCACCTCCGGTTCCGTCCTGGCACTGAAGCTGAACAAGGGTGCCGTCAAGATTAATGGCCAGGACTACCTGGAAATCCACGCTGACGCGGCTGGCAACTTCTCCGTTACCATCCCCTGGCAGGAAGAGCTGCACGGCAGCGTTTCCGTTGACATTTACCTGCTGTCCGGCTCCCTGAAGGACGGTGACGTTCCCCGCGGCGGTAAGGCAGCTACCGTGACCATTAAGGTTGCAGAGCAGCCCGCTCCCGCACCTAGCGAGGACCCGACCCCCGCTCCTTCTCAGGACCCGACTCCGGCTCCCTCTGAGGATCCGACTCCGGCTCCTTCCGAGGACTCGACCCCGGCTCCCACCCAGGACCCGACCACTGAGGCTCCCAAGCCTGCTGACGAGACCTCCGCACCCGCAGTTGAGGACGCTAAGGAAACCAAGCCTGCTGAAGAGACCTCCGCACCTGCTGAAGAGCAGAAGTCTGACCAGGCTTCCGACTCCTCCGCAAAGGACGAGAAGGCCTACAAGTACCAGAACTGCGCTGACGTGTGGGCAGACCGCGGTACCTCTATCTCTAAGGATGACCCGGACTTCCGTGAGAAGTTTGATGCCAATAACAATGGTGTGGGTTGCGAAGAGCAGCCGAACTACGAGAACTCCAAGAAGTCTGACAGTGTTTCGCTGAGCTCCGGCTCGAACGACAACCTGGACTCCGGTTCCTCGAACGCATCCTCTAAGAGCTCTTCTTCCCTGGCTAAGACCGGTGCATCCGATGTGATGACCGCTGCTGGTCTGGGTCTGATTGCTCTGGGTGCTGGTGGCGCGACCATCGTGGCAACCCGCATGCGCAAGAAGGCATAATAACGCCTAGTCGCTAAGTTTTTAGCTGCTTTTATGGGCTCCCTCCATATCGGAGGGAGCCCATTTTTTGTGCTTTTTGAAGCTGTGGGATGCTCCGTCAAGGACGCGAGAAAAGAGAAAAAATTACGATTGAATAGCGCCACGATAAGGGTATTTATTAGAGACATATAACACTTATCTCTAAGTTAAGGGCAGCACAGGGTAAACACAGGCTTGCACGGGAATCTAGATACTACAAAGAACGCACAGCCCGAAGCTGAAGAACAGACAGCTAGAGCTAAGCGAACATCGCGACACGATACCTGGAGCACCCAATGACTATTCTGACCATGGCGATTGCCGATGCCATAGCCATCGCAGCTCTCTGCACCCTCTACATGGTGCGGCACCGCAACCGCGAACTGATGATTTCCTACGCGGTCATCAACGCCGGCATCTTCACCGTCTCGGTGGCGCTGGTATCCGCCGGATCGAACGCATCCGCTATGGGTATGGGCCTCTTCGGTGTCCTGTCGATTATCCGATTGCGTTCCACCGCCCTGAGCCAGCGCGAGGTGGGTTACTACTTCGTAGCCCTCTCGGTCGGCATGATCGCAGGTGTGAACATTAGCCCGGCGTACATCGCCTTCGGCCTCATGGCTACCCTGGTCGGCCTCATCGCGATTCTCGACTCGCGCAGCGCCCCGGTCTCTACCGATCAGACTCAGACCGTTACCGCCGATCGTGCGATCAGCGACGAGGAAGAGCTCAAGGCATACCTGAGCGCTCGCCTGGGTTACACCGTCACCTCGGCGAAGATCACCGAGCTGGACATGGTGAACAACCTGACCCGCGCCACCGTCACCTACCAGCCCAAGGAAACCACCGAGGGCGGCACCCCCGCGGCAGTGGAGGCGGCACCGGCTAACGCAGCACCGATTGCGGCTCAGCCGGTAGCATCGCAGATGACCGCAACCCGCCAGCCGGTAGCATCCACCACCGAGGCGCACACCACCCTGGACACCCGGATGGTTCCGCTCCAGCGTACCCTGGTGGGCAAGTAAAACCAGCCGGTACAAAAGCCTCCGATTCACTCCAACTGCACAAACATCTCCGATACCCACGACACGCCGCCCCCCAGCGCACAGCACGCAGGGGCGGCACCCCAGAAGGACGAAGACCCATGACTAACGCAGCCGCAAACATCATCCCCGCAGAGTGGAAGAGCATCAGCCTCGAAGCCATGAACGAGAAGGCAGCCATGCAGACCCGTATGGACCGCAAGTACATTGTCGACGCAGAAACCGCCGCCAAGGTACTCTCCACGCTCGACGCAGACGCCTCCGTCATGGAAATCGATGGCCAGCGCGACTTCGCCTACGACTCGGTCTACTTCGACACCCCGCAGATGCAGAGCTACCACTCGGCAGCCTACAGCCGCGAGGACACCTTCAAGATCCGTACCCGTAGCTACCTGGACTCGGAGCTGACCTTCCTGGAGGTCAAGACCGACGGTGAGCAGGATATGACCGTCAAGAAGCGTATCCCGTACACCTTCGAGAACCGCGATACGCTCACCGCGGAAGGCCACGAGTACATCACCGCAGCACTCGGCGATATTCTCGCCGGTCCCGTGCACAAGCTGGAGGCGGTCCTGACCACCGGCTACCGCCGTACCACGGTCTTCCTGCCGCAGAGCGAGAAGAACCCGGTCGCCTCCCGTATGACCGTAGATAACGCCCTGACCTGGACCCCCATGTCCGAGAACATCCTCATGGCGGGCGTGAACTACCGCAACTTCCACGGCAACCTGGTCGGCACCACCTACGGCCTGCCGAACGCGGTCATCATCGAAACCAAGTCCGGCGTGGAGCCCTCCGTGGCAGACCAGCACCTCTGGGATGCGGGCATCACCCCCGCGAAGATTTCCAAGTTTGCAACCGGTATGGCGGCGCTGAACCCGCAGCTGGCAAGCAACAAGTGGGAAGAAACCCTGAAGAACTGGATGCACCTGGAACCGGTCGATGGCACCCGCCTGAACGTGGGCGATATGACCGAAGAGGATTACCAGAAGCTGCTGACCGAGCGTTTCGCAACCGCCTAAAACGGCAATCCGGCTAAAACGGCAATCTGGCTAAAGCAGCAATCTGGGATGCGCGGGTAGGGTAGTGCACCTACCTTACCCGCACCCCCAGCCCCTCATCTATATTCCCCCCCGCACCAAGCACAACATCGGCTTTATTCGCCCCACACAGGCAATAACCGCTCTTACACATATTCACATTTCACATACGTCTTACCCCTGTGGCGCTGGCTCTACGCGAGTGGTCACCCAAACACAAAGGAAAACCCGTGAAAAAGAGCAATATGATTAAGAGCGCAACCTCCATTACCCTCCTGGCAGCCTTGGCGTTGACCGGCTGCTCGGCAAACTCGGCATCGAATGCCAGCGCATCGAGTGCAATCAGTGCCTCCGCTTCGAGCACTTCGGGCACCACGTCGAAGGTGGCAGACTCCTTCTCCACCGACGTGAAGAGCGGAGCGAAGCTCGCCGAGGACACCCACTACTCCGCAAAGGACGTCACCTGGGATTCCTCCAGCGAAGTTACTATCGATCTTTCTAACCCGACCGCGACTGACGGCGTGACCGTCAGCGACGGCGTCATCACCATCACCAAGGCGGGCAACTACAAGCTCACCGGCACCTACGAGGGCCAGATTAAGGTTGAGGCAGCCGACAGTGACATGGTCCGCCTGATCCTGAACAACGCGACTATCACCAATTCCACCGGTGCAGCTATCAACGTTGTTGAGGCGGACGAGGTCGTTATCTACACCGCCTCGGGTACCACCAACACCGTCTCTGACGGTTCCTCCTACTCGGATACCGCCAGCGGCAGCCCTGACGCAGCTATCTACTCGAAGAGCGACCTGACCCTGGCGGGCGAAGGCACCCTGAAGGTTGAAGGTAAGTACGAAGAAGGTATCCACACCTCTGATGGCCTGGTCATTGCCTCCGGCACCCTGGAAGTGAACGCGGCAAACACCGGCATTAAGGGTAAGGACTACGTCGATATCCTGGACGGCGCCATCACCGTGACCGCAACCAAGGACGGCATCAAGGCAACTAACGACACCGACGGCAACCGCGGCTGGGTACGCCTGAGCGGCGGTACCGTGAACATCTCTGCAGGTGATGACGGTTTCAAGGCTGAGCGCGTGCTTGAAATCTCCGGCGGTACCCTAAATATTACCCAGGCGAACGAGGGTATTGAGGCGCAGTACATCAACATCCTGGACGGCACCGTGAACGTGACCAGCTCCGATGACGGTATCAACGCCTCGTACAGCACTACGACTACCACCGACTCGACCAGCACTAGTTCGACCGGTACTGAGTCGACTACTGCAACCTCGACTAAGCAGAGCGCGCAGGGTGGCCAGAACTCTGCACCCCAGGCGCCCAGCGGTAGCGCAGGTCAGGCACCTGCAGGTGGCGGTCAGGCTCCCTCGGGCACTATGGGTCAGCCCCCGGCTGGTGGTGGCGCAGGTGGCGGCATGGGTGGTGGTGGCGGCACCTTCGAGGTCGTCGATGCAACCATCAACATCACCGGCGGTACCGTCACCGTGAACGCGAACGGCGACGGCATCGACTCCAACGGTACGGCAACCCTCTCCGGTGGCACCCTAATCGTGAACGGTCCCTTCACCGGCGGTAACGCATCCCTGGACACCAACGGCGACCTGCTGCTCAACGGCACGACCGTGACCGCGGGTAACTCCGGTGACATGTTCGAGGCACCCTCGACCAACTCCACCAGCGGCTACGTGAAGATCAGCAACGTATCGAACCTGAGCGCCGGCACCACCGTACAGGTGACCGACTCCTCCGGTAACGTGGTGGCGAACTACAAGGTGACTAACTCCAGCACCGCACTGGTCCTGGTCTCCAGCTCCAAGATCACCAAGGGCGAGAGCTACACCGTGTACACCACCACCGATAGCGTGGATGCCTCCAGCACCACCCTGGCTTCTAACGCCACCTCGCTGGGCTCCTTTACCGCAAGCTAGCAGCTCCTTCGCCGCAGGCTCAGCGGTAGGGGGCTCTCCCTTAGACCCCGTGCGGGATGTCATGACCTGCACGGTACCCTCTCTGAATCCGGTCTTGTGAGTGAGCCGGAGGCAGAGACACTCGCCCCGCATCGGATGTAGTGATATATCCGGTGCGGGGCTACGTGTTATATAGGGAGTGTGGCGGCTGGGGTGTTGTGGAATCTGGAGTATGGGCAAAGAGCGGGGTTTAGGTGCTCGCGGTGGGGTGGACGCTACGCTGTGCTCGCCGCGGGTGCAAAATAAAACGGTTGTTCCGGTGCGAAGAAGTGTCATGATACGCAAAATAGGTGCCGCTGAGCGAGACATTCAGGGCTGAAACAGGGTACTCTATAGTGTAGTAAAGACTGTTGAACGATCCGAGAGCGAGGCGCCGCGCGTGCTGTTCGCCTCGGACAGGATGAAAGAGGGGGTCACGCCATGGGGCGCGGCCGTCAGAAGGCTAAAGCAACTAGGCAGGCTCGGGAGATGAAGTACTTCAGCCCCGAGACCGACTACAGCGCACTCGAGCGCGAGCTCAGCAGCGCGAAGAAAACGAAGTCCTCCGATTCGTCCCGCCGTCGCTATGACGACGAGGACGACTACTCGGCATACGCAGAAAAGTACGCGTCCTACGAGGATGAGGCATAAAGAATACGCGGAATGATTCGGTGCATATCGACCGAGCGTATTTCATAGATGATGAACCGGCTTGAGGCCCCGCACGGGGTGCTCAGCCGGTTTTTTCGTGCCTTCGAGTGGCTACGTGTGCGTGGGGGAGCGGGGATGCGGTGGGTGCTCAACTGCTTGGTACACACAGCCAGTACACATGTTTATACATAGATATGCATAGTGCTATCTGGTAATAAAGCCTGGGCAGTAATAAAAAAGCCTGAAATGAATAAGCATACATAGCTTCTGCACAGCTTAGTCATGCCTGGCGCAGAGAATAGCCCGGCATTCTAGAGACATGAACAACGAACAGAACATGACTCAGAACATTGACCAGGCAACCCAGACCGCAGCAGAACAAGCTAACGCAGCGCAAACCGCTGCAGAGCAGAAGCTAGCTAAGAAGAAGCTCACCCGTCGAATTTTCATCGGCGGCAGCCTCGGCGCACTCGCAGTAGTCGGCGGCGGCGCAGGCTGGGCATACAACCGCTACCTGGCAGAGCACACCGAAATCGAAGACACCACCGCCTACGAGGCGGCAGCAGCTCAGGCAAACGCAAGCGCCTCCGGCTCAGCCACCGCAGATCCCACCGAACTGACCGGCGTGAAGGTCAACGGCCAGAGCCTCACCGCTAACGAAGGCTCAATCACCATCACCTCCAACACCACCGGCAGCGGCTCGGACGCGGTCGTCTCCTTCGTAGCAGACATCAAGCTCGACAACGCAACCCTGCTGCGAAGCGCCTTCGCCAACAACAAGTTCGGCCAGAACATCATCGACACCCCCTCGAACATTGCCTCCGAACACAACGGCATCTGGGCGATTAACGGCGACTACTACGGCTTCCGTACCACCGGCATCGTGATCCGAAACGGTGTTGTCTACCGTGACTCCGGCGCACGTGAAGGCCTCGCCTTCTACCGCGACGGCTCCGTCAAGCTCTACGACGAAACCGCAACCAACGCCCAGACCCTCGTCAACGAGGGCGTATGGAACACCCTCTCCTTCGGCCCCGCACTGGTCAAGGACTCCGCGGTTGTCGACGGCATCGACAGCGTCGAGGTGGACACCAACTTCGGTAACCACTCCATCCAGGGCAACCAGCCGCGAACCGGTGTGGGCGTGCTCGGCACCAACCACCTGGTCTTCATCGTGGTCGACGGCCGCTCCACCAACTACTCGCGTGGCGTGACCATGCCCGAGTTCGCCCAAATGTTCAAGGACCTCGGCTGCGTGAGCGCCTACAACCTGGACGGTGGTGGCTCCTCCGCCATGGTCTTCAACAACAAGCTGGTCAACCGCCCGCAGGGTGGCACCAAGGAACGTGGCACCAGCGACATCCTCTACATTGCAGGGAGCGCATCGTGATTATCCTGATACCCGCCTATAAGCCGGACCAATCACTGGTCCGCCTTGCCCGGGCCCTGCACGCACAGGACCCGGACGCCGAAATCCTCGTGATTGACGACGGATCCGGCAGCACCTACGCACCCATCTTTACCGAACTGCGCATCGACAGCGTGACCGTGCAGACCCACCCCGCCAACAAAGGCAAGGGTGCGGCACTGCGCACCGGCATCGCCTGGGCGAAAGCAAACCGCCCCGGCGAGGTCATCGTCACCGCCGACGCGGACGGCCAGCACCTACCTCGGGACATCTTCCGTGTGGGTGTGCGCACCGAAACCGCCGCGGCGGCAGGGCAGAGGAGCATCCTCCTCGCTGGTACGGTACACCGTGCTGGCGGTGGGCATCCTCGCAGCCAACGCGGCTCTGATGGAAGCTTTGACCGGCCTGGGTGCGTCCCTGCTGGTCGCCAAGATCCTGACCGAACTGATTCTGATCCCGATCAGCTTCGCGGTCCAGCGCCGCTGGGTTTTTCTACCCACCCAGCGTCAGGAAAATACGCGAGAAAAGACTCAGGCAATCGCCGCCTCTTCCGGCTTGCGCGCGGTGAGCTACGAGTCCACTCGCATGGAGGCTGCCGGTATCCGTACCGGTGTGCGTGCCTCCCAGGTACGCCCCTAGCTCGTCTACCCTAGCGTCCAGCTCGTTAGGGGCGTGCCCAAAGATTTCTCCCACCTGTCAGTCGTGAGGGTGGGTGGGAGAAGCATGCTGCAGCATCAAAAGCCGCAGCGTTCTGTTCACGAAAAGCCCCCGCTGAGAAAACTCAACGGGGGCTTTTTGTATGTGGCATCCTTCAGAAGCCTAATGGCTCACCGGCTTCCGAGCTGGCAACATGCCGATTACTGACCGGGAATCAGGCCGTGAGCAGTAATCAGGAACGGCGGGTTGTGGTTAACAGCCGGGTTAGTCACGTAACCAACACGTGCCGCACGGGTCGGGTGCTTGGGTGCACGCTTCGGCCAGGGCTTTGCCTGCGGGTTCGGGTCCTTCTTGCCCTGCACCATAGCCAGTGCGCTCGCGGCGTTCACAATGCCGGAACCGCAACCGTTCACATCGCAGGTGAGCGGCTTGGAGCTCTGCTTCAGAATCTGCTTTGCACGCTCAGCGTTCAGCGAGGGATCCACGGACTTCATTAGAGCAATCACGCCAGCAACCTGGGGTGCTGCCATGGAGGTGCCGTCGTACTCGGTGTAGCCTGCGCCGGTGGACACGGTGGTACCCAGATCCACGGTGGACATGATGTTGCTGCCGGGGGCGCTCACATCAACAATCTTGCCGTAGTTGGAGAAGTCGCTGCGCTTACCCTCCTGGTCGGTAGCGCCCACCACGATCGAACCGCCGCAGTTAGCCGGAGCGACCTTGGAAGCGTCCTGACCGTCGTTACCAGCTGCGACAACGAGAATCGCGCCGCGCTTGTTCACCTCAGCAATAGCCTTGGAGTAGGTTGCAGGGCAGGTGCCTTCGCCACCGAGGGAGAGGTTAATGATCTTGGCGGGGTTGGAGTTCGCGGGAACGCCCTCAACGGTGCCGCCGGCTGCCCAAACCATTGCATCCGCAATGTCGGAGTCGTAGCCACCGCACATGCCCAGGGCACGCACGGGCAGGATCTTGGTGGAGGGGGCCACGCCGACGATGCCGCGCTTATTGTTCATAATTGCGGCGATGGAGCCGGCAACGTGGGTGCCGTGCCAGTTCGACTCGCTTGCCTCGGAATCAGCGTCGCAGACGCCCGCTTCTTCCCAGTTGCCCTGGTCGGTCGGGTCGGAGTCGCGGCCGTTGCCGTCACGGGCAATGGAGGGCTCGGTGATGAAGTCGTAGCCGGGCAGGACGTTAGCGTCCAGGTCGGGGTGCTTGACGATGCCGGAGTCAATCACAGCAACGGTCACGCCGGCACCCTGGGTGGTCTTCCATGCTTCGGGGGTAGCCAGACCCTTGGTGCCGTGCAGGTTCCACTGCTGCGGGTAGAGGGTGTCGTTCGGTGCCACAACCTGGTTCGACGCCTGGGCTACCTGAGCGACCTTGGAGTTTGCGGCGGTACGGGTGCGTGCGTTGGAGCGGCGCAGCAGGTCGGGCTCAACCGACGCGACGGAGGGGTTAGAGCTCAGCGCTGCCATGTACTTCTCTGCCTGCTCTGCGGTGAGCTTGGAGGAGAGAGTTACCACGGTTGCCTTCTGGGCGGTGGTGCGTACGTAGTTGGTTTTGATTTTGAAGAGGTCGTCGACGCTCTTTACCTCGGAGGTGAGACCCTGGTAGAGGGCGTCGTTCCAAGTGGCGACCTGGGTGCCTGCGGGGCTTGCCCAGTTGATGCCGCCGGCGTTCAGCGCGCTATCGGTGTAGGTGATAACGAATCGGTTGAAGCCTGCCTTCTGCTGCTCGGAGCTGAGGGAGGAAATGGTGGTGTGCGCCTTGGCGCGCTCGGCTCCGTTAGCCTTGGCGGGGGCCGCGAAGGATGCAGGGGCGCCCAGGGTTGCGACGAGTGTTGCTGCAGTACCCAGGCTCAGTGCGGTGCGTGCGACACCGCGCGCTGAGGGGTGAGTGGTAAAAGACATCGGGGTCCTTTGCGTATGTGAGTGCCGGAAGCGGCAAGTGGGTTGGTCATCCACCCACATAAATGCACTTTTGAGAAAATATTTACATTCTTTTGCATATTTGCTTGTGAGGAGCGAATAGAAAAAGAAAATGCACATCACTGCATTGATGTGTATTTTTCTCTAAACCCCGTGGAGGAGTTCTTCGGAAGTAGTTTATGTGGTGAGATATCGCTATCCTAGCACCTTTTTCCATGTGTTTAGCGGCAAAAACTCTGTAATGTGTCGCAGATAATGAGATTTTTCTTTCATGTAAATGCAGATAAAGAAATGCCTAGTCGGAATATTCTCACGACTTAAAGTAGTGATTTAAGTTTTACTCATCTGTGCATAAAATGACCTGCATCACAAAGGTTATTTTATTCATAAAGTAACCCCCAAAAGGGTGCTAGAGTATCTCACGGTGCGTACCCGTGCATGCACATTGTGAAGCTACTTCACAACCGCACTATGCACCCACACCTCACTCTTCCGTATTCACTCGTACCGAGCACACACATCACTCTGCGCCCTCAACGCGAATCGGCAACGCTGCGCCGAACCGTGCGTACCCGGTACCACTCACCTCAAGGACGTCCATGCTTCGCATTGCTCGCCCCTCGCAGGCGCGCTCCTCACAGCGTTCCCTGCTGAGCTTCGTCACCGCAACCTGCCTGCTCTCGGCAAGCGTGATCCCCGCCGTGGCGGTACCCACCGCACAGGCTACCCAGGCATCTACCGCCGCACACGCTTCTAACACTGCCCAGACTACCCAGTCCGCGCCGGTGGCGTACAACCGCTTCATCATCACCTACACCGAGGACGCGAAGAACGCCGCCTCCACCGACGCCACCGCAGACCAGATTGACTGGTCCGCCGCCGCCGGCACCCAGCAGGCAACCTGGAGCGACGCACTCTACGCGGGCATCACCTCCGACGTGCAGAGCATCGACGAGCTGCTGAACATTAAGACCAGCTACGTCCGCTCCACCGCGCTGGACGCCAGCGTGGTCACCACCTCCGCGGAGCTCACCCCCGCCCAGGCGCAGCAGTACATGAACGCTCTGAGCGCGAACTCCAAGGTTGCCTCCGTGTCGCCCGATATGCGCCGCTACGCCACCGTGGACACCACCTCTGAGCCCGTCAAGATTAACGACCCGAAGATGAACCGCATGTGGTCCCTCACCGGCGAGAAGGGCATCTCCGCGCTGGAGGCGTGGGGCACCACCCGCGGCAAGGGCGTGACCGTGGCGGTGCTGGACTCCGGCATTACCGCCCACCCGGACCTGGACGCTAACGTGCTGCCCGGCTACGACTTCATTGCCGAATCGGCGTTCTCCAATGACGGCGACGGCCGCGACTCCGACCCGACCGACGCCGGCAACTGGACCGTAGATAACCAGTGCTTCACCGGTTCGAAGGCGACCGCCTCCGACTGGCACGGCACCCACGTGGCGGGCACTATTGCCGCTATCGCGAATAACAACGAGGGCATTGCCGGCGTGGCACCCGAAGCGAAGATCGTGCCCGTGCGCGTTCTGGGCGCCTGCGGTGGCTTCGACTCGGACATCACCGACGGCATTATTTGGGCTGCCGGTGGTAGCGTGCGCGGCGTTCCCGCAAACCAGAACCCCGCCCAGGTCATTAACATGTCCATCGGTAGCGAGGGCACCTGCACCACCCCGTACCGCCAGGCGATTGCCCAGGCGAATAAGCGCGGCTCCAGCGTGGTTGTCGCTGCGGGTAACAATAACTTTGACGCGTCGAAGTCCAGCCCCGGCAACTGCGAGGACGTCATCACCGTGGGCGCGACCGATAAGAACGGCAAGCGCTCCTACTTCTCTAACTACGGCTCCCGCGTGGACGTGAGTGCCCCCGGTGGCGACCGCCGCTACTGGGGTGGCGGAATCCTCTCCACCCTGAACGCTGGCAAGACCGCTCCCGGTAAGGCTGACTACGCCGAGTACCAGGGCACTTCCATGGCGGCACCGCATGTTGCCGGTATTGTGGCGCTCATGAAGTCGGTTGATCCGAAGCTGACCTACGCTCAGGCGAAGAAGGTTCTGCAGTCCACCTCTCAGGGTGTTGAGTGCGACCAGTCTGCGTGCGGTTCCGGCATTGTGAATGCGGCGCGCGCGGTTCAGCAGGTCCGTTCCGACCGTGAGGCTGCGGATGCCGCCGCAGCTGAGGCGGCACGTAAGAAGGCTGAGGAGGAGGCCGCACGTAAGAAGGCGGCCGAGGAAGCGGCCCGCAAGAAGGCTGAAGAGGACGCTAAGCGTCAGCAGGCTCCCGCGCCTAAGGCGACCCCGGCTCCGAAGACTAACCGTCCGGTGACCCGCCCGTCCCGCCCGGTGACTCGCCCCTCGTACCCGTCGCGTCCGCGTCACGGTCACACTCCGCGTTACCGCTCCTGGTACGGTTCTTCTGCGAACACCTACCCGAGCAGTGGTTACTTGGGTTTCGCTTCCGGTAATCACCGCTAGTCGAAACTCTTTTTAGATACGAAAAGCCCCCGATGATTT
>NZ_JAPWAJ010000006.1:0-160181 GCF_041432805.1 Rothia sp. 27098_8_27 | reverse complement strand
ATGCCCATAACCTAGCGTGTCTGCAACCAGCCGAGGTCATGAAACCTCTGCGGTTATGTAGCAGATTGAGCCGCTTACTTAAAGCGGACCTCCGCCATGCCGTTCACGCGCACGTTCGGGCCGGCCGGCACCTCCTTAGTGCCGACGATCGCGCCGTTACGCACGCTCGGCGCCAGGTAGGATCCGCCTGCACCACCGGCGCCGCCCTGCTGAACGTAGCCGACCGCGCGGCGCGGGTTTTTCGGGTTGTTGCACCACTGCTGCGAGATGATGATTGCCGAAACCGCGTTCGCCACGCCGGAGCCGCCACCACCGTAGCCTGCACCGCCACCAGCAGACACTACGGTCTGGTAGCCGAAGAAGTTCTTGCTGATGGTGATGCTGGTGGTTCGTGCGGTTGCGGTACCGGTCAGGTTCTTCGGGTCGTTCTTGTCATACTGGTAGGCGTACGCGCCCACGCCGTCCGCACCGTTCGCATTGAAGCCGCTACCGCCGGTTGCGCCCGCGGTACTGGTGCTGTGGATGACCTGCTTGTTCTGGGAGCCGAAGCCGACCAGACCGTGGTCACCGGTGGGCAGGGGGTCTGCGATAGCACCCATGCCGCCTCGACCGCCGGAGCCACCCGTGCCGGGGGTTGCGATGATCTGCAGGTTCGCCTCGACGCTGTAGGCGTCGCTTGCGGCGGCACCTTCATAGCCCATGGAGGCTTCTGCATTGCCGCCGGAGCCGCCGCGTACCCATTCCAGGCCGCAGACCGGGCTAATGGCGTAGCTGGAGCCGGGCAGCGGTGCGGTGGAGCTGGAGTTACGCACATGTCCGCCGCCGCCACCTGCTGCGATAGCAACCACGGTGCCGTTGACCAGCAGTGCAGAGGAGCCGCCACCGGATGCGGCGTAAATGCTGCGCTTGAAGTGAGTGTGGGGTGCGCCGTCGCCTGCAGTGGGGTTGCCGTAGGTGCGGGGATTTGCCGTGTCGATAATAGCCTTCGGACCTGCGGGAACGGTGACCTGAGCGGCGGAGGAGCCACCCTTGCCGTAGCCTTCACCGCCGGTTGCGGGCTTGGATTCGTTCCAGCTTGCGCCGTTGCGGGTGACGCGCTCAAGCACGCCGATACCGCCGGCTGCCGCGACGATTTCTACGGTTGCGCCGGGGGTGACACTGACGGTGCCGGTGACCTTGGCGCCGCATCCGCCCTGGCTGCGTGCCATGACGGTGCCGCCAGCGCCGCCGGTGAGGGTGAAGCTGAGTTCGCGTACGCCCGCCGGGACGGTGAAGGTTTTGACGGTCTTGCGGCCGTTTGCCTGTCCCTTGATGGTGTGGGAGGTGCCGGTTTGTGCACCGTTGGCGGCGTAGGCGGGTACGGCTGCGGAGGATGCGATGATGGGCAGTGCCCATGCTGCGCCGGTGAGGATGGTGCGGCGGGTGGGGTGTGCGTTGTGAGGCATGGGGTTTTCTTTCATGAGGGTTGAGGGTGTGGATTGAGATGAGTGAATAATTTACACCTTTATGCACTGAGTGCAATATTCATTTTCTAGAGTATAGACCCTGAAAAACATTCTCAACTCGCCACGCCATGACCTCGCTCAACCCGGCAGTTCTCAGACATAGCGAAGGCCCGCAGACACCGAAGTGTCTGCGGGCCTTCAGGCTGGCGCATTACTACCAGCCTTTTCCTCAAAAGCCATTGGTTTCGTCGTTGAGACTCAACGAGACATCACTCAATGGCGTTCTCCGTGAGTGGCCAAAATACACCAAGAGACCACTCGCCAGAGAAGCACACAGTCCTCATGCCAGATACGCGCGGATGCACCTCTGGGGGACTAAAACTTAGGGGTCAGTTCTCCCGTTCCTGAGGAAAATTTCAGGAGCGGGAGAACCGGAGGGGCTAGTATCTAACCCACCGAGCAACCCAAGAGGGGGACTCGGATACGCACACTATTAGGAGCGCTTGCAGAAGGTAATCTCCACGGAACCGGGGTTACGAACGCCGGCACCGGTTGCACCGTTGCCCGAAGACTCAATAGCACCATCAATGACATTGGAAGCCAGGTAAGAGCCACCTGCACCACCGGCACCAGCCTGGATACCATAGCTAATGTTCTGACGCAGACCATTGGGAGCAGTGTTACCGTTCCACTTCTGGTTGACCAGAATCGCGGAGAGTGCACGTGCAGCACCGGAGCCACCGCCACCGTAGCCTGCGCCACCACCGGAGGAAACAATCGCCTGGTGACCGTTGAAGTTGAAGCCAACGTCAGGGTAGGTCATGTAGCGAGGAGTACCGGTAGTACCGCCACCGGGGTACACGGTTTCCGGAGTGTTCTTGTCATTGTTGTCCAGCTGGTAGGAGTATGCAGAAGTACCGTCTGCACCGTTACCGTTGAAGCCGCTACCACCCTGGTTACCTGCCGCAGAGGAGCTGAACAGTACCTGGTTGTTCTGACTCGAGAAACCAATGGTGTCGAAGCGGTTGCCGGTGGGCAGACCGGGCTTTGCAGCACCGGCGCCGCCGGTACCGTTTGCACCACCCTTACCAGCAGCGCTACCGATAGAGATTCGAGATGCTCCGGTAGTGGGATCCTTCGGCTCAGTGTAGTAATCGATACCTTCGATACCGTCAGAACCTGCAGCGGCGGTTGCAGAGCCACCACCACCAACTACACGTGCGGAAATAGGAATGTTACGGGGGCGCCAACCGGCATCAATAGCCTTAGGGTTGTAGTATGCACCATCCTTGGGATCTTTCTGTGCAACATTGTTAGAGCCACCGGCCACAGTAATACCCGCACCGCCGCCGCCACCAGCGACAGCAACCACGGTGCCATCGACGACCAGAGCGGAGGAACCACCACCGGAAGAACCGTACATGGCAGGACGCTTAATCATAGAGTCCTTTTCCCAGCGGTTGTTCACCTCAGCGATAACATCGGAGGGAATGGTGAACGCGGGGGTGCTACCACCGTTACCGTAACCTTCACCGCCGGTGACGGGCTCAGAAGGACGGCCATTGACAAGCTTGCCAACACCACCGGCAGCAGCAACAATTTCAACAACCTGACCTTCCTTGACCTCGATAGTACCGGTCAGCTTAGCGCCAGAACCACCCTGAGCAGCATCGCTGAGCACGGTGCCACCAGCACCGCCGATAATCGTGAAGCTAATCTTATCGACCTTGGCAGGAACCTTGAACTTCTGGACGGTCTTAGCACCTGCAGCGGTACCAGAGATGCTGTAAGCTGCGGAGCCTTCGGGCTTGCACTCAGTGGAGGATGCAAAAGCGGGAACTGCAGCAGATGCTGCAACAACCGGAGCAGCCCATGCTGCGCCAGCTACAACCTTGCGGCGAGAAATGTTAGTAGACATGTATGTCCTTCGAGAGTGATATCTTGGGCACTCACTCTCACCAAGAACGCGGCCGATAAATCCACGCAGGGCAAACGCACACACAAAAGTGAAGATAGCGTGCAGAAGAGAGTGAATGCATGATGTTTCTATACAAGCGTCAGCCCCTGCACGCCCAGAAGATCAAAAACACATAGGTCAGCTTCAAAAGCACAGGGAAACCCAACACTTGGAGAAAGCATACCCCCCCCCGTATTAAAATTTCAAGCGAAAAACGCACATAATCTTCCATAAACCCACTTTGACGTGCAGTATTCAACCAGTACTTGAACTTTTATTCACACACATTTCTCCCCTAAATCCCTCTGGTATATCTTCCATAAACAACCTTCAGACGATGTTTTTCTCAAATTAGGGGGCAAAAACCAACATTAAGTTTTTTAAGAACCACCTATTCCCACTATCTATCCAACTTATTTCTCCGCGTATGTGCTTTTAAGCACCTGAGAAAACCTTCAGGTAAAAATCACTCAAAGAACTACAGCTACCCTACAAAACGCAAGAAGCCCCGCGAGCGCATACACACCCGCAGGGCTTCTCTCTACGTTCTATCCACGTTCTAGCGTCGACCCACGAACCAGTCCGACAGCTTATCGATACGCGCCTGAATCTGCTCAGCAGAAGCCTGCGCAACCGCCGGGCCGCCGCAAATCTTACGCAGCTCATTGTGAATCACGCCGTGCGGCTGACCCGAACGAATCGACCACGCCGCCACATTCTTCGCCAGCTTATTGCGTAGCTCCTTCAGCTGGCGGTGATCCACCACCGAAGGTGCCGCCGTCGCCGGGCGACGTGCCGCGTGTTCACGCTGATGCGCGCGCAGCAGCGTACCGACCTGCTCGGCGTCCAGCAGACCCGGAATACCCAGGAAGTCCTGCTCCTCCTCACTACCCACGGCAAGGTTGCCGGAGGCGAACTCGGCGCCGTCGAACAGCACGCCGTGGAAGGACGCCTCGGAGCCGAGCGCCTCGAACTTGCCGCGTGCCAGCTGCTCGGAGGCGCGTTCCTCACGGTTTGCTTCCTCGAGCAGATGGTCGTCCAGCCCCTCGACCATGGGGTCGATTTCCTGGGGTGCGCCGCGGTCGAGGGCGTGGTCGCGTTCTACTTCCATGTCGTTGGCGAGCATCATCAGCTGCGGCACCGAGGGTAGGAACACGGACGCGGTTTCGCCGCGCTTGCGGGCACGCACGAAACGACCAATAGCCTGCGCGAAGAACAGCGGGGTGCTGGTGCTGGTGGCGTACACGCCCACGGCGAGGCGGGGCACGTCCACGCCTTCGGATACCATGCGCACGGCGACCATCCAGCGCTGCATGCCTTCACGGAATTCGTCAATTTTCGCGGAGGCTTCACGGTCGTCAGAGAGGATCACGGCGGGGTATTCGCCGGTGATTTTCTGGATCTGTTCGGCGTAGGCTTTGGCGTCCGCGTGGTCGGTTGCGATGACGAGCGCACCGGCGTCGGGCACGGTGCGGCGCACCTCAGTCAGGCGCTTATCGGCCGCCGCGAGCACGGTCGGAATCCATTCTCCGTTGGGGTCGAGGGCGGTGCGCCATGCCTGGGAGGTGATGTCCTTGGTGAAGCCTTCGCCGAGGTTTGCCGCCATTTCCTCACCAGCGGAGGTGCGCCAACGCATCTGGCCCGAGTACGCCATGAAGATGACCGGGCGCACCACGTGGTCCTTCAGCGCGGGGCCGTAACCGTAGGAGTAGTCCGCTTTGGAGCGGCGGATACCGTCATTGTCGACCTCGTAGGTGACGAACGGAATCGGGGAGGTGTCCGAACGGAACGGGGTACCGGTCAGCGCCACGCGGCGGGTCGCGTCGTCGAACGCTTCACGCAGGCCGTCGCCCCAGGACAGCGAATCACCGGCGTGGTGAATCTCGTCAAAAATTACGAGGGTTTTCGTTTCCTCGGTGTTGCGGGCGTGCAGCTGCGGCTTATTCGCCACCTGCGCGTAGGTCAGCGCCACACCCTTGTAGTGGCGGCTGATGGTCACATCCGCGTTCTTGAAGTTCGGGTCAATAGGAATGCCGACCTTTGCGGCGGCGTCAGCCCACTGCTTCTTCAGGTGGTCGGTCGGCGCCACAACGATGAGCTGGCGGACCGTGCCGCGGTTAAATAGTTCCTTGGCGAGGGTCAGCGCAAACGTGGTTTTACCCGCGCCGGGGGTTGCGACAGCCATGAAGTCGCGGGGGTTGGTTTCGAAGTACTTCTGCATGGCTTCTGCCTGCCAGGCGCGCAGGCTGACGGAAGTACCCCAGGGGGCGCGGTCGGGGTATGCCGGGGAGAGCTTCGGCTTCACCATACTGTCGAATAGTGTGGGTTCCTCTGCGGGTGCGCTCATTCTCTCCTTCTTCCTCGTCTACCTCTACTGATTCCTCCCGCCGACTCAGCGCAGGGCGTTCCTCCCCCGTGTGGAGGTGGTGGGCACTCTGGTGTTCCTAGTGCTCTGGTGTTCTTAGCGCTCTGGTGTTTCTGGTGCTCTGGCGGTCCGGGCACAGCGAGGTTAAATTCTAGCACCACATCCGCAGGTTGTTGCCGGGCTGTGGTGCAAGAATTTGGTGCTCGTCAGCAAAGTCTCATGAGCGGTGTTGGGCCGTTGAGTCTTGCTGCTGCGGCGTGTTATTTATTCGTATTTATTCAGGCGTATTTGTCTCAGGCGTGTCGCCTGGCGCGTATTATTCGCCGGAGCCGTTGTCGCCGTCGTTGCCGGGTGCGAGGCCTTCGTAGATTTCCTTGCACTGGGGGCAGACGGGGAACTTCTGCGGGTCGCGGCCGGGTACCCACATTTTGCCGCAGAGGGCGCGCACGGGTTCACCGGTCAGCGCCGATTCGAGGATCTTTTCCTTGCGTACGTAGTGGGAGAAGCGCTCGTGGTCGCCGGGCTCAGAAAGCTGGGTTTCTTCGCGTTCGAGCAGGGCGGTGCCGCCTGCGGTTCCGGGGCCAAAGGGGTCTTCGATGCCTTCGATCGAGCTCATGTTTCTCCTTGATGATGAGGTGGGATACATAGGGTGAGGGGCGCCGCTGCACGGTTGGGTGATCGGCGCCTTCTCTATTTTAGTAGCAGTTGGGAGGTACTGAGCCCACGGGCGGTCAACATGGAGGCAGACCACAGCTTGGCCATAGGCTCTTAGGTATTGCGGTGAGCTTCTTTCCGTCAGAAGTTCGGGGCTAGAATTTCGGGCGGCATAGAAGCATAGAAAAGGGGTTCCGCGCCAGGCTTAGTACCTAACACGGAACCCATCTCTTTTATTCCTGATGTGCTGGAGCTTCGACTCTTGTTAGTTCGCTTGGAAGCGTGCCACACGCTCCAGCATCTTGGAGCTGACTTTGTCGTAGCGGTGGCCGCCCCACGCCACGCCGCCCACGAGCAGTGCAGCACCAATCAGGAGCTGAATCAAGCCACCGAAGACGAGGGTTAGTAGATCTTGGGTCACGAAAATGTACACAACAACCGAGATACCGCCGGGTAGCGCGCTGAGCATCACCAGAATTACGGTGAGCATGAGCAGCAACTGATTAGCGAAGCCCTCATTGTTCTTCGGGTTCTTGAACGGGTTAGCACCCGGAGGCGCCACGGGCGGGCTAATGAAGGTGTCCATCACGCTGCCCATACCAGCCGCTGCGGCGAGCACGCCCAGCTGGTGCATCAGCACGATGGGGAAAAGCTCCAGGTGTCCATTTGCCGCTGAGGCGACGAACACCATCACCACCACGATCGGAACCATCAGGATGCTGTAACCCCAGAGACGGCCGAGACGATCGTCAATACCGCGTAGCGGGGAGAGCACGTGCAGGCTGAATGCGGTGTTGTCGTAGGAGACGAGGTAGCACATGTAGTAGCCGGTGAAGACGGTGCAGAAGTACATCCAGAATCCGAAGAGCTGCATCACGCCGCTATTGATGATCTGGTTAGCTTCAGCCGCGTTGACGCCGTTAAAACTGGCCCGACTTTCGAAGGAGCCTACAGAGCTCAGGAACAGGGGCATAGCCACCGTCAGTATCAGGTAAAGCATGGCGGTGCTTGCGGTCAGCAGCTGCAGACGGTTGTCTTTCAGAAATGAGTGCAGGGTTCGTGCCGCCACGGCACCACGCGGGGTTGCGGGGAACCGTGCCAACAGACCCAAATCACCCGCGGCGACTTCAGCTGCGCTCGCGTGGTGCGCGCTACCGCCCACATTCGCCATGGAGCGTGCCAGGTTCTTACCCCACAGCCACCATCCGCCAGCCAGGTAGACGAGGGTCAGAGCCAGGCAACCAAGGGCGGTGCCCATATTGCCGGTCGCCATAAAGTAGGGCACCGCAAATGCCGACCCGAAGGGCGTCACGCTGAGCCACGGCAGGTAGGGCAGCACCTCTTCCCAGTGCTTGGTCAGGTAGGTTATCGTTCCACCGAAGATAAAGCCGGCGCTCATCATCAGTAGCATGGCAACGATCATCAGGGTGTTGGCGATGCGCGGGTTATCATTCAGCGCCATGCCCAGGCGGTTGGCGAGACGAGCCCACACCATGAGGTTCGCAAGGCCGAGCACGCAGCAGATGAGGTACACGACCAGCGCGAGCGGTTGCGATATAAACGCGATCGCACCCAGCAGCACGGCAATGATGCTGGCAATGCCGGGGATACCCACGAACCCGCCGAGGAACTGGCCCTTCTGCAGGGTGGAGGGCTTGATGGGGAAGAGCACGAATCGGCTCTCGTCCAGGGTGCCGTCCAGTCCGCTAAAGAAAATGGGGACAATAGCCCAGGCGAGCGCAATAACCGCGCCTACCAGGAGGGTTCCGAGCTGACCGTATTCGGGTACCTCCGAGTTAGCGATAAAGTATGCGGAGCCGAGGCCGAAGAGCATACCGCCCGCGTAGAGCGCCGCAAAAATCAGGCCGATGAGCGCCCAGATGCTACGGCGGAAGGCGGCGAGCACATACTGCCACTTTAGTGAGACGAGGTGCCCAACCATGACAATCCTTCCGAGGAGGTGCGGCCGCCGACCAGCTGCACGAATCGTTCTTCAAGGCTCATGCCGGCGCGTACTTCGTCGACGGTTCCGGCGGCGAGAATACGGCCGGAGTCCATGACGGCTACGTGGTCGCACAGGCGCTGGACAAGGTCCATCACGTGCGAGGAGATGACGACGGTACCGCCGGAAGCAACGAAGCCACGCAGAATGTCCTGAATATTAGCGGCAGAAACCGGGTCGACCGCCTCGAAGGGCTCATCCAGAATCAGCACGGAGGGCGCGTGGACAAGGGCGGCGGCGAGCGCAATCTTCTTGGTCATACCGGCGGAGTAATCGGCAACGGCACGACCCGCAGCGTCGGTCAGGTCCATTGCGGCGAGCAGGTCCTTGACGCGGGAGGCGACGGTTTCCTTATCGATGCCGTGTAGGTAGCCGGAGTAGGTGATGAGCTGCTCGCCGGTGAGCTTGTCGAAGAGATGCACGCCGTCGGGCAGCACACCCAGGTGCGCTTTGGCCTTGAGCGGGTCGGCCCACATGTCGATGCCGCGCACGTAGGCGGTGCCTTCATTGGGCATGAGCATGCCGGTGACCATGGAGATGGTGGTGGTTTTACCGGCGCCGTTGCGGCCGACCAGTCCGTAGAAGGATCCGGAGGGGATGTCGAGGTTGATGCGGTCGACGGCGACCTTCTGACCGAATGCCTTGGTGAGGCCGCGGATTTCGATGGCGGGGCGAGCGCCAGCTGCAGGTATAGTCTGCGGGGTGACGGGTAGCTGCGGTGCTACCGATGCGGGAACTACAGCTTCCGGCGCTACAGGCTCGAGGTTTGTAGCTTCCGGCGCTGCAAATTCGGGGACTATAGCTTGAGGTACTGCCGCGGCGGGGGTTGCCTCTACTGCGGTCTCTTGTACCGGGCTGGTCTCTTGTACCGGGTTCTGCGGTGAACCTGGTTCTTGCGGGTTCGGGTCCTGGGGAAAGTGACTAGTGTTCATATTTTCACCCTACCACCCCCCCATGAGGTCTAGCAGGTTTGGTGATGAAACCTGCATTATTAAGTACTCACAATGCATAATATGGACATTTCGGGGTGCTATAGATGCCATCCAACCGCGCTATCAGACAGGTTGAGTCGCCTGCTCTCCCCACCCTTAAAACCGCTCAAACCCGCGAACGCAGAACGGGCTACAGCCTCCCCCGCAGCCCGAGTGCGGGGGTAGACGATAGCCCGTCCGTATTCAACGTTTCAGCCGCCTAGATTAGCCAGAGCTAGCTAGACCGGCTCATGACGTTTCCCAGGCGACAGCGCCTTTTAGAACAGCGCCATAGTCAGTGCCGCACGCGCCTTGACGGTGCGCGGGTCAGATGCACCCACCACGTCGAAGAGCTGCACGAGACGCTCGCGCACACGCGCCTTATCATCGGGACCTATCGCGCTGAACAGGCGCAGCAGACGGTTGTACGCGTCCTCCACATGGCCACCGACCAGGTCCAGGTCGGCTACGTTGAACGCGGCGTCAATGTTCATGGGGTCTGCCGCGGCCGCCGCGCGTTCGGTTGCCATGTCCAGGTCCTTCACTCGGGCAAGCAGTTCAACCTGTTCCAGGCCGAGCTTCGCTTCCTTATCGCCGGGGTTCTCGCTAATTGCCTTGCGGTATGCGGCGCGGGCACCCTCCAGGTCGCCGCGGTCGAGGGCAGCGACGGCTTCTGCGTGCAGGGGCGGCAGGGGCTTTTCGTCTTCGGGAACGACCGGGTCGAAGCCGCCGGGCAGCTGGTACTGTGCCGCGAGCTGAAGAACCTGGGAGAGCACATCGCCGAGGTCTTCTGCGCTGACCGGGCCGGTGTAAATCGGTGCCGGGCGGCCCGCCAGAACGGCAACACCCGCGGGCACACCGCTCACGCCGAATGCCTGGGCAGCTTCGGGGAGCTTGGTGACATCCACGGCGGCGCAAATCATACTACCCGCGGCGGAGTCGACGAGCTTCTGTACGCCCTCAAGCATCTGCAGGGAGGACGGCGAGTGCGGTGCGTAGAGCGCAAAAATCACGGCACCCTGGCTGGAGAGCTGCACAAACTTCTGGAACTCTTCGGGGGTGTTGACCTCGTAGCGCCAGGTGGGAGCGGAGGGGGCCTGCTCGCCGCCCTGTGCACCAGCAGACTGTGCCGCTGCGTTCTGTACCGCGTTGGGGTTCAGTTCCATGGCGTTGCGTACGGAGGCGGGAATCTCCTGCGCTGCCCCGTTCTGCACAGCCCCGTTCTGTGCTGCACCACCCTGCGCGACGTTACCCTGTGCCGCGTTCTGGGATGCGCCGCGGTCTGCCGGATCAAAAATAATGCTCATCCTGGGCTCCTTTACGTTCTGTACCTATTGTTGCGTGCAGGCTAGACCCTTCACGCATTCCTTCCTCTATTATCCCCACAACGCGCCGTTGCGAGCGCGCGTTCCCTGCCGCCTACGCTCTGAGCTCATGCAGGGACTAGCGCTTAGGCTAATCCTTGAACAGCGCGCAGATACCTCTCCCACATGCACTCCCCTGTCCTTGGGATTCACCGTGGACGCCGTAACAAAGTAAACCAGCCGGTAGAATGGCACAGTAGAGAAAAAATACCCGGAATGATTCGGAAAGGAAGAGCATGAGCGAGAAGAAAGCCTCAGAAGCTCCCGCAGAGACGACATCGTCCCCCGAGACGCGCAAGAAGGAATCCCTCACCGATCAGTTAACGGAGACCTTCAGCGAGATAACCGAAAGCATTAGCCAGGTGCGTTCCAAGCGCCGCCGCGCGTCCATGCCTCCTACGGATACCATTCCGGTGGTCCCCGCCGCTTCTGAGGATGCGCCTCCCGCACCGAAGGTGGTCGGCAACGGCAAGACCTCGATGATGCATAACCCGGTCGCTTTTGGTTTCCTCATGACCGTGGGCGTGGGTCTGGCGCTCTTCGCCTACTACATTTTCAATAATGTAGGTGCCCTGGTGGGTTGGGTGACCGGCGCTATTTTCATTGCTCTGGGTCTGGACCCGATTGTGCGCCGCCTGGAGTCTTGGGGCATTAAGCGCGGTATCGGCGTGATTGCTGTGCTTGCTGGTTTTGCTGGCGCTGTGACCGGTCTGGTGATGACGATTGGCCCGGTCATTAGCGAGCAGGCGTCTAAGTTTGTTCAGTACGCGCCGGGTATTTATCAGAACACGATTGATTCTGATTGGTACCACGAGCTTGATCAGCGTTTTAGCATCAGCACCTGGGTGAATGAGAACGTCCCGAAGTTCTTGGAGTCGACGTTCTCCTCTTCGCAGGTCAATAGCTTCATGTCGAGCCTGGTTTCTGCGGGTTCTACCCTGGCGCAGAGCGTGACCGGCGTGATTATTGTGCTGTTCCTGTCCCTGTACTTCCTCACGTCGATGGACACGATTAAGGCGTGGGGTGTGCGTTTGGCGCCGGCGTCTAAGCGTGTGCGTGTCAAGTACATTACCGACAAGATTACTGAGTCGGTGGGTAACTACGTGATGGGCCAGGCGATGGTAGCCATTCTGAACGCCCTCTTCGCATTCTTCATAATGTTGTTCTTGGGCTTTAGCTTCCCGCAGTTGATGGCTTTGGTCGTTATGATTCTGGCGTTCATTCCGCTGGTTGGTGGCGTGATTGCGCTGATTTTGACCTCGCTGATTCTGCTGACTCAGGACTGGAGTCTGGCGCTGTGGTTTTCGGTGGCGTACTTCCTGTACTTGCAGGTGGAGGCGTACCTGATTTCTCCGCGTATTATGGCTCGCGCTGTCTCGGTTCCTGCCGGTGTTGCGATTATTTCGGTGGCTGCCGGTGGCGCGCTCTGGGGCGTGCTGGGTGCGCTGATTGCTATTCCGGTGGCAGCTTCCATGCTGATTCTGGTGCGTGAGGTGTTCATTCCTCGCCAAGACCAGTTATAGTCACCGCCCAACTGTAGTCACCTCCAGCTGTAAACAGCTCTAGGTTTCTCTACGCGCTCGCTACTCTTCCCGCGGGGCACGCATCGCGTATAGATACGAAGGCGGCGGCTTTGGATGTTCTATCCAAAGCCGCCGCCTTCATGCTTTATGCCGTGTTTTTATGCCGAACTTTTAGAGCTCAGTGATTTCTTCTGCCACCGGGCCGCTGTATTCGGTGGGCAGTTCGGTGGGTGCACCGGTGACGATGCTGACCACGGTGTTGAGGACCTGCTGCACGGACTTCTCGCCCACCCACAGGTGCTTGCACCCCTCAAAGGGAATCACCCGAGTGCGCGGTACAGCCGCGAAACGCTCACACGCCGCCGGAGGCTGCAGGTAGTCGTCGTGCTCGGGCACCAGCGCGTACAGCGGGTTCGAGATCTTATTCCACTCGTCCAGCTCAGCCGGGTGCACACGGTGCAGCGGCGGAGAGAGCAGAATAGCGCCGGTGAACTCGTCCGCGTATTCGGGCGCGTACTTGAGCACCAGCTCGGTGCCGAAGGACCAGCCGACCAGCCAGGGGTTCGGCAGGGCGCGCTCGCGTACGAACTTCAGGATTGCGTCGAAGTCCTTCTTCTCGGCAAAGCCGCCGTCAAAGACGCCTTCGCTGGTGCCGCGAATCGAGGAGGTGCCGCGAGTGTTGAAACGCAGCACCGCAATGTTCGACAGCGCCGGCAGGCGGAAGGACGCCTTCTTGTACACGTGCGAGTCCATGTAGCCGCCGTGGGTGGGTAGCGGGTGGAAGGTCACCAGGGTTGCCTTGACTTCGCCTTCGGGCAGGGCGAGTTCACCGACGAGGCGCTTGCCGTCCGCAGTGGTGACGGTAAAGTTCTCACGGCGTGCCGGAAGCACAGTACGTGCCTTAATGGGGGTGGGCTCAGCGGCGGTGCTGAAGACGTAGCGGGCGGGATCAAATTCCTGCGCGCGGGTGATATCGGCGGTGTTGCTCATTGCGTTCCTTCAAGAAATGGATTCGAGAATGTGGTTTTGGTCAAGAATGTAGTCTTAGGCTGCACCTTAAGTGCAGTGTTCAGCCTATTTGCGGCGGGTGCGCCAGCAATGCTGATGCCAGTGCCTGCGCTCATCAATGGCGCGGCTACGGCCCATCGTGTGGCTTTCCTGCCACACCACCAGGTGCGCTGTTCTGGGCGGAATCGAGCGGTAGCATTCGGGGCAGGTGTAGGTTTTTTGGGCGTTGACGGCGGGAATGTATTGCACCAGCCAGTCACCGTATCGGTCACGTTCCAGTCGAGGTGCAGGGTCGAGGATCCTGCTGATATCACGCCCTGCGGGTGCTTGACGGTGCCACTTATCGCTGGTGGTGCCGGATACTCGCCTGCCGGGATGATTCTTACGTGCCATGAGCCCTATTCTACCGCG
Source organism: Rothia sp. 27098_8_27 (assembly GCF_041432805.1). Classification (NCBI taxonomy): domain Bacteria; kingdom Bacillati; phylum Actinomycetota; class Actinomycetes; order Micrococcales; family Micrococcaceae; genus Rothia; species Rothia sp. 27098_8_27. The sequence continues at coordinate 146,481 of NZ_JAPWAJ010000006.1, read as the reverse complement.
CTGCTCAGCTATCTCTATCTACCTACCCTGCCGCTGTTCGCTCTGCGCTCTTCCTCATACTGGCGTGGTACTCATGTTGAGGCGGTACTCCCCCGCTCTGTGCCGTACTTCCCTGCTGTGCCCCGTCCGCGACCTGTACCAAGCTCAGGTTCCCTATCTCATACCCTCACCTGCTAGAGCCAAACACTCGTACCTGCTAGAGTGGACGGATGCGTATTGTCATTGCTGAATGCTCCGTAGATTATGAGGGCCGCCTCCGCGCCCACCTGCCCCGCGCTACCCGCCTGCTGATGGTCAAGAATGACGGCTCCGTCCTCATTCACTCCGACGGCGGTTCCTACAAGCCTCTGAACTGGATGAGCCCTCCCTGCTCCCTGCTGGTGGCTGAGCGTGAGGACGTTCCGCAGAGCATCCGTGAGGACCTAGAGTCCGATGTTCAGCAGCTGTGGACCGTTCAGGCAGCTAAGAGCGATGACCGCCTCATGATTCGCATCTACAAGATTGAGCACGAGCACGCCACCGACCTGGGTGTTGATCCCGGCCTCATCAAGGACGGTGTGGAGGCTGATCTGCAGCGTCTGCTCGCAGAGCAGATCCACACTCTCGGTGAGGGCTATTCGCTGGTGCGCCGCGAGTACCCGACCGCTATCGGTCCGGTAGACATCATGGCGAAGGATGCGCACGGCGTCTCCGTGGCGGTTGAGCTCAAGCGTGTGGGCGATATTGACGGTGTGGAGCAGCTGACCCGTTACCTGGAGTTGCTCAACCGTGACCCGCTGCTGGCACCGGTGCGCGGCGTATTTGCGGCACAGACGATTAAGCCGCAGGCACGTACCCTGGCTGAGGACCGCGGTATCCGCTGCGTGAGCCTGGACTACGATGCGATGCGCGGCGTGGACGACTCCGCTGACCGTCTGTTCTAGCTGACCGTCTGTTCTAAACGGCTCTAGGCTAAGCAGCTGCACATAGCTTGAGGGGCGCCTCCCGACCATGGGAGGCGCCCCTTTTCAGCCCATCATCTTTCTGCCCGCGCTCTTTCGGCGCACGCGTTCTTTCTGTGCACACTCTCGTTCTGCGTAAACAATCTACCCCCGGATACACCAATCGCCGGTGCCCCTCCCCTTTCAGGGTGGAACACCGGCGAGGTGTACACAGTGGCTAATTCCCGCTGAGGGGAACCAGCTTTAGATCTGTGCGTGCTTTGCAACGATGGTCACGTGATCGTTCGAGACGGTCAAGAAACCTGCGTTGAGGATGGTCTTAATGGGCTCACCATCAACGGGTTCAATGAGCAGCTCGCCGTCCTGTGCCAGCAGCGTGCAGGTGGGGATCATGCCCGGCAGGATGCCGAGGTCACCGCTGACGGAGCGTGCACGAACGTACTTCGCTTCGCCAGTCCACACGACGCGTTCGCGGGAAACAACTTCAACTTTCAGAGCCATGATTACTTAGCTCCAGTCTGTGCCTTGATTTCCTCGTAGCGGCGCATAACGTCGTCCATACCACCAATGTTGTAGAACGCCTGCTCGGGGATGTGGTCGACATCGCCGTTGCAGATCATCTGGAAGGACTCGATGGTGTCCTTCAGCGGAACGGTCGAACCCTCGACACCGGTGAACTGCTTTGCAGTGTAGGTGTTCTGGGAGAGGAACTGCTCGATACGACGTGCACGTGCCACGACGATCTTCTGCTCCTCGGAGAGCTCGTCCACACCCAGAATCGCGATGATGTCCTGCAGTTCCTTGTTTTCCTGCAGAATAGCCTTCACACGAATTGCGGTGTCGTAGTGCTCCTGACCGATGTACTGTGCGTCCAGAATTCGGGAGGTGGAGGACAGCGGGTCAATTGCCGGGTACAGACCGCGCGATGCGATTTCACGAGAGAGCTCGGTGGTCGCATCCAGGTGCGCGAAGGTGGTTGCCGGCGCCGGGTCGGTGTAGTCATCCGCAGGCACGTAAATTGCCTGCATGGAGGTGATGGAGTGACCGCGGGTGGAGGTAATACGCTCCTGCAGCAGACCCATTTCGTCCGCCAGGTTCGGCTGGTAACCCACTGCGGAGGGCATGCGGCCCAGCAGGGTGGAAACCTCAGAACCTGCCTGAGTGAAACGGAAGATGTTGTCGATGAACAGCAGCACGTCCTGGTTCTGAACATCGCGGAAGTACTCCGCCATGGTCAGACCGGTCAGTGCCACGCGCAGACGGGTTCCCGGGGGCTCATCCATCTGGCCGAACACAAGAGCGGTGTCCTTCAGAACGCCTGCTTCTTCCATTTCGACCCACAGGTCGTTACCCTCACGGGTACGCTCGCCAACACCGGTGAACACGGAGGTACCACCGAAGTTACGAGCCACACGGGTAATCATTTCCTGGATCAGCACGGTCTTACCCACGCCTGCACCACCGAACAGACCAATCTTACCGCCCTTGATGTAGGGGGTCAGAAGGTCGATGGACTTAATACCAGTCTCCAGCATTTCGGTGGAGCCTTCCAGCTCTGCGAAGCCGGGAGCGGCACGGTGGATCGGCCAGTAGGTGTCAGCCTTGATCTCGGAGTTCGGCACGTCGAGTGCGTCACCGAGAACGTTGAAGATGTGGCCCTTCACGCCGTCACCAACGGGGACGGAGATCGGTGCGCCGGTGTCGACTACAGCCTGACCGCGGACCAGGCCGTCAGTCTGCTGCAGGGAGATAGCGCGAACGATCGAGTCGCCCAGGTGCTGTGCGGTCTCGAAGGTGATGGTGCGGGTGCGACCGTCGAGGGTCAGCTCGGTGGTCAGAGCGTTGTAAATCTCGGGGACCTGACCGGCGGGGAACTCGACGTCGACCACGGGGCCGATGACGCGGGCAATACGACCCGTTGCGCCCTGAGTCGGTGCGGAGACCGATTCGTTGTAGGTGGCAGTCATATTTCTCACTTACTTAGAAAGTTTGGACAGTTGATGGCTTCGTTGGCGTACAAGTACTAGGAGCCGAGGGCGTCTGCGCCGCCCACGATTTCGGAGAGCTCCTGAGTAATTTCCGCCTGACGTGCGTTGTTCATCAAACGGGTGTACTTGGTAATCAGCGTCTCAGCGTTGTCACCTGCGGTCTTCATCGCGCGCTGGCGGGATGCCAGCTCACTTGCTGCTGCCTGCAGGAGGCAGGAGAAGATACGCGATGCAATGTAGCGCGGCAACAGCGCGTTGAGCACTTCCTCGGCGGAGGGCTCGAACTCGAAGGATGCCGCCTGCTCGTACTCAGCCTTGGTCAGTTCCTGGTCGGGAACGATTTCCTCGCCCATAGCCTTTGCGTCACCCACGTGGATGGGCAGCAGGCGCAGGATCTTGGGTTCCTGAACAACCATCGACTTGAACTCGGTGTATACGATGTGCAGTTCGTCCACGCCGCCCTCTTCGAAGGGCAGGTCGTAGGCTTCGAGCAGCGCGTCACGAATTTCGACGGCAGTTTCAACACGAGGTGCATCGGTGTGCCCCTCCCACGCACGGGCGTAGGGGCGCTCACGGAACTCGAAGTAAGCCTTTGCCTTACGGCCAACCAGGTACAGCTGTACCTCCTGGCCGTTAGAGCGCAGCCTCTCAATCAGAGATTCGGTACGACGCAGGATAGCGGAGGAGTACGAACCTGCCAGACCGCGGTCACTGGTAACAACCAGGATTGCGGAGCGACGGTGTTCGTAGGTTCCGAACTCGTGCGGCTTGTGAATCAGCGGGTGCTTAATACCGTGCTGAGTCGCAACCGCAGTCACCACGCGGGTCAGAGCGTTCGCGTAAGGGCCGGCTGCCTGAGCAGCGTTACGAGCCTTGTTAATGCGGGAGGTCGCGATCATCTCCATCGCCTTGAAGATCTTCTTCATAGACGACGTCGAAGCAATCTTCTGTCGGTAAACCCTAATCTGGGCTCCCATAGAGCTTCCTTTCTCCTTGCTTTCTGCCCCGCCCCAGCCTCATAGCTGAGGCGGGGAGAAGGCGAGGACTAATCGCTAACCGATGGTTTCCTGAGTGATGTCGCTATCGCGAGCTGCCTTGTGCTCCTCGTGACCTGCGTCGACGAGGTGGCTGCTGCCCTCAGACTTGAAACCCTGCTTGAAGTCAGCAACTGCGGACTTCAGAGCTGCAACGGTGTCATCCTCAAGCTTGCCGGAGGAAGCGATATCGGTCAGTACCGAGGTCTTGTGACGCAGGTACTCGATGAAGCCTTCCTCGAAGCGCAGCACGTCGGAAATCTCGATGTCGTCGAGGTGACCGGAGGTACCAGCCCAAATGGAGACAACCTGCTCTTCAACTGCGTACGGGGTGTACTGCGGCTGACGCAGCAGCTCGGTCAGGCGAGAACCGCGGGTCAGCTGTGCCTTGGTTGCATCGTCCAGGTCGGATGCGAACATTGCGAACGCTTCCATCGAACGGTACTGTGCCAGCTCCAGCTTCAGGGTACCGGAGACCTTCTTCATAGCCTTGGTCTGTGCGGCACCACCAACACGGGAGACGGAGATACCGACGTCGACTGCCGGACGCTGGTTAGCGTTGAACAGGTCGGACTGCAGGAAGATCTGGCCGTCAGTAATGGAGATGACGTTGGTCGGAATGAAGGCGGAAACGTCGTTTGCCTTGGTCTCAATGATCGGGAAGCCGGTCATCGAACCTGCGCCGAGGTCGTCGGAGAGCTTAGCGCAACGCTCCAGCAGGCGGGAGTGCAGGTAGAAGACGTCACCGGGGTATGCTTCACGTCCCGGCGGGCGGCGCAGCAGCAGGGACACAGCGCGGTATGCTTCTGCCTGCTTCGACAGGTCGTCGAAGATGATGAGGACGTGCTTGCCACCGTACATCCAGTGCTGGCCGATAGCCGAACCGGTGTAGGGTGCCAGGTACTTGAAGCCTGCTGCGTCAGATGCGGGAGATGCCACGATGGTGGTGTACTCCAGCGCGCCGCGAGTCTCAAGGGTGTGGCGGACAGCTGCAATGGTGGATGCCTTCTGGCCAACAGCCACGTAGATGCATCGAACCTGCTTCTCGGGGTCACCGGAAGCCCAGTTGTCCTTCTGGTTCAGAATGGTGTCGATCGCGATAGCGGTCTTACCGGTCTGGCGGTCACCAATGATCAGCTGACGCTGACCGCGACCGATCGGAATCATCGAGTCGATTGCCTTCAGACCGGTCTGCAGCGGCTCGTGAACCGACTTACGCTGGGTCACGCCGGGAGCCTGCAGCTCCAGTGCACGGCGACCTTCGGACTCAATGGGGCCCAGGTCATCGATCGGGTTACCGAGGGGGTCAACAACGCGACCGAGGTACGCGTCGCCAACGGGCACCGAGAGGACCTCACCGGTGCGGTGTACGACCTGGCCCTCTTCAATACCGGTGAAGTCACCCAGGACAATCACACCAATATTGCGGGTATCCAGGTTCTGTGCGAGGCCGAGGGTGCCGTCTTCGAAACGAAGCAGCTCATTCGCCATAACCGAGGGAAGGCCCTCGACACGAGCGATACCGTCGGAGGCCGATACAACTCGACCCACCTCAACACGTTCTGCATTGCCGGGTTCGTAAGACGCTGCAAACTCGTTCAGCGCATTACGGACATCTTCGGCATTGATGGTCAGTTCGGCCATCTTGTGTCCCTGCTCTCTCATTGTGGTTGCGTTCCGTCAACGGAACCAACCGAAACTTGCAATTCGGGTTGAACGGGCGGGCAATGCCGCCGCTTCTGCGAAGGAGGCATCAGCCACGCACCCGCTACCCGAGGTATCTTCTAAATCACCGTTGCGACGAACGGTTCAGCGTCGCTAGCTTGAGCCGCTAGCCGATGGAACGAGTCAGGTCGGACATGCGGGTCTCGACGGTACCGTCGATCACCTCGTCGCCCACCTGAACACGCAGACCGCCCAGAACGGCGGGGTCCACCGAAACGTCGAGCTTCAGCTCACGGCCGTACACGGCGTTGAGCGCGCGACCGAGACGTTCAAGCTGTGCCTGCGACAGCGCAATCGCGCTAGTTACTCGCGCAATGTAACGGTTCTGTCGCGTGACGATGATTTCTGCGAACTCATCGGCTACCCGTGCAGCGTGACGGCCGCGGGGGTTGGAGCCAACTCGTTCGAGCAGAAGCACACCTTCGGCGGTGGTGGCGGGGCCACCGAGCGCCACGGCGAGCTTCTTCTTTGCTTCTTTGCTTGCCTGATGGTCGGACAGCGCTTCCTGCGCCTGAGCGTTGGAATCAACGGTACGCACAAAGGTGAGTAGTTCGTTGAGCACCTCGTCCAGGGCATCCACGCCACCGCGAGACTGAGCCGATGCGGTCACGGCGAGCACTGCTGCACGCTCCAGGGCGTTCGCCAGATCAGCATCATCAGACCAGCGCTGAGCCACCGCATTGGTGAACACAGCCATAGCCTGAGAAGAGATCTTGCCGCCGAAGACGGTGTTAGCGATACCCTGACGTGCTGCTGCATCACGCGAAGAATCGGTGACAGCACGGCGCAGGGTGCCGTTGTGGTCGAGAACATCAACCACAGCGAAAAGCTCGCTCGCCAGGTTCAGGGGCTGCAGGGAAGCGTGAGCTTCCAGCACCTCTTCCACCTTGCTCAGTGATTCAGTAGATACTCCTGCCATTACCGAGCCGCACCTGCGTTCTGCTTCTCGGTTTCAAGGTCAGCAAGAAAACGATCTACCACACGGGCCGATCGCTCATCATCGTTGAGGGCTTCGCCCACAATCTTGCCGGCAAGGGTCGTAGCAAGAGTGCCAACCTCGGAACGGAGGGACACTGCTGCTGCCGCACGCTCTGCCTCGATAGCCTTTGCTGCATTATCGCTAATGCGCTGAGCCTCAGCGGTTGCACGCTCGCGAGCATCGGCAATGATTGCCTCGCCCTCTGCGCGTGCCTCTTCACGAATCTTCTGAGCCTCCAGTCGAGCGCTTTCGAGCTGCTGGGTGTACTCATCGCGAGCCGCTGCAGCCTCTGCCTGTGCCTTCTCGGCCTTGGCAAGGCCACCTTCGATTGCTTCCTTACGGTCCTGGTAGATCTTCTCGAACGCCGGGACAACGTACTTAGCAACGATGTAGTAGAGGATCAGGAATCCGATGAGGGTAATGACAATTTCCCCGACGTCGGGAATCAGGGGGTTCGAAGTTGCCTCCGCTCCCCCTTCGCTTGCCAGATAAATCATGGAGGGAATCCTGTTCTATGGGATGGGTCGTTTAGGATGTGGCAGAGCCGGTTACTTGATGAAGACGAGAACCAGGCCCAGAATTGCCAGTGCCTCGACCAGTGCGAAGCCCATGAACAGCATGGGCTGCAGGGTCTTCTGGGACTCGGGCTGACGAGCAACGCTGGTCATGTATGCCGCGAAGATCAGACCCACGCCGATGCCGCCGCCAATAGCTGCCAGACCGTAGCCAACCGCAGTGATGGAACCAACCATTATTTTTCCTTTCAACAGTGTTCGACCGGGAACATACCCGGACCGAACAGAGTTTGATTTGAGTTAATAGCCCGCACAGTGAACGTGTGGGTTGCTTTATTCACGCCCAATGACGAACGCGAAAACCTAAAAAACTAGAGAGTTTAGTGTCCCTCGGAAACCGAGCCCTGCAGGTACACAGCCAGCAGCAGAGCGAACACATAAGCCTGGATGCACTGAATCATGAATTCCAGGAAGTACAGGAATATGCCCAGAGCACCGGGAGCAATAGCAGCCAGGTAGCCGATGCCACCCAGAGTCTCAACCATGTAGGTCACCATGCTGGATGCAACCATCAGCGCCAGGTGACCACCGAACATGGTCGCGAAGAGACGCAGTGCGTGAGTTGCGGGACGAATCAGCAGGTTCGAGAAGAACTCGATCGGGATCAGGATGGGGTAAATCCACACCGGCAGACCCGAAGGCATGGTGATGTCCTTGAAGAAGCCGCCCAGGCCCTTGCGCTTGATACCAACGCCAACCCAGGTCAGGTACGCTACGCCAGCCAGTGCGTAGGCGCTACCGGAGTGGGAGAAGGAGGGCAGCTGAACAAACGGAATCGAACCGTAGAGGTTGTTCACCAGAACGAAGAAGAAGGAGGCGAACAGAATCGGCACGAACGGCTTGTAGTGCTGTACGCCCAGGGTTTCCTTACCGAGGGAGTTACGAGCAAACATGTAGCCGGACTCAGCGATGAACTGAGTCTTGCCGGGAACCATGGCGCGCTTACGTGCTGCGGTGAGGAAGAAGACCGCGATAATCACCACGGACAGCAGAATCAGTACGTTCTGCTTACCGAAAGCGAAATCACCAATGGTGAAGAAGGGGGGCAGATGCATGTCTTCGGGGGTCGGCGGCACATAGGCTTCCGCGAGGATCAACCCGTTCTCGATCAAAGCAAGTCCTTTCTTGCTACTAGTGGCTTCAAGAGCCCATGTCTGCCTATAAACGACTGACATGCTAACTACATGGATGAATGTGTGACCTAGCGGTCCGCGTTCAATGACCTAGCGGTCTTTATTCTGCCTGGTCATATGGGTAAAGACGAGGGTCAAACCTCCGATAGCGCCAATCAAGACACCAACCCACACCAGCCAGGTGGTGGAGAAGACCAGGTCACCGAGGTAACCGATGCCGCCCCACACTGCTATACCGATGATCAGATAGAGAATCGACATGACTGCACCGGAGAGCCCTCCGTCAGACACCAATTCTCCGGTAGTGCGGAGCTTTTTATCTCCGTCCCACCACTTCTTCTCTTCGGCCAAACGTATTTCCTTTCAAACACCAATCGCGTTACCGACCATGGTCTTCCAGATCGGTGTCGAAGTATAGAATTCTCAGTCGTGCGATGCTGACTGTTTCAATAACAATCCACAGAATCACGCCGGTACATGCGCCTGCGAGAGTCCAACCGTGCCTCAAGTTCTCGGGGAACGGCACAAACATCAATACCAGACCGAGCAGAGCAATCTTCACGAGGTAGCTCACCACCAGCGATTTGGGTACACCCCAGTCGAAAATGGGAGCAACCAACATAACTAATACGCCCAGAGTGAAGCATATATAGATTATCAGAAAGCCCAATGTTATTCCTAGCGCGCCCACGGGGCCCGCAAACAGGTACGCACTCATCATACCGCCCAACCAAGCCAGCAGAGAGTAAGCCGATACCCTGTAGAACAAAAATTTCCAGGAAAGCTCCTCGCTCTCGAAAGAAGAGGCCTTCAAACCTGCTTGAGCACGCTCTCGGCGGCGTTTCTGCTGCCGCCTACGCTCCGCCGGCGGATACCACAGAACGTCCACCACGCGCCTCCAGAGAGGCTCTGCGGGAGCCTGAGATTTAGGCTGCTCAGAAGCCATTAGTGTTTCTCCCCACGATTCTGATTAGACTGCGTCGAAGAAGAGGAAGCAGAAGAAGGCTGACCCGCACGATCCTTCACCGAATCCGGCATGATCGGCTCCGGATGCAGCGAGGTCGGCTCCACATTCTCAGGAGTCGCAGGAACACCAGTTGCCGAGGTCAAAGAGCCGGTAGCAGGCTCCGAAGTTGCCGACTTCGCCTTCGGCACCGACCCCTTCGAATCCGCTGCAAAACGCTTCGACAGGTCAATCGTAGAGGTAGGAGCCTCACCGCCAAAGAGCTGCGGCATACGCAGGTACACCACCAGCACGGCAAGAGCCACAAGAACCACACCAACAGCCGCCAGCACGGCGCCCGAAGCAAACAAATCAGAGGCAAACGCCAGCAGCACCCACACCAGAATGGTCGTACCGGTCACCACGGCGGTCGAACCAAGGTGGCTGAAACCAACATCCGTCAGACGCTGATACGTGTGAGTACGGTGCGGCTTGTACCACTGCTCCCCCGCCATAAAACGACGGAACAGAGTCGTACCCGCGTCCGCCAGATACGTCATCAGCGGAGCAAAAGCCAGCAGGAACGGAACATCCGCAAACCATGCACCCACAGCCAACGTACCCAACGCCGCACCCAAAACATAAGAACCCGCATCGCCCAAAAACACGTTCTTACCCGGGCGCACATTCCACGGCAAGAAGGCCGCAAAAGCACCGGCAACCGCCACACCAGCCAACGCCAGCCACGGCAGGTTCACCATCCAACCGGTCAGCGCATACGCCAAACCAGCCACCAGACCGTGAGCACCAGAGATGCCGTTAATGCCGTCCATAAAGTTCGCCACGTTAATGTATCCGGCAATAAAAATCGCGCCAAGAATCAGCAGCAGAATGTTCGTGCCCTGCACCGTCGCAAAGCTCACGCTCACCAGCACACCAATCACCAGCTGCAGGCCCGCACGACGCACAATGCTCACGCCGCGAATATCCTCCAGCCAGCCCAAGGCGAGAGCGCACAGAATCGCCGCGGCAATTGTCACCGCCAGCTGCAAAGACTCAGCAGAACGGTACGTCCAGCCGAACAGGGTAGCCGCCACAAACGCTACAAAGGTCGCAGCCGCAGTCGCCAACCCCATACCGCGGTAGGTCGGAGCAGTATGCGAAGAACGCTCATTAGGAACATCCACCATGTTGTAGCGGTGCAAAATTGGGCGCACCGCAAACGGCAAAAGGGCACCCAAAACAAAAGCAAGAGCAAAAATGCTCAACAGCTCAGAAAAGGAGGTCATACCAGCTCCAAAGCATTGGCGCCGCTCCCCTGGACGCAAACTCCAGAATCGCGGCTAAGGGACGATGTGTGCGTAGTGTGTGTTTACTTCGTATTCTATAGAACTATTCACCGACGCAGGGCTAACCTTCACAGATTCCAGTACCGCACACAGAATCTAGTGCCGTGCAAAGAGAAAAACACCGGATACCGCACCTGCCACGCAAGTGCAGCATCCGATGTCATTCCGTAAAGATTAGAACGTCTGCGCATCCGCCAAAGTACGCGGATCAGGGGCACGCTCCAGGCCATGACGCTCATAGCCACTGTGCTCCCGATAGTTCTGAATCCACAGCTCGTAATCGAGCTCATCAGGGTCAAGTGCCGGGGCACTCGACCGGGAAATATACCGGTTCTCCTCACTAGGTACCAGCTTCTCGGTACCGCCGAAGAGAGCCTCATCCAGCTTCTCACCCTTGCGAAGACCAATCTCCTTGATCTCCACGTCATACCGCTCATACGCCTGGCGCATCGCCTTCGCAACATCCAGGATCTTGACCGGCTGACCCATATCCAGCACCATGACCTCGCCCGGGCGACCAATCGCACCGGCAAGCATCACCAGCAGGCAGGCATCGGTAATCAGCATGAAGTAACGGGTCGCACGCTTATCCGTCAGGGTAATCGGACCACCCGAAAGAATCTGCTTCGTAAAGAGCGGCTTAATCGAACCGCGCGAACCAAACACGTTACCGAAACGAACCGATACGTAGGTGTTGCCGGTCTTCTCGCCAAAGTACGCGGTCAGACGCTCCGCCACGCGCTTGGACTGACCCAGCGCAGTCTTCGGATCCGCAGCCTTATCGGTCGAAACGTTCACGAAGGTCTTCACGCCCACCGCCTCCGCGGCACGCAGCACATTGAGGGTGCCCAGGGAGTTCGTCTTCCATGCCTCCTGCGGATACGCCTCCAGCGCCGACACGTGCTTCAAAGCCGCAGCGTGGAACACCACCTCGGGGCGACGGTCACGGAAAATCTCGAGCAGATTATCGCCCTCACGAATATCAGCCAGAATAATGCGGTCATCATCCAGGCTCGACTCGTGAGTAATCGAAACCTTCGTCTCCATCAGCAGAGTCTCATCATGATCAAGCATCATGAGGGTCTCCGGCTCAAACTCGCTAATCTGACGGCACAGCTCAGAACCAATCGAACCGCCCGCACCCGTAACCAGCACGCGCTTACCGTGCAGGTACGAACGCAGAATATCGCGGTCAATATCGTAGTTAATCTCTCCACGAATCACGCGCATCAGGTCGTTATCGCTCGCGGTAATCAGACGCTCACCCATCAGGCGAGCATTCGCGCTACTAATACGCTGAACCTCAACCTTAAGCTTACGCATGCGGTTGCAGAAGGACTCGAAGTAATCCTCCGACATATCCGAAATCGTCACCAGAATCTTACGGGTACCCGACTCACGAATCACCTGCTCCAGCTCACGGTAAGTCGTAATCACCGAAATGCCGTGGAACTTCGTACCAGCCTTCAGCTGGTCGTCATCGAAGACCGCAACCGGGCGAAGCTTCGCATCCTCATCGTGCAGCATCGAATCCATGACCATGCCGCCGATAAAACCGGCACCGTACACGATCACCGGCTCACCGGTCAGCTCACGCACAGCACCGCGCTCAGTGTACACACGCTTCGCCATGCGGGCGCCCGCCATCATAATCAGGCTAAACGCCGCCGCAATCGCAGGCACACTATGCGGAATATGCGGCAGACCCAACAGCTCATCCACAAAGGAGAAAGCAGTCAACGCCGCACCCGCGCTCAAAGCAGCCGCGCCGGCACGCCACGACTCGTCAAACGAACCGTACGAATACACGCCGTTATAAATCTTCACGCCCGCCAGACCAATGACCAGGTGCAACACCACAGCCAACGTAGCGGTCATCGTCAACGACGCCGGGTGAATAATATCGAACACCGAGCCGTTGCTGAGCAGCACACTATAGCGGAGCATGTACGCGAACAAAACCGACAGAACCCAGGCACTCGAATCAATCAGCGCCTGCGCAATCAACCACCACGGCTTACGCTCATACAGGCGGTTCACCAGCATCGTGCCAGAGTCACCCTCCGTCACCATCGTGCCGCGCTGGGCCGCCTTCCGCATCACCACATGAGCGTGAGGTTTCAACTGAGCCACTACATGCCTCCTTCAGATGCGGTACCAGAAGAACGAGAAGAAGCACGAGCCGTCAAAGACGACAACGCACGAAACGCCGAACGGCGCGCCTGCTCAGGAACAAAACGGTACACACTACGCACCGCCATATTCTGAGCCCACTGAAGCTTAGAAATACCGTGACCGGTGTACAGTCGACGCTGAATCGCCACATCCTGCAACCAGGCGTCCACTCCCCCGCGCTTCGTGTACGCGCCCGCACCCACGCGGTAACGCACCAGAGCCTCCGGGATATTGCCGAGACGGTAGCCGGCATCGCGCAGACGCATCCACAGCCACCAATCCTCAGCGCCGGGCACGAACTCGTAACCGCCCAGCTGTTGCACGGCGCTCTTCACGAATGCCACGGACGGGTGATAAATCGGGTTGCGCGAATCCATCGCGCTGAGCAAACGAGCAGAATCAACAATCGCCTCGCGGGTCGACTCCACCGCAGTATTGCTCTCATTCACCTCAAGCATGGCAGAGCCCAGCACCGTGTAGCCGCCCTGTACCAGGGCAGGAATCAGACGCGCAAAACGAGTCGGCTCAGACAGGTCATCAGAATCAGCACGAGCCACCAGCTCATAGGTGCACGCCTGCAGACCGGCGTTCAGCGCCTCCGCCAAACCAACATTCTGAGCCAGATCCACCACCTGAATCGGCGGGCAATCCAGATTCTCGGCACGCTGAACCCAGCGATCCACCACGGCATCCAGCTCGGGGGTCAGCGGACCGTCCTTCACCAAAACCAGCTCGGAAGGACGCACCGTCTGGGTCAGAAGATTCGACTCCAACGCCTGATCCAGATAGGCGGGGTTCTCCTTCGCATACACGCTCATCAGCACCGAGAAATCGGGTACAGAGCTCACGCAACCACGCGCCTTCTCAGAATCAGCGGGGCTTTCAGCGGATGCAGGCACGCCGTAACGACCGGGGAAAGTCAGCGGGTAAACACCCTCAAGCACCTGAGCATTCGGGCGAGGCGCACGCAAACCATCACGCACACCATTGAGGAAATACCCCAGGTAGGTGCGGCGGTCATCAGTACGCAGAACAGTAGAAATCCACAGGCGCGCCGACGAGCCACCGTACAGCAGCTTCTCCAGCGGGTTCAGGGTACGCGAACGGGTAAAGACCCACAGCTTATTGCGCACATCGTTATAGAAACGCGGACCCGGGTCAGCGTTCGTCGTACCAAAAGTCTTCGTGTGGTGCTTAGCCACCGAAGAAGGTACCGCAATGCCGTCACGGTGATGAATCAGACGAGTCGAAAACTCGAAGTCATCATTCCAAATGAAGAACTCAGCAATCGGCAAACCACCATTACGGCGAATAGCCTGCGCGTCCATCAGAATCGACACGAACGAGGCGCTACGAATCGGACGGGCACCCACCGCCTGCGCACGAGTATGACGCTGCTCCCCCGCCGCAAACATCGTGCGCGGAGTGTTCATCGGGTGGTCCTCGCCGTTCGTCCACACCACACGAGACGCCACCACCGCGGGGCGCTGCGAAGGCACCGGCGAATAGTTCAGCCAGGCGGCAACCGCCTCCGACAGGGTGTTCTCGGTCGGCTCGGTGTCATCATCCATAACCCACACCAGATCCGGGTTATGGCGTTCCAGAGCGCGATCAATACCCACCGCGAAACCGCCAGCGCCGCCCATATTGCTCTCCAGGCGGATGCAGTCCACCGGCAGCTCATAGTCCAGGGCGCGCAGATACTCGGCAGTACCGTCCGTGGAGGCGTTATCAACGATCACCACCGCCGCAGGCACACGCTCACCAGAAGCGATACCAGCGAGGGTCTTCGGCAGCAGGTCCTCACGGTTATAAGTCACCACCACGGCAACCGTGCGGGGATACTCGTTCAAAGGATCGTGAGAAGAAGACTGATCGGAAGAAGGCTGGGCAAAAGCGGTCACGTCGCTGTACTTTTCTGCCATAAGTTCTCCCTCCGCGGCGCGATGCGCCTGAATCAGCCGGTACGCGATATACCCATACCGTACTGGGCGCTTCTGGTGTTTCTCGCGCCCGCGGCATTCAACCGTGTGGATATATCACTCAAAGAAAATATTCTACCTGCGGTCTCCACTAGAGAGTGAACCATCACCCCAAAAGACGCACTTTATGACAAATAAACAACCGAATTCAGTTGATTTATCCGCATAGCGGACGTACCGGCACACCCAGTTTTGGGTATCCATCAAGCTACCAGCTTCACAGCCTGTGTTTGCACTGTGCACCCCGTGCGAAAAAACGACCAGAGACCGAATAAAAACCCACAAATTCCCCATAAACTGTTCAAATATGGGAAAGTTGAAATGACCCCATTTTTCCCCGCAACGTACGCGGGCTCGTGAGAGGTAAAAGAGATGTCCGAATCCAAGTGGAAAGTCATTGGCGCCAGCGGCTTCGTTGGTTCCTCCATCGTCGCGCGTCTGAACGCAGAAGGTATCAGCGTCGACCCCATTGAGGCACCTCGACTCGCAACCCGAGCCCTCGACGTAGACAGCATCATCGACGAAGCAGACCAGCTTGAAGGCATCATCGACTCCCTCGCAGAAGCCTTCGCCGGCGCACAGGTCGTCGTCAACGCAGCAGGCCTCGCAGCACCCAACATGCAGGATCTGCCCCCGCTCGTCGGCGCAAATGCCCTGCTTCCCGCCGTAATCGCCATCGCCGCACAGCGCACCGGCGTGCGCCGCGTCATCCACCTCTCCTCCGCAGCCGTACAGGGCCCGCGCCTCGTGCTAGATGCTTCCGAAGAGACCAACCCGTTCAGCGCCTACTCCTTCTCCAAGGCACTCGGCGAAGAAGCGCTGCTCGACCTGCAGGACTACTTCCTCGAAGAGCACCCCGACTGCGCACCCGAACTGTGCATCCTTCGCGCAACCAGCGTGCAGGGCCGCGGCCGGCGCACCACCGAACTCTTCGCCAAGATGGCCTCCTCCCCCTTCGCATCCGTTGCGGGTGCAGGCACCGGCAAGTCCCCGGTTTCCAGCGTGCACGCCCTCGCAGAATTCGTGGTCATGCTCGGCACCTTCCCCGGCGAGCTACCCACCATCGTGTTGCAGCCCTGGGAAGGCGCAACCGTCGCCTCCGCATCCGTGGATGCTGGTCGCCGCCACCCGCACCGCCTGCCCGAGTGGCTCTGCCGCGCAGCCGTCAAGGCGGGCTACACCGTCTCCGAGCTGATGAATGACAAGTTCTCCGGCTCCGTGCGCAAGGTCGAGGTCATGTGGTTCGGCCAGGGCATCGACGACTCCTGGGCACGTGACAACAACCTTCTGCCCACCCCGCGCGTGCGTGAAGTACTGCGCAACGCCCACACCGCGCTGGGCAAGAAGAAGGACCGCCGCTTCGAGAAGAACTAGGTAGCGCGCGTGCTCTCCTAAAGGTGCGCAACCTGAGGCGCGCAGCCTAGTGGCGCGCCTCTAGAGAGCTCATCACGAAAGGGAACCCCCGATATATCTGAACGATATATCGGGGGTTCCCTATACGTTTTTATGCTCCGAGATTTATGCCCCGAGCTCTATAACGCGCAGAGGTTTAGAGGTGATCCTCCGGGGCGTCCTTCTGCTCAGTCTTTACCTCAGCATCAGTCTTGGTAGCCTCAGTCTTAGCTTCTGCCGACTTAGCCTCATCCTTAGCGGCAGTCTCAATCTTCGACGCGCCAAAGACCAGCGCGCGAGCAGTATCAGCAGGAACCGGGTGAGTCTGCGGCTCATCCGCACGAACCGGCTTCGGAGTGTTGTCACGGTAGCCGCGCGAACGCTCCTGATCCACGCCAGTGCTGAAAGCAGAAGACAGAGCCGAAGTAGCGCCCAGCAGGGACGCAGCGACAGAACCGGCAACTGGTGCCGAAGCGCGACGAGCAGGCTCACCGCTCACAGTGTGGGTGCTGTCCCACTGCTCGTACGCCTCATCCAGGTCAGCCTGCTCATCCAGAGCACGCTCAGAAGGAGTCGACTCAGACGATGCAGAAGAAGCAGCCTCGGCCTCCTCAACCTTACGAGCCGCCTGTTCGTCAGCCTCCGCACGAGTCAGAATGGTCGGAACGACCTCGCGCAGCTCCTCCACCGAAATCGCGCCCTCACGAACCACCACGTAGGGGAAGGAGGTGCAATCCAGAATCGTGGACGGTGCCGGGTCACGCTCAGTAACCACAACCACGCCGTCCTCATTCGGCTCAGACTCAAGCGGCTTAGGACGAGCGCCACCGTCAATCACCACGGCAACGTCCTCGCCCAGGGAATCCATGGCGGTCTGTGCGTCCAGTGCGGCTTCCTGACCGGTCTTATTCGCGCTCGAAACCGCCAGCGGACCGTGCTCAGTCAGCAACTTCAGGGCGAACTCATCATCGGGAACACGCACGGCAACAGTACCGCGGGTCTCACCCAAATCCCAGCTCAGCGACGGGTACGCGTGAAGAATGATAGTCAGCGCGCCGGGCCAGAATCGACCACCCAGATCGTAAATATCGTCCGGAACGTCGTCGACCACGCCAGCGAGCGCAGCAAGATCAAAGATCAGCACGGGCGGCGGCATGGTGCGGTCGCGGCCCTTATCTGCCAGCAGCTTGGCAACGCCCTGATGCGAGAAAGCATCGGCGGCAATACCGTAGACGGTATCGGTGGGCATCACAATCGTGTCGTGCGCCTTCAGCGCCTCGCGGGCAGCTTCGATGGCCTCGCGGGTCTCAGTTTCAGTCGTTACGGGGTACAGCTTTGCAGTCACGGGTCTTATTCTCTCATGTTTTTCTGGATGCGGCGAGACACCGGCACCCACAACGCGCCATGTGGAAGCACTCTTCCGGGGGTTCACCATATTTCGCCGGCTTTGAGCTGGCTACTGAGGCGGACGCGTTGCCTTCACGCAGCCCGGCACGGGCTAGGTGGTGCATCTACTAGTCTAAAGGCTCTAGTGGGCGCGGTTTATAACCGACGCTATGACGCGGACGATTATTCAGGTCACGCACCGGGTAGCAGCCCTCAAAGCCGATGCGCCCCAGCAGTTCGGCGACGGCTTCTTCCTGGGTGTCGTCGTGCTCCATAATGAACAGGCCGCCGGGGGTAAGAAGCTCGAAGGCGCGGGCGGCAATTGCAGAGGGCATCTGCATGCCGTCCTCTCCCCCGCCGTACAGTGCCATGTCCGGGTCGTGCAGGGCGGCTTCCGGGTCGGCGGGTACGTTCGCCGGCGGAATGTACGGAGGGTTGGAGAGCACCGCGTCGAAGGTTCCGGCAAGTTCGGGCAGGGCGGTGAGAGCGTCCCCCTGTACCAGGTGCACGCCGAGCGGCTCCAGGTTCTTGCGGGTGTAGGGGATGGCGTCTTCGGAGAGTTCCACCGCGAACACCTGGGCGTTCGGCAGTTCGCTCTTGATTGCCGCGGCGATAGCCCCGGAGCCGGTGCACAGGTCGACGATGCGCAGCTGACCGGTTGCCGAATTGGTGCGTGCGGTCAGCACTTTGAGGGCTTCTTCGACGAGCAGTTCCGTTTCGGGCCGGGGTACGAATACGCCCGGTCCGACTGCCAGTTCTAGGCGGTAGAAGGGAGCGGAGCCGGTGATGTGCTGCAGCGGTTCGCGGCAGGCGCGGCGGGCGACCAGCGCCTCGTACTCTGCGGCCTGGTCGGGGGTGAGCCGTTCCCCCATGAGCGCGGCGTGCTGTAGGCGTGAGCGTGAGCCGTCGTAGAGTAGGTGCGCTGCGAGTAGCTCGGCGTCCACGCGGGGGCTGGGCACCTGCGCCAGTGCCGCGGTGGCGCGCGTGAGTACCTGCGCGAGTTCTTCCCCGCGGGGGTCGTGCACATTCACCTTCATGAGCTCTCCTTTTCATCTCTCAACGGCTCAAAGCCTATCGCGGCATACAGGTGAGGGGGCTCCACCGCCGTAGCGGTGAGCCCCCTCACCAACATCTCATACCGTTTCAAAGAATCGGCACGGGCAAATACAGAATTACTTCTGTTCCTGGCCCACCTGAGCGAGGCGGTGCGCCTCATCCATCTCAATAGCGGACTGAACCACAGGCTCCAAGTCACCATTCAGCACAGCATCCAGGTTGTACGCCTTGTAGCCGGTACGGTGATCCGCAATGCGGTTCTCCGGGAAGTTGTACGTACGGATACGCTCCGAACGGTCCATGGTACGCACCTGCGAAGCACGGTGTGCCGCGTTCTCAGCGTCAATCTGCTCCTGCTGGTGAGCCAACAGGCGCGCACGCAGAACGCGCATCGCAGCTTCACGGTTCTGCAGCTGAGACTTCTCATTCTGCATCGCCACCACAATGCCGGTCGGCAGGTGGGTAATACGCACCGCCGAGTCGGTGGTGTTCACCGACTGACCACCGGGGCCCGAAGAACGGTACACGTCAATCTTCAGGTCGTTCTGGTTAATCTCGATTTCCTCGGGCTCATCCACCTCGGGGAACACCAGAACACCAGCAGCAGAAGTGTGGATACGGCCCTGAGACTCAGTCGCCGGAACACGCTGCACACGGTGCACGCCACCCTCATACTTCAGGTGCGCCCACACGCCCTCAGCCGGCTCATTCGAGGAGCCCTTAATAGCAATCTGGGCATCCTTGTATCCGCCAACATCGGTGCTGGTCGAAGAAATAATCTCAGTCTTCCAGCCCTTGTTCTCGGCATAACGCATGTACATGCGCAGCAGGTCACCAGCGAACAGAGCCGCCTCGTCACCACCGGCACCAGCCTTCACCTCAAGAATGACGTTACGGCCATCATCCGGGTCACGCGGAATCAGCAGACGGCGCAGCTTCTCCTGAGCAACCTCCAGCTCCTCCTCCAGACCGGGAATCTCCGCCGCAAAATCCGGATCCTCATCAGCCATCTCGCGAGCAGCCTCAAGGTCATCCTTCAGCGAAGTGTACTTGTTGTACGCAGTCACAATACCGGTCAGCTCCGCGTAGCGGCGGCCCACACGGCGTGCCTTACCCTGATTCGCCTGCACGGCGGGGTCAGCCAGCTGATTCTGCAGGTCAGCGTGCTCATCCAGCAGAACCTGAATAGATTCAAACATTCTGTTCTCTCTTCCATCTCCCGCACTTTACGCCGCACGGGCAGGCACTAGACATCTCGCACCCCACACAACAGGGATGCGCAAAACGAACGTCTCACGCGCCCCACCCACATGAGGAGGTGGGGCGCGTGAGATACGAGCCTTAGTCGACCAGACGCAGACCGTTCTTCTGAACCGTCAGAAGGAACTCCACGTTGCTTTCAGTCTTACGCAGCTGGTTGGTCAGAACGCCCAGAGCCTGCTCAGGCTCCATACCCGCCAGGGCACGGCGCAGACCCCACATAATCTTAATCTCATCCGGGGAGAGCAGGTTCTCCTCGCGGCGAGTACCAGAAGCATTAATATCAACCGCCGGGAAGATACGCTTATCCGCCAGCTGACGGGACAGGCGCAGCTCCATGTTACCGGTGCCCTTGAACTCTTCGAAGATCACTTCGTCCATCTTCGAGCCGGTCTCAACCAGGGCGGTAGCCAGGATGGTCAGCGAGCCGCCCTCTTCAATGTTGCGGGCAGCACCGAAGAACTTCTTCGGCGGGTACAGTGCGGCAGAATCCACACCACCGGAGAGGATACGACCGGATGCGGGAGCCGCCAGGTTGTATGCGCGGCCCAGGCGGGTCATGGAGTCCAGCAGCACGACCACATCGTAGCCGAGCTCCACCATACGCTTCGCACGCTCAATAGCCAGCTCAGCCACAGTGGTGTGATCCTCCGCGGGACGGTCGAAGGTCGAGGCGATAACCTCGCCCTTGACGGTGCGCTGCATATCGGTCACTTCTTCAGGACGCTCATCCACCAGGACCATCATCAGGTACACGTCCGGGTTGTTCACAGTAATCGCGTTCGCGATGGACTGCAGCATGAGGGTCTTACCCGCCTTCGGCGGGGACACAATCAGACCACGCTGGCCCTTACCGATCGGGGACACCAGGTCCACCACGCGGGTGCCCAGCTTCTTCGGGGTGGTCTCCAGGCGCAGACGCTCCTTGGGGTACAGCGGAGTCAGCTTCGAGAAGACGCGGCGGTTCGCTGCTTCCTCAACGCTCTGACCGTTAATCGCCTCAACCTGAACCAGTGCGTTGAAACGCTGGCGGCTGTTCGACTCACCCTCACGCGGCACGCGAATCGCGCCGAGCACGTGGTCACCCTTACGCAGGTTGTACTTCTTCACCTGAGCCAGGGAGACGTACACGTCATTGGTGCCGGGCAGGTAGCCGGTGGTACGCACGAAAGCGTAGTTATCGAGGATGTCCAGAACACCCGAAATCGGTGCCAGCACATCGTCTTCGCTCAGACGAGGCTCGTTCTCCTCGCGGCGGCGAGCCTGCTTCTCAGCACGCTCAGCCTGACGGTCACGCTTGGAACGGCGCTCAGCACGCTCTGCGCGTTCTGCACGCTCAGCAGCCTTACGCTCGGCACGTTCGCTACGCTCAGCATTGCGCTCTGCACGCTCCGCCTGGCGGTCACGCTTAGTGCGGCGCTCGGTACGCTCACCATCCTGATCGCGGCGACGCTCACGGGTGCGGGTACGCTTCGAGCTCTTCTCACCGTCGGGGGTGCCAAAAGTCATGTCCAGGGCAGCGTTCAGGCTGTCCAGGCTCGCGGTGCCGTCAGCGGTAGTAGCCTTCAGCTCAGCAGAGTTACCGGGCAGGTCAACCTGCTCCGCACGCTCGCCAATACGCTCAGCAGCCAGCTCAGCGCGCACATCCAGCGGGGGAAGCTCAGCGGGCTTCTCTTCCTTACGGGTGCGGGTGCGGCGGGTACGCTTCTCCGGCTTCTCGTTATTCTCAGTCTTCTCGGACTTCTCAGCCGATGCGTCCTCGCCCTCAGCGGCGCGGCGAGCGCGCGCACGCTTCTGAGCGGGAGTCTCATGGCGGGAAGAGCGGGTACGCTTCTCAGACTTTTCAGCCTTCTCAGCGCCCTCGGCGGGAGCCTCAGCAGCCTCCGCGTTTTCGGTCTTCTCAGCCTTCTCCACCTTCGCCTCAGCATCCTTCTGGGTGCGAGTACGGCGGGTACGGCGAGGCTTAGACTCTTCAGTCGTCTCAGCAGCGGGAGTCTGGGCAGACTCAGCAGCAGCCTCAGACTTAGGTGCCTCAGACTTGGGCGCAGCAGGAGCGGCTACGGCGCCACCACGCTGATGCTCTTCAAGAGCCTGAACCAGCTCGGCCTTCTTCAACTTCAGATAGCCGCGGATACCAAGCTGCTGGGCGAGGACACGCAGCTGCGCGACCTTCAAGTTTGCAAGTTCCGGTGCGGCAGCCGCCGTACCGTACTCATCGGTGACAACAATATTCTTTGCCAACTACAATTCCTTTGGTTATAAGCCCTGAAAATCTTCAGAATAAAGATCGGGCGAACGCTATAGCGCGGTCAAAGGCTTAGACACTGCCGAAAGAAAACAGCAGTCTGCACCTTCGACTCCCTCGAACCGCGCTGGAGGCGGTTCGCGTCTCTTACCGTACCCGCTGATTCAGACACAGCGAGCACACACGGAAGATAAGGCGCTCTATCACAAATGTGGGCAAGCCCAAACCATCATCTATAGAACCATCTACACGAGATGAAGAGGATGGAATGGTCACTTTGAAAGGGCACCCGCCGCGAAACCGAACCTCCAGAAAAGTCTTCCCCTATGCGTCAGAAATAAAGAAAGACGTGAACTCCAAAGGCACTCCCCCGAACCCTGCCGGCTCCCGCCCAGATACACAAAGCATCTGAGGCATCAGGGGAAACGGAAGTACGTTACGAAGGATAGTATCGACGGTCTACATTGAACGACGGGCGAACCTCAACATAGGACGAACTAATAACGTCCTACTGAGTAACTATAACACCTTCAGTATCAATTTCAAGAGGAAGAACCCGCCAGTTCAGGCGACAATCCACAATAGCGCTACAGGGGTGAGTCGCCGCGAACTCGGCAATAGCCTCCTGCACCTGCTGCACCTGCTCATCGCCGCGCGCAAAGGTCAAAACAGTCGGGCCAGCACCAGAAATCACCGCCGCAAAACCCTGACTGCGCAGGTACGCAACCAGCACAGCGGACGGCTCCATCGCGGTCACGCGGTACCCCTGATGCAGGTAATCCACGGTCGCATCCATAAGGTACTCGGGAGCATCAGAGAGAGTGCGCACCAGCAACGCCGCACGAGCGGAGTTCGCCACCGCCTCAACGTGGGGCATCTCCTCAGGAATCAGCGAACGAGCAAGCTTCGTCGACACCTCATAATCGGGCACAGCCACCACAGGGTGAACATCAGGATGCACCGGAATAATCAGGGTCTTCCAGTTACCCATCTCACCCCAAGACACCGACAGGTTGCCGTAAATCGCCGGAGCCACGTTATCCGGGTGGCCCTCCATATCGGAGGCGACCTGTAGCATCTGCTCACGGCTCAGACGGTGCTCCTCCGGCAGCAGACCGCTCGCCGCAGCCACACCCGCCACAATAGCCGACGCCGAAGAACCCATACCGCGAGAATGCGGAATCTTATTATCAGCAATCAGCTTCACCGGGGGCAGTTCATCCAAACCAGCCGCCGCAAAACCAGCCTTCATCGCCTGCAAAACCAGGTGGCTCTCATCGCGAGGGACATCCGCGCTACCCTCACCGCTGAGCTCGAACTCCAGACCGGACTCAATACGCTCAACAACCAGCTCATCATAGAAGCCAAGACCCAAACCCATGCTGTCATAGCCGGGGCCCAGGTTAGCGCTCGTAGCGGGAACGCGGACCTTAACGGACGCGCCCACCGGAATATCAGAAATATGCAGAGAAGACATGAGAAGAACCTCGCGATCGGTGACGTAATGAGTGAATAGGTGAAAGATACAAAAAGGGCTGTCATGCAGGTGCACCCCGCCCCGAAAAATCGGGACGGAGTGCACAACGTAGTATGAATAGGCTAGTGCAAATCGAGAATATCTGCCACAGCAACCACGTCGAAGGGAGCCTTAGTCGGCTCAACCTTCACGCCGTTCACAGCCTGCAGAGCCCACTGCGGGTCCTTCAGACCGTGACCGGTCACGGTGATGACGATGGTCTTACCCTCGGGAGCTTCACCGGCGCGGTGCTTCTTCAGCAGACCCGCAACACCGGCAGCCGAAGCCGGCTCCACGAAGACACCCTCGCGGGCAGACAGCCAGCGGTGCGCCTCCAGAATCTCCTCATCGGTGACAGCCTCAATCACGCCGCCGGACTCGTCACGAGCAGCTTCAGCCTTCTCCCACGACGCGGGGTTACCGATACGGATCGCGGTCGCAATGGTCTCAGGAGCCTCAATCGGGTGACCAGCAACGATCGGTGCAGCACCAGCAGCCTGGAAGCCCCACATGATCGGACGCTTGGTCGCAACCGGCTCCAGAACCTCACCGTCACGGTTGGTGTAAGGCTCCGAGTACTCCTTGTAGCCCTTCCAGTACGCGGTGATGTTACCCGCGTTGCCAACCGGCAGCAGGTGGTAATCGGGAGCGTCACCCAGGGTGTCAACAACCTCAAACGAACCGGTCTTCTGACCCTCAATACGGTAAGGGTTCACCGAGTTCACCAGGAACACAGGGTAATTCTCGCTGAGCTTGCGAGCAATCTCCAGGCAGTTATCGAAGTTGCCGTCAATCTGAATGATGTCAGCACCGTGAGCGATAGCCTGAGACAGCTTACCCATAGAAATCTTGCCGTCCGGAACCAGCACCGCACAGCGCATACCAGCCTGCAAAGCGTACGCAGCAGCCGAAGCGGAAGTGTTACCGGTCGAAGCGCACACAACAGCCTTCGCGCCGTCACGCTTAGCGGCGGTCATCGCGCTGGTCATACCGCGGTCCTTGAACGAACCGGTCGGGTTCATACCCTCAAACTTCAGGTAAACGGTGTTACCGGTCTCAGCAGACAGTGCCGGCGCGTGAATCAGCGGGGTACCGCCCTCGCCCAGGGTCACAGCCTTCACATCGTCTGCGAAAGGCAGACGGTCACGGTACTCATTGATAACGCCCTGCCACACGTGTGCCATTGGCTTCTCCTTCAATCTTGGCGCCCCGCCCGCCGGACCTCCCATAGGTCCGGCGCGGTAGCGGGTACGCGGGTTAGTTAGTGAGCGATGCACCCGCAAGCGAACATCGCACGTTTAGTGAGCGGCGCGTGCCGCACATAGATAACGGCTTTTGAGCCTTAGTGCTTCTCGGACTCCACGCGGATGACCGAGTTCACCTCACGCACAGTGTCCAGAGCATCAATCACAGCAATCGCACGGCGCAGATCAGAATCCTTCGCCGAGTGAGTCACCATACGAATCTGAGCCGCACCCTCCTTCGGGGTGGACTGGCGCAGCGAATCCACCGAAATACCGTGCTCGGCAAGGATACGGGTAATATTCGCCAGAACGCCCAGACGGTCCTCCACCAGAACACCCACCGAGTAGCGAGAAATCACGTTGTCCAGGCTAGTTGCGTGCAACTGAGCGTGAGAAGTCTCCGGAACACCGGGGCCACCCAGCACCAGACGACGAGCCAGAGACACGAAGTCACCCAGAACAGCCGAAGCAGTCGGTGCGCCACCCGCACCGGGACCGTAGAACATCAGCTCGCCAGCGTTCTCCGCCTCAACGAAAACAGCGTTGAACGCACCATGCACGCCCGCCAGCGGGTGCTGACGAGGAATCAGGGTCGGGTTCACGCGAATGTTCGCGCCGTCCGCACCCTCGCGCTCACAAATGGCCAGCAGCTTGATGACGTAACCATCAGCATCCGCGGCAGCAACATCATCAGCGGTGATGGAGGTAATGCCTTCAGTGTGCACATCATCGATGGTGAAGTCAGAGTGGAACGCCAGCGAAGCAACAATCGCAGCCTTCGACGCGGCATCGTGGCCCTCAACGTCAGCGGTCGGGTCAGCCTCCGCGTAGCCGAGCTTCTGAGCCTCAGCCAGTGCGTCCGCGAAGGATGCGCCGGTGGTGTCCATCTGGTCAAGAATGTAGTTGGTGGTGCCGTTCATGATGCCCAGAACGCGGGTCACACGGTCACCAGCCAGGGAGTCACGCAGGGGGCGCAGAATCGGGATAGCACCCGCAACAGCAGCCTCGTAAGAGAGCTGAGCACCGGACTCATCAGCGGCAGCCTGCAGCTCCACACCGTGCTTAGCCAGCAGCGCCTTGTTGCCGGAAACCACGGACTTACCCGCCTTCAGAGCACGCAGAATGCGAGTGCGGGCCGGCTCAATACCGCCGGTCAGCTCGATGACCACATCCGCCGCATCAATCAGGGATTCAGCGTCGGTGGTGTACAGCGAGGGGTCCGCATTCCAGTGGCGGGATGCATTAGTATCGCGCACAGCAATACCGATCAACTCCACGGGGGCGCCAATGCGCTTTTCAAGGACGGCGTTATCCTCGACCAGGATGCGAGCAGCCTGGGAACCGACATTACCGGCACCAAGCAGTGCTACTTTGATCTTTTCAGCCACGATAGTCTCTTTCTACGGTCTGTTCCGGGTTCGCCCCGGTATCTCTTCGGGCTACGGCGTGGATGCGGCGCAGAGCACGCACTCAACAACCACTTTATCAAGAGCCGGGGACGGCTCAGCAGCCTCAAGGTGCGACTTTTACTCTCTGAGATGAGGTATCCCTCACAGTTATGAGGTGAACCTTATCTTCTGTCATATTGTGAACACGCAAAACCGTGAAGACCCCGCCCGCAACCACCACCTCACGGCACGCATTGCAGAGACGGGAACTTCACGGCTTTTCATGATGTCAGAATGGGTTCTTAGATATCCGTTCTTAGATATCCGAACCCATATCCAGCGCCAACATATCCTCCTCGCGCTGACGACGAATCATCACGCGAGAAGGCTTACCCTCAGCAGTGGCAATCACCGGCGGGCGAGTCAAGAAGTTATAGTTCGAACCCAGCACATAGCAATACGCGCCGGTCGCCGGAACCGCCAGAATATCGCCAGCCTGCAGGTCAGCGGGCAGGTAGCAGTAGCGCACCACCACATCGCCAGACTCGCAGTGCTTACCCACCACGCGAGAGAGCACCTGCTCCCCCGCCGGAGCACGATTCGCCAGGGTCACCGAATAATCCGATTCGTACAGCACCGGGCGGGCGTTATCACTCATACCGCCGTCCACCGAAACGTAGCGGCGCACACGGATCTCTCCGTTCTCATCCTCAATGCTCACGTTCTTAATGGTGCCCACCGTGTACAGGGTCGCACCCGAAGGACCAGAAATAGAACGGCCCGGCTCAAACGACATATGCGGAATCGCCATGCCCAGGCGCTCGCAGGTTGCCGCGACGGAAGCGGCAATCGACTCGGTCACCTCGGTAATGGAGCGGGGGTGATCCGCCTCGGTGTAGCCGATGCCGTAGCCGCCACCCAAATCCAGCTCCGGCAGGGTCACGCCCAGGTCACGGTTGAGGCGGTTCATGAATTCCAGGGCGGTAGTAGCCGCTTGCTCGAAGCCCTCCGCTTCAAAAATCTGCGAACCAATATGGCAGTGAATACCGCGGAAATCCAGGGAATCGGTCGCGTTCAGAATCGCGGCAGCCAGAGCCGCGTAAGAATCGGTAGCCTCAACACCCCAGTGCTCCAGCTCCTCCTCGTCCAGACCGGCGAGCGCGGCGGTGCCCGGCTGCAGGGACATGCCGAACTTCTGATCCTCGTGCGCGGTCGCAATGGATTCGTGGGTCGAGGCGTGCACACCGGGGGTGATGCGAATCAGCACCGGAACCGGGGCGTAGGGTTCCTCGCCCTCAGCCACACGCTCGGCGGCAAGCTCGGCGTACACGCGCTCAATGAGCTTGAGCTCGTCCACCGAGTCAGCCACCACGCGGCCCAGGCCGTTGCGGATCGCACGGGCAATCTCAGCCTCCGACTTGTTGTTACCGTGCAGGGCGATGTTCGCACCGGGCACCTGTGCGCGCAGAGCCAACGCCAGCTCACCACCGGAGGCGGTATCCAGGCACAGGCCCTCCTCGGTCGCCCAACGAGCCACAGCGGTGGACAGGAAGGACTTGCCGGCGTAGTAGACGCTCACCTTCGCACCGTGCGCGGCGAAAGCCTGCTCAAAAGCGGTGCGGTAGGCGCGGGCGCGGGCGCGGAAGGTCGTCTCGGAGAAGACGTACTGCGGGGTTTCGTGCTCAGCAACCAGATCGCTGGCGGTCACGCCGTCAATGCAGAGCTCGCCCTGCTCATTGCGGGTGAAGGAATCAGTCCAGATGCTTCGGGACAGAGCCTCGGGGTTCTCGGGGTAGGTGAGCCATTCGGGGGCGTAGAGGGCGCGGGCTTCGCTCATCGTGTCTCTTTCTTAGCTATCTTTGCCGGCATACGCTCAACCCCCGCCCCAGTCATACGGGGTCGGGGGTTGAAACGAGAGTATTACATGCGCTCGGGTGCGCTCACACCCAACAGGTTCAGGCCGTTAGCCAGCACCTGCTGTGCCGCGTTGTTCAGCAGCAGGCGGGTACGGTGCAGGTCAGTGACCTCCTCGTCGGCCTTGGGGGCCACGCGGGAGACGCCGTACCAGCTGTGGTAGGCCGAAGCGAGCTGCTCCAGGTAGCGGTTCACGCGGTGCGGCTCGTAGAACTTCGCGGCATCACGCACAGCAGCGGGGAACTGGCCGAGTACAGCCAGCAGCTCGCCGTCAGCGGCGGAGTCGAGCAGGGAGGTGTCCACGCCGCCCTCAATCTTCACGCCGGCCTCCGCGGCGTTGCGTGCCACGGCGGCGGTGCGTGCGTGAGCGTACTGTACGTAGTAGACCGGGTTCTCGTTGCTCTTGGAGGTCAGCAGGCCCAGGTCAATGTCGATGGGGGTGTCCACCGAGTAGCGGGTCAGCTCGTAGCGGGCCGCGTCAACACCCACGGCCTCGACCAGGTCCTCGAGGGTGACCACGGTGCCGGCACGCTTGGACATACGCACGGGCTTGCCGTCCTTGACCAGGTTCACCAGCTGACCAATCATGACCTCAATCTGGTCTGCGCGGTAGCCAAGAATCTGGGCGATGGCCTTCAGACGGCCCACGTAGCCGTTGTGGTCAGCGCCGAGCATGTAAATCGCCACGTCGGCGGGGTTTACTGCACGGGTCATCTTGTCCTGGTAGTAGGCGATATCGCCCGCCACGTAGGCGTGGTTGCCGTCAGACTTAATGACCACGCGGTCCTTGTCGTCGCCGTAGTCGGTGGTGCGCATCCACCAGGCGCCGTCAGCTTCGAAGAGCTGACCGTTCTCACGCATGGTCTCGAGCAGGGCGTCCACCTTGCCGCCTTCGAACACCGAGTTCTCGTGGAAGAACACGTCGAAGTGGGTGCCGAATGCCGCCAGGGACTCCTTGATCTGATCGAACATCAGGTGAGTACCGATTTCGCGGAAAATCTCTTCGGGGTTCTCAGCCTCAAGCGCGTCAGGGCGCTGAGCCAGAATCTGGTCCTTAATGTCAACAATGTACGCGCCAGCGTAGCCGTCCTCGGGGGTCTCCTCGCCGCGAGCAGCGGCAATCAGGGAGCGCACGAAACGGTCAATCTGGGTGCCGTGGTCGTTGAAGTAGTATTCACGCACGACGTTAGCGCCCTCAGCCTCAAGGACGCGGGCGAGCGCATCACCGACGGCAGCCCAGCGGGTACCGCCCAGGTGGATGGGGCCGGTGGGGTTCGCGGAGACGAACTCAAGGTTAATGGTCTTACCGGCGAACTTGTCGCTGCGGCCGTATGCTTCGCCAGCCTCAACGATGGTGGCGGCAAGCTCACCAGCAGCTGCGGCGTCCAGGGTGATGTTCAGGAAGCCGGGGCCAGCAATATCTACGGATGCAACACCGGCGATGGCGCCGATCTTCTCTGCCAGAAGAGCTGCTGCCTCACGCGGGTTCTTGCCCACCTTCTTGGCGAGCTGCAGAGCGACGTTGGTTGCCCAGTCGCCGTGTTCGCGGGACTTGGGGCGCTCCACTCGGACGGCGGGCAGTTCAGCGCCCTCCACGAGGGTCAGCTGGCCGGAGGAAATGGTTTCTTCAAGGGCAAGCGCAATGGCTTCGGAGAGTTCTTCAGGAGTCATAACAAACTATTCTAGCAAGCCTTGGCAGGTGCCTGACCCTTTATCTAGTGCTTATCTGATACCATAGGTGGGTTGCCTCTGTAGCTCAGCGGATTAGAGCACCAGTTTCCGGTACTGGGGGTCGAAGGTTCGAATCCTTTCAGGGGCACGATGTTCTTATTCGAGAGGGAACACGGGAGCCGATACTCGCACAGCGGGTGTCGGCTCCTTTTTATATGCCCGGTTTATATACCCGGTGCACAATTCCGGGCAGAAACACCAGAGCGTGGACACTACCCGCCGCCCTGTTGTGGCAACGCTCGCACCCTTGAGAGAATGGGGAACGCGCACACCGTTCAAACAAGCACGACAACACCACAACAGCGGAGGTAAACCCGTGACCACCATGCGCCAGATTCAGCTCACCGAATGGGGCGACGAAAGCGTTCTGCACGAAGCAAACGTGCCTATCCCCTCGCCGGTGCGCGGTCATGTGCTCATCAAGACGGTTGCCGCCGGTGTCAACCCGATTGACCTGACCACCCGCAAGGGTCTGGGTCCCGCCGCTCAGCTGGCAGATCCGTCGTACAAGCCTTTCGTGCCCGGCTGGGATGTTGCCGGCACCGTGGTTGCTACCGCCGGCGACTACACGGGTTTTAAGGTGGGCGACGGCGTATTTGGTCTTGTTGCTTTCCCCTCCCCCGCCGGTGCGTACGCCGAGTATGTTCTCGCCCCGGCGCATCAGCTGGTGAAGGTGCCCGCCGATGTTCCCTGCGCTCAATTGGGCGGCGCTCCCCTGGCGGCACTGACCGCATACCAGGCGCTCTTCGAAGTGGCGCGATTGAAGGAAGGCGAGCGCGTACTCATTCACGCCGGTGCCGGAGGCGTCGGCCACCTCGCTGTTCAGTTGGCGGCGCAGGCTGGCGCTCAGGTTTTTGCGACCGCCTCCGCGGCGAACCACGAGTTTGTGCGCTCGCTGGGTGCCCAGCCCATTGATTACCGCACCGAGGATTTCCGCGCCGTACTGGGCCAGACTATAGACGTAGTGCTCAATTCCACCGGTCAGCAGACCTTCCTCGATTCGCTGGAGGTGCTGGTTCCCGGCGGCCGCATTGTCACCCTGACCAGCCCCGACCCGCTGGATGTTGCGCGTGAGCGCGGCTTCGAGGCGCAGTGGCTGACGGTTCACCCGGACCGCATGCAGATGCAGGAGATTGCCCGCCTCATGTCCCTGGGCCTGTTGAAGGTACACGTGGATCAGGTGCTTGATTTTTCGCAGGCTGCGCAGGCTCATGCCCTGGTTGCGACGGGTCGCACCCGCGGCAAGATCGTACTGGTTCCCTAACGAGGTGCTGATTCATGCAGATTTCTGAGAGCGCGCCGACCGTTGAGAGCACCGAGTACCGCTCCGGTTTTTACCGCGAGGCGGGCTTTCACGATGCCCACTCGCTACCCGACTACGGTGCGCAGTCGCCGGTAACTCGCGAGGCGTTCGCCTACGATTTCTTCCCCGCGGCTGCTGATTCTTCAACTGCCGAAACTTCAGCTACCGAGCCTTCTTCCCCCGCGCCGCTACTGGTGTGGGTTCACGGTGGCGCCTGGCGCTTCGGCACCAACCAGGCCCTACGCGACACTATCCTGCGTACCCCCACCGGGGAGCAGCCCAATACCCAGGCGCTCATGCGCGCCGCTTTTCAGCAGGCAGGCTGGGCGGTCGCGTCCATCAACTACCGGTATTCGCATCAGGCGCTCTTCCCGGGTGCCCTGCACGATGTGAAGGAGGCCGTGCGTTTCTTCCGCGCCAACGCGCACGAATTCGGCATTGACCCGCAACGCATTGCGGTAGCGGGCGGAAGCGCCGGCGGGCACCTGAGCATGATGGTTGCGCATACGGGAGATTCCGCCGCCGATGCCTCTGCACCTGAGGATTCTGTATCTGAAGATTCCGCATTTGGGGATTCTGCGAGCGCACCCGAGCACGACGAATACTATGAGGGCAGGGCGGCGAGCGCCTACCCGTCCCATAGTTCGCAGGTGGCGGCGGCAGCCTCGTTTTACGGGGTCAGCGATTTGAGGACCATCTTCACCGACCGTCCCCTGGCTGGCTACGCTCTCGACCACCCCGAGGATGACGGCGCCGAATGGCGGCTGTTGGGAAGCACCCACCCCGTACCCTCAGACCTGTCGACTATCGACGCTTCCAAGGGTGAGCGGGCGGTTCCGGGTGTCTGCATCGAGCGCGCCCAAAAGAACTGGGAGCGTGCGCATCCTATCGATGCGGTACGCCCCCAGAAACGAGTGAATAAGGTCGAAAGTGCCTCTGCACAGGGTACGAGCGGCGGCGCCACTGCCCTGATGCTCGTGCACGGTATTAGTGATTCGTGTGTGCCGTACCAGCAATCGGTGCGGGTGTATCAGGCGCTGCGCACGCGGCAGGTGCCTACCGATTTGGTGCTGGTTCCGGATGCCGAACACGGGGATTCGCGCTGTTTTAGCCCCGATATTGTTCAGCAGATGCTGCTATTTCTCAACCGCGCTGTTCGGTTCAACCGCAGCGTGTAGCTCAACCGCGGCGTGTAACCTGAGCGGTTCGACAGGTTAGCGAACGCGGCGGTTCACGTATTCGTGCTCAAGACGGTAGCGTTCGAGGTCATCAAAAGCAACGCGACGGTGCGTGTTAATGCGCTCGAACGGAATATCTCCGCGCTCCAGCAGGCGAACAACGGTCGGGCGGGATACGCCCAGGTAGTCTGCCGCCTCCTGCGTGGTCATGAGGCGGTCCTGGCGTACCACGCAGACGTCCTTACGGTCGGCGAATGCGCGCGCTACGGAGGTGAGGGGCCCGTACATTTCGGGAGAAATCTGTACGCGCTCGCCGTCGCCGGTGACCAGGTAGAGGGTCTCTTCGGCACTGAGGCGGTCGAAGTGGGTGCGCAGACTCGCGTGAACGAGGGCTTGGAAGAGCTCTTCGCAGCGGTGGTGAATTTCTTCGTGCTGTCCGTCTTCGTAGCAATCCAACACTGCAACACGTGTTGCCGGGTACGTCTTTGGTGATGGCATAGTCACTCCTTCGTTACTGTGTTATTCACCACTGTAGCAGTTGAACGAAACTATCGAAAGAAAGTTAAGAAGCGCAGTTATTTCGCATCTGCGGTGCATAAAATTCAGATGAATAATTATTAACTCTTTAGATAGCATTTGATATCATTTATTGTACATTAGCTGCTCTCCCGAGGTCAGTATTCCACCACCGCCCACCCCTGGGTTACCGCGAACAAACCCAAATATGACAAACAAAGCACACCCCAAGCCCACCGCGGGCAAGGCGAGTACACTGGATAGGATATGTCTGAGCAGAAATCCACGAAGAAACACGCAGATACTTCTAAGGCCCCCCGCACCGCCCCCACCATGGCGAGCATGGCCGCCGCAATCCATGCGGCAAAGGTACGATCCTCCGAAAAAACCGGCGAAAAAACCGCAGATAAAACTATTGAGAACAACGCGGTAAAAAACGGTGCCCCGAAGAAGGGTGCGCAGAAGAACAGCGCCCCGAAGAATAACGCAGACCGCAAGAACTCCTCCCGCGGCACCTCCGAACGCAACTCCAACGCCTCCCGTTCCAACCGACGCGCAGGCGGCACCAACCGCGCCCGCAAGCAGGGCAACCAGCAGGGCGACAACAAGAGCAACCAGCAGAACCGCCCGGCACCGCGCCGCTACGAACCCTTCATTCCCGAGGTCATCACCTACCCCGAAGAGCTGCCCGTCAGCGAACGCCGCGAAGACATCATGAACGCGATCCGCGACAACCAGGTCGTCATCATCGCGGGTGAAACCGGCTCCGGTAAAACCACCCAGATCCCCAAAATGTGCCTCGACCTAGGCCTGGGAGAGAAGGGCCTCATCGGCCACACCCAGCCGCGCCGCCTCGCCGCACGCTCCGTCGCCGAACGCATCGCCGAAGAACTCGGACAGAAAATCGGCGAAACCGTCGGCTACCAGGTGCGATTCACCTCCGAAGTGGGCGAACACAGCGCTATCAAGCTCATGACCGACGGCATTCTGCTCGCCGAAATTCAGAACGACAAGCTGCTACGCCGCTACTCCACCCTCATTATCGACGAGGCGCACGAACGCAGCCTGAACATTGACTTCATCCTCGGCTACCTCAAGCGCATCCTGCCGCAGCGCCCGGATCTGAAGGTCATCATCACCTCCGCGACCATCGACCCGGAGCGTTTCGCACGCCACTTCTCCCCCAGCTACGTGCCGGGCAAGGGCATCGTCGACGAAAACCTCAGCGCCGAAGAACGCGAAATTGCCGAAGCGATCCTGCCCGACGACGCGCCGCCCATCATTGAGGTGTCCGGCCGAACCTACCCCGTGGAAATCCGCTACCGTCCACTCGACGAGGAAGACTACCTCAGCGACGACGAAATCGAAGACGACCACGACCCCACCGACGGCATCCTCGACGCCATCAAGGAACTCTCCAAGGAAGCCCCCGGCGACATCCTCATCTTCTTCTCCGGCGAGCGCGAAATCCGCGACGCCAAGGACGCCATCGAGGCCATGGTTCTCAAGTCGCCGCGCCTGAACTACGAAGTGCTGCCCCTGTACGCGCGCCTCTCGCTCGCCGAGCAACACCGCGTGTTCTCCCCCGGTTCCCGGCCGCGCATCGTGCTCGCCACGAACGTCGCCGAAACCTCGCTGACCGTGCCCGGCATCAAGTACGTCATCGACACCGGCACCGCCCGCATCTCGCGCTACTCCGCGCGCACCAAGGTTCAGCGCCTGCCCATCGAGCGTATCTCGCAGGCAAGCGCCAACCAGCGTTCGGGCCGATGCGGCCGCGTCAGCGACGGTATCGCCATCCGCCTCTACTCCGAGGAAGACTTCAACTCGCGCCCCGAGTTCACCGACCCCGAAATTCTGCGCACCAACCTCGCCGCCGTCATCCTGCAGATGATTGCAATCGGCGTGGTGCGCGAACCCGGCGACATCTCCCGCTTCCCGTTCGTGCAACCGCCCGCATCCCGCGCCATTAACGACGGCGTGAACCTGCTGCGCGAACTCGGCGCGCTCACCGAACGCACCCGCCGCAAGGGACGAGGCGGTAACAACAGCGCAACCCTCACCGCCATCGGCCGAGCCATGGCGGCCTTCCCCGTGGACCCGCGCCTGGCCCGCATGATTATCGAGGGCGGCCGCCGCGGCTGCGCCAAGGAAATGATGGTGCTCGCCGCCGCCCTGACCATCCAGGACCCGCGCGAACGCCCCGCCGACGTGCGCGCAGAAGCCGACGCCGTGCACGCCCGCTTCGTCGACGACACCTCCGACTTCTCCTCCTTCCTGCTGCTCTGGGACTACATCAACGAGCAGCAGGCGGCGCTGTCATCCTCGCAGCTGCGCAAAATGTGCCACCGCGAATACATCAACTACCTGCGCATCCGCGAATGGCAGGACCTCTTCGCGCAGCTACGCGAAATGGGACGCACCGCCAACATTCACGCCAGCGGCGGCAGGGACATCAACGCCTCCGCCCACGAAATCGACATCCACAAGAGCCTGCTCTCCGGCCTGCTCTCGCACGTAGGCGTCAAGGAAGAACGCGAAAAGGACTCCAAGGGACGCAACCGCGGCCCCCGCGAATACCTCGGCGCACGCGGCACCAAGTTCGCAATCTTCCCCGGCTCCGGCCTGTTCAAAAAGAGCCCCGACTGGGTGCTCTCCGCCGAACTCGTCGAAACCTCCCGCCTGTGGGCGCGCACCAACGCCTCCATCGACCCGCAGTGGATCGAAGAAATCGGCAAGCACCTCATCAGCGTGCAATACTCCGAACCGCACTGGTCGCTCAGCTCCGGCGCGGCAGTCGCCTACGCCAAGGGTACCCTCTTCGGCCTGACCATCTACGCCGACCGCCCCGTGCAGTACGCCCGCGTAGACGCCGCAGCAGCCCGCGAACTGTTCATCCAGTCTGCCCTCGTCGAAGGCCAATGGCACACCCAGCACAAGTTCTACCTGCGCAACCAGCGTGCCCTCGCCGAAGTCGAAGAACTCGAAGCACGCCTGCGCCGCCGCGACCTGCGCGTAGACGACTCCGTACTTTTCGCCTTCTACGACGCACGCATCCCCGCCCACGTCACCGACGTTCGCGCCTTCGACAAGTGGTGGAAGCAGGCACGTCTCGAAGACGACAACTACCTGGACTTCAACCCCGAAAAGCTCATCAACGAGGAAGCCGCCGACTACGACGACTCCCAGTTCCCCCGCCAGTGGGTGCAGCGCACCGACAGCGGCGAACTGACCCTCGACCTGCGCTACGAATACGCCCCCACCGCCGGCATCGGAGGCGCACACACCGACGCCGCCAAGCGCGACGGCGTAGCAGTCCAGGTACCCATCCTGTTCCTCAACCAGCTGAACCCCGAACCGTTCCGCTGGCAGATCCCCGGCCTGCGCCACGAACTCGTCACCGCGCTCATCAAATCGCTCCCCAAGGCGATCCGACGCAACTTCGTGCCCGCGCCCGACGTGGCACGCGCCGCCTGCGCCGCCCTGGAAGAGGACTACTCCCCCGCAACCGACGAGCTCATCCCCTCCCTCGCCCTCGTATTACGCCGCCTGCGCGGCGTCGTTGTCGAGCCCGAGGCCTTCAACTGGGACGCCGTGCCCGGACACCTGAAAATGGGATTCCAGGTACGCAACGCACGCAACAAAATCCTGGGTGAGGGCAAGGACCTGCGCGCCCTGCAGCAGCAGCTCCACAAGGAGATTCGCGGCGCCCTCGCCGACTCCCTCGGCGCATCCGACGACACCATGGCAAAAATGGTGGCACTCGCGCAGGGTGGATCAGGCAACTCGGGCGGCTCGGGTAGCTCCGCGGCTTCTGCCAAGAAGGGCGCGAAGAACGCTCAGAGCGGCACCGCCCAGGTAGCCGATGCGCACGGCTCGCAGGTACGCGAAATCAGCGGCCTCACCGAATTCCCCGCCGACCTCTTCCCCAACGGAGAAATCCCCCGCAAGGTACAGCGCATCATCGCCACCCAGGCAGTCAACGGCTACCCCGCCCTCGTCGACGAAGAAACCAGCGTAAGCCTGCGCATCTTCCCCACCGAAGCCGAACAGCTGCACGCGCAGCGTCGCGGCATCATCCGCCTGCTCCAGCTGCAGGTGCCCTCGCCCGTGCGCTACGTGAGCGAACACCTCTCCCACAAGGAGAAAATCGTCTTTACGCAGAACCCGCACGGCTCCATCGACGAACTCATCCGCGACTGCACCGTCGCGGCACTCGACCACCTCGTGCCGCACACGCCCATCTTCACGCACGCCGAATACAGCGAACTCTACGAGCACGTGCGCGCCGAACTCATCGAGACGGTCTTCGACGTCACCAAGCTCGTCGCCGAAATCCTCTCCGAAGCCACCGCGCTGAAGAAGGCAATCAAAAAGACAACCTCGCTGACGACCATGCACGCCGTCTCCGACGTGAAGGCACAGATGGAGAACCTCGTCTACCCCGGATTCGTGGCGAAAACCGGCTACGACCAGCTGGTTCACCTGCCGCGTTACCTGAAGGCCGCCCAGGTGCGCCTGACGAAGCTCGGCCCGAACCTGCACCGCGACAACCAGCTCATGCTCACCGTGCAGGATCTGGAAGACTCCTACGATAACGCGGTCAAGTCGCTACCGGCAGGCACCATCGTGCCGGATGCGCTCCGCCGCGTGAACTGGATGATTGAGGAGCTACGTGTCAGCTTCTTCGCCCAGGAGCTCGGTACCGCCTACACGGTGTCTGAGAAACGCATTGCGAAGGCTCAGCGTGAGGCGCTGGACGCTATCAAGCGCTAATTCCGGGAATACAGTTAGTTGCGGACGGCGGTACTCGTCCTCACTCCTACAGGGGCACCCGCCCTCGCAGAGCTCGGGCACCCTGATGTCGCTACGGACGACACCGCCTGTCCGCGGTAGGTTCCCGCCTCAGCTTGCGCTGTGAACGGCAAAGAGCCCCCACACGATCACCTCGTATGGGGGCTCTTTCATCTCTGTGGTTTTCGGTGCCCGGCGGGTCGGCAAGCTATGCACTTCCTCCGCTCCTGCAGGGGAACCCGCCGCACCCGGACGCTCCGCTCTTCCTTGCTTCGCTGCGGAGAGCGCCCGGGGCGGCACCCTGATGTCGCTCCCGGAAGGCATAGCCGCCTCCACCCGCGAATTGGCAAGAGCGTGCCGAGGGGCCGGTGTCCTCCGTAGTGACATCAGGGTGCCCGAAGCGAAGCGAGGGCGGGTTCCCTGTAGGAACGAGGAGGAACACCTCCCCTCAAGCATTCCAAGCCGCTTGAGGAAATACGCGGCGCACCGCCCTCAAGCGCCTCAGAGGGAGAAGCGTTTAGGCGGCAGCCTCGCAGAAAGTCACCGTCACCGAACCGTTACCGCGCTCGCGCATCCACTGCGGCGCGTTCTCAGCCGAAACAATCGCACCCTCGCTCACCGACGGTGCAATGTACGAGCCGCCCGCGCCACCTGCGCCGCCCTGCATCGTGTAGCCGATGCCCTGACGCACGCCGGTCGGGCTGTTCAGCCACTTCTGGGTCAGCACAATCGAGGAGACAGACTGTGCCGCACCGGAACCGCCACCACCGTAGCCCGCGCCGCCACCGCCGGACACCACGGACTGGTAGCCGTTGAAGTTCTGCGCGTACGCGCCCTCGTCATTGTAGATGTCCAGGTCCCAGCTGCGGTCCTCGTAGGTGCCCTTCTCGTGCACGCTGGCGGGATTCTCATCCAGCTGGTAGGAGTACGCGCCCGCACCGTCGCCGCCGTTGCCCGCGAAGCCGCTCGTACCCGCGTTGCCGGCGACGAACTGGCTGAACAGCACCTGGTTGTTGGTGGTTTCAAAGCCAATGATGGGGCCGCTTGCCGGCAGGGTGCCTGCCGCGCCGCCTGCACCGCCCACGCCCGCTGCGCCACCGAAACCGGAGTTGTAGGTCAGCACCTTGGTGCGTTCAGCATTGTAGATTTCGTAGCCGGAGGTGCCGTTGGAGCCTGCCGCCGCGGAGGCGCTACCCGCTGCGTCGAACTGCGGGGATGCGTCCGAACCGAGAGGTGCCACACCGGCGTCGATCTGGCCGTTGAAGTTGGAGTACCAGGGGTCTGCGTAGGACACACCGGAGGTGGTCATGCCCGCACCACCACCGCCGCCTGCTACAGCTACGACGACGCCGTCGATGAGCAGTGCGGAGGAGCCGCCGCCGGATGCAGCGTACGCCTGGGTCTTGGAGTTTGCCGGGTTGGGGTACTTGGCGTCGACCTGCGCGGTGATGGTGGCGGGGATGGTGTAGGCGGGTACGGAGCCGCCGTTGCCGTAGCCTTCACCGCCTGCGGTGGGGGTGAGGGAGCCGTCACCGATACCGCCTGCCGCGGCGATAATCTGCACGGTGGAGCCGGGGGTGACGGGGATGATGCCGGTGACCTTCGCGCCGGAGCCGGCGGGGGTCATGCGGTTGTTGGTGCCGCCCGCGCCGCCGACCAGTTCAAAGCGGAGCTTGTAGACGTTGTTGGGGACGGCGAAGCTCTGCACGGTTTTGGCGCCTTCGTCGGTGCCGGAGATGTTGTACGCCGGGTGTGCGGCGAGCGTGCAGTCTGCGGAGACGGACGCTGCGTAGGAGGGGATGGTTGCGGAGGCGG
This sequence comes from Rothia sp. 27098_8_27, assembly GCF_041432805.1. Taxonomy (NCBI): domain Bacteria; kingdom Bacillati; phylum Actinomycetota; class Actinomycetes; order Micrococcales; family Micrococcaceae; genus Rothia; species Rothia sp. 27098_8_27. The sequence continues at coordinate 106,919 of NZ_JAPWAJ010000006.1, read as the reverse complement.
CAACGACGGGTGCCGCCCAGGCTGCACCAGCGACGAGCTTGCGGCGGGTCAGGGAAGTAGACATGGTATGCCCTTTATTCAGGTGGGGTGATGTGTTTGCGGTGCGGAAGCGGGAGCCTGAAAGTCTGTGCCTCTGCGCCGAGGAAAAGCATACCTTGAACCTCAGCTTTAACATAAATCCCTAGCTCGAGCACGGTATGGGAGCTCTTGGGCATCTCGCGCCGCTCCCTTCCTTCGCTCCTGCAGGGGAACCCTCCACGCCCGGACGCTCCGCCGCTCCTTGCTTCGCTGCGGAGAGCGCCCGGGCGGGCACCCTGATGTCACTTTCGGAAGGTGCGGCTTTATGCGAGCCGCAGGTTCCGTCCGCGCACGCAACGCCAGCAGAGGGTCTGCAGATTATCGGGCTCGTTATTGCCGCCTTCGGATAGCGGGACCTTGTGGACGACCTCTAGGATGAGGATTCGTTCACGCATGATGGAGTTGCCGCATCCGGGGTTTTGGCAGGTGTAGTTGTCGCGTTCTTTGATGCGTTGGCGTAGCTGGGCGGTCATGAGGGTGCGTTCGCCGCCTTCGGGCCATGCCCAGCGGATTTTGCGTTCGAGGGTTTCGGAGAGCGCGTCGAGGGTTGGGGTGTCGAGGGTGACGGTGACGGCGCGGTTTTCTTTGCCGCCGGGTGAGGTGTATTCGAAGCGGTAGACGGGGTACGGCACGGTCAGCCCCACGTGGCATACGTTGAGTTTGTTCCAGAACTCGTCGGCGTAGTTCTTGGCGATGAACTGGGGCGGGTTGATGTGTGCGATCATGTCGTCTTCGCGGCGTCGCACGTTGTCGACGGCGGTTTCAAGGCGCGCGATGTCGTCGGAGAGGCGCTGCACATCTTTGAGGGTTTGCAGGTCGGCTTCGATGTGGAAGTATTTGGTGAGGCTGCCGATGGGGTCCCGCTCGGCTTCGAGAACGACCTGTTCGGAGGCCTTGTAGACGTGCGGGTGGCGTTCTTCGGGTTTCTTCTGCAGCAGCGTCTTCCAGGTTTTGGGCTGCTGAACCTCGACGGTGGCGAGGTGGCTGTACATGCCGTTGGTGGAGGTGCCGAGTTCGTAGATTCCGCGGGCGTGGATATCGTGTACGTAGCTAGCGATTTCGTTGTATTCGCTGGCGAGTGTGGCGGTGCGTTGGCGGTGCGTCTGGAATTCAGGGGATGCGAAGTACCGGTTTTTGCGAATGGTCAGGACGATGCCCACGATGACTACGATGATGACGACGCCGAGGATGACGTACCAGAGGGAGAAGGCGAGGCATACGGCGAAGAAGATGCCGAACCCTTTGAGGGAGGATTTCACGGGTGTTCCTTTGCGATACGGCGGTGTATCTGTGAGTGTAGATTTCCTCCATTAGGGTATCGGAGGTAGGCTCGGTGCGCAAAGCATTTGGTCACGTCAGTGAGCTATTGAAAGGGTTCGGCTGCAGACTTACACCTTCCGGATGCGCCCTCAGGGTGCCCGAAGCGGAGCGAGGGCGGGTCCCCTGCGACGGCGCGGAGGACGTGTGTAAGATGCACGCCCTACAAACTGTAGACTCGGCGGAGCCAGCAAAAGATGGAGGAGGCGACAGCCCCCCTCCCCTTCCAGTTCGTTATGCCGGTATCGCGCACCCAAGTTCTGTCCTTACGAATCTAAGGCTGAGTGACTTATATAGGGAACGGAAGGATGGTTTCCTCCGTCGTGACATTGGAAACACGGAGCGGTGCGAGCGTGTTTTCCGGAAGCGCCCTCAGGGTGACCGAAGCGGAGCAAGGGCGGGTTCCCTGCGACGGCGCGGAGGAAATATACGGAGCACCGCCTCCAAAACAAACACAAGTCAGCTGAGGAGTACCGCCCCTCTAACCAAAACCAAAAAAAGTTAAACACAAAAGCCCTTAGCTCGAAAGCTAAGGGCTTTATCTGTGCGCGATACTGGGATCGAACCAGTGACCTCTTCCGTGTCAGGGAAGCGCGCTACCGCTGCGCCAATCGCGCTCACAAAACAGTTGTTTTGTTGCGAGGTGAGGACGGGATTCGAACCCGCGTACACGGCTTTGCAGGCCGCTGCCTAACCACTCGACCACCTCACCGCATACGCTCCACGAGGGAACGCGTTCGAACTCTTGGAGTCCTTACGAGCGGTTGACGAGACTTGAACTCGCGACATCCACCTTGGCAAGGTGGTGCTCTACCAACTGAGCTACAACCGCATATCAGCGTATTCAATTTGAATCATTCCGTTGGAGTTTTTCGCTCCGTCGTGCTGACAGGTAAATACTATACGGGGTTTTTGAGTGTTTGCCAAATCCTTTGCAGAACACCTTGTGTTCCGCGTGTTTCCGGGGCAGAACGGGGCATTTGGGCTCGTTTTTGAGGTGCGCGAGCAAAATTTATTTTCATGGTGCCGGTCACATTTTCGGGGTTTTGGGGTGGTTACTGTTCCCGCGAGGGCAACGGCAGACCCACATTGTCCGCCACGATGTCCGCAGAACGTCCGCAAAATTTTTCACAAGGACACGAAAAGGAGGGGCGGGGAACCAGGTTCCCCGCCCCTCCCCTATGAAATCCGCATCAGAAATCCGCACCGGCAAAAACGCCAGGCTCATGTTTTTCTGGAGTCTCTAGAGCTCTTCGAAGAAGAGGCGTTCGTAGACCTTGCGGGCGTTGCGGGTTTGGCGCAGGTAGTCCTCTTCGAGGGCGCGTGCGCTACCGGCGGGGTATCCGCACCAGCGGGCGATTGCTTCCAGGTCGGCGCGTCCCGAGGGTAGGGTGTCGGATTGGCGCACGCCGCGCAGTACGTTGCCACCTCGAATCTTTGTGGCGAGTAGCCAGGCGCCGCTGAGGATTTCAGCGTCCGCGGCCTCGACCAGCCCCGCCTCAACCGCGGCGTTTAGCGCCTTCAGGGTGGAGGTGGTGCGCAGCCCGGGCACGGCGTGCGCGTGGCGTAGCTGTACGAGCTGGACTAGCCACTCCACGTCGGAGAGGCCGCCGCGGCCGAGCTTGAGCTGGCGGGTGCGGTCGGCACCGTGCGGCATGCGTTCGTTTTCAACGCGCGCTTTCATGCGGCGAATCTGCTGCACCTGTTCGGGCGTGAAAGTTGCCGGGTAGCGGTACGGGTCGATGAGCTCCACGAAAGCCTCGCCGAGCGCCTCGTCGCCGGCGATGGGGCGAGCGCGTGTGAGCGCTTGGAACTCCCAGGTTTCCGCCCAGCGTTCGTAGTAGGAGCGGTAGGAGTCCAGCGAGCGCACGATAGCGCCCTGCTTGCCTTCGGGGCGCAGGTCGGCGTCCACATCGAGGGGCCGTTCGGCGCGAATGGCGGGTTTGACGGGCTGTTTGAGGAGCGTCAGGGTGCGGTTGACGATGCGTGCCGCCTGTTCCTGTGCGGCGTCTTCGTCGGCCCCGTCGAGGGGTTCGTGGACGAACATGACGTCCGCGTCGGAGCCGAAGCCGTTCTCGGCGCCGCCCAGTCGACCCATGCCGATGACGGCGATGCGGGTGAGCAGCTTCTCCCCCGCTGTCGCCTCAGCTTCGGATTCTTCCGCGGTGCTCTGGAGCTCGCGCAGAGCAATCCGCAGCGCCGCGCCAATCGTGCACTCGTCAATGGCGGCCAGGCCGGCGCAGGTGTCCTCGATGTCGACGATGCCCAGGGTCCAGCCCATGGCGGTGCGCAGAGTTTCACGGCGGCGCAGGTAGCGCACGGCGCGCATCGCCTCGGCGGCGTCCGCGTGGCGTGCCAGCAGGGAGGAAATTTCGGAGGCGAGCGCTTCCTCCCCCAGTGGTTTGAGGTCGGCGACCTTGTCCAGCCAGGCGATGGAGGCGGAGGCATCCTCGAGCAGGTCGGTCATGGGGCGCGAGCTGGAGAGTAGCTGGCTGAGGCGTTCGGCGGCTGCGGGTGAGTCGCGGAGCATGCGCAGGTACCAGCTGGTGCTGCCGAGCGATTCGGAGACGATGCGGAATCCGAGCAGGCCGGCGTCCGCATCCACACCACGGGCGAACCAGCCCAGTAACACGGGCATGAGGTGCCGCTGAATGTCTGCACTGCGGGAAAGTCCCGTGGTGAGTGCCTTGATGTGGCGCATGGCGCCGCGCGGGTCGCGGTAGCCGAGGGCTGCGAGGCGGTCCTGTGCCGCCTGTTCGCTGAGCACCACTTCGTCGCGGCTGAGCGTGGAGACGGCGGCGAGTAGCGGGCGGAAGAAGATCCGCTCGTGCAGTGAACGGACGTTCCGTTTAATTTTCTGCCATGCCTTGAGCATCTGCTCGGCGGAGAGCGTGCCGTTGCGTTCCGGGGAGAGGATCGAGCGGGCGAGGGCGCGCTGTTCGGCGTCCTTCTCGGGCATCAGGTGGGTGCGGCGCAGCTGCTGCAGCTGGATGCGGTGCTCGAGCACGCGCAGCTTCTTGTAGTCGCGGCTGAACGCCTCAGCATCGGTGCGGCTAATGTAGCTGACGGCGGTCAGCGCCGCGAGAGAATCCACGGTGGACTTGGTGCGCACAGCGGGGTCGGTTCGACCGTGCACGAGCTGCAGCAGCTGCACGGTGAACTCAATATCGCGCAGGCCGCCCGGGCCCAGCTTAATCTGGCGGTCCACCTGGTGTGAGGGAATATTATCGGTCACGCGGGCGCGCATCGCCTGCACGGATTCCACGAAGGATTCACGGGCGGCGGACTCCCACACGAAGGGGTCAATGGCGCGGGCGTAGCGGGCGCCCAGCTGCGCCGAACCGGCGATGGGGCGCGCCTTAAGCAGTGCCTGGAACTCCCAGTTTTCCGCCCAGCGCTTGTAGTACTGAACGTAGGATTCGACGGTGCGAACGAGCGGGCCGTCCTTACCTTCGGGGCGTAGGTTCGCGTCGACCTCCCAGAGAGCGGGTTCGGGTGCGGGGCCCATGATGGCGCGGGTGAGGGCGTGCACGAGCTCCGTGCCGATGGTGGAACATTCGTTCTCGGTGAGCTTGCGCGGGGCGCTCTCCCCCTCTGCCCCGGCATTGGGCGCGGCGCCAGCGGCGGCGGGTTCCACGGGCGCAACCACGTACACTACATCAACGTCAGAGATGTAGTTCAGCTCGCGGGCACCGCACTTACCCATGCCGATAATCGCCAAGTCCAGGGCGTCTACGGCTTCACCTCGGCGAGGAGCCGCCAGGCCGGGGCCCAGCCCCTCCGCAACTTCGGTGCGGGCAATGGCGAGCGCACCTTCCAGCGCGGCGGCAGCCAAATCGGCGAGGTGACGACCGATGGTGGGCATCATTTCGACCGGGTCTTCACAGCACACGTCGAGCAGGGCGATGCGCGCCAGGGCGGCGCGGTAGGCGACGCGCAGGGTCACGTAGCCGTCTTTGCCGGTCTGCTCGGCGGCAGCGCTCGGACGCTCCGCGTGAGGGTCGGCACCGAGGGCGGTGAGGATGTCGCGGCGGTAGGGGGTGTCCAGCGGTGCGATGGGGGTCAGGAATTCCCCGTCGGTTTCCGGCAGAATCGACGCCGGGTGCTGGGAGCGAATCAGCGCGCTCTCAGCCGGGTACACCTGCGTGTCGAAGAGCGGGTCAATGTGTTCGGGGCGGCGGTAGAGAAAATCGCCAATCGCCTGGGATGCGCCGAGCAGTCGGTACATGCCGAATTCTTTGTCGCCGCGGTTGGCGCGTTCGGCGACCGCCGGGTGCTTCTCGATGAGACGCACGAGGGCGGGCAGGGCAATATCCGGTGAGGGTGCGAGGCGCAGCCCGGCAAAGAGCGCAGCATCCTGCGAGACGTGCTTCAGTTCGGGTGCGTTGAGCCAGCGTTCTGCCTTGGACGGGTCGTGGAAGCCGGTGGCGATCATGCGGGTGCGCAGGCGTAGCTGGGCTTTGCGTTCGGCTTCGGCGCGTTGCTCGTCGTCGAGTGCGTCGGGGGCGATGTCGGTGAGCGGTTTGGGTTCTTTGGCGGGGTCGATAATGCGGATGAGCCCGGTGGCCGGGTAGTGGGAGCTGTCAGTCATAGCGTGAGAACCGTGGGTAGAGAACTGGGGTTAGAGAACTGTGGGTGGAGAGTAGATCCGGGGTGGAGAGTATAAATTTCGGCGGCAAAAATCGGCGGTGAACCGCGCAGCCGATAGGTGCATTTGATAGACCTGTGGGCGGTACCCGCCGGCGTGTTACCGGTAGCGGGTACCGCCCTGAGGCTGTCAGCGCTCACTCATCCTATGAGGTGGTGAGAGGATCCAGCCGTTAGAGGATTCCGAGGTTGTGCTTGAGCTCGTACGGGGTCACCTGAGCCTGGTACTGGTCCCAGTCGGCGCGCTTATTGCGCAGGAACTGCTCGAAGACCTGCTCGCCCAGAACCTCCGCCATGAACTCGGATTCTTCGGTGATATTGATGGCTTCACGCAGGGACGCGGGCAGCGGGTTGTAGCCCATGGCGCGGCGTTCGGCGTTGGTCATGGCGGCGAGGTCTTCGGTCACGGCGGGCATGAGCGGGTACTCGTTTTCGATGCCCTTCAGACCTGCTGCAAGAATCACCGCGTAGGCGAGGTACGGGTTCGATGCCGAGTCCAGGCCGCGGTACTCGATGCGGGCGGACTGCATCTTGTTCGGCTTGTACAGGGGCACACGCACGAGGGCGGAGCGGTTGTTGTGGCCCCAGGAGACGTAGGAGGGTGCTTCGCCGCCGCCCCAGAGGCGCTTGTAGGAGTTGATGAACTGGTTGGTGACCGCGGTAAATTCGGGGGCGTGCTTGAGCACACCGGCGATGAAGTGGCGTGCGGTCTTGGACAGCTGGTATTCGGCGCCGGCTTCGAAGAATGCGTTGGTGTCGCCTTCGAAGAGGGAGAAGTGGGTGTGCATGCCGCTGCCGGCGTACTTGGTGAAGGGCTTGGGCATGAAGGTTGCGTACATGCCGAGCGAGTAGGCGACTTCCTTGATGACGGTGCGGAAGGTCATGACGTTGTCGGCGGTCTGCAGTGCGTCGGCGTGGCGCAGGTCGATTTCGTTCTGGCCGGGGCCGGTTTCGTGGTGGCTGAATTCGACGGAGATGCCGACTTCTTCGAGCATGGTCACTGCCTTGCGGCGGAAGTCCTGCACGATGCCGCCGGGGGTGTGGTCGAAGTAGGATTCGTAGTCCACGGGCACAGGGAATCCGTCGGCGCCGAGCTTGGAGGATTCGAGCAGGTAGAACTCAATTTCGGGCGAGGTGTAGCAGGTGAAGCCCATCTCCGCGGCCTTGTTGAGCACGCGCTTGAGCACGCCGCGGGTGTCGGAGGCGCTGATCTCACCGTCGGGGGTGAGCACGTCACAGAACATGCGGGAGGTGTAGTCTTCCTCGCCGCGCCAGGGCAGGATCTGGAAGGTGGAGGGGTCCGGCTGCAGCAGCATGTCGGATTCGTAGATGCGGGAGAAACCCTCAATCGAGGAGCCGTCAAATCCCAGGCCCTCGTCGAAGGCACTTTCTACTTCAGCCGGTGCGAGCGCCACGGATTTGAGGGTGCCGACCACATCGGTGAACCAGAGGCGGATAAAGCGGATGTCGCGCTCTTCGATGGTGCGCAGTACGAATTCCTGTTGGCGGTCCATGAGTTGCCCTCTCGGTGCGGGCGCGCATCCGCGTGGTACCCGTCTGTGGGTGGCGGAGGCGCGCTAAATTTGCTGCCGAGGCGCGGAAAGGTCCTGCATGTCCCTTGGGGTTCCAAGGGGTTGCGGCGGGTTGTGTACCAGCGGTGCTGGCGCCTCCTTGCCCCGGCGTGTGTCCTGTTGTTATCTAGCCTATCGGGTTCTGCTGTGTGGCGGGTGGGCGGGAGGTTTCGTTTGTGTAAATTCTCTTTTCGTGTGCCGCGGTAGCTCAGATTCTGGGCGGTACCGAGGCCGCTCCCCCACTTTTCTGCGGTGCGGGTCTAGGCTTTGTTCAGATACCTAGCAGATGACGGTTCGCGGGGCGTGGTCGGGGTTGCCTTGCGATAATGGGGGTATGCTACATTCCGTTCTTCTCTCATCAGCTTCGCAGGCGTTACCCGCACAGGTGGCGCCCGCACAGATTCCTCTAGCGGCAAGCACGCTGGTTGCTGCTGACCCCACCGGGCTTGAGTGGCTGCTACTTGTTGCTGCCCCCATTGTTTTCTTGGTGTTGTATCTGGTCTGTCTTTTTGTTGTTGCGGTCTTTGGCCCGACCGTCATGAAGAATAACAAGACCGGTGGTGCGACCTACCTGCTGGACCGCCCCTCCCGTGTGGCGTTTAGGGTTCGCACTTTGGCCTTGTGGGCGCTGGTTGGTGCGTTTGTGGAGTTCATTTGGACCGGTTACACGGGCCGTTTGGGTTCGAGCGCGGCTATTCCGGTCATTATTTTTAGTTGGTCGTGGAAGTACACTTTCTTCTTCCTGCCGCTTCAGGTAATTCGTTCCTGGTATGTTCACGCAAGCCGCGGCAAGTATGATGCGCTGTCGGCTGAGGGTGCTCAGCGCCGTGAGAAGCTGAACCGTAAGAGCGCTTACGAGGTGTCGAAGATGATGCAGCGTAACCCGCAGCAGTTCGCCATGAATAAGGAGCTGCATACGCTGGCGCGCGGTCAGAAGATTGCGGGTGTACGTCCGTTCCAGAATCTCGACGAGGCGGGCAAGAAGCGCCGCACGAACTATACGGTGGAGCTGGCTGTGGCGCTCATGCAGGCGCGTGCCATGAACCCCGGCAAGCTTCCGTCGGAGGCGTTCGGTGAGAGCATCCTGGGTATGGGTGTTGGCATTACGTCTGATCGGGCGGTGGAGCAGACCTGGTTGACTCTGTGCACGGAGCGTGTCAACGCACCGGATGCGCCGAACTACCCGGATTCGCTGTACCCGGTGGCGGCTCGTTTTTCGCTGTTTACCACGATGTCGCTGTTGCAGCCGGTGATGGGTCGCCCCTATTCGCCGTTTACTGCACCGGATGCTCGTCGTTTCGTGCCGCGTGATTTCTCGGCGGATACTGTGCTGTTGAAGACTGAGGAGCTGGGCAAGAAGGCTTTGGTGCAGAGCGCTATTTTCCGTCAGATTCATGAGCATCTTTTGCCGTTGCATCAGCAGCAGCCTCAGCTGGTGGATGGCCGCGCGCTGGCGTATTGCGGTGCCCTGCTGGTAAGCGTGGCGAAGGCGGAGGCGGAGAGCCAGCTGTTGACGAGCCAGATTCTGGCGGCGGCTGCTTCTGAGCGTGGCATCCTGTCCTTTGGCGTGTTCTCGCAGATTTCTGAGGATTATCAGTGTGTTCAGCGTCTGCTGAATCTGATGGTGAAGGCGACCGCCGACGTCGAGCGTTTCATCAACGCGGTGGAGGCGCTGGTGCAGATGCATTCTGGTCCGGTTCAGCCTTCCGGCATTGCGTACGAGAAGGTGCAGATGGAGTACATCGCTGCTCTTCTGGACGTTATTGTCTTCTCTTCGCACGCCCCGCTTGCCGGTTCTATTCAGGCGTCTTACGCCCTGCTGAAGGCAGACTATGAGGCGTTTACTTTCAACACCACCGATGAGCTGAGCCGCAGCTACTGGCTGCAGTACGCGAAGAACGCGGTGAACGCCTGCGATACGGGTCTGTCCCAGGGCTATGAGGGTTTCTTCGATAACGATGCGGCACTCCCTGCGTGGGAGTCCTACGCGGAGGACGTCGTGAAGGAAGTCTGCACCTATTCGATCATGCAGCTGTACTGGGATGCTCTGGTGCAGCAGGCGCTCATTCAGCGCGATTTGCCGCGCGAGTTTAGTGATGCTTCTTCCGCTGTTCCGGAGCTGATGAATAAGAACGCCGCAGCGTCGTTCCCGACCTACTACATTAACCTCATCTGGAACTAGGCATAGTTGTTCCCTCGTGGTGAGCGGTACGCCAGGTTGGAGCCGTACAGGGTTAGAATAGTCAGCATGACTACTGAGCGTTCTTCCGAGATCTCTTCGCCCTACGCGGCACAGCCTGCCGCTACCTCCGCGGCTGCTCCCGCAACTGCTTCTGCATCCGCATCGGCACAGAAGCCTTTTGACCTGGACACCGTCAAGAAGGTGCGTACCGTTCACCTGGCTCAGGCTAAGGCGACCGGTCAGAAGTTCTCCATGCTGACCTGTTATGACGCTCTGACGGCGCAGATTTTTGATCGCGCCGGCATCGACATGCTGCTGGTGGGCGATTCAGCGGCGAATGTGGTGCTCGGCTACGAATCCACCCTGACCATTACCCTGGATGAGATGATTCCGCTGGTTGCGGCTGTTTCTCGCGGTGCATCCCGCGCCATGGTGGTTGCTGATTTGCCGTTTGGTTCGTATGAACAGTCCCCGCAGCAGGCGGTGGCGAGCGCTGTTCGCCTGATGAAGGAGGGCGGCGCGCACGCGGTCAAGATTGAGGCGGACGCGTCGATGGCTGAGTGGGTTCGTGCCCTGGTGCGTACCGGTATTCCGGTGGTGGCGCATGTTGGTTTCACCCCGCAGTCGGAGCATGCTCTGGGCGGTTTCCGTGTGCAGGGTCGCGGTGATGCGTCTGAGCGTGTTCGTGAGGATGCGGTGGCGCTGGCTGAGGCTGGCGCGTTCTGCGTGCTCATGGAGATGGTGACTACCCAGACTGCGCAGCTGGTGGATGAGGCTGTGGGCACTGTGCCGACTATCGGTATTGGTGCGTCGAATGTGACGACCGGTCAGGTGCTGGTGTGGCAGGACATGATGGGTGTTCGTGCCGGTCGCGTGCCGCGTTTTGTAAAGCAGTTTGCGCAGGTTGGCCAGGTCATGGAGGACGCTGCACGTGCTTATCGTGAACAGGTTCGTTCGGGTGAGTTCCCGGCGGCTGAGCACACTTTTGAGTAGGCTTTAGGCTGAGAAGAAGGCTTGAAGAAAGACCCCCGTCTCCGGTGTTCCGGGTGCGGGGGTCTTTTCGTCTCAGACTTTATGTCTGTTGGGCGGCGTGCGCCTTGAGCGTGGCTGAGGGCCTTGGGCAAGACTAAGCACGTTGGGCAAGGCTGAGGGCGCTCGTTCTTTAGAGCCAGCCGCCGTCCTTTTCCCAGGCGTCGTTGCGTTCGCGGGCGCGGTCCATGGCGTGTGCCGCCTCCTCGTAGGTTTTGAAGGGGCCCCACAGGGAGGTGACGGCGCTCTGCTGGCCGCGTTCAACCTCGCCGGTTTTGAGGTTGTACCAGTACTCTTCGGGGTGCGGGCTGGTGGCTTCGGTCGCGGAGTTCAGGGTCTTTTCGACCGCCGATTCGATGGCTTCGCTCAGGCGGTTTTTCTTCTCACTCATGGGTTCTCCTTCGACGGTGAGGGGTTGGTGTTTCTAGCTTCTCACGCGCGTAGGTTCGTGGCAATGAGGCGGGCGGAGCTTCTCACGGCGTTTCCCCTCCATGGTCTTCCGCTTCTGCCTTCCACTCCGGCTTTCCACCCGCGCAGTTTTGCCACTAGCGTGCATGAAATTTTATTCACAATCTGGGAAAAAGGTACGGCTTGTGTATCCGCCGCTTTTTAGCGTCTGAGCAAGGGACACAACCCGCCCACGCCCGGTAAGATGAAACTATGTCTTCAACCAAAACGAATACTTCGCACAATCTTCCCGCAGAGCCCGGTCGAGCACCCGTGGGTTGCCTGACCCCCGGACGCATCACCCCCATGCGCCCGGTCCCCTCGCACATTGTTCGCCCCGAGTACGTGGGTAAGCCCACCGCCAACGAGGGTAACGACTCGAACATGTACACCCCCGAGGAAGTTGAGCGGGTTCGCGCAGCCGGCAAGATCGCGGCAGGCGCCATTGTTGAAGCATCCAAGATTTGCGTGCCCGGCACCACCACCGACGAGATTGACGTGCTGGTCCACGAGTACATTTGCGACCACGGCGCGTACCCCTCCACCGTGGATTACCGCGGCTACCCTAAGTCCGTGTGTACCTCCCTGAACGAGGTCATCTGCCACGGCATCCCGGACTCCACCGTGCTGGAGGACGGCGACATCCTCAACCTGGACGTCACCGCATACCTGGACGGCATGCACGGCGACACCAACAAGACCCTGCTCGTCGGCAACGTGGACGAAGAGTCCCGCCTGCTGGTTGAGCGCACCGAAGAGTCCCTGAACCGTGCGATTAAGGCTGTGAAGCCGGGCCGCCAGATCAACGTGATTGGTCGCGTCATTGAGAAGTATGCGGCACGTTTCGGTTACGGTGTGGTTCGCGACTACACCGGTCACGGTGTGGGCCGTGAGTTCCACTCGGGCCTCATTATCCCCCACTACGATGCGGCACCCGCCTACGACACCGAGATCCGTGAGGGCATGATTTTCACGATCGAGCCCATGCTGACCCTCGGCACCATCGAATGGGACCTGTGGGATGACGACTGGACCGTGGTCACCCGCGACCGCAAGCGCACCGCACAGTTCGAGCACACCCTCGTGGTGACCGCTGACGGCGCGGACATCCTGACCCTGCCCTAAAGCGCAGCCCTCTGGGCTTCCTACTTGTGCAGGTATTGTGCAGGTACGAGCCCAGCACCTCACTTTTATATCAATTCACCCACTGACAAGCCCGCCCACTCCCTTAGGTTACACGGCAGTAGGCGGGGTGAAAGAGAGAGAAAACCATGAGCGAATACGCAGAACCCGGCGTCATCAACGAGCTGCCCGCCCCCACCCCCAAGGACCTGCAGATTGGTGTGGACATTGGAGGCACCGGCATTAAGGGCGGCATCGTTGACCTGCGCACCGGCGACCTCGTGTCCGACCGCTTCCGCATCGACACCCCCAAGCCCGCAACCCCCGAGGCTGTGGCTGAGGTTGTACGCCGCGTAGTGGACGAGCTGCAGGGCCGCGACCTGGCACCGGACCCCGAGTCCGCTGTCGGCATCGACTTCCCCGCAGTGGTGAAGAACGGCATGGTTTTCTCTGCCGCGAACGTGGACGACTCCTGGATTAACACCGACCTGGAGCAGGTCATGAGCGAGGCGCTGGGCGGCCGCACCGTCTACGGCCTCAACGACGCTGACGCAGCCGGTCTGGCTGAGGCAACCTACGGTCAGGGCCGTAACCGTGACGGCCTGATTGCTGTCATCACCCTGGGCACCGGCATCGGCTCCGCCCTCATCAACGACGGCGTGCTGATCCCGAACACCGAGCTGGGTCACCTGGAGATCGACGGCCACAACGCCGAGTCTCAGGCTTCTGCCCGTGCCCGCGAGGTGCACGAGCTGTCCTGGAAGAAATACGGCAAGCGTCTGTACCGCTACTTCGAGCACGTTCAGATGCTCTTCTCCCCCGACCTGTTCATCATCGGCGGCGGCATCTCCAAGAACCCGGAGAAGTTCATGCCGTACTTTGAGGATCAGATTCGTACCCCCATGGTCATGGCTGCCCTGCGTAACAACGCGGGTATTGTGGGTGCGGCACTGTGGGCTGGCGGCATGCTGCAGGAACGCAAGCGCCGCGGCGAAGCGTAAAGTGTAGCTACAGCTAAAGGGGCTGTTCCTGAGATAGATATCTCGGGAACAGCCCCTTTCTGTATACCACCGCTCATCTATAGCGGCTACCGGCGCTGAGTTAGTTACTGGGCTAGCCAGTTATTGGGTTAGCTAGTTACTGGGCGATGCGGTCCTCACGCAGACGCGCAATCGCCTCCTCAAAGTCTTCAAGGTTCTCAAACGCCTGGTACACGCTCGCAAAACGCAGGTAGGCGACCGCGTCCAGCTTCGACAGCGGCTCCAGGATGGTCAGACCCACCTCGTGCGCGTTAATCTCCGCCAGACCGCGAGCACGAATCAGCTCCTCAACCTCCTGGGCGAGCTTCGCCAAATCATCCTCACCCACGGGGCGGCCCTGGCATGCCTTACGCACGCCGGCGGCAATCTTCGAACGGTCGAAGGGCTCGGTCACGCCGGAACGCTTAATCACCGAAATGGTGGTGGTTTCTACGGTCGTGAAGCGGCGAGCGCAGGAGGTGCACTGGCGGCGGCGGCGAATTGCGGCGCCGTCATCGGTGGTGCGGGAATCCACCACGCGCGAGTCGGTGTGCTTGCAATAGGGGCAGTACATTCGTTTCTCCTTGGCTGGGCGCTAGCGCCCGCGTATACAGCGCTCAAGAATATTTATACCTATTCTACCGTGATATAGAGCGGATACACCGTATGTTGTGAGTGAATATACGCTCAGGGTGGACTCTGCTATGCAAAATCCACCCTGTCATTCCCCTCAGCGGGGGTTGTGCGTTGTTAGCGTCGAATGCAGCTCGGACCGAAAATCGTCTTGATTTCACCGAAGAGGCTCGGGTTCGGTTCCACGCGCACACTCGGGTCCAGCAGCACCAGCTGCTCCTTATCGCGGGTGCGCACGAGCATGCGCACATCCGCGGTGCCCTTGTGGTCGCGCAGGGTCTCCTTCAGCTCCTTCAGGTTCGCCTCGGTCACCAGGTACTCGGGTACCACGATGGTGATGGGTGCGGCGCGGCCGTCATCGCTGATTTCCAGGATTTGCAGTTCCTGCGCGCTCATGTTTACGCTGCCGTCGTCGCGGCGCTGCACGCGGCCACGAATCGAGCAGATGAGGTCGTCCGCCAGGGCGGCGCCCATCGTCTCGTAGGCGCGGGAGAAGAACATGACCGTAATGGTTGCGCCCGAGGGGTCTTCCAGCTCCACGGAGGCGTACTGGTTACCGCTGGACTTGGCGATACGGCGCGAAACGCCGGTGAGCATGCCCGCAATGGTGACGGTTTCGCCGTCACGCACGTGCGAGTCTTCGCCGATGATGTCGTGCACCGAATGGCTTGCGGCATCCGAGAGCGCACGTTCCAGGCCACGCAGCGGGTGGTCCGAAACGTACAGGCCCAGCATGTCACGCTCAAAGTTCAGCTTCTCACGGCGGTCCCACTCGGGCACGTCCGGGATGGTCACGGTCAGTTCGTCACCCAGAGCATCGTCCATGCCGAGGGAGCCGAAGAGGTCGAACTGACCCGCCGCCTCCTTACGCTTGACCGCCACGGCTGCGTCCACTGCCGCCTCGTGAATGAGGGACAGCGAACGGCGCGTGTGACCCAGGTCGTCGAAAGCGCCCGCCTTAATGAGCGACTCGATAGTGCGCTTATTGCACACCTGCAGCGGCACCTTCTTCAGGAAGTCGTTGAAGGACTCGTAGCGGCCCTTCTCCTCGCGGGCGGCAATCATGCCTTCGACCACGTTCGCGCCCACGTTACGGATCGCGCCCATACCGAAGCGGATATCGTCACCGACAGGGGCGAAGGTCAGGGTGGACTCGTTCACATCCGGCGCGAGCACGGTAATGCCCATGGCGCGACATTCATTCAGGTACAGCGCGAGCTTGTCCTTGTTATCGCCCACGCTGGTCAGCAGTGCAGCCATGTACTCCTGCGGGTAATGCGCCTTCAGGTACGCCGTCCAGTACGACACCAGACCGTACGCAGCCGTGTGCGCCTTGTTGAACGCGTAGTCAGAGAACGGCAGCAGAATATCCCAGAGCGCCTTAATAGCGCCCTCAGAGTAGCCGTTAGAAATCATGCCGTCGTGGAAGGTAGCGTACTGCTTATCCAGCTCCGCCTTCTTCTTCTTACCCATCGCACGGCGCAGCAGGTCTGCCTCACCCAGAGTGTAGTTCGCGACCTTCTGGGCAATCGCCATAACCTGCTCCTGATACACAATAAGGCCGTAGGTGGTGTCCAGAATATCCTTCAGCGGCTCTTCCAGCTCGGGATGAATCGGCTCGATCTCCTGCTTACCGTTCTTACGCAGAGCGTAGTTGGTGTGCGAGTTCGCGCCCATCGGGCCCGGACGGTACAGCGCCAACACTGCCGAAATGTGCTCGAACTCCTCGGGCTCCATAAGCTTGAGCAGCGAGCGCATCGGGCCGCCATCGAGCTGGAACACGCCGAGGGTATCGCCGCGCGCCAGCAGACGGTACGATTCCGGGTCGTCCAGCGAGAGGGATTCAAGGTCCAGGTCGATGCCTCGGTTAGCCTTAATGTTCTCCACCGCATCAGAGATGATGGTGAGGTTACGCAGACCCAAGAAGTCCATCTTGATCAGGCCCAGGCCCTCACAGGTGGGGTAATCGAACTGGGTGATGACCTGGCCGTCGGCCTCGCGGCGCATCACGGGGATCACGTCCACGAGGTCCTTGCTGGACATAATCACGCCTGCAGCGTGCACGCCCCACTGACGCTTCAGACCCTCCAGGCCCTTCGCGGTTTCGAACACCTGGCCGTAGATCTTATCGACCGGGTCCTCGATGAGGGCGCGCAAATCTGCCGCCTCGGCGTAACGCTTATCCTCTTCGTTGTACACGTTCGCCAGGGCGATGTTCTTACCCATGACGTCCGGCGGCATCGCCTTGGTGAGGCGCTCGCCGACCGAGTACGGCTGATCCATCACGCGGGAGGCGTCCTTGAGCGCCTGCTTCGCCTTAATGGTGCCGAAGGTGACGATCTGCGCGACCTTCTCTTCACCGTACTTTTCGGTCACGTAGTCGATGACTTCGCCGCGGCGACGATCGTCAAAGTCCACATCGAAGTCGGGCATGGAGACGCGGTCGGGATTGAGGAATCGCTCGAAGATCAGGTCGTGGTCGAGCGGGTTCAGGTCGGTAATACGCATCGCGTACGCCACCATGGAGCCTGCACCGGAGCCACGGCCGGGGCCCACGCGAATACCGTTGCGCTTAGCCCAGTTGATAAAGTCGGCGACCACGAGGAAGTAGCCGGGGAAGCCCATGGAGGTAATAACCCCCACCTCGTACTCTGCCTGCTTGCGCACAGTGTCGGGAACGCCCTGCGGGAAGCGGTAGTGCAGGCCCTTCTCGACCTCCTTCACGAACCAGGATTCCTCGTTTTCACCCTCGGGCACGGGGAAGTTCGGCATGTAGTTCGCCTTGGTATTGAACTCCACGTTGCAGCGTTCAGCGATTTCGAGGGTGTTCTCGCACGCGCCGGGAATGTCACCGAACAGGGCGTACATTTCTTCTGCCGAGCGCAGGTAGAAGTTATCCGCGTCGAACTTGAAGCGCTTGGGGTCGGTGAGAGTCGAGCCGGACTGCACGCACAGCAACGCCGCGTGGGCGGTGTGGTCTTCCTGGCGGGTGTAGTGCAGGTCGTTGGTGGCGACGAAGGGCAGGTTCAGCTTCTTGGCGAGGCGGTGCAGATCCTCCTGGACGTTGCGTTCAATGTCCAGGCCGTGGTCCATGACCTCGCAGTAGAAGTTATCTTTGCCGAAAATATCGCGGAATTCACTCGCCGCCTGGACCGCCTCGTCGAACTGACCCAGGCGCAGGCGCGTCTGAACCTCACCGGAGGGGCAGCCGGTGGTGGCAATCAGGCCCTTCGAGTAGGTCTGCAGCACCTCGCGGTCCATACGCGGCTTGTACAGCTGACCTTCCAGCGACGCAATCGAGGAGGCACGGAACAGGTTGTGCATGCCCTCGGTGGTTTCAGCCCACATGGTCATGTGGGTGTACGCGCCACCACCGGAGACGTCATCACGGGAGCCGTCGCCCCAGCGCACACGCGAACGGTCGGTGCGGTGCGTGCCGGGGGTCAGGTACGCCTCCACACCAATGATGGGCTTGATGTCGTGCGCTTTAGCCTGGCGCCAGAAGTCGAAGGCACCAAAGAGGAAGCCGTGGTCACTGGTCGCCATGGACTTCATGCCGAGTTCTTTAGCGTGGGTGAACAGGTCACCCAGGCGCGCGGCACCGTCGAGCATGGAGTACTCGGTGTGCACGTGCAGGTGCGTAAATTCTTTGGTTGCCACGGGAATCTCCTGGAGGTGTGGGCTGGAGGATGGGCGGTGAATGTGAAGCTGTGTGCGGCGGCCCGCGGGCGGCTATAAATAGCCGGCTGTCTAGCCGAGCTGAACCTTACCCTCGCGCAGAGCAGTCAGCGCGTAGGACAGGTCGAGCGGGTACTCGCTGGTGAAGGTCACGCGCTCACCGGTGCCGGGGTGGTCGAAGCCCAGGCGGTGCGCGTGCAACCACTGGCGGGTCAGACCCAGTTCGGCGCTAAAGCGCGGGTCGGCGCCGTAGGTCAGGTCGCCACAGCAGGGGTGGCGCAGCGCGGAGAAGTGCACACGAATCTGGTGGGTGCGTCCGGTTTCTAGGTGCACCTCCACCAGGGATGCGGGGCCGAAGGCTTCGAGCACGTCGTAGTGGGTGATGGAGTTGCGTCCGTCTTCGACCACGGCGAACTTCCATTCGTTGCCGGGGTGGCGGCCGATGGGTGCGTCGATGGTGCCACGCAGCGGGTCGGGCAGGCCCTGCACGAGGGTGTGGTAGACCTTGTCCACAGTGCGTTCCTTGAAGGCTCGCTTGAGTTCGGTGTAGGCGCGTTCGCTGCGGGCTACGACCATCAGGCCGCTGGTGCCCACGTCCAGGCGGTGCACAATGCCCTGGCGTTCTGCCGCGCCGGAGGTAGCAACCGAAATGCCCTCGCCCATGAGCGCGGAGATGACGGTGGGACCGTGCCAGCCGGGTGAGGGGTGTGCCGCCACGCCTGCGGGCTTGTCCACCACAACGATGTCCTCGTCCAGGTGCACGATGCGGAAGCCATCCACCTTCTCGGGGCGGATGTCCGCCAGATCGCGCGGTGCGGGTGCATCCACGACGACCTCGTCCCCTGCGGACAGCTTGTAGGACTTGCCGATTTTCACGGTCTTGCCGTTGTTGGTCACGGTCACGTGGCCGTCACGAATCCACCCGGAGGTGCGGGTGCGCGGCGCGTCGAGGGCACCGGCGAGTGCGGCGTCCAGGCGCATACCGGCGAGCGCGCCTTCAACGGTGAATTCGGCGCGGATGCGTGCCGTATCTTCGGCGGCGTTGGTGGTTTCGCTCATGCGGCTCTCCTTCGGGTGGTGTTTGCTTAGGTTTTCTGTGTGAGGGGTCGTCTGTGTGAGAACGGCTATAGGCACGTGTAACGGCGATGCAGCCGGGGCGGGGAGCTACTTGGCGCTCTTTTCGTCGGTGCTCTTATCGTCAGCCGGGGTTTCGTCAGCGGGCGCCTGCACGCGGGTGCCGTTGAGGTTCAGACCCTTGAAGTTCAGCAGCACGATGAACGCCATGCACACGCAGATTGCAGAATCTGCAATATTGAAAATCGCGAAGTTCGGTACGGAAATAAAGTCAACCACGTGACCGGAACCGAAGCCGGGCTCACGGAAGAGACGGTCGAAAAGGTTGCCGCAGATACCGCCGAGCAGACCGCCCAGCGCGAGGGTCCAGGACAGGGCGCGGGTGCGGCGCAGCAGGTAGAACACCACGGCCGCGGCGGCAACCATGACGAGGGTGAAGACCCAGGTGACGTTCTCACCCATGCTGAATGCGGCGCCGGAGTTACGGATCGAGTACCACCACAGAAGCCCGTCAATGACGGTGATGCGTTCCCCCAACTGCATCTGGGTAACGACCAGGTATTTGGTGCCCTGGTCGATTACGAACACGACGGCGGCGAGCACGAGCGCGAGAATCCCCGCGGAGCGAGCCGAAAGGATGCGCACGCGGCGTCCAGTAGCTTCTTCGGTGGTGTTTTCGGCAGCGTTATCGCTAGCCTGTGCGACTGAGGATTCAGCAGTCTTGGGGGTGTTGGTCATAGCTCTCCTCTAGTCTGTGCCGGTTGCTACGCGCCCGAACGCAAACCTGGTGCGGTACCGTTCGATAGTGCCCCTCTAGCTTAGCAAATCGGGGTAGTGCATCGAGTATTCGGCGGTGATGTGGCGGGTGCTCTCCCCCGCTTCTCATCCTGTGTTCTCAAGCCGGGCGGAGCAGGTATGAGAATACCGCCCGGTTCTCTCCATCTTCCCCGGTGAATAGCGGTGGAAGAGAAAGAATCCGGGCGGCATACGCTTCAAAGCGTCGTTAGCTTATTTAGGCACGCTGATTTATGCGGAAGCCTCGATGGACTTGAGGTTCTTCAGCTCCTGAACCTGTGCATCCAGGTGCTGCAGCAGCTTGGAGCGGTAACGGCTCTCGAAGCCGCGCAGAGCCTCAACAGCGATCTCCAGCTCTTCCTTCTCGTCGGTGAGGCGAGAGAGAACCTCTTCGCGCTGCTGCTGAGCTTCGCTCACCATAGCGTCTGCCTTCCTCTCTGCCTCTTCAATCAGTTCAGCCTTAGCCTTCTCGCCCTGTGCCACGTAGTCGTCGTGAACCTTCTGTGCCATAGCAAGCAGTGCTGCTGCATCCTGAGGTGCTGCTGCCGGCGCTGCCGAGGACTGTGCGGGTGCCACAGCCGCTGCGGGGGAATCGGGAGCGTTTGCGGAGAGCTGCTCGACCTGACGCTCCAGAGCGTCACGCTCGGAGTACAGTGCGCGCAGTTCGACAACGAGCTCGTCCAGGAAGTCGTCGACCTCGTTGCGGTCGTAACCGGACTCTTCGGTGACGATCTTGAAGCTCTTAGTGATCAGGTCTTCGGGGGTGATTGCCATGGGCTTCTCCTCTGGGTATCCCTACGGGGTTTGGTGGTGATGTTGAGTGCCGCGGATTCACCAGCCAGATAGGGCGTGGCCCCAATATTTTAGGGTCCCGATGATTCAGGGCATGGTTATGCCGCGATGCAGTCGTTGGCACCAATTCTACTATTCTTTGGTTTCTGTGCCCGGTTATACGTCGGTTGAATCGTAAAATATTCGCTCTGCGCAAGGGTGGGATTCACCACGCGCTGCGTTTATCCCTATCCCCGCCGTAATCAAGCTCGATATCTGCTCGCGGGTGCATTTCGCATGATTCGACGCCGGCTGTATTCGTCTCTCCCCCCTCGCGGGAGGTTCTTCTCGGCCCAGAAATTGGGTACAGAAAACCCCGCCAGCACGTCATCCCATGTCAGGATGCCAAGCGCAAGCGGGGCTCTCATGCCTAGTTCTCGTATCTCTCCGATGGAGGGGCTACGTTAGGACAGCTTCGCGGTAATCGTCATCATGATGTTCAGCAGGAAAGACAGCAGAACAATCAGAATCAGAAAACCGGTATCCAACGCAACGTTACCCACACGCACCGGCGGAATCAGACGACGCAACAGGTTCATCGGCCAGTCCGTCACCGCGTACACGCCACTGGCGAAGAGCAACACAATGCCCTTGGGGCGCCACTCCGGAGCGAACATGCGTACCCAGTCAAAGAGCATGCGCAGCAGCATGGAGACGTAGAGAACGTACAGAATAATCGTAATGAGGGCGAAAATATAACCCATCTATCAGTCCTTAGCCCTGGTCGAAGGGGAATTCGCCGTCGGTCTCAAAGTCGGCGGGAACCTCGGAGTTAGCCACGCCCAGAACCTCCAGGTTGGAGGGGGTCAGCAGGAACACCTTAGCGGTGACGCGCTCAATGCGGCCCTCCAGTGCGAATGCCAGACCGGATGCGAAGTCCACCAGGCGCTTTGCGTCTGCGTCGGGCATTTCTTCCACGTTCATAATCACGGGGATGTTCTCGCGGAATGCCTCACCAATGATCTTTGCGTCATTGTAGGAGCGGGGGTGGATAGTGGTGATACGACGCAATTCGTCCTCTTCTTCCTCGTAACCGTAGGTGTATCCGTTGGTTTCTTCGGGCTCGTAGCCCTGTTCGTAGTAGCCGTCGTTGGAGTACGTATCGGCGTACTGCTCGGTGTATTCGGTATTCGGCACCGGGGTGTCCTCCCAATTGTCTGCGCTGGCGTCGTCCCAAGTCTGTTCGGTTTCCGCCAGATCAGCTGTGGTTTCAGGTGTATGAGCGGTGGCGTGTGCCGCTGCATCTACGGTTGCTCGTCCGTCGGCAGATTCTTCTGCGTCCAGATACTCGGTTTCTGTACCGTCATCGTAGCTATCAGCCTGCAGGTACTCTTCCTGTTCAGTATAGGCGGGTTCGTCCTGCAGGTGGTAGGTTTCGCTCTGCGACTCGGCAACGCTGTACTGTGCCGAACCGGGCAGTGCTGAAAGCCTGTGAGAGCTTTCGGTCTTCTGCGCTGTAGCAGCCTGCCCTGCGGAGGCGTTTGCCTCCCGGCGGGAGTCAGCCTGCACAGCCTGCGGGGATTCTTCCGGCGTCGTCTCAGCGCCCTGGTATCGTTCCAGGCCGAGGAAACCCGCCAGACGGCTTTGTTTCGCCATGATTCTCTCGCTGTTCTTTCACGTTGGTGGTGTACAGGTTCTGCCGTAGTGCGTCATCAGAAGGTGTGTGCGTAACGGTACGCCATGCACCGGCATGTATATATTACCAGCGCCCACCCCGCGCAGGCGGTCAAGGGCACCGATGATTATGCCGCCGGTCCGCACCGAAAGCAGTCCAGAGCTCGAAGAGACAACGCACGGCGCGTAGCTTAGGCGAGGCTAGAGCGCCGGGCGCTTACCCATGATGTCGCTACCCACGCGCACACAGGTCGAGCCCCAACGCACCGCAGCTTCCAAATCCCCGCTCATGCCGGCGGAAATCTCGGTCGCATGCGGCACCTGCTCACGCACCAGCGATGCCAGCCCGTAGAGCTTCTCAAATGCTTCATCCGGGTTCATGCCCAGCGGCGCCACCGCCATCACGCCGCCACAACGCAGATGCTCGTGGTTCTCGATGCGTTCCACCAGCTCCAGCAGCTCGGAGGCGCTCGTACCACCGCGCGCGCCTTCAGCGGCGTGCCCAGCCGTCGCAACCTCCGCCAGGGACACCTGCACCAGGCAGGTCAGCGCACCATGCTCCGCCGCCGCGGGTGCGGGCGCCTCCCCCGCCTCGAAGCGTGCCAGCTGGTTTGCGTACGCCTTCGCCAGCGCGTCCGCCAGGGAGGGGCGGTCCACCGAATGCACGCTGGAGGCGTACTTGACCACAGACTTCGCCTTGTTCGTCTGCAACTGGCCAATAAACGCCCAGTGCGGGGGCTGCACCTCACGCTGAGCACAGTATGCGGCAAGCTCGCGAGCCTTCGCGCTCGCCTCCTGGTCGCGGTTCTCACCGAAGAGGGTCACTCCCCCATCCAGCAGTGCCGCCGCGTCGGAGGCGGGGAAGAACTTCGTGACCGTCACCAGCTGCACCGGGGCGCTCTCCTCGGTACGCACGGCGCTGTGGTCCTGCTCCGCGGTACGGATACGCTCAAGCACGCGGCGGTAGTTCTGTAGCAGCTGCTCGGCACGTTCGGGAGTGTACTGCAGGTTCTCTTCTACGTTCATTTCAGACATCTTCTCTCCTTCAGCGGCTTTCTATCTTTAGCAGCTCTAGGCGGCGGGCTCTGGCGCCTTCTCAATCCACACCAGACCCGCGATGCGGCCCGGCTTCTCACCGCGGTTCGTGAACCCGCGATGCGAATACACCTCGGGCTCCTCAAACGTGCACTGCGCACAGTCCATGCTCACCTGCACGCCCGCCTCCTCCAGCACGGCGCGGGCACCGGCGGGCAAATCCAGGCCGGGGGTCTGCTGACTGGTCACCGAATGCACCTGCGGAATCAGTTCGGTGGACTCGGTGCGCATCGCCTCGGGCACCTCGTAGCAGCTACCGCAAATGCTCGGACCCAGCCACGCGGTAATTTTCTCCGCGCCGAGCTGACGCATCCGCTGCACGGTCTGCTGGAGCACGCCATCGAGCAGGCCGCGGCGGCCAGCGTGAGCCACCGCCAGGATAGGTTGCCAGTTCGCGACCCGCTCACCCACCAGCACCACGGGAATGCAGTCCGCCACCATAATCGCCAGGGGCACGCCCTCACTGCTAATCGCCGCATCGGCGACCGGGGAGTTCTCCAGCACCGCGCGGGCACGCTCAACCGTACGCTCCTCGGGCGCACCGGGTGCATAGGATTCCACCGCGTAGTCTTCCGGGTAGGCAATCTGCACGCCATGCACCTGGTTCAGGTAAAAGAACGGGTCGGTACCCAGCGCCTCCTCCAGGGCGGCACGGTGGTTGAGGGTGCGCACCAGGGAGGCCTCCATACCACCGCCGAGCTCATCGTCCACGTGCAAGCCCAGGTTGCCCGCCGCGCGGGAGGTGAAACCCACCCGCACACGCCAGGGACCCAGGGTTCGGGTATCGGCAGAGGCAAGTAGCGAAGTGTTGGGGGTATCGCTCATCTTCTATTCCTTCATCAGATATCAGCGGGTATAGCAAAGGGGAGCCGAGAACAGCACAATGTGCGTGTTTCTCAGCTCCCCTATAGCTTCATAAGACTCTCAGCCGTGCAACGCGCTTAGGCGTTCACAGCCGGGCAGACTACTTCAGGAAGTCAGGGACGTCCAGGGTGTCGCGGCGAGCCGGAGCTTCCTCCACAACCGGGGGAAGGTCAACGTCGAAGCCAGCAGCGCCGGTGGAAGCCGGAGCAGCAGCGGGTGCGTTGTAGCCGTAGCCGTTAGCAGCCGGAGCGGTGGAACCGCCGAAGGATGCCTGGGTGCGCTGAGCCTGAGTAGCCGCAGCAGTGGAAGCGTTGGAGTTGGTTTCCGGGTTCACTGCGTCGAAGCCAGCAGCAATCACGGTCACGCGAGCCTCATCGCCCAGTGCGTCGTCAATAACAGCACCGAAGATGATGTTTGCGTCGGGGTGAGCAACTTCCTGAACCAGGCGTGCAGCCTCGTTGATCTCGAACAGACCCAGGTCGGAGCCACCCTGAATGGACAGCAGAACGCCGTGTGCACCGTCGATGGATGCTTCCAGCAGCGGCGAAGCGATAGCCAGCTCAGCTGCCTTCACGGCACGGTCCTCACCGGATGCCGAGCCGATACCCATCAGAGCCGAACCAGCACCCTGCATGACGGACTTAACGTCAGCGAAGTCAAGGTTGATCAGGCCGGGGGTGGTGATCAGGTCGGTAATGCCCTGCACACCGGAGAGCAGAACCTGGTCAGCGGACTTGAATGCGTCCAGCATGGAGACGTTGCGATCCGAAATCGACAGCAGTCGGTCGTTCGGAATAACGATCAGGGTATCAACCTCATCGCGCAGAGCAGCGATACCGGTCTCAGCCTGGTTGGAGCGGCGACGGCCTTCGAAGGTGAAGGGGCGGGTCACCACACCAATGGTCAGAGCGCCGAGGGAGCGGGCAATACGTGCCACGACGGGTGCGCCACCGGTACCGGTGCCACCGCCCTCACCTGCGGTCACAAAGACCATGTCTGCGCCCTTGAGGACTTCCTCAATTTCCTGCGCGTGATCCTCGGCTGCCTGACGGCCAACCTCGGGGTTTGCGCCCGCGCCAAGACCGCGGGTCAGCTCACGACCAACGTCCAGCTTAACGTCTGCATCGGACATCAGCAGAGCCTGAGCGTCAGTGTTGATAGCAATGAACTCAACGCCGCGCAGACCAACCTCAATCATGCGGTTGACTGCGTTGACGCCACCGCCGCCGATACCAACGACCTTGATGACTGCCAAGTAGTTCTGGGGAGTTCCAGCGTCCATGTATTCCTCGATTGTTCCGTGTTCCAGCTTCGGAAGACCCGCAGCTTAATCTAAGCCTGAAGGTTTCCTCTAAAGAATGACTTTATCTGCTAGGATACCAAACTGTTTTTGTCGGTTCCTAGTCACACAGCGCAATTACCCCCTCTTTTTGCGGATTTCACACAAAAAGGGAGGATAAAGCGCCTGAATGGTTCCCCTAACGGGTCACCGGTACGCGCGGGGCAGACACGTCATAGACGGTCACCTTCTGCGTCTGTGCCTCGGAGGAGGTCTCCTCCTGGGCACGCTTAGCAATAGCCTGGCGCAGGGAGAGCAGGACCTTAGCCTTCAACTCACTCTCTTCAGCGGTTCCCCACTGCACCGTAGTATTATCCCTCAAGGTTAGAGTGATACTTGAGGTTGACGTAGCGCCGGCTTCCTTAACCTGAGCTAGAAGCTCAGAGGGCATCGCCGAAAGCGCGGTAGAAATAGTGCGGAACTCAGCCGAAGTCTGCGGGTCATCACCGCTGAAACGAACCAGCGGCACCGACGTATCGGGCTGAGTTGCCGACTCCAGAAGGCTCACACCATCACTATCAACAGTATGGTACGTATCGCCCTGCTTCACAACCGCAACCGCGGTACGCTCCTTCAGAGTCACCACCAGCTCATGCGGCGGACGGCTCTCCACCTGCACGCTACGAATCACATTATCCTGCCCGATCAGCTCACGCACCTTCTTCTCATCGATGCGAGTGAGCGGAACGCCGCGCAGAGGCTCAAGCTTCTGCTCCACCTGGGTGGTTTCCAGCAGGGACGCGCCGCGCACCGTAATCTTCTGAGTCGCCAACAGGGGCGAAAAGAAGACCAGCACCACATACAGCACCGCAATAATAGCCAGCGCCGAGGCAGTGTACAGCAGCTTACGGGCACGAGTCAGAGGCGCACGCTCCTTACGGGGGCGCTCCTCAGCACGCAGGCCGTCCAGGCCCGGATCCTGACGCAGACGCTCACGGTGAGCCTGACGGCTCGCACGCTCGCGCTCCTTCTCAATCTCCGCGGCACGCTGCTGCTCACGCTCTGCACGCCAACGACCAAAACGACTCGTGGGGCGAGGCTCTTCAACAGCCTTCTCCCCCGCCTTATCGGCGCGTTCCTCAGCCTTCTGAGCGGCAGACTCTTCGCAAGATTCAACAGAACCGGCAGAAGACTTCTGAACAGAACTCTTCTGCGTAGCCTTCTGATCGGCTACTTCCTTTTCTGCGCTCTTCACCGACTGCGAGGATGCAGTCTGAGCAGATGCACCCTTGGCGGATGAAGTCTTCGACGAAGAATCCTCAAACGCCTCAACATCAAACAGCTCGGGCGCATGCTCAACCTCAGACACGGTACGACCGGTCATCAGCGCAGAACGCACCGAATCCTTCAAAGACTGTGCTGAAGAATGAACCGCCGCAGCGCTCTTGGACGCCGAAGAATCAGCACCGTTCTGACTGGGCGACTTATGCACCACCGGCTTACGCGGCATGTGTCGCACGGAGCTCGAAGACTGAGTAGCGGAAGGCTGAGTAGCGGCAGACTGCGCACCAGCAGGCTGGGTAGAAACCTCGGAGGTTGCAGACACAGCAGGCTTAACGGCATCAGTCTGAGCAGCATTAGTCTGAGCAACACCAGTCGGCAGGGCTTCAGTTTGAGGCGCTTCAACCTTTGTCGCCGAAGCCTTCACCGACTGAGACTGCGCGGACTGAGACTGCGCAGATTCAGCCTGCACAGACTCAGATTTCTTAGCCTCAACCTGCGCATTCTCAGCTACCTGCTGGGCGCGCAAACGAGCACGCGAACGCGGAGCCTTCGGCGCGCGCGAGGAGGAATGCCCCTCCGAAGAGAGACCAGAACTCATCGGCACAGCCTAAGCCTCCGACTTCTTCGACTCGCCGCCGTGACGGATTTCCAGGGACTCCAGCAGACGCGCACCCAAAGCGGTCACATCGCCAGCGCCAACGGTCATCACAATATCGCCAGCCTGAGCGCAGGTCACAATATCCTCAATAGCGTCCTCAGCGGTAGCGTAACGAACCTCAGAGAAACCAGCGCCGGTAATCAGTTCACTGGTCACGCCCTCAATCGGCAGCTCACGAGCCGGGTAAATATCCAGCACATGAGCACGGTCAGCCATCGACAGGGCCTCAGCGAACTCCTTCGCGAACTCGCGAGTACGAGAGAACAGGTGCGGCTGGAAAATCACGTACAGGTTGTGGCCATCAGCCACGGTACGACCGGTCTCCAGGGCGCGGAACACCTCGGTCGGGTGGTGCGCATAGTCATCAAAGACCTTCACTCCCGCAACCTCACCACGCAGGGTGAAGCGGCGGTCAGCACCCACAAACTCAGCCAGAGCGCGAGCAATATCGGCAGCCTCGTAACCAGAAATCAACGCCGACGCAAAAGCAGCCGAAGCGTTCAACTGGTTATGAATACCGGGCACCTTCAGCGCAAGATCCTGCTCACCCTCATAACGCACGCCACGGCATTCAAACGACCAGGACAGGTGCGACGACGAGGAAGAACCAGCGCTGGTGATCTCACTAATGCGCAGGTCTGCATCCGCCGATTCACCGTAAGTCACCACGGGCACACCCGCCGCACGAGAACGAGCCGCCAAATCAGCCGCGCCCGCATCATCAGCGCAAGTCACCACAACACCGTTAGGAGCCAGCGAACCCACAAAACGGTTGAACGCCTCAAAGACACGCTCATCCGTCTCATAGAAGTCCAGGTGGTCCGGCTCAACATTCGTCACCACAGCAATAGCCGGGCGGTAACGCACAAACGAGCCGTCCGACTCATCAGCCTCAGCCACAAAAATCGACTCCGGGCCCTGAGCACCCAGGTGAGCGTTCGTGCCGCGACCAGCAATCACAGTACCCACCGCAAAGGACGGCTGAGCACCCAGCTGATCAAACATCACAGAAATCATGGAGCTGGTCGTGCTCTTACCGTGAGTACCGGCAACAGCAACCACCTGAGACTCACCCATCACAGCGGCAAGCGCCTCAGAACGATGCAGCACACGCAGACCCTGCGCGCGAGCGGCAACAAGCTCCGGGTTATCCTCACGAATCGCAGTAGAAATCACCACGGTATCAACATCCACAATGTTCTCAGCCTGCTGAGGAACACCCACACGAGCACCCGCAGCACGCAACGACTCAACAGTAGCCGACTCGGCACGGTCAGAACCGCTCACCGTCACACCAGCCTGCAGCATCAGAGCGGCAATAGCGCTCATACCCGCGCCACCAATACCGATGAAGTGCACACGGCCCAACTCGCTCATCTTCGCACGCTCAGGGAACGGCGGGTTCAGCGGTGCCGGCAACACCATCTCAAGATTCATCAATTCAGTCATTACTTCTCAGCTGCCTTCAATACTGCTTCAGCCATAACGCGCGCCGCGTCACGGATACCAAGTTCATACGCCGCAGCGCCCATACGCTCCAGCTCCTCCGGGTTCGCCATAAGAGCCGGAATCTCACGGGCAAACCACTCACCGGTGACCTCTGCATCCTTCACCAGCAGAGCCGCAGACGCCTCCACCAGAGAACGAGCATTCAGAGCCTGCTCACCATTACCAATAGGAAGCGGCACAAAAATCGCGGGAACACCCACAGCGGCAACCTCACTGACGGTCGCCGCACCCGAACGCACCAGCAGAAGATCAGCGGCAGCATACACATCCTGCATGCCGTTGCTGAACTCAATCTGACGGTAATTCGGCGCGCTCAACGGCTCACCGTTCTCATCCAGAACAGTCTTACCCTTACCGGTAATATGCAGAATCTGGAAGTCCCATTCCGCAAAGTGGTCACGGCACGCCGCCACCGCATTGTTCAGGCTCTGCGCACCCAGCGAACCACCGGTCACAATAACGGTCGGCTTCTGCGGGTCCAGGCCCAGGTTACGGCGAGCCTTCGAACGGTGCGCCTCGCGGTTCAGGTAGGCAATCTCATCCTTCATCGGCATACCCACCAGGGTCGCGCGCGGGAAAGGAGTGTTAGGGAACGCAACACCGGTGAACTTAGCGAACGTGCCGCCCAGGCGGTTCGCCAAACCGGGCTTCGCGTTCGCCTCATGAATCACCACGGGAATCTTAGCGCTCAACGCCGACAAATACGCCGGCGGGCACACATAGCCACCCACGCCAACGACCACATCCGCATCTACATCCTTGAGGATGCGGCGGGTCTTCGACAGGCCACCAAAGAACTTAGCGGGGAAAGCGAAAGCGGCACGGTTAATGCTACGGGGGAACGCCGCACGAGGGATGAACTCAATATCGAAACCAGCTGCCGGAACCAGCTCGGCTTCCATCTTGTCGGCGGTGCCCAGCATCAGGATCTTAGCGTTCGGCTCAAGGTCACGAATCGCACGCGCAATCGCGAGCATCGGATTAATATGACCGGCGGTGCCACCACCGGCGAAGACTATAGAGGGCGCCTTCTTCGTCATAGGTCTTTCTCCCAACACATCGGTACAGCATCATTTTACGCTATAGCGCCTGTTCAACAGAGCGCCCCCGCCGTTGAGCTAGGACTCAACGGCGAGGGCGTTATCTCTTATTCAGCGCATATTCATCACCGGCGGCAGCGCAATCCACAGCCCCGCTCCCCGAACGCTAGCTCTCACGATGCCGACTGTACGGGGTGGGTTCCGCTGGGTTTAGCTCTGCTTGCGGGTGCCCCGCTGAGCCGAGTTCCGAGCCGTGCCCTGAGCCGGACGTTGCTGAGCGCCGTTCTTCGGAGCGCTCTTTGCCTGCGCATTCTGTCGCGGCGTCACCTGACGCTGAGCACTCTGTCGAGGGTTACCCTGTCGCTGGGCACGACGCTGACGATCCTCAGGATGCAACGGCTGCAGACCCGCAGGCAGCGAACCCGACGGACGGTGCTGCGCGCTACGGGGCTGGGCGCCACGAGTCTGGGCACCGCGAGGCTGCTGCACTCGCTTCTGCGCGGCGGGCTGCTGAGCGGTACGAGGCTGAGCAGCAGGCTGCTGAGCGGTACGGGGCTGAGCAGTACGAGGCTGAGCAGGCTTACCCTGTGCCGCTCGAGCAGAGGCAGTACTCTTCTGGGCAACACGAGCCTGCTGACCGGTACGAGGCTGAGCGGGAGCCTTCTGCGGAGCTGCCTTCTTCGGTGCAGGCTTCTGCGGGGCAGGTTTCTGCGAGGCCTTCTGTTTCTGAGCTTCAGCCTTCTGCTCCGCCTTCACACGGGCAGCTTCCTCACGAGCCAGACGTGCCTCCTCACGAGCACGACGAGCCTCTTCTCGAGCCTGCGCCGCCTCCCGGCGAGCCTGTTCCTCCTCGCGACGAGCCTGCTCCCGAGCCTGGCGCTCCTGCTCCTTCCGCTGCTCACGAGCTATACGAGACAACTCACGCTGCTGATCCGGCGCAAAACCCAACCAGCGGCGCAACGTACTCTCCGGACCGAAAACAACCTTCAAAGGATTATGTTCCTTCATCAGGTGGCCACCGGCAGCCGCACGAGCTGCCTCCTCCTGATTCAGCACAATCTGCAACGGCGTACGACGCTGCCAATCAGCATTCGCACGACGAACCTCACGCACGCTCTGAGTCTCAATATTCGACGGTGCCGTCGCGCCACGCAACGGAGTCTGCCGCGCAAACGCCAACAACAAACCCGCCGCAAACAACGAAGACAACAGCGACGAACCACCATAGGAGACAAACGGCAGAGGCACACCAATCACCGGCAAAATACGGGACACCATGCCCATATTGATAATCGCCTGAGAAGTCAGCCAAATCATGATGCCGCCCGTAGCCAAACGCACCAGCGGGTCAGTAGTGCGCAGCATAATACGCACCGCACAATACACCAGGCCCGCATACAGCAGCAGAACCGCCAGCGTACCCAGCAGGCCCAGCTCCTCACCAATAATGGCGAAAATATAGTCGTTATGCGCCTCAGCCAAGTAGTTGTACTTCTGACGCGACTGGCCCAGGCCAACACCCAAGAAGCCGCCGGTCGTCAGCGCCACCTCACCAGAATTCGCCTGGTCACAGTTAGCGTTCGTGCACGAGCCCCAAACACCGAAAATACGAGCCACACGGTTCGCGCTACTGAGAACGCCCACCAGCGCCAACGCCGCAAACGCGCCGCCAATCTTCAGCAGCGAGCTACGAGAAGCGCCCGCCAGCCACATCATGCCCACAAAGATGAAGCCGTACACCATGGCGGTACCCATATCACCGCCGAGCATAATCAGCAGCACCAGGGCACCCACACCATAAATCGAGGGGAACAGAGTACGCCAAATACTGCGAGAAATATCGCCGTGGCGGCTGTACACCCATGCCAGCCACATAATAATCGCCAGCTTCGAAAACTCCGACGGCTGAATCTGCACGCCGCCGGGGAATTTCAACCAGTTACGGTTACCGTTCACCTCAACGCCAACGACCACCACAGCAAGCTGCATGACCAACGCGGCAATCAGCATCGCGTTCACCACAAACTTCTTGTGGTAGACACCCACCGGGATGCGCGTAATACCCGCCATCGCAATCACGCCAAGAACCAAGAACATGACCTGCGACGAAACCTGCGAGAACGGCGACTGGCCCTGAGAAATCATGGTGACGCTCGAGGCCGACAGCACCATAATGCAGCCAAAAATAGCCAGACCCAAGGTGGTGATCAGCAGCATCACCGGCACATCCCACAGGTCAGCCTTCAAACCACGACGGTACAGCCTATCGGCACGAGCACGGAACGGCGCAGAGAAATCCTCCCAACCGGCTCGCAAAGACGCCCAACGACCACTCGCGGTCGAACGCGCCGAAGAAGCCGAACGCTCCGAAGATGCGCTGGTACTCACATGCCCTCCTATAGGCCTCAACTGCCACGGATTCGTCGTGGCGACTACACGAAAAAGGTTCAGGGGTGGGACACCATTACCATCCCACCCCCGAGAAGAACCCGCAAAAAGCACCCCGGTCACCCGAGACGCCCCCTGCAGGTAGCGTCCTAAGAGTCTGCCAGCTGGGCGGCAACAGCGTTCGCAAACGCATCACCGCGCACCGCATAATTCTTGAACTGGTCCATCGACGCAGACGCGGGAGCCATCAGCACGGTATCGCCCGGATGCGCCAGCTCAGCAGCCTTCGCAACGGCCGCGTTCATCACGGCAATGCCGTCCGAAGAATCAGCCACAGCGGCGGTCATATTGTAGGTCGGAACCTGCGGAGCGTGGTTAGCCAACGCCGACTTCAACGCCGCAGTATCAGTACCGATAATCAGTACAGCCTTCAGGCGCTGAGCGTGAGCAGCAATCAGCTCATCGTACTCAACGCCCTTCGACAGACCACCGGCAATCCACACCAGCGAGGGGTAACCGCTCATCGACGCATTCGCGGCGTGAGGATTCGTAGCCTTCGAATCGTTCACCCACATGATGTCGTTCGCATAACCCACCAGCTGGTTGCGGTGCGCACCGGTCTTGAAGGAACGCAGGCCAGCGCCCACAGCCTTCGGGTCAATATCAGCCGCACGGCACAGCGCCGCAGCCGCCAGAGCGTTCTCCACGGTGTGCTTCGCAGGCATCTTACCGGGAGCCGGAGCCAAATCCTCCAGAACCGCCAGCTCATACGCCTCGTTGTAACGGTTCTTCAAGAAGGCGCGGTCCACCATAATGTCCTCAGCCAGGCCGAGCATCGACACGGCGGGCATCTCAGTGGAGCTGAAGCCAATCGCGCGAGCGCCCTCAATAACGTCCGCGTTCTCAACCATGCGCAGGGTGTCCACATGGTCGGTGTTGAAGATGCAGGCAACCTGAGTGTGCTCGTACACGCGAGCCTTATCAGCCTTGTAACGCTCGAACGAACCGTGCCAGTCCACGTGGTCCTCAGCAATGTTCAGAACCACCGAAGCGTACGGGGACATCGAATGGGTCCAGTGCAGCTGGAAGCTGGACAGCTCCACCGCGAAGAACTCATAGGGCTCATCATCGGCAATGGCGTACACAATCGGCATGCCCACGTTGCCTACCTGAATAGCCTTCTTGCCGGCAGCCTTCAGGATGGAATCAACCATACCCACGGTAGTGGTCTTACCATTCGTACCGGTCAGGCACAGCCACTTGGGGGTCGGCAGGCCACTACGCTCGTTTAAACGCCATGCCAGCTCAACATCGCCCCAAATCTGGATACGGCGCTCATAAGCGTCCAGCATCACCGGGTGGTCGGGACGCACACCCGGAGAGGTCACCACAAGCTCGGGTTCCTGACCGTCTACCAGGGGCAGGGCACGCATGTGCTCGGGACCGAACAGGCCCTCAACCGGGCCGTACGCGTTCTTGTAAATCTCGATGCGCTCACTCTTCTCCGGAGTATCCGCGCCGTCGATGACAACGATCTTCGCGCCCAGCTGGGCAAGCACGTCGGTCACAGCGTCGCCGCTGGTGCCCATACCCACCACGACCACGCGCAGGTTAGCCCAGGGCGCACCCCAGTGAGTCAGCTCCGCGAGGCGCTCGTTCTCGTACACCGGGTTCACCGCAATAGCGGCGGCGTTCGCTTCAATGCGAGCTGTATCCGGCTGTTCAATAGTTGACATTAGTGAATCACTCCAGAAGTCTGCGAGAACCAGTCACCGAAGAACAGCGCCAGGGCGACGAGCACGCAGAGGGCGTTAACAACCCAGAGGCGGAACACGGAGTTCACTTCGCCGCTGCTGACGGTACCGGGGGCAATGCCTCGCTTATCAATTGAGTACATGCCGTTGACGCCGACCTTCTCCATGTGATGGTGGAAGGGGGTCATACGGAAGTAACGGTGCGCGTGTAGGGGCTTCTCCCCCGCTGCCACCGAACGCTTACGGCTGGTCTTGAACACGAACTTCTGCACGATCACAGAGAACACTTCCAGCACGGGAATCAGAGCGATGACCAGCAGAAGCAGCTCAGTGCGGGTGAACAGCGCGAAAGCAACCATTGCGCCACCGAGCGCCAGGGAACCGGAGTCGCCCATGAAAATCTGTGCCTTCGACACGTTCCACCAGAGGAAGCCAGCCAGCGAACCCACCAGGGATGCGGCAATCAGCGCCAGCGAACCGGGGTCGCGCACATCGTAGCAGGCGGTACCAGCACCGGCGGAGCAGGCGTGTACGTACTGCCAGATGCTGATGGTCAGGTAGCCGGAGAAGATGGTCATCATGATGCCGCCAGCCAGGCCGTCCAGACCATCGGCGAAGTTCACCGCGTTCGTACCGGACAGGGAGATGAGGGTAATCCAACCAACCAGCAGGATGGAGCCGAAGACCACGCCCGCCGCGAACAGGTCAATGGGCAGGTCACGTACGAAAGAGATAGCGGTCGACGCCGGACGAGCACCCGACTCATTCGGGAACTGGAACGCCAGGTACGCAAAGGGCAGGGTAACGCCCAGAAGACCAATGGTTTTCTGCTTCTCGGTCAGACCCTCGTTGCCCTTATTGCGGAACTTCATGATGTCGTCCGCCGCGCCCACACCGAGCATGCCCAGGGTGAAGGCGATGGTCAGCCACGCGGTAGCAGTCGGTACCGGCGCGGTACCGAAGAGCAGGGCGCTCACCGCCAGGGTCAAGAAGTAGGCGAGAATCGCCGCGGGGATGAAAATCAGACCCGCCATGGTGGGGGTGCCCGCCTTATGCTGGTGGGCTGCCGGGCCTTCCTCACGGATGAGCTGGCCAAGCTTGAGGGACTTCATCTTCTTGATGAACACCGGCAGCGCGGTGAGGGAGATGAGGAATCCGAAGATTCCAGCAATCAGCACGGTAATCATAAAGCGCTACCCTTCGTTCGTGGTCTGTTCGGTCGAAGTACGGTCGCCATTAGCGGTACCGTCCAGGTGAGCGGCAAGGTGGTCGCTCAAATCGGTGGTTTCAACAAAGTCACCGGCAGAAAGCCAGGTCGGTGCCTGCTCTTCCTCAGCGCCGAAGGTGTACTCGGCGAAAGCAACCTGGTCACCCAGAATGCCCAGCTTCGCGCCGTTCGAGGACTTGAAGAGCACAATGTCGCCGGGGTGAACCTCGGCGCGCAGGATCTGCTCTGCCTCTTCCGGGGTCTTCACCCAGGTCGCCTCATTACCCCAGGAGCCTTCCAGATGAGCAGCGTTGTAGATGGGCTTCGTCTCGTCGCCCACAGCAATCAGCTTGGAAATGTTCATGCGCACCACGAGGCGACCGATGCGGTCGTGCTCCTCCACGGAGGCGTCACCGAGCTCCAGCATGGCACCCAGAACAGCCCAGGTGCGGTGCGGCTGACCGGTCGCCGGGTCGACGGTGCGACCCAGCTGCGCCAGAGTGCGCAGTGCAGCCGCCATCGACTCGGGGTTCGCGTTGTAGGCGTCGTTAATGACGGTCACGCCGTCAGCGCGGTCGGTGCGCGCCATACGCCACTTCGAAGCTGCCGCCGCTTTGTTGAGCGCGCGAGCAATCTTCTCACCGGAAATACCGCTGTTGTAGGCGATTGTCGCAGCAGCCAGCAGGTTGTGCACGTGGTGCTCACCGATCAGCTGCGAGGAAATCTCGTACTCGCTACCGTCGGGCAGGCGCAGAGTGAACTCGGGGCAGCCAGCGTCGGTGGTGCGCAGGTTCAGCGCCGCCACGTAGCGTTCGTAGGGCTGGCCGTTCGCGTCGGTCTTCTCGCCCACGCCGAAGTACGTAATGGGTGCAACCGAACGCGACGCCATGCGTAGCACGCGCTCATCGTCAGCGTTCAGAGCCAGGGAACCGGTCGGCTGAACGCCCTCAGCCAGCTCGCCCTTAGTACGCTCAATATTGTCCACGCCGCCGAACTCGCCAGCGTGCGCGGTACCAACATTCAGGATTGCACCGTGATCGGGGTGCGCAATATTCGCCAGGTACTCGATGTTGCCCACGTGGTCGGCCCCCATCTCAATGACCAGGTAGCGGGTAGACTCATCCGCACGGAAAACGGTCAGGGGCACGCCCACCTCACTGTTATAGGAACCAACCGGTGCAACGGTCGGGCCCTCCGGGGCGAAAATGGCGGCAAGAAGGTCCTTGGTGGTGGTCTTACCGGCGGAACCGGTAATACCGATAACGGTCAGCTCACCCTGAGCGCGCATCTGCTCAATGGAGTAGCGCGCCAAATCACCCATCGCCAGCACCACGTCGGGCACCTGGATGCTCGGGTAGGGCATGCCCTGCTCGTCGAGTACTTCGCGCTCGACCAGCGCCAGGGTCGCACCCCTCTCAAACGCCATGGGGATGAACCTGTGACCGTCAGTGACCGCGCCGGGCTTCGCCACGAACAGGGTACCGGTCTGCACCTCACGGGAGTCGGTAGTGGCGAAGTCTGCGTGCACCTGCTCCTCGCGGCCCTCCAGGCCGATAGCGGTGCCGCCGGTTGCCTCAATAATCTGGGCGGCGCTGAGCTTAATCATTCTTCACCATACCTTCAGCGGTCTTAGAGTCACTTTCATCGAGCATGCGCTGGTAATCAGGCAGAATCTCGAAACCGTGCGCACGCAGGGCACGTGCGGTTTCAACGCGGTCGTCCAGGGCGATATCCACGCCGTCAACATCTTGTTCGGTTTCGTGGCCGCGGCCAGCAATCAGGATGGCGTCGTGTTCGCCAGCAAGGGCAATCGCCGCATCAATAGCAGCCGCACGCGGAGAAATGTTCAGAATCTGGGTGGCACGGCGGTTCTCAGCCTTCTGCGCGCCCTCCTCAACGGCGGCACGAATCGGCGCGGGTGCCTCACCGTGCGGATCATCATCAGTCACGATGACGATATCTGCATTCTGCGCAGCAATCGCACCCATAATCGGGCGCTTGAGCTGGTCACGCTCACCGGTCGCACCGAAAACAATCATGACCTTGCCATCACCGGGGCGATCCATCGCCTCCAGGGCACGAGTCAGGCCGTCAGGGTTGTGGGCAAAGTCCACAATCGCGTGCGGAGCCAAAGAAATCAGCTGCATACGACCCGGCACCACCGGAGTCAGAGCCGAACCGGACGCCAGCTCGGGCAGCAGGCGCTCACGCTCAGCGGAGTCAGTGTCCAGGTACGCCATGAGCGCCGCCAGCGCAGCATTCGAAACGTTAAAATCAGCGGGCAGACCGGTGTAGCATTCAACGCTCTCACCGGTGCCATTAGCCACGTGGAAGCGGTGGCCCAGACCCTCACGCTGAACCTTCACCACAGCCCAGTCGCGGGCACCAAACTCTGCGGGCACCTCAGCCAGACCGGCACCGCGCGCAGTCACCAGACGGTGCACCTGCTGCGCACCCATCTGCTCGCAAGCGGCGGAGAACATCTTCTCGCCCCACTCGTCATCAGCAGTAATCACAGCCAGCTCGGCACGCTCGGGGGTGAACAGCTGAGCCTTCGAGTCGAAGTAGTGCTCCATAGTGCCGTGCAGATCCAGGTGATCCTGAGTCAGGTTCGTGAAGCCAGCAACCGCGTACTTCACGCCGTCCACACGGTGGTAATCAATCGCGTGTGAGGAAACCTCCATTGCGGCGCAACGCACCTGATGCTGACCCATAATCGTCAGCAAAGAATGCACGTGAGGAGACTCCGGGGTGGTCATCTTCGAAGGAACCGACACACCATCAATCAGAATCTGAATAGTGCCAATCAGACCGGTCTTCACCCCCAGACCGGTGCGGAACACCGACTCCAGCATGTAGGTGGAGGTGGTCTTACCGTTCGTACCGGTCACAGCATAACGGTGAGTGGCGGGGAACGACGCCGAACCATAAATCAGCGCAGCCAACGGACCCACGTACTCGCGGAGGTTCTCCGTCACCAGGACAGGCACCGGCGCCTCGCCCAGCAGCTGCGCACCGGCAGCATCCGTCAAAATAGCGGAAGCACCCAGCTTCAACGCAGCCTCAGCAAACTGTGCGCCGTGCACCTTCGCACCGGGCAGAGCCACGTACAGGTCCTGCGGACGCACGCCTCGGGAGTCCATGCTAATACCGGTAACCTCAACAGAATCACCGGATTCAGAACCCTGAACGCCACTAGCCAGCTGGGAACTCACCTGAGCACCCAATCCCTGCAGATGTTCGCGAAGGTGCGCCAAACTCACCGGGCGCACAGAATTCGGGCGCAGAGTCTGAGCGTCGCCGCC
Organism: Rothia sp. 27098_8_27; assembly: GCF_041432805.1. NCBI lineage: Bacteria > Bacillati > Actinomycetota > Actinomycetes > Micrococcales > Micrococcaceae > Rothia > Rothia sp. 27098_8_27. Next base: position 68,499 of record NZ_JAPWAJ010000006.1, on the reverse strand, counting down.
CAGCAGGTTCTGGCCGGGTGCGTGAGATGCGGTATCCATCGTCCTTCTTTCCTCTCCGCTGTCCGAAGCGGTGAGCTCTGTATGGTCAATGCGCTCAAGGCACACAGGGTCATTCAATATTCTACGGGCTTTAGGCTTCGACAGGTGTTCAGTCCCGGGGCTTCTTCATCACGAATCAGCTACCGGGAACCTCTCCCCCGCTCGCCTTTAGCTCGTCTTATTGGGGCTATCCTCAGCAAAAAGCGGAATCAACTCCGGTTCACCGGTAGAACGCGGCACATTATAGGTGTGCAGGGTCTTCTCCATAATCTTGGAGAACTCAGCCGTCGTACCGTTCGCACCCACGCTACCCTCAGGACGCTGCATGGTCACCGCCACCAAGAACTGCGGGTTCTCAATCGGCGCCACACCAATAAAGGACGTCGTGTTGCCGTCGTAGCCGCCCTTCTCACTCGGAGTTTCCGCAGTACCGGTCTTACCGCCCACGCGGTAGCCGGTCACCTTCGCCGGACGGGCGTGGCCTTGCTCCACCACATTCTCCATGAGAGTCAGGCAGGAAGCGGCAGTCTCCTCGCTGACCATGCGTTCGCCAGGCTCTACGGCACGCTTATGTTCGGTACCGTCGGCGTCAATGATCGCGTCCACAATGCGCGGCTTCAGACGAACGCCCTTATTGCCCAGCGCCTGGAAAATCATGGCGGTCTGCAGCGGAGTCTGCGCAACACCCTGACCGAACAGCACAGTGTACTGCTGACGGCCATCCCAATCACGCCAATCAGCGATTATACCCTGCTCCTCACCGGTCAGCTCAATGCCGGTAAACTCGCCGACGCCGTACTTCTTCAACCAGTTGTAGCGCTCTTCCTTGCTGAGCTTCTGACCGACCAGCACCGTACCGGTGTTCATCGAGTCATGAATAATGCCCGAGAAAGTACGCCGCTGCGCCCCGTGCTCAAACGCATCCTTGAAAGTCTGGCCGTCAATCGTGAGGGTCGCGGGCACATCATACACACTAGTCGGAGTCGTCAGGCCCTGCTCAATCAGCGCCGAAGCAGTTAGCATCTTCTCGGTCGAACCGGGCTCCACGCTCTGCGAAATAGCGCGCGGGGTCATGTCCGCCGCGTCCTCAATGGTTGCCGCGCCCGGGTCCATCGTGGAGGAATCAGCAAGAGCCAAAATGGAGCCGTCACGCACATCCATAACAATGGCGGTACACCATTCAGCTTTCAGCTCCTCGGCGCGGGCACGCACCACCTGCTGCGCAAAATACTGCACATCACGGTTAATGGTTAGGCGAATATTCTTACCGTCCACCGCCAGGCGCTGCTCTTCCTTCGCTACGGGGATACGCACGCCATCAGCGCTAATCTCGTAGGTGCGCTCACCGGGGGTACCGGCAAGCTCCTTCTCAAAGACACGCTCAATGCCCACGGAGTAGTTACGGGACACCGTACCGCCCGTACCGTTGCCGTCTGCCTCTTCAACAATGTTGTACTTACCGACCACGGAACCGCCCACACTACCGTTGGGGTACAGGCGCTGAGAGAACGCCTCACCGTAGATGAAGGGCGCACCCAGGGCATCAATCTTATTGAAAATTTCCGGGGTGATATTTGCTTTGATCACCGAGTACTTTGAGGTGCCGTCCAGCTTGGACTTGATGAACTCGTCGGTAATGCCCGGGTCAACGGTCTTGAGAATATCGACCATCTCGTACACCAGCTGGTTGGGGGTGACCTCAACCTTCTGGGTGCGATCCTCGTTGTAGCGTTTGAAGGTCGCCACGGCGCTCTGGTCAGCAGTCAGGTTATAACGCTGCACAGTACGCGCCATGACGTTGCCGTTGATATCGAGAATCTGACCGCGCACAGCAGGCAGCACCTGGGAGCGCAAACGCTTCTGACGGGACGCATTCGCCACTGCACCGGGGTCAAAGCCCTGGCGGATAAACAGGTTCGCACCGATAACGCCCAGAGCGCAGGTGGCTGCGGCGCCTGCGACGAAGCCACGGCGGGTCAGATCCGGCTGACCGGATGCCGATTCGTTCGCGTTCTTACGCGCGTCGGAGCTCATGCGGTGGTCCTTTCGCTGGTCTAGTCTATCGGTGATGCTACGCATCCTGTGGTCAATATTGTTTATCGTGCAACCTGGCTTGCCGCGGGGCTAGCTGCGGGCTGCTGAGCGGCGCTCGGTGCGGCGGAAGCAGCCGGGCTAGCAGGGGCGCTATTCGCCGGTGCGGGGTTGGCCTGCTGAGCTGAGTTAGTTTGCTGAGCAGGGCTCGCCGAGGCGCTTGCAGATGCCTTAGCCGCCGCGCTCGCCTGGCCGTGGCGCTGCTGAACGGACTTGTCCGCGTCCACAATGCTCTTGGCGTAGCTTTCGTTCGAGCCAGCTGCCGGAGGCGAAATCAGATTCTCCTGCTTGTTTCCCTCAGCACCGGTCGGGCTTGCCACCGGGGCGGGGGTGCCCTCAATCGTGGAGGACTGCAGGTTCAGGGTCGCCTGCGAAGAGCTCACAAACATGCCCAGGGTACTGGCGCGTATCGCCAAATCCTGCGGGGCTTCCTTGAAACCAATCTCCTGCTGCAGCGCCTGGTTCTCCTGCACGAGGCGCTGTTCCTGCGCGCGCAAATCCACCATGTCGTACTGTCGGGTCACAATCAGCACGTTAAGCAGCAGAATAAAAATCAGGGTCAGCGGAATTGCCGCAAAAACAGCGAGCATGGTGGGCGGGCTGAGCTTACGGGCTCGGCGGCGCACAGTGGACAGCGGGTTACGCTGCTTGGGCTTCGTTTCGCGTGCTTCTTCGGTGCGTGCTGCCGCACGGACGCTCGAGGGAACACGGCTCGCGTTCGTTGAGGTGCGCTTACCACCGTGAGATGCGGCGGTGCTGACGGGGCGGACCACCGGCTGGGAGGCGGTGACCGGCTCCAGACGCGCGGTACGGGTGCGGCCGGAGTGGGCTCGGGTGGAGGTGCGGCTCGCCCCGGTAGAGCCGCCGGTAGAGCCAGTAGAGGATGCGCGGGTAGAGCCAACGGCGCCGGGGGTGCCGGCGGCAGGGCGCGAGGAACCGGCGCGTCGACTCCGCGGGGCGCCCTGGGTGCGGGTGGGGCGCTGGGATGCGTGCTGGGTGCTCACTCTTCTTCGCTTTCTGTCTTCTACTTGGCGGGGATGCGGATCTTCTCGGCGGCGCGCAGCTTGGCGCTGGCGGCGCGGGAGTTCTGTTCGATTTCCTCGTCGGTAGGCGGTTCGGCGCCGCGGGTAATGAATTTGACGGTGGGCTTGTGTTCTTCAAGCTCTACCGGGAAGCCCTTGGGTGCCTTGGAGGTTGCCTCCGCGGTCAGTGCTCTCTTGACGATTTTGTCTTCGAGGCTGTGGTAGCTCATGGCGACGAATCGACCACCGAGGTTGAGCGCCTCCAGGGCTGCCGGTACGGCGCGTTCGAGGGCTTCAAGCTCGTGGTTCACTTCGATGCGCAACGCCTGGAAGGTGCGCTTGGCGGGGTGGCCGCCGGTGCGCTGCGCGGCGACGGGCACAGCCTTCTGAATAATGCGTACGAGCTCACCGGTGGTTTCCAGGGGCGCGTTGGCGCGGGCGGTGCAGATGGCGCGGGCGATACGCGATGCGAACTTCTCTTCGCCCCAGTTGCGGATAATGCGGCGCAGCTGGTCTTCGCTGTATTCGTTGACAACAATACGGGCGGTGAGCTCATCTTCGGAGTTCATGCGCATGTCCAGGGGCGCGTCGTAGGAGTAGGCGAAGCCTCGGGTGCGTTCGTCCAGCTGCATGGAGGAGACGCCCAGGTCCATCAGGATGCCGTCGATGCCCTGCACGCCGGCGGTTTCCATGGCGCGGTCAATTTCGTCGTAGACGGCGTGGACGGGTACGAAGCGGTCACCGAAGCGTGCCAGGCGTTCGCCGGCAATGGCGTGCGCCTGCAGGTCGCGGTCAATACCGATGAGTACAAGGTTTTCGAAGCGTTCGAGCAGCGCCTCGGAGTGGCCACCCATACCGAGGGTGCCATCAATAACGTAGGCGGTGCCGCGCTCCTCAACGGCGCGTTCAATGCCGGGTGCCAGCAGGTTAATGCAGCGGTCCAGCATGACGGGCACGTGGCGTTCGCTGGCTTCACGCTGGGAGAGGTTCTCAATGGATGCGCCGGTGACCTTGGCGGCAGCGCCGGATGCGGTCGTACCGGTTTCGGGGGCGTGGTCTACGCTCATGGGTGCTCCTGTGAGAGTTTGTCCTGCGGGAAAGCTTACGGAAGAGTGGTGCGGTAGTGGTAGAGAGATGCCGGGCGGTAGCCATCGCACCGGCGGGGTGCCGACTAGAGTAGCGGGCTGAACGGGTCCTCGTCGAGGGCAGCGAATTCAGCTTCGGTGCGGGCGAGGTATTCCTCCCAGGCGGCTGCATCCCAGATTTCTGCGCGGGTACCGGATCCGATGACGACGAGGTTGTCGGTCAGTCCTGCGTATTGGCGCAGTATCGGCGGGATGGTGATGCGTCCCTGCTTGTCGGGCAGTTCGTCTGAGGCTCCGGAGAGGAAAACTCGCAGGAAGTCTCGGGCGGCTCGTCCGGGCAGGGGCGCGGTGCGCATCCGTTCGTGGATGCGTTCAAATTCTGCGGCGGGGAAAACGTACAGGCATCGTTCTTGACCGCGGGTCAGAACGAGGCCTGCAGAGAGTTCCTCACGGAATTTGGCGGGAAGGATGATGCGTCCTTTGGCGTCCATTCGTGGTGAGTAGGTACCTAAGAACATTCACTTCACCTCCCCGATGTGTGCCCCTGATGTGTGCCGATGTGCTGAAGCCTGCGGGGAGCGTGATTGCTCCATATTCCTGTAGGTGCCGACGGCGGGGTATGCCGGACCGGTGCCTCCGCCGCGTGTTTGAGGGCACGACGATAGGACTGACTTTCAGCTTTCCCCTCCACTTTACCCCACTTTCCACCACCCACCCCACCCGGCAGAGCATCTTTTAGTGTTTTTATGCTCTCTCCTGCATTTTTAACGCTGACGCACAGCTTCTACACAGCTTCGGGCGTGTCAGCTCAGCGTAATACCCTCAGCATGCCTGCCATACCCCGGCTCAAGTAAAGGCTCAATAACAGGGCAAGCTTCAGGAATCGGCGTGATTCGTCTACCAGCTTTCATAAAGCATCCACGCTTCACTATTTCAGGCATAGAAAAAGCGGAAGGTAAGAATTCTTACCTTCCGCTGGTGAAGTCTTGATGAAGTCTTGGGTCCCTAGAGAGTACGGATACTCGACTAAGGAAAAACTGCTGGGAAAAACTATTGTACCAAAGCAGTACTAGAACTGGCCGTTATTGCGTTCGTCCCAGCGGTCCTCCAGACGATTCATGAAGGAGGAACGCTCCTTCTGCTCACGCTGACGCACGCGAGCCGCGCCCTCTGCCTTACCGCCGAGGAAGGAATCTACCGGGGTCTTCTTGCTGGTGGTTGCGAAGTACACGCCACCTGCCGCGAAGAGGAAGCCGAAGACACCCAGCCAAATCATATTCGATGCAACCGCACCGATAATGATGCCCAGGCCGATAAGAACGAAGAGAATACCGAGAGCCAGGTGGCGAGCGCTAAAGACCGGCGCAGTATTGCCGGTTGAAGACATGGAGGAGGCAAAGTGCGGGTCCTCATTGCTCATGAGTTCTTCGAGCTGGTCCAGAACCTTCTGTTCACGCTCGGACAGTGCCATCGTTTTCTCCTTTGAGGTGTCGCTACTCAAGATGACGTCGGTATCAGCCGGGTTAGCTAGTGCATCAGCTGGAGCGGTGGGCGCTTCTTCCCGCTGTATGTTTCCGGTCGTATGTTTCCCATCGTACCGCGCGGGGTGGGGTTGGCGCATCCTTTTTTCGGACAGAAGCTCTTTATGACCTCTTTTCGTCAATGCTCTTCTCGGGCGCGGTAACTCCGGAGGCTGGCTTGAGGCTTTCCTGTGAGTACTTACGGTGAATCGCGTCCATGACGTGCTCAACCTCGGACCATCTGCCGCTCTTCACGAGGCGGGCACCAGACCCCGAGTGAGCGCCAGCTCCCGAGCGAGTACCGTTCTGCGGGCTATTGTCCACTCCCCCGCCACCTCGTTGTGCTGAGGCGGTTCTGGCGGAAGCGGTTCTGGTGGAGCGTGGGTTTGCCCCGCTCTCGATGGAGTCGAAGAGGGTTTGTTGCACCCCGTCTTCTGCGCGGGCGAGCTTTTCGGCGCGCACTCCGATGAGCCGCAGGGCGCGTGGCGCCTCCTGACCCACCAGAATTTCATCTGCTCGCAGGGCTTCCAACGCCAGGGAGGCAATCTGCATACCGGAGTCCACGGGCACGTTTAGTGGGATAGCGCGGGTGTGCGTTTCGAAGGTGCTGTAGCGAATTTTGAGGCTGAGCCCTCCGGCGAGTTTCCCGGCGGTGCGCAGGCGCTTTCCCAGTTTGAGACTCAGCTCCCGAATAGCAGCGCTCACCTCCTGGGCATCGGTCGTATCCGTCTCGAAGGTGTGCTCGCCACCCATGCTTTTCTCTTCACGTTCGGTGATTACGGGGCGTTCGTCAATGCCGCGCGCCATGGCCCAGAGGTGCTCGCCCTGGGCGGTACCGAAGCGTTCTTTGAGCCAGTCCAGGCTCATGGACCTCATCTGGGCGATGGTGTGAATACCGTATCGGGAGAGCTGCTCGGTACTCTTCGCACCCACTCCCCACAGGTCGGAGACTTTTCTCGGGTCAAGAAATTCTTGAACGCGCTCGGGTGGAATGACCCACAGCCCGTTCGGTTTACTACCGGTGGACGCCATTTTGGCAAGCAGTTTATTGGGCGCAACCCCCGCAGAGGAGGGCAGGGAGAGTTCCTGCGCGATGCGGTCGCGAGCGCGCTGCGCCAGGGCGACGGGATCGTGGCCGTGCAGATAGGCGCCGGTTAGGTCCACGAAGGCTTCATCCACACTAACCTGCTCAACGTAGGGACTCAGATTGTTCAGGATTGCCATGACGGCACGGGAGTAGTGCCGGTAGTCGCCACGCAGCGGCAGGACGGTGGCGTTGGGGCTGAGGTTCCGGGCGCGGCTAAGCGGCATGCCGGAGCGCACTCCGTGGGCGCGCGCCTCGTAGGAGGCGGAGCATACGACCGAGCGAGGACCCAGGGGCGCCACGATAATGGGTTCGCCGCGCAGAGCGGGGTTTTCGAGGAGTTCGACGTTGACGAAGAAGGCGTCCATGTCCAGGTGCATAATGACGCGGCCGCTCCTTGCGCCACTATTCTTGCCGGTTCGCGTCTGCCCCATGTCGCCTCCTCTCATCGCGATTCCGCCCACCTACCGAAAATATAGCACATTTCTACGAAAAATAGAGGCAATATATCGTAAACATATTCGCAAATGCGTTCTCTTGGGATTTTCTCCACTAAGCTAGAAGAAGTGCACACCGCACGGCATCAGGACCGTACATAGCGACCATCAGCGAGGATAGTATGACTCCCCCTTCTCCTTCCGGAGCACCCACTCCCCAGGCGACCGAGAGCCTCACCGTAGCGGCACCGAATATCCCGGCGGCTTCTGCGCATCTCGCTGAGCGTATTGCTGAAGAGCAGCGAGCCTACCTGCACGCTTTTGACACCCTCATGGCGGAGTTTTTTACCCGCCAGCGCGAGCTACTTGAGGGTATTTCTTCTGAGACTCTACCCTTGCTGGAGGCTATTGAGTCCCTCTCCACCGGCGGCAAGCGCCTGCGTGCCCTGCTGAGCTACTGGGGTTGGCGCGGTGCCGGCGGTGCACCCGTAACCGAGAACCGAGCGTCCTGGTCTATTGTGAAGGCCGGCATGGCGGTGGAGCTGTTCCAGACCTCCGCACTGATTCACGACGACATTATCGACCGCTCCGATACCCGCCGCGGCGCTCCCTCCGTGCACAAGCGTTTCGAGGCGGCGCACGAGCAGAATAGTTGGCGCGGTGATGCTTTCAACTACGGTCTGACCGGCGGTATTCTTGCCGGTGACCTGACCCTGGCGTGGTCTGCCGAGGTTTTCGCGTCCCTGGGTGAGGGAGCGATTTATGGCGCCCCTGCGCGCACTATTTTTGACCGGATGCGCACCGAAGTTCTGGCGGGTCAGTACCTGGACGTCTACTCCGAGGTTCTGGAAACCGAGGACGCTCAGGCGGCTCTGCAGCGTGCCCTGAACGTGATTCGTTTCAAGTCCGCCAAGTACTCGTGCGAGCACCCCTTCACGATTGGTGGCGCTCTGGCCCTGCAGGCTGCCGCGCTGGAGAGCGGTGCCGGTGCCGTGAGCGAGCAGCACCCGGTACTTGCCGGTTACCGTGCGTTCGGCCTGCCTCTGGGTGAGGGCTTCCAGCTGCGTGATGACGAGCTGGGTGTCTTCGGCCAGCCGGAGGTGACCGGCAAGCCCGCTGGCGATGACCTGCGTGAGGGTAAGCGTACCGTGCTGGTGGCGCTCACCTCCGCCGTCCTCGACGAGAAGGACGCGGCGCTTCTGCACAATAGCTTGGGCGACCCCGAGCTGAGCGATGAGCAGGTGGAGCGCATCCGCGAGCTGATGGTTTCTTCGGGTGCTTTCGCCAAGCATGAGCAGCTGATTGAGCAGAAGTCTCAGGCTGTGTTTGAGGCACTGGAGGCGATGAACCTGGACGAGCTGACGCATGCGGCACTGACCGATATTGTGGGCCGCGCGCTGCGTCGTAAGGCGTAGAAGTTCAACGCAGTTATAAACGTTAAACACGTTGAGGCGGCATACCGGAGTATGCCGCCTCAACGTATTGAGCTATCGTGCCGAGCCGATATCACCAAGCCAGATTACCAAGCCAGTGCCTGTGCACGGCGACGGATTTCAGTCTTACGACCGTCAATCAGTGCGTCGATGGGACGACCGGGCAGGGAATCATCATTGGTGTACAGCCACACGATGGCTTCTTCATCGCTGAAGCCGGAGTCCTTCAGGACAGCGAGGGTGCCCTTGAGGGATTCGAGAACTCGCGAACCGTTCAGGAACAGTGCGGGTACCTTGCGCACGTTGGTTTCCGGGTCGCGCAGCGCGATGAGCGTACCGTCAGAAATCAGGTTGTGTACGCGGGTCACCTTCAGGTCGAGGGCCTGCGCAATTTCGGGGATAGTTACCCACTCGCCGACGAGGGCGAAGGTCTGAGCAATATTTTCGTTAGTCACCTTTTAAGAGTGCCAGAGCCAGCACGTATTTACCACTTTTGACCCGCATCTGGCGCGGGAGCTCTACTGCGAACCTTTCCTTTTTACGCATTGCCGGCGGTTCTTGAGCTGGGTGCGGAGCCATCGGCACTTCTTAAGAATTCGCTGAGTGTTCACCTGCTCGGCTCCCTTTGGCATCGCTTCTGTCCAGGTGGGCGGGCTAAAATGAGGGAACGTATGAATACTCCCAGCCCACGCCGGACTTCTCCCGTGAACCCCCAAGCTTCCTCTTCTTCAAAGACTTCTATTCCTCCCGCCACTCGTCCCGCTGCCCCGGATACCGCTATTGGTTCTTCGCAGTGGCTCAGTGGCGCCATTATTGAGGGTCACTACCAGGTGGGTTCGCTTATTGGCCGCGGCGGCATGAGCGAGGTGTATTATGCGCTGGACCTGTGGTCGAATAACCCGGTTGCGCTCAAGGTTCTCTCCCCCGCTCTGGCTGAGGATGCAGCGAACCGTCAGAAGTTCCACCGTGAGGAGCGCTCGATGCGCCAGGTAGGTGGCGGCGGGCATACGGTGGGTGTGATTTCATCGGGTACCGAATATTTTTCGGGTCAGATGGTCATGTATATCGTGCTCGAGTACGTGCACGGTTGTACGCTGAGCCAGCTGCTACGTGTGCGTAATGCCCTCTCGCTGGGTGAGGCTCTGGATATCCTCATTCCGGTCGTGGAGGCGCTCTCGGAGGTTCATGCGAACCGCTACCTGCACGGCGATATTAAGCCGGGCAATATTCTTCTCGACGCTAACGGCCAGGTGAAGCTCACAGACTTCGGTCTCTCCCGCCGTGACGATCAGGTGGATGCGGGCGCCCCCATGGGCACCCCCGCCTACGTAGCGCCGGAGGTTCTTGATCCGAAGGTGAAGGTCGGAGCTCAAGCTGATATTTTTGCACTCGGCGTGATGATGTACCGCATGCTTTCAGGTCGTCTGCCCTTTGTGGGTCTGGAGAATGACCAGCAGGTGCTCTACCACAACGCCAATATTGAGATGCCCGCGCTGACCGATGTCGCGCCGGGTGCGGACCGCGACATTGCGGGGCTGATTTCGTGGTGTACCCGCAAGCAGCCGCACGCACGCCCGGAGGATGCGACCGAGCTGTTCACGGCTCTGCTGGAGATTTCTGAGTCGTTGGGTGAGTCTGAGCGTGCTTGGCGCGCCCCCTCGTGCCCGGAACCGGAGCTTCCCCTTTGGGAGGCCGTCGCCGATATTGCGGAGCGTAGCGGCGCCGCGCAGATGGTGCGTAACACCCCGATTAGCGCGTTTAGCGATGCCCGCGATCTGCTCGCCTACGATGTGTACTCCCCCGACAGCCTCGTGTACGATGCCTCGGCAGCGGGTCAGGGCGTGCACCTTGCCGACGTGGATGCTGAGGACTCCGTGCTGAACCGCCAGGGCATTCCGCCTCTGGTGAGTTCCGCCTCCGATAATGACGATTCTGACACTGATCAGGAGCAGGAGGGCTCAAAGGGCAAATCCGGTAAGCGTGGTCTGGGCTCATTCATGAGCCGCCGTACCGCCGCGACGAAGGGCCCGCTGACTCAGTCCGTTGGTATTGGCCCGCAGACGGAGCAGGAGTTCATCTCGGCTCATGGCGAGTACGCCCCAATCCATGCGGAGCGTTCGTTGAGTCCCTCCGGCACGCGTCGCTCGAAGTCTAAGGGGGCGGCGAGCGCGTCGGAGGCTTCACCGGCAGAGGAGGCCGCTTCTTCTCAGGAATCCGAGCAGTCTTCGCAGAAGGATCCTCGCCTACCCGCCAAGCAGTTTAGGACCCCGCCCTCCGGTATGGCGGTGGGCGGTTGGGCTCTGGCGCTGATTCTGTTGGGTATGGGGTCGAGCTTTACCGGTTGGTGGCTTGCGACCTCACTGGTGCAGTCGCAGTGGTGGCGCAATATTGAGGCGTTCCTGACCTTCTAGCACCCGCCGCGCCGTTTTTGTGCCGCGCGCAGGTTAAACGCACGTGCCCGGGTCTTCACTCAGTGTGAGTGAAGACCCGGGCATTGTCGCGTCTGCTACTCTCCGCCACCTATCGCGGCGAAAAGCGTGAGCGTTTTATGCGCGGTTCTTGAGGTACTCGGAGACCAGGAACGCGATTTCCAGGGACTGCGAGTGGTTCAGGCGCGGGTCGCACAGGGACTCGTAGCGGTCTGCCAGTGCTGCCTCGTCGATGGCGTCGGAGCCGCCCAGGCATTCGGTTACGTCGTCGCCGGTCATCTCTACGTGGATACCGCCGGGGAAGGTGCCCAGAGCCTCGTGCACCTCGAAGAAGCCGCGAACCTCGTCGAGCACGTCGTCGAAGCGGCGGGTCTTGTAGCCGGAGGGCACGGAGATGGTGTTGCCGTGCATCGGGTCGGTGACCCAGACGACCTTCGCGCCTTCAGCCTGCACGCCCTCAACGATTGCGGGCAGCTTCTCGCGGATGTTCTTTGCGCCCATGCGGGTGATGAAGGTCAGGCGGCCGGGTTCGCGGTTCGGGTCGAGCTTATCGATCAGTGCGAGTGCGTCCTCTGCGGTGGTGGTCGGGCCCAGCTTCACGCCGATGGGGTTGCGGACCTTGGAGAGGAAGTCCACGTGGGCGTCATCGATGCCGCGGGTGCGCTCGCCAATCCACAGGAAGTGTGCGGAGGTGTCGTAGGGCAGCTGGGTGCGCGAGTCGATGCGGGTGAGGGCACGCTCGTAGTCCATTACCAGGGCTTCGTGGCCGACGTACATGTCGGTGGTCTTGAGTGCTTCGAAGTTAACGCCGCAGGCTTCCATGAACTTGAGGGCGCGACCAATTTCGTTGGCGGTCTTCTCGTAGCGCTCATGCGCGGGGTTGGAGGTGAAGCCGCGGTTCCACTGGTGTACGGCGCGCAGGTCTGCGAAGCCGCCCTTGGTGAAGGCGCGAATCAGGTTCAGGGTGGAGGCGCTGGTGTGGTAGCCGCGCAGCATGCGCTTGGGGTCGTGCACGCGTGCTTCGGGGGTGAAGTCGAAGCCGTTGACAGTCTCACCGCGGAAGGAGGGCAGGGTGATGTCGCCGCGGGTTTCCATGTCTGCGGAGCGCGGCTTGGAGAACTGACCCGCCATGCGGCCCATCTTCACCACGGGCATGGACGCGCCGTAGGTGAGCACTGCGGACATCTGCAGGATGGTCTTAACGCGGCCGGAAATCTTGTCGGCGGTTGCGCCCGCGAAGGTTTCTGCACAGTCGCCGCCCTGCAGGAGGAATGCGCGGCCTTCGGCAACCTCGCCGAGTGCCTGACGCATGGCGTCGACTTCACCGGCGAAGACGAGCGGGGGCACCGAGTTCAGTTCGGCGATGGTGCTTTCAAAATCTTCGTGCTCGCTCCAGGTGGGCTGCTGGTCAATGTGCAGCTGACGCCAGGTGTCTAGGCCGTGGTCGGTGGCCTGCGAGGTGTTGAGGTTTTGATTGCTCATCTTCACTCCATCGGGATGGTCTTGTGCGTTTTCTGATTCAGCCGCGTTTCGGGTGCTCGGCGCGCCGTGTGTGGCGTGCCGACTTACGATTTTTCAGGCCGAATAGACCTAATTGTACTCTTGCTTGCTTCAACACCTAACCCTGCAGTCAGGTATATCTCACATGTTTAGATAGCGCCACCCGGTGTCGGCGATACGCGGGTTGATGAGCAGGGGTTTATGCGCTGGGGGTTTATGAGCACCGTTGCAGAGCCGCATACGAAAGGGCGGGATGCGGCATGTACCGCATCCCGCCCTCTGGCGTATGTGTGCACCCGGGGTGTTGTCTCAGGGTGCTGTCTCAATGTTTAGTGCTGCAGGTGTGCGACTGCCGCATCAGCGCTCATGTTTTTATCGGCCATGAGCTTCTTGACGCGGTCGGCGTACACGTCCACGTATTCCTGGCCGCTGAGGGCACGGATCTCAGAGCCAATACGGTCGGCGATTTCACGCTGAACGCGGTGGCTCAGGTCTGAGCCGTCGGTGTATTCCTCGAAGGTGAGAGGCTTGCCGATAATGGTACGCACCTGGATGGGCTTGCCGTCATGGCGCAGACGGATACGGTTCGAGCCGGAGGGCTGAATCAGGTCGGTACCGATCTGTCCGACGGGCACTACGGGCACGCCTGCTTCAACTGCGAGGCGAGCGACACCGACCTTGGGGCGGTAGCCGCGTCCGTCGGGGCTACGGGTGCCTTCGGGATAGATGCCGATGATGCCGCCGTCCTTGAGGACCTGCGCGCCGGCATTGAGGGATTCCTGGCTCTTCTGACCGCCGGAGCGGTCCATGGGCAGCTGACCGACGCCGCGGAAGAACGCCGCCATGGCACGGCCCTTCACGCCGGGGGTGGTGAAGTAGTCGCTCTTGGCGAGGAAGTTCACGGTGCGAGGCATGGCGAGAGGAATGAAAATGGAGTCACAGAACGCCAGGTGGTTGCTTGCGACAATGTAGGGACCCTCGGGCAGATTCTCAAGGCCCACCACGTCATGGTGGTACAGTCCCTGCAGCAGGGGGGAGCCAAGAATCTTGAGCGTTGAATAGAGGGCGGCGTTAGGCATGGGGTCTCCTCTCTGAATGTTCCCGGCTCAATTCTAGCGTGTCTGGAGAGGCGCGAGAGAACGCGCGATAATTAAAGAAAAGAGAACGATTTTTCTGCGCACCGGTGTATTGGGTGCGCTGGAGGCGATATACCAGCATCGGCGCTGTGCCCGCGGTAGCCGGTCGGGGTACGCTATAGAGCCTGCACCTGCGTTCATATTCGCGCAGGTTGGCTAAGGAGGACCATGAGCATTTTTGATAACTCGTTGGAGCCGCTCAAGCGGATGCGCCGCAAGGCTCGCGAGCGCAGGCTTCTAGCAACCCAAAATGTTAAGGACTCCCTGGCGCGTCGCCTCGAGGGCGACCAGGAAGCATTCGATCACTCCCCCGTTTCCTTTAGTCCTAACCCTGCGCAGCATTCTGTGGGTATTTTGCTGGTGCACGGTTTTACGGGTTCGCCGCACAGTATGCGCCCGTTGGCTCAGCGTTTCATGAAGCTCGGCTATGCGGTAGAGATGCCGTTGCTGACCGGTCACGGTACTCATTGGAAAGATTTGCGCGATAGCACCTATGAGCAGTGGCTAGCTTCTGCCGAGCAGGGGTACCGTCGCCTAGCCGATCAGGGTCTGCAGGTGGTGGTCATTGGCATGTCGATGGGTGGCACGGTGGCGACCCATCTGTCGGCGCGCCTGCCGGTGGCGGGTACGGTACTCATCAACCCCTATATGGTGGATGTGAACCCGATGATGCGCCACGCAGGTAAGGTCTCGAAGGTTCTGCCGGTGCTCAAGGCGATTGGTTCCGATATTGCGGTTCCGGGCGTGAGTGAGGGCGCGTATTCTATCGTTCCGACGGCGGCGGTGTATCAGCTGCATCTTTTGGGCGCTGAGACTCGTGCTCTGATTCCTCAGTTGAAGTCGCCGGTGCTGTATTTGCGTTCACTGGGCGATCATACTGTGTCGGATAGCTCCCATAGATATTTTCTCGAACATTGTTCAGTTCCTGTAGAATTTAGGTGGCTGACCCGCAGCTACCATGTGGCAACCCTGGACTATGACGCAGAGTATCTGCTCTCCACCATCCAAGATTTTGTCGCATCCCTAAACCACTAATTCTGCGGCTCCGCTCGCTACAACTGGCGCAAGCATCACCCGCCGTAGCGAGTAGAACAACAGATAGATATTACGGCTCCTTGGGCCATCGAGGGCACCCCTCGGTACCGGATTCGCCACGGGTCCACGCCCTGATTTGAAAGGCGCATTATGAAAGTCTTCTCCACTCCCGCTGAGGTTATTGTCGACCCCTCACTGAATCTGACAAGTATTGTTGAGCGCCATCGTGCCGATAGCTCCAATCCGGTGCTGTACCGCCGTCAGATGTCTCCGGGTAACTGGCAGCCGGTTCGCGCCCAGCAGTTCCACCAGATGGTGACCGACCTGGCTAAGGGCATGATTGCCGCGGGTATCCGCCCGGGTGACCGTGTGGGCATTATGAGCCGCACCCGTTTTGAGTGGACTGTCATTGACTTCGCGATTTGGTACGCGGGCGCCATCTCCGTGCCGGTGTACGAGACGAACGCTGCCGCCCAGGCGGCGTGGGCACTGTCCCATTCTGAGGCTGTCGCTATCTTTGTCGAGGATGAGAAGCTCCTGAATCGTGTGGCTGAGGCTGAGGAGTTCGCCTCCACGACTGAGGAACCCATGCAGTTGAAGCACCGCTGGGTCATTGAGAACGGCGACCTTGATACCCTCAGCGCTCGCGCGTCCGAGGTGAGCGATGAGCAGCTGGAGCAGGTACGTTCCGCTGCCGGCTGTGATGACATCGCGACCATTGTGTACACCTCCGGCACGACCGGTCGCCCCAAGGGTTGCGCGCTGACTCATGGCCACTTCCTGAACCTGAGCGCGAACACTAAGTTTGCAGAGCCCGAGATTGCGAACCCCCGCAACTCCTCTATTCTTTTCTTGCCGCTGGCGCACGTTCTGGCGCGCCTGATTCAGGTTCTGGCGCTGGACGCCGGTCTGGTTATCGGTCACTCTCCCAATATCAAGAACCTGGCGGCTGACTTGGATAGCTTCAAGCCGACCATGCTGCTGGTGGTGCCCCGCGTCTTTGAGAAGGTGTACGAGGGTGCCATGGCGAAGGCTGCTAAGGGTGGCAAGTTCAATAAGGCTCTCTTTGAGCGTTCCACCGATATTGCGGTGCGCTGGTCGCAGGCGAAGGTTGAGGGTCGCGTGCCCGTCAAGCTGGCGGCGCAGTACGCTCTGTACGACAAGCTGGTCTACTCGAAGCTGCGTGCGGCTCTGGGCGGCGAGCTGCGTTACGCGGTTTCCGGCGGTGGCCCCCTCGGCGAGCGCCTGGCGCACTTCTTCCACGCGGTGGGTGTGCAGGTGGTTGAGGGTTACGGCCTGACCGAGACCTGCGCCCCGATTGCGGCTGGCCGCATCAACCCGTACCAGATTGGCATGATCGGCCCGCTCATCCCCGGTTCCGAAGGCTATATTGCTGAGGACGGCGAGCTTCTGGTTCGTGGCGTGGGCGTGATTAGCAGCTACTACAAGAACCCTGAAGAGGACGCTCAGGCGTTCACTGAGGACGGCTGGTTCCGTACCGGTGACCTGGCTCGTTTCGATGAGCGCGGCTACCTGAAGATTGTGGGCCGCAAGAAGGAAATCATTGTCACCGCCGGCGGTAAGAACGTGATTCCGGGTATTGCGGAGACTCATCTGCGTACCTCTCCCCTGGTTTCTCAGGCGATGTTGGTTGGCGATGAGAAGCCGTTCGTTGCGGCTCTGGTGACCCTGGATCCGGATACCCTACCCGAGCAGTTGGAGCACCTGGGTCTGCCCCGTTCACTCTCCATCCCGGAGGCTGCTGTTCACCCGGCGGTTCGTGCCGCAATTCAGAAGCTCGTGGACGAGGCGAACCAGCTGGTTTCCCGCGCCGAGGGTATTCGCGAGTTCCGCATCATGAACCGTGATCTGACCGAGGCGGACGGCTACCTGACTCCTTCGCAGAAGCTGCGCCGCGCGAAGATTCTGCAGGACTTCTCCTCCTACGTGGATGAGATGTACGGCAAGGTTTCTGATAGCACGTCGGATTCTTTGGCTCGTCTGCAGGAGTACGCGGCGGAGCAGTCTGAGAAGTTCGCTGAGCTGCGTGAGCAGGCTGCGGAGCGTCTGCACGAGTACGCGGATCACCAGGCGGAGCGTCTTGCCGAGCTGCGTGAGCAGGCGGCTGAGAAGTTTGAGGAGCTGCGTGAGCAGACCGCTGAAATGATGCAGAAGCCTCAGGAAGAGAAGGCTAAGGACGACGCCAAGAAGTCCGAGAAGGCAGAAAAGCCAGAAAAGGCTGAAGGTTCTTCTGCTGAAGCTCCTGCAGAGAAGGCAGAAGCTAAGAAGGCAGAAGGCGACAACTCCTAAATAGCTCTGGCTACCATCAGCGAGAGGAGGGGGTCGTACCGCTTAGGTACGACCCCCTCCTCTATGTTTACCTCAACGCTCAGAGCCTGAGCCCTTGAGCGGTATTCTTTGAACCGGTTGGTACTAGTTGGCGGGCTCGTCGAATTCCAGGCCGAGCAGCGCGTTCTCAATGATTTCGGTCAGTGCCGGGTGGATCCAGTACTGGCCGCGTGCGAGGGTGCGCGCATCCATGCCGAAGCTCATTGCCTGCAGTAGCGGCTGGATGAGCACGGAGGATTCTTCACCGACCAGGTGTGCACCGAGCAGCTCGCCGTTGTCCTTGCGGGCAATCAGCTTGCACAGGCCAATCTTGTCTTCCATTGCCCAGCCGTAGGCGGTGTCGCCAAAGTTCTGTGCCTTGACGGTGATCTCAAAGCCTTCACGCTCAGCGGCCTGGCGCGCCTGCTCTTCGGTCATACCGACCACGGCAATCTGCGGGTTGCTGAAGACCGCGGCGGGTACGTAGCGGTGGTCGCTGGCACGCAGGTCCTCGGGGTGGCTGAGGTTGTGCTGCACAACGCGGGCCTCGTGGTTTGCAACGTGCTTGAGCTGGTAGCGGCTGGACACGTCCCCGAGGGCGTAGACACCGGGTACGGGTGCACCGTTGTAAAGCACGCGCTGGTACTTATCGACGCTGAGCTGACCGCCGTCCTGCACGTCGAAGTAGTTCTTCGCGTTGAGGGTGTCGGTGTTGGGGCGGCGACCCGTAGCCACGAGCACAGCGTCTGCCGGGATTTCGAGCAGTTCTTCACCGTTCTCGGTGGTGCGCTTCGCTACGACGGTTACGCTACCGTCGGCGTTCTCACGGATCTCGGAGAGGGACGCATCCTTGACGATGTTCCACTGCTTGCTTGCGGCTTCTTCGAAGCGTGCCACGACCTCTTCATCCACGCCGCGCAGCAGGCGGGAGGAGCGGTTCAGCTGGGTTACTTCGGTGCCGAATGCGGAGAAAACGTGGGAGAATTCTGCCGCAATCACGCCGCCGCCGATGACGACCATGCGGGCGGGCAGTTCGTCCAGGCGCATGACGTTGTCGTTGGTGTAGACCTTGGAGGAGTCGATACCGGGCACGGGAGGCAGCACGGCGCGCGAACCTGCCGCAATGACAATCTGGCGGCCCTGCAGGCGGGTGCCGTCGGTCAGCTCAACGGTGTGGGAGCCGACGAAGCGCGCGTACTGGTCGTAGAAATCGACGTTGGGCAGACCGGCACGCCATTCGCGGCCGCCTTCAACAATCTGGTCAATGCGAGAGGCAAAGATGCGGTCACGAATCTGTGCCCAGTGCACGGCGTCTACGTGTGCGTCGACGCCCAGGTGCTTGACCTCGCGGGTCTTCTGAGCGATGGTCGCCGGGTAGACGTACATCTTGGTGGGGATGCAGCCAACGTTGAGGCAGGTGCCACCGAAGATACCACCATCGATGAGGGCAACCTTCTTGTCGTCCCATTCGGGGCCGATGAGGGTGTTGCCGGATCCGGAGCCGATGACGATGAGGTCGTATTGTGCTACGCCGTCAATGCGTTCTACGTTCTCGATGCTCATGTGGTCCTCTCGTTGTTGGTGTTGAGGCTGGGCTCGTTCCCAGCGTGCCCTTCGATAGCGGGGTTATTTCTGTTACTGCCACTATAACGCGTGGAGACTACCGGCTATTCCCACTTCTGGTGTCAATGTTGACGGATATGCGAAAGTGCGCCGTCCCAAAGGACCACAGCACTGAGAACACAGCGCTGAAAATACAGAGGTTCTTTGAGAAGACGCACTCAAGCGTTGAGACCTCAAGCGTTGAAACTATGTGAGTCCGCGGATTAGTGACGCGTAGATGTCTGCGCTTAGAGGTCTGCCATAAGCCCGGCCAGCAGACGGGTGAAGTCAATGGCGGGATCAACCGATTCTTCGTCGGGCCAAAAATGAATCGGGTACGCGGCACCCTGTGCACGCTGCAGTACGGGGCTTT
Organism: Rothia sp. 27098_8_27; assembly: GCF_041432805.1. NCBI lineage: Bacteria > Bacillati > Actinomycetota > Actinomycetes > Micrococcales > Micrococcaceae > Rothia > Rothia sp. 27098_8_27. The sequence goes on along the minus strand of NZ_JAPWAJ010000006.1, from coordinate 49,385 downwards.
CAGCGAGCACAGGATCTGCCACGAGCTCGCCAAAGAGGGAACGCATTTCGTCGCGTCGGTAGCGGTGTTCGCTGTCGTTGGGGCGCATCTTGTTGATAACTACTCCCGCACCGTCAATGCTGATGCCGCTTTCCTGCTGAAAGCGCACGATGGCGCGCAGGGTTCGTTCGGTGCCCGCCACGGAGAAAAGGGAAGGCTCTGCGACCGAAAGGATGCGCTCGCTAACCGCCCAGCCCATTGAAGACAAGGTTCCGAGGAACGGCGGGCAGTCAATCAGGATCACGTCGTAGGCGTCCGCAGCCGCCTCCACCATGCGCTTGAAGCGGCGAATGAACGGCGCGGCTTCCTGCCGGTCCACGAGGGTGGAGCGCGCCGAGCCTCGCGCCACCTTCACGCTACCGGTGGTCACGGGGTTATTGGTCAGCAGGGTGGGTTTGCCGACGAGCGCGTTCCAGGAGGAGCTACCGGCTTCCTCCGCGAAGGCACGCTCATTGGAACTAGCGATCAGGGAGGCGACGTCAGGGATGGTTTCATCCACTGCCAGGCCGGTGCTGGCGTCGCCGTGGGGGTCGAGGTCAATAACGAGTGTGGAGAGTCCGCTGTGTAATGCCGCGGAGGCGAGCCCCAAAGTGATGGACGTTTTGCCAACGCCGCCCTTGAGGCTGCTGATACTGACGATGCGGGGCATGCAGGTCCCTTTTATGAGTGAGGTGTAATGCCCCTTTATTTTAGCGAATCTTCGCTTTTCTTCCGGCTCTGACAGGGGTGTATCTTGAGTTTTTTCTCAAGTGAGCAATGAATATTCCCTCGCGTTTAAAGCTTCAGCCCACGCTCGCTACCCGATAGGTAGTGAGCGCGGGCTGATTCACGTTTTATGTTTTATGCCTGTGCGCGGCGGGCACGGCGGGCGGCGAGTTCGTCGCCTTCGAAGTTTTCGTGCATTTCTTCGCCGGGCTGGCCGTTGAGGTTCATTTCGATTTCGCGCCAGACGCGACCGATAGCGATACCGAAGACGCCCTGACCTGCCTGAACCAGGTCAATGACCTCGCTCGGGGAGGTGCATTCGTAGACGGTGGTGCCGTCACTCATGAGGGTAATGTTCGCGAGGTCGTCAATGCCGCGGGTACGCAGGTGCTCGATGGAGGTGCGAATCTGCTGCAGGGAAACGCCGGTGTCGAGCAGTCGCTTCACAATCTTGAGTACGAGCACGTCGCGGAAGCTGTAGAGGCGCTGGGTACCGGATCCGGAGGCGCCACGCACGGTGGGTACGACCAGGTCAGTGCGTGCCCAGTAGTCGAGCTGGCGGTAGGTGATGCCGGCTGCCTTGCAGGCGACGGCGCCACGATAGCCGAGGTTTTCCTCAACGACGGAGACAGGGTCGGTGAAGAGTACGCCCTGTTCACCGCGCGGAGGCGGTGCTACAGGGAAGAGGGTGTCGAAGCCATCCAGGGGCTGATCGAAGCCCTGGGGTGCGTGCTTGGTTGCGGCCTCGCCTGCATTTTCGGCTACCTGCTGCTCTAGCACGGTCCCTCCTTTTCGTTAAACCCTTTTAAGTGCTTCACCGCGCCCCATCAATGCGGTCGATATCGTTCCGGTGTAGACCCGATTCTCGGGGAGAGATTATCGGGGTGAGATTCTAGGGTTGAGGTCTAGAATCTGCGTCTATGATTCGCGTGGCTCCTCTACTGGGTTCCGGCGCGGTTTTCAATACTACACAGCGGTTCGACAGTGCGACCGATGCGCGATAGGCGCGGTTGTTCAATCTATTTTAACTGATAGAGGGCTCTACTTAAAATTGAACCCACCGGAGCGAATGATCTTTTCAGATTCATTCTTGCCTCATTAACGCCTCATAGGGGCGTTCCTCCCCCCGCCGTTCCGTTCGCTTTTTCTGGGCGCCCCGCACAGGGGGAGTTAAAACAGGGGAAGTTTAAAAAGTAAATGCGTACGGGCTGGTAGTCCGTACGCATTTACAGCTGAGTTGAGTGAATAGCCTTGGCAGGCCGGGAGCCCCCTGGTGAGAAAGCTCTTCGTGTTGGACGAAGGGGTAGAAATTCCGAGCGTGCCAGCGTCGGCTTCGTCCAAGTCTAGAGGCCACTACCCGTTGGTGCGGGTAGGGACTATAGAGGGAATCACCGTGGTCAGCGGTGTTTCCCGAGGGAAATCCCCGTTCGGGGTGCGGTAGAACCACTGAGGGTTTACGAGCGGCAGACTGTCCGGTAGTCTGCGTCTTCGTGCGCCTACTCGTAGGTAGGCATTGCCGATTCGACGAGGGTTGCGTGCAACTGCAGGCACAACTTGCGAATCTTGTCGGCACGTTCCTGCGCCTGAGCCTGGGAGGCTGCGTCGCGGCGCGAAGCCAGCGGAGCCACCGCAATTTCCACGAGGGAGATTTCGCGGTCTGCTGCAGACTTGAATGCACGCAGGTGACGGGGCTGAATGCCGTGCTGGGTCAGCTCTGCGCTCACGCGGGCGATCAGCACGTCGTAATCGGTGTACTCCACGTCCGAGCCGTCTTCGAGCAGTCCAAAGTCAATCAGCTCGCGAATCAGTTCGGGAGTGGTGTTAGCGTATTCTGCCAGCTCGCGGAGGCTGTAAGTACGACCTTCCTGCTCGTCCGGTCCGAGGACGGTATCCAGGACGTCTTCACTTACGGTGGCGGGCATGGAGTTCAGTACGCGTACGGCTTCCAGGTCCTCCAGGTGCTGACGGATTACCTTGAGCGGCATGTAGTGATCGCGCTGCATAGTGAGGATGTAGCGCAGGCGCTCAATGTCAGTCTGGGAGTACTTGCGGTAACCGGTTTCGGTACGGCTGGGGTGCACCAGGCCGCGCTCCTCCAGGAAGCGAATCTTGGATGCGCTAATTCCGGGGAACTCCAGGTCGAGCTGACTAAGAACCTGACCGATGGTCCGGCTCTTAACGTCACGCGGGTTACGGTCAGAGTCGCCGTTCTCCACGTCCTCTAGTTCAACCTCAGCGTTAGTGAGGTTTTCATCGATGCGTGAGGTCATCTATGTCTTTCGGGTACTTGTTCAGCCGATGTCGATACGAGCCGAAATTTGAGTGAGTGGCTCGTTCCCCCGGTCGGGGGTCTCGCTTCGTGCCGAACATCTTTGCTTAGTGTTGAGAGTGTGATAGATAAGTTTAGTTGTTTATCACGAAATGATAAACCGCAAACCTTCGAGACAATCTTATAGCCTCACAAGGCATTTTGCTATTCAGTTCGCCCTTTTCAGAGGCTTTTTGAACCCAAAAATAGCCACACAATCAAACACTATCCAGTAGAGACAGTACCAATTTTAGCAAAATTCCAATACTTCGAACACATGCATCTCACATTGGACTGCTTTACGAGGAAAATTTTATCTTCTCGCGATAGTTGAAGTTTTCATCACATTTAACTTGAAAGAGGCTCCCACTAGGGGTTTAGCCATCTTTCAAGCCCTTCAGACAGCTTCAGAGACCCTCAAGATGAACCTTAAATACGTCCGTTTATTTGCGTTTGTGTGCACTATTAATGAAAAACGGCGAGACCAATCGGTCTCGCCGTCTCACCACTACATACCTCTTATCCGAGGCGTATAGAAGGTCTTAGAGTCTATCGACTTAGAGCTTGTCCAGCTCAGCCTTGTATGCCTCTGCATCCAGCAGGTTCGCCAGGTCATCAGCGTTCTCGGGGCGAATCTCAATAATCCAGCCCTCGCCGTAGGGATCGGAGTTGACCAGTGCGGGGTCATCCTCCAGACCCTCGTTCACTGCGACAATCTCGCCAGCAACGGGAGCAAAGAGATCGGAGACAGACTTGGTGGACTCAATCTCACCGAAGCTATCCTCAGCAGCTACAGAGTCGCCGACAGAGGGAAGGTCGACGTAGACGACGTCACCCAGTGCATCCTGAGCGTGGTCGGTAATACCAACACGTACGGTGCCCTCGGCGGTGAGAGCGGAAACCCACTCGTGCTCAGAAGTGTACGAGAGTTCTGCGGGAACGTTGCTCATAGCAGCGGTGTCCTTTCAGTGTGTTCTTGCGTGGCGCGGACCGTCCCGCGCACGGTGTCGTTCCGTATGTGGGATGACGGAACGTCCTACACCAATTATCACATAAGAAGTAACGCGGGGCACGTCTAAACACCCCCGTACCACTTCTATGACACTATTTTTCCTCTTCCTCTTCGTGCACCTAACCATCCGAACCCTATCGACCGCTAGATACCCCTCTATTCATCACTTTCACGCACGGCTCCGTACAGGCCTCCCACTCCCCCGATAAGAACCCAAAAAGAGACGCAAAAAGGCTCAGGACCCCACACCATGAAAGGTGCAGAGCCCTGAGCCCAAAGACTAGAGAGCTAAACTCTCACAGCGCCTTAGCGGGAAGAAATGACGCGCTCGGAGAAGCGGTTCGGGTTACCGAAACGGTGTGCGGTAATCGAAACAGCCTGCTCGCGGAGGAAGGGCAGCATCTCGATACGGCCAGCCTCGGTGACCGGTGCGAAGTACACTGCAACATCCGGGCGACCACCCAGTGCCGAGTAGATGGACTTCACGTCGTTACCGATGTAGCGGATACGGGTGCCTTCCAGCGGAGTACCAGCCAGTGCGCGAACCGGGGTCTTAGCGTTCGAAGCCAGGTACTCGCGGAACTGAGCGTCCGACTTGACTTCGTACTTGATGCCCTTGTTCTCGAGGACGCCACGGACGTCGACCGGCAGGTCCTTACCGACGGACAGAGCAACCGGTGCGTTAGCTGCCAGACCGGCGAGCACAACGCGCAGGGTCTCTGCTGCGGATGCGGACTCGTCTGCACGAACCAGAACCTGGGTGGGTACGTAGCGCAGGATGTTACGCTCCACGCCCAGCTTCGAGGGGTCGTGACCGAAGCCGAACTCGGTGTCCCAAGCGTGTGCGTCAGAGGAGACACCGCGCTTGATGAATGCGAAGTCCTCGCGCTTGCCCAGCTCGGAGTTCTCGATGGTAGCCAGGGTCTCGCGGACGGTCACGGACTGGGTGGTTGCGGTCGCGGTTGCCTGTGCGGGCTCCCAATCGGACAGAGCGATCAGGTAGCTGGGGCCACCAGCCTTGGTACCGGAGCCAACGGTGGACTTCTTCCAACCGCCGAAGGGCTGACGCTGAACGATTGCACCGGTAATTGCACGGTTGACGTACAGGTTACCTGCCTGGACCTTGGAGAGCCACAGCTCGAGCTCGTCAGCATCCAGCGAGTGCAGACCTGCGGTCAGGCCGTAATCGGGTGCGTTCTGCAGCTCGATTGCCTCTTCCAGGGTGTCAGCGGTCATGATGCCCAGGATGGGGCCGAAGTACTCGGTCATGTGGTACTCGGAACCGGGCTTGACGCCTTCGCGAACACCGGGGCTCCACAGGCGACCGGTCTCGTCCAGTTCCTTGGGCTGAACGAGCCAGCGCTCGCCCGGACCGAGGGTGGTCAGACCGCGCAGCAGCTTCTCTTCCGGCTTCTGAACAACGGGGCCCATCTCGGACTCGATGTCCTGCGGGTGTGCCACGTGCAGGGAGCTGACGGAGTCAAGCAGCTGACGGCGGAAACGCTCGGACTGTGCCACGGAGCCAACCAGGATGACGGTGGAGCCAGCGGAGCACTTCTGACCTGCGTGACCGAATGCCGAGTAGACGACGTCCTTGACGGCGAGGTCGATGTCAGCGTTCGGGGTGACGATGATGGAGTTCTTACCCGAGGTCTCACCGAACAGGGGCAGGTCATCACGCCAGGAGCGGAAGAGCTCAGCGGTCTCGTAACCACCGGTCAGGATCAGACGGTCAACCTCGGGGTGCGAGATGAGCAGCTTGCCTGCAGCGCGGTCAACAACCTTGACGAGCTTCAGAACTTCCTTGGGAACGCCTGCTTCCCACATGATCTCTGCGATCAGGGCACCGGTGCGAGCGGTGATGGTTGCGGGCTTGAAGATGACAGCAGAACCTGCAGCCAGACCTGCCAGAACACCACCGGCAGGGATAGCGGTCGGGAAGTTCCACGGGGGAACAACCAGGGTCAGGTCAACAGACTTGGGCTTTGCGCCGTCGATCTTCTCGAGGTCCTCAGCCAGCATTGCGTAGTAGTATGCGAAGTCGATTGCCTCGGAGACCTCGGTGTCGCCCTGCTCCAGGGTCTTGCCAGCCTCAGCTGCCATAACCTCCAGCAGGTCACCGCGGCGCAGTGCGATAGCCTTACCGACCTTGCGCAGAATCTCTGCACGCTCGTGGCCGGAGAGCTTGCCCCATGCCTTGCCAGCCTCTTCGGTTTCCTTGATCAGCTTCTCAGCCTCAGCCTCGCTGGTCAGCTCGTTAGCCTTGAGGGTTTCGATGCCCAGCTTGGTGGTCTTGGAACGCTCGAGGATTGCGCGGCCCCACTCACGGTTACCGGAGAGTGCGGGGTCGGTGTCGGGGGTGTTCTCGAAGCGGCCTGCCGGTACGAAGACGTTGTCCTCGTTCTCGGTCAGACGGTTCTGGGTGCGCTTGGATGCGGGAACCTCGTCGGTGACGGAGTTCAGCGCACGCATGAAGCGGTCCTCTTCGCGCTTGAAGATGGACTCGTCGGTTGCCAGGTCGAAGATACCGGACATGAAGTTCTCGGAGGAAGCGTTCTCCTCGAGACGACGGATCAGGTATGCGATAGCAACGTCGAATTCCTTGGGGTTCACGACGGGCACGTACAGCAGCAGGTGGCCAACGCGACGGCGGATGATCTCTGCCTGCTGCTCAGCCATACCAATCAGCATCTCGAACTCGACGCGGTCCTTCACGCCGCGGTCCTCGGACAGCAGCAGTGCGAAAGCAACGTCGAAGAGGTTGTGGCCTGCAATACCCAGGCGGACGTTCTTCACGTGCTCGGGGCGCAGTGCGTAGTCCAGAACGCGCTTGTAGTTGGTGTCAGCAGCCTGCTTGGTGTCCCAGGTGGTCAGCGGCCAGCCGTGCATAACAGCTTCCACGATTTCCATGGAGAGGTTTGCGCCCTTAACCAGGCGGACCTTGATGCCTGCGCCGCCAGCAGCAACGCGCTTTGCGGACCACTCCTGCAGGTGCTGCATTGCAGCCAGGGTGTCGGGCAGGTATGCCTGGAGCACGATACCGGCTTCCAGGTCCTTCAGGTGGGGCTGGTCCAGGATCTTGGTGAACACCTCAATGGTGAGGTCCAGGTCCTTGTACTCCTCCATGTCCAGGTTGATGAACTTCTTGGGGGAGCTAGATGCAGCCAGCTCGTACAGCGGGGTCAGGCGGCGAACAGCGGTCTCAACGACCTCGTCGAATGCCCAGTGCTGGTGGGGGCCGGAAACAGCGGACACCTTGATGGAGACGTAGTCAACATCGTCACGTGCCAGCAGGCGCTTGGTCTCAGCCAGGCGGTGCTCTGCTTCCTTGTCACCCAGAACTGCCTCACCGAGCAGGTTGACGTTCAGGCGGTTACCGGTCTTGGTCAGCTCTGCAATTGCGTCGCCCAGCTTCTCCTCGGAAGCGTCGACGATCAGGTGACCAACCATCTCGCGCAGCACGCGGCGTGCAACGGGAACGGTGGGCCATGCGACCTTGCCAGCCAGCTTGCCACCGAAGCCAACAGCGGACTTCATGTACCAGGGCAGGAAGGAAGGTGCCAGGCCGGAAATACGGGAAAGGTTGCGGCCGGAGACGTTGTCGTCTTCGGGGCGAATAACGCCATCAACAAAGCCGACGGTGAAGGGAAGACCATTGGGGTCCTTCAGAACACCGGCGAGCTGCTCAGCCGCGAAGGTGGGCTTGATCGACTGGGACTCGTTTACCCACTGGCGAACAAGCTGACGAGCTTCCAGAGCCATCTTCTGGTAGTGCTCAGATGCGAAAGGATGGGTCATCCTTGACTCCTAACTATCTTACTGTGTGCGGTGCACACCACGTTTGGCGATGTCTCTATTTCACCACAAAAGGGTAATAAATACCTCATTAGAAAAACTGAATGTTTTTTCCAAAATTCATTTAGATTTTCTTAATGATTGTGCGGTGAGGTTTTCACCCCGCGCCCCCTCCGAACCTCCTGTTCGAAGAGACAAGGTGAAGTTTGTAGCGACATCGCTATCCATCCCTCTCAGGCTAGCACTTTCAGAGCGCAAATATCGAACCCACTTCGTAACAGACGAACACTTCAAAACCAGTCCCAGAAGCATCTTTGACCCCAAAAATCATCACATTCAGCGCGAAAATACTCGCTACACAAGCCAACATGTCGGCACCCCACTTCAGACGTCTCAAAAAGAGCCAGCCGGAAGCCCGCGCGGTACCATATACAAGAGTCCACGATGAGAGACGCACCATGGAATATGGTGGCAACCACAGCCAACGCAATGCCGAGTGCACCAGGGAGGAAATAACGTGTCAATCTACGACATCCGACGCATGCAAATGCTCCTCGAAATCCAAGAACGCGGCACCGTCATCGCCGCAGCCGAAGCACTCAGCCTCACCCCCTCCGCAGTCTCCCAGCAGATTGCCACCCTCGAAAAAGAAACCGGCACCCCGCTTCTGCAGCGCATCGGCAGGCGCGTACAGCTCACCAGCGCCGGACTCATCATCGTCGACAGTGCCCGCAGTATCCTGCGCGAACTCGACCGCATGCAAACCTCCGTCGCCAACCTCACCGGTGAACCCGCAGGCATGGTCCGCCTCGCCATCTTCCAGTCCGCGGCCTTCGCACTGCTACCGGAAACCCTCAGCTACCTTGCCGAACACGCACCCTCACTCACGCTGCAGGTACTGCAAATCGACCCCGAAACCGGAACCTCACTGACCCGAAGCCGCGAATACGACATGGTGCTCTCCGAAGCCTACCCGCACCACCACATCCCCGAATACCCCGAACTGCATTCCGAGCTACTCACCGAAGACCCGCTCAGCCTGATCGTGCCCAGTACCTCCACCATCACCTCGATTGAGGAAGCGCACGCACTGCCCTGGGTTCTCGAAATGGAACAGAACACCTCCCGCAGCTGGGCGCTCAACCAGTGCCGCACCGCAGGATTCGAGCCGGTCATCCGCTACAGCGCCAATGACATGATTACGAATTCCAACCTCGTCAAAGCAGGATTCGCCGTCACCATCGTGCCCGGCTTCATCCTCTCCTCCCTCTCCACCACCGAGGGGCTACGCATCGTGGAGCTGCCCGGCAAGCCCTGCCGCAAAATCTTTACCGCCGTACGCCGAGAGTCCGCCGCCAACCCTGCCATCGCCATGGTGCGTGAAGCACTGCACCACGCGGTCAAGGTAGTATTCGGCGAGCATGAAAAGACCGAAACCGCATAAGAAAAACCAGCTGCCACCCATGCCGGCACACTAGACAACGCAAAGGTCGGGGCCGTTCCCACGAACGACCCCGACCTTTCAACATACCTTTTTGAACAGGCGCCTATATATAAGGTATAAAAACACACAACGGAGCCACTCCCCCGCCGCGCCCATCCTTCACTAGGCCATTTTTCACAAGGGCCAGCTCAACTGCTAGTTCAGCGAAGCAACCACAGCCGAGCTCTGCACCTCGTAGAACGAAGAGGACAAACCAGCCGCCGCCATATCCAGCACAGCGCTCACATGAACCTGCTTCAACGCAGAACCGGCAACGCCCGAAGCCACCTGATAATTCAGCTGAACATCCAAGCGGTGACCGCGAGGAATAGCGGTGCGCAACTCCAGAACGTTCTCGCTGCCAGCACCAGCCTGACCGGTCTGCTCGCTACGGCGCACCGCATCAAGATTCAGAGCATCCACAGGAGCCACCAGGGCCGACGCACCCAGGCCACCCGAAGGCAGCACCGCCTGACCCGAGGTAACACGAAGAGTCACCGCAGGATTCAACAACAAACCAGTCTTCGGATCCTGCGCGCGAGCACGCACCATCAGGCGAGTACCCACCGGCAGCGTCGAATTGCCCTCATTAATAATGCTCAGGCGAGTCGGCAGATTCCGGAAAGCAACAGTACGCGCCGGCTGACTCTGCAAAGACACAGCCTGCACACCGTTAGCAGCCTTCAACTCCAGGCGGATGCACGACTCGTTATAGCGCATCGGAACCTGCACCAGCGCAGAACTCGCCGCGCCACCGTGCTGTCCACCGCCGTGCTGACCGCGTTGCCCGCCGCGCTGTCCGCCAGGACGCTGGGTCACAGGGGTCACGCGAGCACGCTTACCGCCCGAACGAGTCGCCGCCTCCGCAGCGCTCACGCCGCCAGCTACCAGGGCAGCCGAAGCGCCCGCAACCTTCAACGCGGTACGGCGAGAAGCATTCATCAGATTATTCTTAGTCATTTTCTACTCCCCTAAGCCTTCGCGATACGGTACACGCCGCTAATCGTGCCCTGCCACCAGGTGCCGTAACGGTCAATCGTGCCCACCATCTGCAGGGTGTCACCACCGCCAAGCAGCAGGCTCACATGCTGAGGCAGGCGCTGCTCATGCATCGTCTTACCGGTTTCCACGTCCAGCGCGACAGCCCAGGCGTAGGCGCCATTCGCCAAACCAGCCGGACCGCGGCGACGCTCACAGGTATAAATCAGGCCGTCAGCAGTGGAATAGCGAGGAACAGCCGAAGAGTACACGTCCTTACGGTCCCAAATCTTACGCAGACCGCGGTCGGTAATATCCCAACGCTCCATACCGGGAGCAAAAAGCGCATTCGCAGGAACCGACGGGCCGGCACCCTCCGGGTACTTCGGGTAGGGGTAGCCGTAAGTGCTTGCACCGACCATCGTGTTACCCACACCGATCATGGAATTCTCAGTGCCAGAGGTACCTGCAGTAAACAGGCCAGCGCTACCGACCTTCGCACCGTTATCGGTGCGGTACACAATGACCGACTCCTGAATATCAGAGTTATCAGTCAGCATCACGTAATCAGAGCCGTTCGGGCCAAAGAACGTCGGGGAGGCACCCGAACCCCACGCGAGCTTACCGGGCTTGCGGGCGCTACCGCGGTCGTACGCATGCCACCACTTGAGGGTGGGCGCGCCGGTTGCAGTAGCGTTCAGCATATAAATAGCGTGAGAAGTCACCACGCTCACGCCCTGCGGGCACGCCGAAATCGAGTTATCGATACGCTCACCCGCAATCGACGCCTTATTCAGGCGCATCGAGCGAATCGTGCCGCGGGCAGAATCAATCACCGCAATGTAGCCGTTCTTCGTCGCAACCCAAATGCGGCCGGACCAGTCGGGTACCAGACCAACCACAGCATCGTTAGCGCTCTGGGCGAGCATGCGGCTCAGGTCAATACGCTCATCAACTCGGATGCTGCGACCGTCAGCAGAGTGGGAGAGGCGCAACAGGCACTGAGAGCCATCCACCAGAACCATGCGGTCCTGCGCGTCAAGGTAGGCATACACGCCACCGAGCAGTGCACCCTTCGGGATGTCCAGGTGGGAAAGCTCGCGGCCGGTATGCGGGTCAAGGATAGAGAGCTTCGGGGTGATGAACTCGCCGTGGGCGAAGACCTGGGTGCAGAGCACCTGAATGAAGCCGTCGCGTCCCGCAAGGATTGTCGGGCAGGCGCCGCCGAGCTTCGTGCCAGTAATCTTCCAGTCGCCAGCGCCGGGGCCGGCAAGAGGAGTAGCGTCGGAAGACTGGGCATCACCGTGCATGGTGGTAATGCCGGGTGCGCCCAGGTGCGGATTCGCCTGGGCGTTATAGGTGGGAGTCATGGTTGGTTCTTTCTAACGGTGAGTGGCGCACACCTTCATTGGATTCAACGGAGTGCACTAATATGCACTTTCACATGCGCAAACGTTTCACATTGTAGGGTCAGAAAGCAGTTTTTGACGACACTAAAGGGCACATTGAAACATTGTTCAGGCGACACTTGAGAGCTTCACCAGGAAAGCTCTCAGCACTACCCTTTCAGATTCAAAGTGCCCCTTTACCCCATCACCACAGACTCCCATACCCGCGGCGATTATTTTTAGCTATTTCTCCATGAGCGCCTTTGCCAGGGCATCATCAAGAACCAAGTCAGTAATCGCACCCGTACGCAACGCGCCGCGCAAAGCACGCACACGGTGAGTACCGGACGCAACGCAAATACGGCGCGGAATACGAGCCAGCTCCTTCGGAGTCGGACCGGACGCACGCTTATTCAACTCAAGATCAGCCCACGAGCCGTCCTCACGCAGAAGAATCGTGCACATATCCCCCACAACGCCCAGCTCACGCAACTGACGCTGCTCCTGCACCTCAAAATAGCCACCCGAGTACACGTGAGAAGGAATAGGTCCACCAAAAGCACCCACACCAAAAATAGCGAGGTCAACGTTCTGTTGGGCATGCAGATTCTTCTGCACGCTACGCTCACGCCACATGGCAGTCTTCGTGTCCGCATAGTCAAAGAACGCGGGAACCGGAAAATGGATAGTCTGCGCATCATAGGCATTCACCAACTGCCCCAGCAAGGAACCCAGGTACGGAATACCCGAATGGTGCGCATTACCGGCACCGTTCAGCTGAACCACAGTCACGCCCTTCAGAGGACGACGCGGCAGGTGGCGAGAAATCTCAGTCATGGTCGAACCCCACGCCACGCCCAGGCTCGTTCCATTGTCAATCAGGGAATCAAGTAGCGCCGCCGCAGTACGGGATACCTGACTCATACGGGCAATGGGGGTAGCATCCGGGCGCACGTTCACGAGAGTAACGCGCACCTTATAGCGCTCGCCGATGCGGCGCTCCAGCTCACTGCGGGCACGGAAGGAATCATCCAGACGGATCTGCACCATGCCGCTCTCACGAGCACTTTTAAGCAGACGCGACACAGTGGCGCGAGAAACCCCCAGACGAGCCGCGATAGCGTCCATCGTCATGTTGTGGATGTAGTACAGCTGCGCCGCCTCGTAAGTGTGGTTAGCGCGTTCGTTCATCGACCCCAGACCCCCAGTGAAAATCCGTTCAAGCTACTTGGTTATTATTTCACCATTGGGTTTTACTATTTGCAAGATGAAACCCCACGCCGCGCACGCGGCACGAGAAGAAAGAGCATACATGAGCTCCCAGCACATTGCACAGCAGTCCCAGCTGACCGCTGAGTCCCGCGCCAAGGCACTCAAGAGCATGGTCAATGAAGAACTCGACATCCTGGTTGTGGGCGGCGGCATTACCGGTGCAGGCATTGCCCTCGACGCAGCAACCCGCGGTCTGCGCACCGGTATCGTCGAAGCAGGTGACTGGGCTGCAGGCACCAGTGCATGGTCCTCCAAGCTCGTTCACGGTGGCCTGCGCTACCTCTACAACCTCGACTTCAAGCTCGTGACCGAAGCTCTCACCGAGCGCGGCCTGTTGCTGAACAAGATTGCACCCCACCTCGTGCACGCACAGCCCTTCCTGTGGCCCCTGAAGATGCCCGTCATCGAGCGCGCATACTCCGCAATCGGCATCGGCATGTACGACACCCTGGCATTCCTCGGCTCCCGCGGCAACAAGGGCGTCCCCTCCCAGCGCCACTTCACCAAGGCCGGCACCAAGACCGTCTTCCCCGACATCAAGGACTCCGCATTCAGCGGCGCAATCCAGTTCTACGACGCACGCGTTGACGACGCACGCCTCGTCATCGACGTCGTCCGCACCGCTGCAAGCTACGGCACACTGGCTGCATCCCGCACCCAGGTTGTCGGCTTCACCAAGGACGCATCCGGCCGCGTCATCGGCGCAGAGCTGGCAGACCTGGAGACCGGCGAGCGCCTGAACGTACGCGCAAAGCACGTCATCAACGCAACCGGCGTGTGGACCGAAGAGTCCGAGTCCCTGGCTAACCCCGATGCAGGCCTGGAGGTTCTCGCATCCAAGGGCATCCACATCGTGGTTCCCCGCGACCGCATCAACGCAACCAGCGGTATCTTCACCAAGACCGAGAAGTCCGTTCTCTTCATCATCCCCTGGCAGCGTTACTGGATCATCGGCACCACCGACACCCCCTACACCGAGGACCGCGAGCGCCCCGTCGCAACCAGCAAGGACATCGACTACGTCCTGATGCAGGCGAACAAGCTGATCGCTAACCCGCTGACCCGCGAAGACATCATCGGCACCTACACCGGCCTGCGCCCGCTGCTGCAGCCCAAGGTCAAGGACGGCGCAGCATCCACCAAGGTTTCCCGCGAGCACACCGTGACCGAGGTTGCACCCGGCATGAGCGCAATCGCAGGCGGCAAGCTCACCACCTACCGTGTCATGGCTGCCGACGCTGTCGACTTCGCGCTGGGCGAGCAGGCTAAGCAGAACCCCTCCGTGACCGCAACCATCGGCCTGGTCGGCGCAGACGGCTACCACGCAATCGCCGCTAACCGTGCACGCTACGCCGAGCGTTACGGCTGGGACGAGGCCCGTATCACCCACCTACTCGAGCGTTACGGCGCACAGATTGAGGACCTTGGCGCCCTCATCGATGCAGATTCCTCCCTCGGCGCTCCCCTGGCTAAGGCACCCCAGTTCCTGCGTGCAGACGTCGTCTTCGCTATCCGCTACGAAGGTGCCCTGCACCTGGAGGACGTTCTGGTCCGCCGCGTACGCCTCGACCTCGAGCAGCGCGACCGCGGCCTGGCAGCAGCAGACGAAATCCTCGACATCCTGCGTGCCGAGCTCGGCTGGGACGACAAGAAGGTCAAGGAAGAACTCGACCTCTACGCCGCACGCGTTGCAGCAATGCGCGAGGCAGAGTCCACCTCCACCGATGCTGAGGCATCGGCAAAGATTGAGGCTGTCACCCCCGTGGCACCCCGTGTGAAGCTCTAATCCGCAGAGATTCCACGCACCTTTCGTGACCGGTTATCCGGTACGAACCGACCGTTCACCCCTCACCGAGCATGGGTTATCTCATATTTTCGGTGAGGGGTGGACGAGAGGTTAAATAACCGTTTACGATAATCCCCTGCATAAGAAGCAGCGAGCTAAATACAGGGTTAACCCACTGGTACAATCTGCTTCTCATCCAAAAACATCTATCAATTTTTCGTAGCAATCCGCTACACATTTCAGCACAGCGTTGTGCCCCGATCCGCCCGTGCGGTGAGGACGCACGGGAATACGCAAGCAAAGGTTCGCTTGCCTTCCAGACGCTTCGTCTTCAAGGAGCATCAATGTCTCTTCTTGCTTCCGCAGGAACTGTACTTGCAGCCGGCTCATCCGCTCTCGTGGATGCATCCGGTGCCCCCACCACTCTTGGTTTTGTACTTTCCGAGTTCTTCGGTACCTTCATCCTGATTCTGCTCGGTGCCGGCGTATGCGCCGCAGTGACCCTGAAGAAGTCCTACGCTAAGGACGCAGGCTGGGTTGTTATCACCTTCGGTTGGGGTCTGGCAGTGTTCACCGCCGTATACCTCTCCTTCCACTCCGGTGCACATCTGAGCCCCGCTGTGACCGTTGGCCTGGCAACTGCAGGCCGCGACCTGGCAACGGGCGTTCCCGCAACCCCGCTGAACATCACCCTGTACATCGTCGCTCAGATGCTCGGCGCAATGGCTGGTGCAACCGCAGCCTACCTGACTTACAAGAAGCACTTCGATGAGGACCCGGGGGACCGCCTCGGCATCTTCGCAACCGGCCCCGCTATCAAGTCCTACGGCTGGAACTTGCTCACCGAGATTATCGGTACCTTCGTCCTGATTGGCTGGATTATCGCATCCGGTAAGACCCCCGCCCAGATTGGCCCCTTGGCTGTTGCCCTGGTCGTTGTTTCTATCGGTATGAGCCTCGGTGGCGCAACCGGTTACGCTATCAACCCCGCCCGTGACCTCG
The DNA here is from genome assembly GCF_041432805.1 of Rothia sp. 27098_8_27. NCBI lineage: Bacteria > Bacillati > Actinomycetota > Actinomycetes > Micrococcales > Micrococcaceae > Rothia > Rothia sp. 27098_8_27. The sequence goes on along the minus strand of NZ_JAPWAJ010000006.1, from coordinate 33,617 downwards.
GCCCCCGTATCGCCTACACCTTCTTGCCTATCCCCGGTAAGACCGGCTCCAACTGGTCTTACGCATGGGTTCCGGTTGTTGGCCCGATCATCGGCGCTATCCTCGCTGGCCTGATCGTTCCGGCAGTTCTGCCCCTCTAAACCTCTCTAATACCCCCGTTCTTTTGTTCTAAGGAAAAATCAATGACGACTTCTCTGCACTCCGCAACCCTCAACGTCGAACGCAAGTACATCCTCTCCATCGACCAGGGCACCACCAGCTCCCGCGCAATCCTGTTCAACAAGGCGGGCGAGAACGTGGCTCAGGGCCAGCTCGAGCACGAGCAGATCTTCCCCAAGGCCGGCTGGGTCGAGCACAACGCAACCGAGATTTGGCAGAACGTCCGTAAAGTCGTAGCAATGGCTATGGCAAACGGCGAAGTCAACCACCACGAAATCGCTGCAGTCGGCATCACCAACCAGCGCGAAACCACCGTCGTGTGGGACAAGAACACCGGTGAGCCCGTCTACAACGCAATCGTCTGGCAGGACACCCGCACCCAGGAAATCGTTGAAGAGCTCGCAGGCGAAGAGGGTGTTGGCAAGTACCACGACATCGTCGGCCTGAACCTCTCCACCTACTTCTCCGGCCCCAAGATCAAGTGGATCCTGGACAACGTTGAAGGCGCACGCGAGCGCGCAGAGCGCGGCGACCTGCTCTTCGGCAACACCGACACCTGGCTGGTCTGGAACCTGACCGGTGGTGTTGACGGCGGTGTTCACGTCACCGACGTAACCAACGCATCCCGCACCCTGCTGATGAACATCCGCACCCTCGAATGGGATCCGCAGATCGCTGCAGACATGGGTATCCCCATGAGCATGCTGCCCGAAATCAAGTCCTCCTCCGAGGTGTACGGCTTCGGCCGCGCAACCGGTCTGCTCGCAGGTACCCCCATCGCGGGCATCCTGGGCGACCAGCAGGCCGCAACCTTCGGTCAGGCTTGCTTCGAGAAGGGCATGGCGAAGAACACCTACGGTACCGGTAACTTCATGCTCATGAACACCGGCAACGAGCCCGTCTTCTCCAACAACGGTCTGCTGACCACCGTCGCCTACAAGATTGGCGACGCGGCTCCCGTCTACGCTCTGGAAGGCTCGGTCGCAATGAGCGGCTCCCTGATCCAGTGGCTGCGCGACAACCTGCGCATGATTGAGCACGCTGCTGAGTCTGAGGAACTGGCTACCTCCGTCCAGGACTCCGGTGGCTGCTACGTTGTTCCCGCATTCTCCGGTCTGTTCGCACCTCACTGGCGTTCCGACGCTCGTGGCGTCATCGTTGGTCTGACCCGCTACGTGAACCGCGCTCACATCGTGCGTGCGGCGCTGGAAGCAACCGCATTCCAGACCCGCGAGGTTCTGGACGCAATGAACGCTGATTCCGGTGTTGAGCTCTCCGAGCTGCGCGTGGACGGCGGCATGACCGCTAACGAGTTCCTCATGCAGTTCCAGGCTGACATCCTCGGCGTTCCCGTGATCCGCCCGAAGGTTGTTGAGACCACCGCTCTGGGCGCAGCATACGCTGCAGGTATCGCTGTTGGTTTCTGGACCGGCGAGCAGGACGTTGTGGACAACTGGGCTGAGGACAAGCGCTGGCTGCCCTCCATGGAGCCCGCAGAGGTTGACCGCCAGTACCGCCTGTGGAAGAAGGCTGTCTCCCGCACCCTCGAGTGGGTTGACGAGGACGTTCCGACCGCCTAATCGCAGCACCCGTTGCCTAACGGCACGGCCCGCGCACTAACGAAGCCCCGGCTGCTTCTCCCCCGCTATGGGGTTGAAGTAGCCGGGGCTTTTCGCTGTTTTATGACGCTCAATTCAGCGTTTATTGCGGCGTAATTTCTACAAAAATTAGTGCTAGGGTACCGTTGGTTTTTGTAAATTCGGTATCTTCCGCCGATCACCTGGCGCGGTGTTGTTCGTGAGGTGTCAGCACCGCACAGGACACGTACGCGACATATTCATGCGCTGTCCTGACAGGAATCGACGGTTCGCGCGGATACTTTATTTACGTTCCCGTCCGCCACGGTGCTTCACGTACCGCGGCGGACGGACTTTTATCTCTTGTTACTAGGTTCTCTGCGTTAACGATGAGTGGGGTTCGCTTTTCGTGTTGCAGATCTCGCTGTAAAAATCACTGGTTTTATGCCCCTTGTTGAGATACCCGTTCACATGTTGTGTGGGATTGCTCTAATGGTGTTTGTAAACCTTTGATGTCCACTTCAAGCGCCGTATCATAGACATATAGGCTTATTGATTCTATTCTGGCCGCCGAAGATGGCGGTTGGTTACGCATCTGGCACCTTCCGGTGCTCATAAGAACGGAGAGAAGCTCCGTTGGAAGGAGGGAGCGGGTTTCCCCGCACCGATTATGGTTGATATCCGTCGCCGCAAGCTTGCAATTATTGCTATGAACGTTTCGGTTCTTGCAGCTGCTCTCTCCTGGCTGTTGGTGCTCTTCTCCGTTATGTATTCTCCCGCAGCTGTACCGTGGGCTCTGGGCGTTGCTATCGTACTGACTGTGATTGGCGCCTACACGCTGTACCGCTACTACTCCAAGTACTCGCACGTGCTCCCGAACGAGGACCCGGACGCGCACGATGTGCTCGGCCACGACCTGCACTCAACCCACCTGCCGCACCTGCACCACACGGAGGGCAACGCTGACCGCGCGTAATTCTGACGGAGCGTAATTCTGACAGGGCAGCCGCTAAGTAGCGAGCTTCTCTAGCCTTAGACAGCATAAATGTGCCGCCTCACTGATACCGGTGAGGCGGCACATTTACATTAAAATCGCGGTTCAGAGCCCGGTCCTGCAACCATTTCTCAAGGGGTCGAGTCAGTACTTTGACGCGCTTCAGCCTCGGCTTTGGCTAGTTCTGCCTTTTCGTTCTCTTGAACTACAAGAGCGTTATATTTCCAGCCGGGGATTCGTTCAACAAGCCACCCAACCCAGATGAGCGCAACGATAATGAGAGCGGCCGGAATCAGGTAAATGAGGACGCTCGGGTTGCGGGTGTGGTCTGAGGTGCTCCCCGCGCTGAGTTCCCACAGCGCAAAGATTGGTAGCACCATTGTAGGCATCACTATAAAAAAGATGAAGGCATAGTAAATGCCCATCATGCTACCGGGCCTACCTCTATTTATACGAGCTTGGGTAACGGCTCTGTCCAGGCGTTTGTATTCCTCCAGAGTTTCGCCGTCTAGAAGCGAAGCGTCAGGGATCTTGGCCATGACGTACTGTACGGCTTCAAAATCTGAGGGCGAGCAAATAAAGATATGCCCCTGGGACATAACGGTGTATTCTTTCGCGATGTTGAGGCACGCCTGCGCGTAACGGTTATTGAGCTCTCGGCTCTCCGGGTTTTCCTGGAGTTGCCGGCGGATATCTTTCAGGTCTTCCATGTTTCTCCTTGCAATTTCAGTCATCGTTGAACCCATCGGTAAGGCACGAGAAACACAGGTCATCTGCCACCCGTGCGGGGTGGAGAAGCCGGAGTATTGAATTGCGGTGTATCGGTGTGTACTTCACAGAATGCCAGCTCTTCGGGCTCAAACAAAATTGCCGAGCATCCTGAGATATTTCAACGGCGGTACAAACGGCGGTGCATACATCTCATACATAACGGTCAGTTATAGACAAAACCCGCTACGGGTACGGTACGGAGGCGCCCCTCCCCTATGATGGTTGAAAGGGGTATTTACCCTTGCACCATCTGCAGTACACACCCACGAGCCTACGAGGAAGAGCATGACCAAAGCGACCGATTCGCCGCAGCCGCCGGAAGCGCTCGCGCGCTGGTACACGCGCTACGCAAGCCCCGTGGGCACTCTCTACATCGCCGCCCGTGCGGATGCGGTTGTCGGCATCTGGTACGAGGACCAGGCGCATTTTCCGCTCCCTCATGAGCTTGGTGGACTGATTGAGAATCCTGACGCCTACCTGCGGGATCGCAGCGCTACTGAAGGTGAAGAGCCAGCCGGTGAGTACGCTGCGGCACAGCTGCTGTCGCGTGCTGCGGCAGAGCTCTCCGAGTATTTTGAGCGCAAGCGCACTTCTTTTACGTTGCCGCTAGATCCTGAGGGCACCGATTTTCAGCTGATTGTGTGGGAGCACCTGAAGACTGTTCCTGCCGGGTACACCACCACTTACGGTGAGATTTCGCGCGCGGTTGGCCCCGGTGCTCCGGCGCAGGCGGTGGGTCAGGCGGTCGGCCGCAATAAGGTTTCTATTATGATTCCGTGTCACCGCGTTATTGGTGCTGATGGTAGTTTGACCGGCTACGCTGGCGGGGTTGAGCGTAAGCAGTTCCTCCTCGATCTGGAGGAGCCGGAAGAGGTGCGGGAGGCGCGGCTCTTCTAGCGATGTCACCCGGCGATGATTGAGACTTGTCAGAGGGCGGAGCGTGCATCGGATGCGGGCTCTGCCCTTTGTCGTACCTGCTTTCAGTTTCGTTGCTCTGCACCACGACACATAATCGAATATACTTGCGATTTACTTACGCTAGAGCTACTGTTTAAATAGAACATGCTTCCGAAATACTCGGATGAGCTCAGCAATCTCAGAGAGGAGAAACCGTGACCTCGCAACCTGCTATTCCCGCCAACCCCCTCGAAAACACCCCGAGCTACCCCATGTGGGTGACCGATGAGCTTCTGCGCGACTACTATGACACCGAATGGGGCATTCCCATCACCGATGAACGGGGGCTCTTCGAAGCCCTAAGCCTCGAGGCTTTTCAGGTGGGGCTCTCCTGGCGCACGATTCTTGCCCGCCGTGAGGCGTTCCGTCGCGCTTTCGAGGGTTTCGACCCCGAACGCGTGGCTGCGTTCACAGACCAGGATGTTGCCCGACTCCTCCAGGATGAAGGCATCATCCGTAACGAGCGGAAGATTCGCGCGGTCATCTCCAATGCACAGCTGACCCTTCGGATGCGTGAGCTTGCCGCCACGCCGCGTGACGCGTCCGCGGAGGATGTTCATCTTCCCCTTATCGCTCCCTCTTCTGCCCCGACCAATACGGATAGCGTTGAGGCGCCGAATACCCGCCGTCGTCGTGTGCGGACGCTAAACCCCGAAGATTTGGACCGGATGCGCGAGCGCACCCTATCTGACGGCACGCGTGTACCGGGCGGGCTGCCGGCGTGGCTGTGGTCCTTCGCGTCGCACGAGACTATTGCGCCGCATACACTGGAGGACATTCCTACCGATACACCCGAGTCCGCGCTTCTTGCCAAATCTTTTAAAGCTCTAGGAGGTGTGTTCTTGGGTCCGGTGACCGCCTATGCGCTCATGTGTGCGGTCGGTATGGTCGACGCTCACCTGGTAGGTTCGCATCGGCGAGGCTGTTCGGGGCTCTTTACCTAAGCTCCCCTCGCCCTAAGCTCCCCACGCTTGGCGTGCTTGCGTGCAAGGGCGCAGAAAAGCCGCGCGCCACTTCGTAGAAGTAAGCACGCGGCTTCTATACGTTGAGAGGTTCCGCTCTGAATTAGATCGTCACAGGGTTAGATCATCACGAAGAGGAAAATCAGCGCCAGCAGCGGCGGGGTCAGCTGAATCAGTGCCGGCTTGCGCTTATCCGGGGAGGTGAGGAACAGGTAGACACCGGCAATCGCCATGGAGCCCAGGCCTGCGAACATGAGTGCCACACCTACCTGCGGGGAGCCGAACCAGAAAGCGAGCAGACCGGTTGCGGCGATCCAGGCGAGCATCAGGTTGTACAGGCCCTGGTTTGCTGCCATCTCCTTGGTAGACTCGGCGAATTCTTCGGTCATTCCGAAGGTTTCACGACCCTTAGGCTTAGTCCAGAGGAAGGATTCGATAATCCAGATGTACACGTGAATAGCGATTGCTACGAAGGTAAAAACGGTGGTGACCGTTGCGAGTGCCTGCATTGTTTCTCCTTGAGTAGTAGGTCATCTGTTAGCCGTGTGTCTCACGTAGCGGGCGAGCGAGTAACGCACAGATAACAGCCGGGCTGCCTCTCCTGTGCACGTCTCCGGTGTGTGGGCACAAACACTAATTCTACTCCTGCCGAGTGGATTATCCGCATCGTATGACATTGGATACCTCAGATAGATACGGCGAACGCTCGCCGCGACATGACCTCGCAACGAGCGTTCTGCGTATCTCTCCGGTTCTTCCTCGAAGACAGGAAAAGTCGCTTAAAAAGCCTAGTGCACGATGAGCGTGAGCACGTACGTCCAAATGCACAGCAGTACCAGCAGGAAGAGACTGTACTTGATGGTTATAGAGGTAACCTTCGACTCCTGCCCTGCCTCGTTCACGGCGGCAACCGCCACCGCAATCGACTGCGGGGACACAATCTTGCCCATCACACCACCGGAGGTATTGGCTGCAACCAGCATGGCGGGGTCTACACCAATCTGATGCGCGGTGCTTGCCTGCAGACCGGCGAAGAGCACGTTATTGTTGGTCACCGAACCGGTCACGAACACGCCAACCCAGCCGATTATGGGCGAGAAGAGCGGGAAGAGTGCACCCGCGGTAGCTACCGCCAGAGCGATGGAGGAGGTCATGCCCGCGTAGTTCATGAGGTTTGCTACGGACATGACCAGGCAAATCATGTAGATGGGCTTCTTCAACTGTTGCCATGCGCCGTTAAGCTCCTGTAGAGTCTCACGGACGGTAATTTTCGAGGTGAACGCAGAGAGCAGAGCCGCCACCAGAATGGCGGTACCCGCCGCACCCAGGATGTTCCAGTTGAAGACCGCGTGGATAGCCAGGCCTTCACCGTCGCCAATCTGATGGTGGATACCGGGCACATGGAAGCTCAGGTTTGCAAAGCCCAGGGCTCCGTTATGGTCAAAGACGGGGCGTAGCACGGTGGACCAGAGCAGGATGGTGATGGATAGGAAGATGAAGGGGCTCCAGGCGCTCGCAACTTCGCGCAGGCTGTACGTCGGTTCGTCCTGCGCGGAGAGCTCTTCCAGAGTCGGTGCGGTGGGCTCGCGATAGATGTGCTTGGGCTGCCAGAAGCGCATCACGACTGCCAGGAACACCAGGCCGACAAGGGGCGGCACAATGCCGATGAGCTCGGGGTCCTGCAGGACCCACAGCATGATGCTCTGCAGGCCAGAAATCACGATACCGGTTGCGAGCGCTACTAAGCCTACCTCACGAATGCCGCGCAGACCGTCCTGAATAGCGACCACGAGCACGGGTACGAGGGCTGCAAAGATCTGCAGGACCCAAACCATCTGGTTGGATAGGTGCCCCAGGTCTACGTTACCGATAGCGGCACCGGTGGTCACAGGAATACCAACCGCACCGTAGGCGCCCACGGTGGCGTTAGCGACCAGGGAGAGCATAGCGGCTTTGAGCGGGTTGAAGCCCAGGGCAACCAGTAGCGCTACAGAAATAGCAATCGGGATGCCGAAGCCCGCCGCACCCTCAATAAACCCGGCAAAGCAGAGGGCGATGAGTAGCACCTGGATGCGCTGGTCCGCTGAGATTGAGGAAACAGAGGACCTCACGATGGCGAATTTTCCGCTGCGCACCGCGATGCGGTAGAGCCACACTGCCATGAGCACAATCCATGCAATAGGCCATAGCGCTGAGAGGAATCCGTAGAAAATAGAACCTGCGGCTGCTGTCCAGGGCAGGTGGAAGACTCCGAGTGCGATGCACAGGGTCAGGGCTAGGGTGATTAGCGCTGATTTGATGCCGCTGAGTTTGAAAACCGTGAGGCAGAGTAGAAAAAGAATAATGGGGGATGCCGCTACGAGTGCAGAGAGCACCGGGGAGTTGAGGGGATCGTAGGTTTGCGACCACATGAGAGTGGTATGTCCTTCCTCGCCGCAGGGTGTACCTACAGCGGTTTGGATGCCGCTGTAGGGTGCGTCCGCCTGCCCTTATGGGGTAGCACGAGGCGTAGCCTCACGACGCCTCTACCGCTGAGGGTCCCTGAACGTGAAAGGCGTAGCAACATCATGTGTCTGTGTTGTAGCCTTGGCTGAAGGCAGGGGGCGCGGGGAAGGATATTTCCACGATGCGGGGCGTTGGTTCTCTCGTTGGAGGCCTCGAAGCTAAAAGTTCCTTAGCTCGTGCTCTCGCCTACGGCGCCAATGCCCACTGAGAACTGTATCACTGTGGCAGGTGGGTCCTTTGCTAGGTACTGGGTGCTTTTACAGTGTGAAACGCTAGTTAAGAGTCATTACGATTTAGTCCTTGTCGGTAGTTTTTTCTCCGCTCAGTCCCTTTCTACTGCCCGAGCCAAACTTATACGGCGGCAGGTAAGACAAAGCCCCCTCCCCGACCTGAACTGCGCCCCGAAACTTGGACGCATTAAATACTAGCCGTTATGCGGCCTCCTGCAGGGCCTGATCCCGGTACTCTACCGGGGTCAGGCCCTTAAGCTTTACCTGGCGCCTTACTGTATTCCAGTGCATGATATAGGCATCAAGGTCAGCTTTAAAACTCTCAAAGGTCTGCCAGTCCTGGCCACGAAAAAACTCGTCCTTAAGATGCCCGAAAACCTGCTCGGTGGCGCCATTATCAATGCAGTTACCTTTGCGTGACATACTCTGGATAAAACCGTTCTCAGCGAGCGTTCTAACATAGGTATCGTGCTGATACTGCCACCCCATATCCGAGTGCAAGACCGGTTCGACCCCTTCAGGTTTGGCATCCATGAGTACCTGAAGCATCTCCTGCTGCTGGGCAAGATTAGGGCACATCGAGATGGAGTGGGCAACAATCTCCTTGCTGGCAAAGTCGTAAACCGGAGCAAGATACGCCTTACCAAAGGAAAGCTTAAACTCGGTGACATCGGTACCCAACTTCTGCCAAGGACCATCAGCCTTGAAGTCACGACCGATAATGTTCTTGAAACTTTGCCCCACCTCCCCCTTGTAGGAGTTGTACCTGTGGTAGGCCCTCTCACGGCGTATACCGCAACGCAGCCCCATCTCGCGCATCATCTTCAAAACCGTCTTATCGGCAATGCGCTCCCCTTCCTCAGCGCGCAGGCACATGGCCACCTGCCTGTGACCGCACCCGTTGGGGGTACGCGAAAAGATCTGGGCGACCTTGGGACGTAGCTGCACTCTGGTTGGCTGTTGGGGGTGAGCCAGCGCGTAGTAGTAGCTCGACCTGGCAAGGCCAGCCGCCTCAAGGAGGTCGTACAGCCTGTGACCGCGCCCTGAAAGCTCGGCGACCACTAGGGCTTTGTCCCGGTTTGGGAGCGCTTCTGCGCCTTCAGGGCAATCGATTTTTTTAGGTACGCCACCTGCGCCTCAAGCTTGCGCACACGCTCGGCAAGTTCCTCCTCACGCGTTGGCGGCACCGCCCCCACACCTAATCCCTTCGGCCTGCCCTTAGGCTTAGGCTTAAGCGCCTGCGCGCCGCCCTCACGGTACAGCCTGCGCCACTGCTTCAACGGTGTCGCACTCGCAATACCGAAACGAACCATCGCCTCAGGCTTACTCATCCCACCATCAACCACAGCCTTCGCTGCGGCGACCTTGGTCTCATAGTCGTATTTGGTTCGCTTTACTCCCATGGTAAGAAGCCCGTCCCTCCCGATGACGTGGTACATTTTCTGCCACTCTCTCACAGTCGCGGCGGACACACCAAGCTTCCTGGCGGTCAGACCATAGCCGAATCCTCTCTCGAACATTTGCGCTGCTTGCTCCCGGAGCAAACGATCATGTCTTAATCCCAGATTGATAGACATGAAAAGCCTCCTGTTTCTTGGACTTTAGTTTTGATGTCCAAGAAACGGGAGGCAGTTCAACCGCACGGGTCGAGAAGGGGGCTTTGCATCAGAATCATTAGGGGTTCAGCGTCACGTTGCTATCTGCCCCGGTATGAGCCTCAGGAATGGCTTTAGCCAGCCATGAGCGACAGAGCGAAGGACCAGACGCAGACCAGGCCCAGCAGAATAGCGCTGTACTTGATGGACATGGAGGTAATCTTCGATTCCTCGCCTGCGCTGTTCACAGCCGCCGCCGCAATCGCGATGGACTGCGGGGAGACGATCTTGCCCATCACGCCACCGGCGGTGTTTGCGGCAACGAGCAGGGTCGGGTCAACAGCGATCTGGGCTGCGGTGGTGGACTGCAGGCCCGCGAAGAGCACGTTAGCGTTGGTCACGGAGCCGGTCACGAACACGCCAATCCAACCGATGATCGGGGACAGCAGCGGGAAGATCGGGCCGGCTGCCGCGAGCGCCAGAGCGATGGAGGTGGTCATACCGGCATAGTTCATGACGTTTGCGACGGACATGACCAGGCAGATCATGAGGATCGGCATCTTCAGCTGGTTCCAGGTACCGCCGAGTTCTTCGAAGGCTTCGCCCCAGCTGATGGAGGAGGTCAGGATGGTGATGAGTGCCGCTACCAGAATTGCGGTGCCGGATGCGCCCAGGGTGTTCCAGGAGAACATCGCGGTCACGGTCTTGCCGGCACCGGTGGTGATGGCTTCGTGAATGCCGGGGATGGGGAACGCCAGGGTTGCAGCACCCAGCGGGCCGTTGGTTGCGAAAATCGGCTTCAGGGCAGTGGACCAGAGCAGGATGGTTGCGGAGAGGAAGATGAAGGGGCTCCACGCCTTAACAATCTCGCCGCCGGTGTGCTTCACGTTCTGCTGAGCCTGGGCTTCTTCGAGGCTGGGTGCGGTGGGCTCGCGGAAGATGTGCTTGGGCTGCCACTTCTGCATCACGAGCGCCAGTGCTACCAGGGACAGCAGCGGCGGGATGATGTCGACCAGTTCGGGAGAGCCGAGCAGCATCAGGATAGCTGCCTGACCGCCGGAGAAGATGACGCCGGTCATGAGCGCAACCAGGCCGACTTCGCGGATGCCGCGCATGCCGTCCTGGATTGCGACCATCAGCAGCGGCACGAAGGCGACGAAGATCTGCAGTACTGGAACCATGCCTGCGGACAGGTGCGCGGTGTCCAGGCCGCCGACCTTAGCTGCGGTGGTCACGGGGATACCGATAGCACCGTATGCGCCGGATGCGGCGTTAGCTACCAGCGCCAGCATGGATGCTTTGAGAGGGTTGAAACCCAGGGATACCAGCAGTGCAGCAGAGATAGCGATCGGGATGCCGAAGCCTGCCGCGCCTTCGATGAAGCCACCGAAGCAGAAGGCAATCAGCAGCACCTGGATGCGCTGATCGTTCGAGATGGAGGAGACAGAGGCTCGCACGATGTCGAAGTTACCGGCGCGTACTGCGATGCGGTAGAGCCACACCGCCATGAGCACGATCCAGCCGATGGGCCATGCGCCGGCGAGGAAGCCGGAGAGGATGGATCCGGCACCGGCGGTGATGGGCAGGCCAAAGATGGCACAGCCGATGATGAGGGTGGTGACGAGGGTCAGCAGTGCTGATTTGAGGCCGCTGAGTTTCAGGACGGTCAGGCCCAGCAGGAAGAGGACGATGGGCACTGCGGCAACCAGCGCGGAGAGCACCGGTGCGTTTAGCGGGTCGTAGGTTTGCTGCCACATTGGGGCGGGTGTTCCTTTCGGTCTGTGTGTATTAGCGGTCGCTTCTTCCGGTACGGCGCCTGTGCTGTATGGAAGCGTTAGGCCGCATAAAAACCGATGGGCCCGGTCCTTGCGTCGTGGATGGGTCCATCGGTGAAGCGTGATGGTCTTGAGCTGCCGGGCGTTTGGTTGTATGACGTGGCGATATGCCGAAGCAATATACCGTGGCCATATACCGGGGCGCGGCGGCGGTGAGCGGGACTCTTTCCCTCTCACTAGGTGCTCTTGACTTTATCTGTCTAAGCTAACAGGTCTTCCTCGGGACTTCAGGATAGGGTGACCTTAAGTGTGCACAAATGATACTTATGTGCATAATTGTGCTCCTTAGCCGCGAACCTCCTCCTCAGCTCACAAACATAGAAATGCGAAAGCCCCCTCCTACCGAAGTAGAAGGGGGCTTTCGCTCAACCGTGTCGCGGGCACCTTACCTTCAAAGAAGGTAGGTTACACGCATCGAGGTTTCACGCGGTTTAGGCAACGACCAGAGACAGGACGTAAACCCAAACACAGGTGACGACCAGCAGGGCTGCACTGTACTTGATTGCCATGGAGGTAATCTTGGATTCCTCACCGGAGCTGTTCACAGCAGCGGCGGCAATTGCGATGGACTGCGGGGAGACGATCTTCGCCATCACACCACCGGCGGTGTTAGATGCAACCAGCAGGGTCTGGCTGACGCCAATCTGCTGTGCGGTGGTAGCCTGCAGGCCCGCGAAGAGGATGTTGTTGTTCACCACGGAGCCGGTCACGAACACGCCGATCCAACCGATAATCGGGGACAGCAGCGGGAAGATTGCGCCCACAGCGGCAACAGCCAGTGCGATGGAGGTAATCATACCCGCGTAGTTCATGACGTTAGCAACGGACATAACCAGGCAGATCATGATGATCGGGGTCTGCAGCTGCTTCCAGGTTGCACCGAGTTCCTCGATAGCCTCACCCCAGCTAATGGAGGAGGTCAGGATGGTGATGATTGCAGCGACCAGAATTGCGGTACCGGAAGCACCAATGATGTTCCAGGTGTAGGTCACGTCAATTGCCTTGGGGGATGCAACGATCGGTGCGGTCTGCTGGATGGTCTGGTGCAGCCACGGAACGGGGAAGGTGATGTTGCTGAAGGCAAGCAGACCACCCTTAGCGAAGAGCGGCTTCATCGCGGTGGACCAGAGCAGGATCACGACGGACAGGTAGACGAAGGGGCTCCATGCCTTGAGGATCTCACCACCGGTGTGCTTGACGCTCTGCTGAGCCTGAACTTCTTCCAGGGAGGGAGCGGTGGGCTCGCGGAAGATGTGCTTGGGCTGCCACTTCTGCATGATGAGTGCCAGTGCTACCAGGGACAGCAGCGGCGGGATGATGTCGACGAGCTCGGGGTTACCGAGGCCTGCGAGCAGGACGGACTGGCCGCCAGAGTAAATCAGGCCAACGATCAGTGCTACCAGACCGACTTCGCGGATACCGCGGATGCCGTCCTGAATAGCGACGAGCAGTACGGGGATGAGAGCTGCGATGATCTGGATCACCAGGACCAGCTCGGTGGACAGACCGTGCAGGTCCACGCCACCGCGGGTTGCTGCGGTGGTCACGGGGATACCGATTGCGCCATACGCACCGGAGCTCACGTTAGCAATCAGCGCGAACATTGCAGCCTTGAGCGGGTTGAAGCCCAGGGACACGAGCAGTGCAGCACAGATAGCGATCGGAATACCGAAGCCTGCAGCACCTTCAAGGAAGCCGCCGAAGCAGAATGCGATCAACAGCATCTGGATGCGCTGGTCGGTAGAGATGGAGGAGATGGAGGAGCGAACAATTTCGAAGCCGCCGGAACGCACAGAAATGCGGTAGAGCCACACTGCCATGAGCACGATCCAGCCGATGGGCCACATGCCCGAGAGGAAGCCGTAGAGGATGGAGCCTGCACCGGCAGTGATGGGCATACCGAAGATAGCGCAACCGATGACCAGTGCAATGACGAGGGAGATAACGGCAGATTTAATACCGCTGAGCTTCAGGACGGTGAGGCCCAGAAGGAAGAAAATAATCGGGACTGCTGCCACGAGTGCAGAGAGTGCGCTCGAGTTCAGCGGGTCGTAGACTTGCTGCCACATGATGTACTGTGTTCCTTTCCGCGCCCAGGGGCGGGATTGTGTCGTGCCGCAAAACCTTCCCAGCGACGCGTGTGGCGGCGTGTGTGCCGTGTGCATAAGGCCTGGCTCCCTGTCGTCTTGTGAGTTAGGGAGGCTATCCCACCGGGATATTTGCCTTCGCTTGGGTTCGTGTTGGTTTTGCGGCTATGAAATTCAGTGTGTATGAAGTCGTGTTTTAGTCACAGAAACCTAAATATTCCTTGATTTGTCAAGGGAAATTCAGTGCCAAAGCTAAAATTTCTGACCGCTAAAACGCGATTCCTTGTGTACCCAATGTACCACTGAACACCCACAAAATCGGGCATATTCCAACATTTAGATTCAAGCTCATAATTGCACACTAACCTAAACCCCACCCCGGATTGAGGGCTTACCCAGCCTCCCTCCCCCGCTATTACAAGGGAACAAGGGCCCGCCAAAGCCCTGCCAGAGCACGCAGCGCCTCGGGAACATTCAAACCGACACACCCCAGCCCCGCACCATCAATCCCGCAAACCCCTAAACGGCATACAAAAAAAGCTCCGGAAGGAAAAACCTTCCGGAGCTTTATCTGTCGGGTTGACAGGATTTGAACCTGCGACCCCTTGACCCCCAGTCAAGTGCGCTACCAAGCTGCGCCACAACCCGATTCGTTATTCACGATATTGTTTTCAAGGTTTCCCCTGAACACTCGAATAACTATACCGGGCTTTTAACCCCCGCGCAAGCCAGAATCCCACTTTTTAGAAAAAATCTTAAAAATCTTTTCCTCACGGATTTCCTCGCAGATTTTCCGCACAGAATCCAGCGCGCGGGGGCCAAGCCTAACAAGGGGCCAGCCCAGCAACACGGCACCAAGCAGGTACGTACCGCTACTAGCGGCGGCCGCTCTTGCCCTTCTTAGCCTTCGCGCTCTGACGCTCACCCAAGGAACGACGCTCACGCACACGCATCGAAATCTCAATCGGAGTACCCGTGAAATCAAAAGTCTCACGCAGACGACGCATAATGAAGCGACGGTAACCTGGATCCAAGAAACCGGTAGTAAACAGCACGAACTTCGGCGGACGCGAAGACACCTGAGTACCGAAGAGAATACGCGGCTGCTTACCACCACGCAGCGGGTGCGGATGCGCGGCAACAATCTCGCCCAGGAACGCGTTCAGGCGACCGGTCGGAATACGCGAATCCCACGACTCCAGCGAGTGTTCCAGGGCGGGCACCAGCTTGTCCTTGTGCCAGCCGGTCTTCGCCGAAATGTTCACGCGAGGAGCCCACTGCACGTGCGCCAGGTCGCGCTCAATCTCGCGCTCAAGCATGTAGCGGCGGTCCTCATCGAGGGTATCCCACTTATTGAATGCCAGGACCATCGCACGACCCGAATCAATCACGGTCTGCACGATACGCACATCCTGCTCAGAGATCGGCTCGGAAACATCCAGCAGCACCACGGCAACCTCAGAACGCTCCAGAGCAGTCTGAGTACGCAGCGAAGAGTAGAACTCCGCACCCTTAGCCATGTGCTGGCGACGGCGAATACCCGCGGTATCCACAAAACGCCAAGGGTAGCCGCCCAGCTCAATAATCTCGTCAATCGGATCACGAGTCGTACCAGCCAGGTCGTTCACCACGGCACGCTCAGAACCAGCCAGCTTGTTCAGCAGCGACGACTTACCCACGTTCGGGCGACCTACCAGAGCCACACGACGCGGGCCACCCAGCGCCTCCGGCTGAGCGAACTGCGAGTGCTCCGGCATAACCTCAAGGATCTCGTCCAGAGCATCCGCCAGGCCACGACCGTGCAGACCCGACACCGGGAACGGCTGACCCATACCCAGCGACCAGAGGTTATAAATCTCCGGCTCCAGGTGAGCGTCATCAATCTTGTTAGCAATCAGAATGATCGGCTTCTTCACGCGGCGCAGCATACGCACAATCTGCTCGTCCGAAGCGGTCACACCCACGCGAGCGTCAACCACCAGGACCACAACATCGGCCTGCTCCACAGCAATCTCAGCCTGCTCAGCAACCTGAGCATCAATACCGCGGGCGTCAGACTCCCAACCACCGGTATCAACCAGGGTGAAGCTCTTACCCAGCCACTCAGCCTTATAGGACACGCGGTCACGAGTCACACCCGGCTTATCCTCAACCACCGCTTCACGGCGGCCCAGAATACGGTTAATGATGGTCGACTTACCCACGTTCGGGCGGCCAATAATCGCCACTACCGGATCAGCGAGCTGCTCTTCCTCTTCCTCAATGTCGAAGCCCCAAGCACCCAGCAGGGCGCGGTCCTCTTCATCCAGGTCGTAGTCCTCAAGACCCTCTAGAAGAGCCTGAGCACGCTGATCAGCGGTCTCATCATCAATCTCAGCGAGGCGCTCGGTAACGTCGTCCTCGCCACCGCCCAGGTACTTATCTTCGTAATCGTCGCGGATAGCGTCCTCAGCCATGCGCATTCCTTTCTCTACCCGCCCCACGCCCGACCCAAAGGTCAGCACGCGAGCGCGGCTCAACGTCTTCTCGGGAGCGGATGCACCACTCCCCCAGCGTTTCGGCGGGGCCTAGCCCTCGCGCTTCGCTTTCAACTGGTCATTCACAGCGTTAATCACTGCAGAGACCGTCGCATTAAAATCAAGATCCGAGCTGTCCACCAGGGTCACGCCCTCGGCAGCTTCCATAAAGTTATTGACCTTCGAATCCTTCGCATCACGCTCAGCGATCTGCTTGCTCAAGTCACCCGAAGCGCCGGACTTCTCCGCGTTTTCCAGGCCGCGGCGCGCCATGCGCACCTCTTCAGAAGCAGTCAGCAGGATGCGTGCATCAGCGTCGGGAGCGACCACGGTGGTGATGTCGCGGCCCTCAGCGACCATGCCGTTAATAGCGTGGTCAATCATCCAACGCTGCAGGCCAATCAGGTGCTCACGAACCGCCGGAACCGAAGCCACAGCAGAAACGGCCGAAGAAATGCGCTCGCTACGAATCTCCTCACGGATATCGGTCGTGCCCATCAGAATCTCTTCTTCCTTAATGTTCGTACCGAACACCAGGGGCATCTCCTCGACAGCCTTCGCGATCGCCTCAGCGTCGTTCAGGTCAATGCCAAGTTCCAGCACACGGTAGGTTGCGGCACGGTACATTGCACCGGTGTCCAGGTACGCCAGGCCAAAGTGGCGTGCAACTTCCTTAGACACAGACGACTTACCGGAACCGGAGGGACCGTCAATAGCAATCGTCAGTTTAGGGTTCTCGTGCATCAGCACTCCTTCAAATTCGTCTCAAACTTTATGCCGGAAAATACAGCTTTAACTCTACTTCACAACACGCCAACCGCGAGCCGACAAATCGCGGACCAGCGCCTCATGAATAGACGGATTGACCGAGATTTCAGCCATACCCACCGGGGCACCCGTCGAGTGCTCCAGACGCAAATCCTCAAGGTTCGCGCCCAGCTCACCAATCTCGGCAAGCAAACGAGCCAGCGTGCCGGGGGTGTCGTCCACCAGCACCGTCATCTTTGCAAACGCGGCGGGAGCAGTACCGTGCTTACCCGGAATACGGCTCACGCCCGCGTTGCCTTCGCTCATCAGCTGCGCCAAATCCAGGCGAGCACCGGACGCCGTCGGATTCTCCAGCGTCGCGATGAGACGGTTCAGGTCATCACGCACCCCGTAGAGGGTCTGCACAATCGGGTCAGCGTTCGCCGCAAAAATCTGCACCCACAGCGTCGGGTCCGAAGCCGCAATACGCACCGTATCGCGCAAACCCTGACCCGCCAGGGACAGCGCATACAACGGAGTGTCCTGCAGACGCGACGCCAACAGCGAACTCATCGCCTGCGGCACATGAGAGATCAGGGCAACCGTCTGATCATGTTCCTCGACGCTCAGAGAAGTCACAATCGCGCCCAGCTCCACCGCCACAGAACGCACCAGACGCACACACTCGGGACGAACCGAATCGTGCTCGCAGATAATCCACGGACGCGCCTGAAACAGCTCACCGCGAGCAGCCACCGGGCCCGACTTCTCACGCCCAGCCATCGGATGCGAACCCACGTAACGGGACGCATCCGCGCCCGAAGCCAGCACGTCAGCCAGCGGCTGCACCTTCACCGAGGCAACATCCGTCACCACGGCGCCGGGGTAGCCCGCCTCCGGTCGAGGCGCATAGGTGTTCAACGCGCGAGCGCACACGGCACCGGCACTATCCGGAGGCGCAGCCACCACCACCAGTTGCGGGGCGAAGGCGGCGCGCTCCTGCTCCGACAGGGTGGAGAAGCTTGTACCGGCACCGATATCCTGCGCCACAGCCTCGGCAGTGGGTGAAATATCTTGGACGTACACGTCCTCGCATCCTGCCGCACGCAACCCCAAACCGATGGAGGCACCCAGCAGACCCGAGCCGATAATGAGCACCGGCCCGGTCAGTGTTGAGTCCATAGGTAGCTCAGATGCGGAAAGCTCAGCGGGCGAGCTCATGACAACTCCTTAGCGTTATTACATGTCCACCGAAGCGAGCAGGTGACCGATCTCGACCTTGGAGAGGTTACGGACGGTACCCTGCTTCTGCGAACCAATACGGATCGGGCCCATCTCGACGCGGACCAGGCGCTCAACCGGGTAGCCGACGGCGTCGAAGAGGCGGCGCACAATGCGGTTCTTACCGGAGTGGATGGTCACCTCAACGAGCACGTGGCCGGGAGTAGAGTCCACCAGCTTGAACTCGTCCACGCGGGTCACGCCGTCTTCCAGGCGAATGCCCTTCTTCATGGCTGCGCCGACGCCGGGCTCCATCGGGCCGGGAACCTGCACCAGGTAGGTCTTGGGCACCTCGTAGGAGGGGTGGGTGAGGCGGTTCGCCAGTTCACCGTCGTTGGTCAGCAGCAGCAGACCCTCGGTTTCGACGTCCAGGCGGCCCACGTGGAACACGCGCTCGCTCATGGAGGAACGCAGGAAGTCAGAGATGCAGGGGCGACCTTCGGGATCTTCCATGGTGGAGACCACGCCGGCGGGCTTGTTGAATGCCATGTAGACGAGCTTGTCGTTGGTCTGAACGGTCATGCCGTCCACCTGCACGGTCACCTTGGAGGGGTCCACGCGCACACCCAGCTCGGTTACGACTTCACCGTTGACGGTGACGCGACCTTCGGTAATCATTTCTTCGCAGACGCGGCGGGATGCCACACCGGCCTGAGCCAGCAGCTTCTGCAGGCGCACGCCGTCGTGGTCGTAGAACTCGTAGTGGTCTACCGGGGCGTTGCGGGGGCGGCGGGGGCGGTGCGGACCAGCGTAGTTGCTGACGCGGTATTCGCCACGCTCGTTTGCGAAAGCTTCGCCGGAGCGGTAGGGGCGGCCCGGTGCGCGGCGTTCGCGCTTGGGCAGTTCGGTGCCGCGGCCTCGGCCGGAACCTGCGCGGCCTGCGCCGAACTTCTTCTCGCCAAACTTCTTCTCGCCGAACTTCTTCTCGCCGAAGCCCTTTGCGCCGCCCTTGCCTGCGCCACCCTTCGGTGCGCCGGGGCGACCGCCGCGTGCGGATGCGCCCTTAGCGCCGGGATTACCGCCCTGGCCGGGACGAGCGGCGCCGGGACGGCCACCGCGGGAGTTCTGGGGGCGGCCGGATGCAGAGCGGCCGCCGCGGGAGGAGTTTCCATATGCCATGGTGTTCTTCTCTTTTCTGTCGTATAGTGCGAACGTTTCAGGCTTTTCCCGAACGTTCCTTCGTCTTATTGATTCGTCTTAGTCGTTGCCTTCGGCAAGCACTGCGGCTTCCGTGTCATCGGGCAGGAAGGGCGCGAGCGCCGGCAACTCCTCCAGGGAGTTCAACCCGAGCTTCACCAGCAGCAGCTCCGTGGTTTCGTAGAGGGTCGCGCCGCTTCCGGCTTCTCGCCCTGCTTCACGAATCAGCTGCCGTTGCAACAGCTGACGGATTGCCGCGTCCGCGTTTACGCCTCGAATGGAGGCTACCCTCGCCCTGGTCACCGGCTGCTGGTAGGCAATCACGGCGAGCGTCTCGTAGGCGGGCTTGCTGAGGGTCGTGCTCTTGGAGCGGGTCACGAAGCGTGCCACCCAGGGGGCGAAGTCGTCGCGGGCGTAGAGCTTCCAGCCTCCTGCGATGTTCCGCAGCTGGAATCCGCGCGGTTCGGGCGCCACCCGGTTTTCGTCTTCTCCGTAGCCGCTTTCTTCGCCGTTGTACTCGCGGTACAGCTGGTCGAGCGCGTGCTCAACAGCTCGTTCGCTGACGATGAGCGCGGCGGAGAGTTCACGCACGCTCACGGGCGCTTCGGCAACGGCGAGGATTGCTTCGATGGCGCTTTTGACGCCGCCGGGGATTGCCTCGACCTTCGAGAATTCGGCTTCGGCATCGACCGCCACGCTGGGTGCGGTGGAGGGGCCTCCCGCCGGAATCTTTGCCGATTTCGCTGCAGGTTTCGTTACCGATTCCTTCGACTCGCGGGGTGCAGTTTCCTGCGATTCCTCGGAGCTGTTGGAAATGTCGGAACCGTCGGAGTCCTCTACCGTTTCAGCGGCTTCAGCCTCCTCCGCATCTTCGGTAACCTCAGCTTCTTCGGTCATCTCATCCAGAGGAGCGGCGGCTACCTCGTGCTCAGCCGGCTCAGCGTCCGCCTCAGCAGGCTTTGAGATTTCAGCCTCTGCCGGCGCCGAGTCAGCCTGTTCCGAATCCTCGTCTGCGTTCGGATCCCAGTAGCCCATGTTCACGATCGCAAGGTCGTCGGGGGTGAATTCACGGTCAAAGCGTGAGCCATGATTACTCATAATCCTCCTCTACCGATCCCGTGTTAGCTTCAGATTCGTTCGCAGATTCGTTCACTTGGGGTGATTCTGGTGGTTCAGGTGCTTCGCTGGTTTCGTGCGCATCCTGTGTGCCTGCGGTGTCTGCAGTTTCTTCACGGATCACGAACTGTGCCGCGCTCGCGCTCGCACGTACCCGAATAGCTCCGAGCGGTGCGTCCTGTTCCACGTGCAGGGCACCTTCTTTGTAGAGCTCAAGCAGGGCGAGAAAACGAACCACCGCGATTTCTAGTTCGCCGGATCCTTGAACCAGTTCGGCGAAGCTCAGTTCCCGCGCCGCGGTATCGAGCAGGCTGTGCAAAATGTAGTGTTCTTCAGCCGCGATGGTGGTTAGCGGAACGTGCAGGTGCTCGTTGAGTTCTTCAACGATTTCTTCGGGTTCCGGTTCGGGCTCTTTGGGGGTTCGGCTCAGCGCTGCTGCGGCGATGCGGGCGAACTCTTCGGCGCCTCCGGTGAAAACCAGCTCGGGAAGTGCCTGGGCGAATCGTTCTTCGAGGGCTACCGCACGAGGAAAACGTTGTGCTTCTTGCGCCCAGCGTTCAGCAAAAATATCGGCAACTTCACGGTAGGCGCGATATTGCAGCAGACGGGCGAAAAGCAGGTCGCGTGCCTCCAGCAGTGCAACGTCCTCTTCGAGGGGTTCACGATGCTGCGGGAGCAGGCGTGCGGTTTTGAGTTCCAGCAGGGTTGCGGCGGTGACCAGAAATTCGCTGGCTTCGTCGAGTGCGCGTTCAGTGCCTTCAGCGTAGAGGGCGTGCAGGTATGCGAGGAACTCGTCGGTGACCTCTGCGAGCGCCACCTCGGTAATGTCGAGTTTGCGGCGCGAAATCAGGGTCAGTAGAAGATCAAAGGGACCCTCAAAATTACTGAGGGTGAGGGTGAAACCGCGTTCCGGGTTCTGCAGGCCGCGGCCCTCAGTCCGGGCGTTCGCGGCAATGTCTGCGTTCGGTGTCGGTACCCTCACGGCAGCGACGTTCGTGGTCATAAACGACCTATTCTCCTTAGGTTTATTCTCCCCGGCTTTGTTGGTGCCGTCTCAGATGCGGCTTTTACTTCGCCTACTTTTTCGGCGTAAGCAGTGTGCGGGGTCTTTAGAATCCACACAATTATACGCCCTCTGCCGGTGTGACTCAAGGGTGAGAGTCGCCTCAGCAAAGGGCGTATAGGTGTGGGGGCTTTAACGTGCGCCGCCCTTGTAGATCAGTTCGCGTGCCACCTGGCGGTATGCTTCCGCGCCGGGGTGGCTGGAGGCGTAGCTGAGGATCGGCTCAGCGGACACCGATGCGTCCGGGAACTTCACGGTGCGCTTGATGACGGTGTCGAAGACCTTGTCGCCGAATGCGTCCACGATGCGTGCCAGAACTTCCTTGGAGTGGATGGTGCGGGCATCGAACATGGTAGCAAGTACGCCGGAGATTTCAAGGTCGGGGTTCAGGCGGTCCTGAACCTTCTCGATGGAATCGACCAGCAGTGCGACGGCGCGCAGCGCGAAGAACTCACAAATCAGCGGAATGATGACGCCTTCGGAGGCGGTCAGTGCGTTGACGGTCAGCAGGCCCAGGGAGGGCTGGCAGTCGATGAGGATGACGTCGTATTCGTCGCGGACCTTGCGCAGTGCCGAGGCGAGAACCTGCTCACGAGCCACTTCGTTGACCAGCTGAACTTCAGCTGCGGAGAGGTCAATGTTGGCGGGCAGCAGGTCGATGTTCTCCACGCCGGTGGGCAGGATGACGTCCTTGATGTCGACCTTGCGGTCCATCATGACGTTGTAGACGGTCAGGTCCAGTTCGTGCGGGTTCGCACCGAAACCTGCGGAGAGAGCACCCTGCGGGTCGAAGTCGACCAGCAGCACCTTACGGCCGCATTCTGCCAGTGCCGCGCCCAGGTTAATGGTGGAGGTGGTCTTACCCACGCCGCCCTTCTGATTCACCATAGAGATAATGCGGGCGGGACCGTGGCTGCTCAGCGGAGCCGGGTCGGGGTATACGCGCAGGGGTCGACCGGTGGGGCCGAGTTCTTGAGCCTGAGCTTCAGTCAATGGTTCACCTTCATCAATGAATTCGAAGTTTTAAAGTTTAAGCGTTGTCTATAAGGTTACCTCAAGAGCGGCTGTTCCGCGGATTGACGGGGTTTTATCCCCGTTCGTGGGCACGCGGATGCGCCATGCGGTACACCTCCATGAGCCCCTCGGGCGTGACCTTGGTGTACACCTGAGTGGTGGCGATGGAGGCGTGTCCGAGCAGTTCTTGCACCACGCGAATATCGGCACCGCCCTGCAGCAGGTGCGTTGCGAAGCTATGGCGCATGGAGTGCGGCGAGAAGTCAGAGCTGAGCCCGGCGGCTTCGGCGGCTTCTTTGAGGATGAGCCAGGCGCCTTGGCGTCCGAGTCTGCTGCCTCGTCCGTTGACGAAGAGCGCGGCGGTGCCTTTACCGTGCGCTACGAGGGAGGGGCGGGCACGCACCAGGTAGTCTTGGATTGCTTTTTGGGCGTAGCTTCCGATGGGTACGAGCCGTTCTTTGTTTCCCTTACCGAAGAGTCGAACGTAGCCGGGCAAAGTAATCTGGTTGCCGTCTTCATCGGTGAGGGTTCCTTCGAAGTGCACGTCGTCAATATCGGCGTTGAGCATTTCGCTCACGCGCGCGCCGGTGGCGTAGAGGAATTCGAGGATGGCTCGATTGCGTAGCCCGGTGGCGGTTTCGCGGTCGGGTACGGCGAGTAGCCGCTGGATGTCTTCTACGCTGACTGCTTTGGGTAGGCGTTTAACGTTCTTTGGCGGGGTGACCGGTGCCGCCGGGTCGGTGGGCACGATGAGCGCGGAGACCCAGAAGGCGTGTGCTCCGCGGACTGCCGCCATGGTGCGGGCGATGGAGTTCGGGCCCAGCGGCAGGGGCAGGTTCGGTGCCCCTTCAGCGGTTGGCGTTTCTTTTTCTGGTGCCCCAGCTTTCTCCGGCTGCCCGGCACGACCTTTTCCAGCGCGCCCGTTTCCAGTCCCTCGCCCCGATTCGGAGGCGATCATCAGCGCCAGCGATTCTGCGGCTTCTTCCTGTACTTCCTGAGCTTCCTGCGCGTTCTGGTTATTCTTCTCCCCCGCGTCAAATCCGGCAAGGGGCACAGTGGGGGCGGCGAGTTCCCGCATGAAGGAACGCACCTGCGCGGTGGTGATGCGTTCGGGGTCGATGACGCCGAGGGTCGCCATGTAGGCGCTGTATCGTCGCAAATCGCGCGCGTAGGAGGCAATGGTGTGCTCGCTGCTTCCTCGCTCCACGCGCAGGTGGATGAGGTACTGGTCAATGGCTTTCTGGAGCGGGGTCTGCGCCTCCTGGTGGGAAGCACCCAGGGCAGAAGAACCCAGCACGGAGGAACCGGCTGAAGAGGGCGCACCGAGCAGACCCGCGCCGCGGGGTGCCTTGCTCGCCGTGCTTTTTGTCTGCTTCACGCTATCTCCTCTGCCGGTTCTGTTGATGTTTGGGCCTCTTGACGTTTGGGTTTGCCGTAGGCAGGGCTAATCCCCCGCCCTGTGTTCTGCTCTGTGTTCCGTTCTTAGTGGTTGCGGAAGTTCTCCGGCTTTTCGCGGCGCTGTCCCATGTAGGGGTGGAACTCCCAGCCGCCCTCGGCGGGGCGCAGGCCTTCAAAGTTGTTCTGCGCCGCCGCGTAGGTGGCGAGTACCGCCTGGATAGCGAGCGCGTTGTGAACCTTTCCGCCCAGCACCAGCTGTACTGCCTCGGCGAGGGGCACCCAGCGGTAGGTCATTTCGGCTTCTTCTTCGGTGCGTTTGCTACGTTCTTCGGCGGGCAGTTCCGAGAGGTTGCGTGCCAGGTAAACGCGGCCTGCTTCGCTGGTTGCGCCGGGGCTGCTGAAGTAGTCGGTCAGTGCGTTCCAGGTTTCTGCCTGCAGGTCTGCCTCTTCGGCAAGTTCGCGCTGCGCGGCGACCAGGGGGTCTTCACCGTCGATGTCGAGCAGTCCGGCGGGTACTTCCCAGAGGTTCATGCGCACCGGGTGGCGGTACTGGTTGAGCATCAGCAGTTCGTTGTTGTCGTTGAGGACCGCCACGGCGACGGCGCCGGGCATTTCCACGACGTCGCGGGTCAGCACGGTGTTTTTGTTGAGTTCGTACTCTTCAACGGTCGTTTCGATCACGTAGCCGCTGTACTTCACGGTGCGGGTGCGGATGGTGCGTTCGGAGGGTGCATCAATAATCTGCTGGTTGTTGCTCATTCTTTCATTGTAGGCGGCTTCTTAGCCCCGCTACGTTTGGCGCGTCAGGTACGGGCACGGAATAAGGCATGTTCAGGTTTAAACGAAAGCATCCCGCTCTCCCCTGCGCGGGGTGAGCGGGATGCTGAACGTTCGTGCCTAGATGTTAGGCGCCGCGGCGCTCCAGAGCAGCCTTAATCAGGCCGGAGAAGAGCGGGTGCGGACGGGTCGGACGCGAGCGGTACTCGGGGTGTGCCTGAGTTGCCACGTAGTAGGGGTGTGCCTCTGCGGGCAGTTCCACGTACTCGACCAGCGAGGAGTCCGGGGAGGTACCGGAGATGCGCAGGCCTGCTTCTTCAAGCTGCTCGCGGTACTCGTTGTTCACCTCGTAGCGGTGGCGGTGACGCTCTGCAACCTCGGTTGCACCGTACGCCTTAGCTACCTGAGAGCCGGGAACCAGGTTTGCCTTGTACAGGCCCAGGCGCATGGTGCCGCCCAGGTCGCCTGCACCTTCGACGAACTGCTTCTGCTCTTCGATGGTTGCGATGACCGGTACGGAGGTTTCCGGATCGAACTCGGTGGAGGATGCTTCGGTTAGACCCAGTACGTTGCGTGCGTACTCGATGACCATGGACTGCAGGCCGAGGCAGATGCCCAGGGTCGGGATCTTGTGCTCGCGTGCGTACTTGAGGGCGCCGATCTTGCCGTCGAGGCCGCGGATGCCGAAGCCGCCGGGCACGAGGATTGCGTCCATGTTGCGCAGCTGGTGATCTGCATCTTCGTCGGTTGCGCACAGGTCGGCTGCAACCCACTTGATGTTGACCTTCACGTTGTTTGCGAAGCCGCCGGCGCGCAGAGCCTCGGAGACGGACAGGTATGCATCGGGCAGGTCGATATACTTACCGACCAGGCCAACGTTGACCTCTGCTGCGGGGCGGTGCACTGCGTCGAGCAGGCGGTCCCACTGGGTGAAGTCCGGTGCGGGAGCCTCAATGCCGAAGTAGTCGAGGATGTAGTCGTCGAGCTTCTGGCTGTGCAGGGTCTTGGGGATGTCGTAGATGCTGGGTGCGTCGGCGCAGGAGATGACTGCGTCGCTGTCCACGTCGCATGCGTTACCGATCTTGGTACGGTGCGAGACGGGGACCTCACGCTCACAGCGCAGAATCAGACCGTCAGGCTGGATGCCCAGGCCGCGCAGTGCTGCGACGGAGTGCTGGGTCGGCTTGGTCTTGAGCTCGCCGGAGGGGCCGATGAAGGGCACCAGGGAGACGTGCAGGAAGAAGACGTTCTTGCGGCCAACATCGCGGCGTACCTGGCGTGCTGCCTCCATGAAGGGCAGGGACTCGATATCGCCGACGGTACCACCGATTTCGGTGATGATGATGTCGGGTGCGTTGTCAATTTCCGCTGCGTGACGCATGCGGGCCTTGATTTCGTCGGTAATGTGAGGGATGACCTGGACGGTGTCGCCGAGGTATTCGCCGCGGCGTTCCTTTGCGATGACGGAGGAGTAGACCTGGCCGGTGGTCACGTTAGCGGACTGGTCGAGGTTTTCGTCCAGGAAGCGCTCGTAGTGTCCGATGTCGAGGTCGGTTTCAGCACCGTCGTCGGTGACAAAGACTTCACCGTGCTGGAAGGGGTTCATCGTACCGGGGTCGACGTTCAGGTAGGGGTCAAACTTCTGCATGGTCACAGAGAGGCCACGTGCGCGAAGAAGCTGACCGAGGGAAGAGGCCGACAGGCCCTTACCGAGAGAAGATGCAACGCCGCCGGTTACGAAAATCTGGCGGGTTACCTTGTCGTTAGAGGACGCGTTCAGAGCGTTATTTTTTTCATTCACCACGGAATTTAAGCCTACCATTTTCTTGTCTGCTATCCAAGCAGAGGGTTTTGCCGCGAGAGGATTCTCTCAGGCGGCTTTCCCTCCCCTATTTGTCCTTATCACCACTGTAAACGGAGCTGGGGATTTATTATTCCCGCCGCGCCGTGTAGAAGCAGGTGTAGGAGCATTCACAGAGTATCTCACATCCTCTGGGCTCCATGCGCCGCTATTGGTCACCGGCTTGGGCTGTACTGACAACTTTCCGAGGCACGCTCGCGCGCTTCAGCCCCTTTGGTGGTCTTTAGTGCGAAAGATGCCGCCTTTTGGCGCTTTTGCCAGCACTTTCCCGCTGCTTTTCCGGCAGGTTTGCCGTCAGTTTCAGCGCCCCTGGGGCACTTCTCGACCGGCGGCAAGCAACTCTCGGGCGTGCTCTCGCGCCGATTCTGATTGATCGTGTCCGGAGAGCATTCGCGCCAGTTCCACCACGCGTTCCTCTTCGGAAAGTACCTTGACCTTTGAGAGGGACGCGTCATCGTTTTTCAGCACGAGAATGTGCTGGTCCGCGAAGGCGGCAACCTGCGGCAGGTGGGTAACCACCAGAACCTGCACGTGTCGGGCGAGCATGGCGAGGCGGCGACCGATTTCGATAGCGGCCTTACCGCCCACGCCGGAGTCCACCTCGTCGAAGATGAAGGTGGGCACGGGGTCCACTTCGGCAAGCACTACCTCCAGGGCGAGCATCACGCGGGAGAGCTCACCGCCGGAGGCGCCCTTACCGAGCGGGCGCGGCACGGCGGTTCGGTGCGGCGCCAGCATGAAGGTTACGGTGTCTCGACCGTGTACCGAGAACTTTTCGGCTTCGGCAACTTCCACGACCAGGGAGGCGTTCGGCATGGCAAGAGCAGTGAGCTCTTCGCTGACGGCGTCCGCCAGTTTCTGTGCGGCGGCACGGCGCAGGGCGGTCAGCTCTTCTGCCTGGGCGCCAAGCACCTTGCGTAGCTGCACCAGCTCGGTTTCCAGGGTTTCCTGCCGCTGCGGGTCATCCACCAGGGTCTCGAGGCGTGCGCGGGATTCTTCGGCCCATTCGAGGACCTCTGCTATGTCGGCACCGTACTTGCGGGTGAGGGTCGCCAGCTGGGCGCGGCGAGTCTGCACCTGCGCCAGACGTTCGGGGCCTTCAACGTCCAGGGAGGCCATGTAGGAGGACAGATCCGAGGAGATATCGGTGGCAAGAATCAACAGTTCGTTGACGCGCGCGGCGAGGGAGGCAAGCTCTTCGTCAGCGTCTGCCTGTGCCTGTAGCGCGGAGCGGCTTGCATCGAGCAGACTCATGACGCTCTGCTCGTCGCCGGTGGAGTATTCGCTACCGCTGAGCGCTGCGGAGGCGGTTGCTGACGCAATGCGTAGCGCTTCAACGTTCATGAGCTTCACCATTTCGGCTTTGAGCTCTTCTTCTTCCCCGGCCTGCGGGTTGACGGCGCTGATTTCTTCTAGGGCACTCTGCAGGGTCTGCGCTTCGAGGGCTCGTGCGCGCGAGTTTTCGCGTACTTCCTTCAGCTCTGCGGCGGCGGCACGGTATCGCTCGTAGTTTTCGCGGTACTTCTCCAGCAGGTTGGCGAGCTCTTCGCCGGCGTACAGGTCGAGGGACTGGCGCTGCTCTGCCGCTGATTTGAGGCGCAACTGATCGGACTGGCCGTGGACTGCAACAAGAGTCTGACCAATCTGAGACAGGGTCCCGATGGGTGCGGAGCAACCGCCGACGTGGGCGCGAGAGCGTCCCGAGGCGTTGACGGTGCGTGCCAGAAGCAGCTCGGAGGTCTGTTCGTCGATGTCTTCGGCGGTGCCGCCGGCTTCTTCGGCAAGCTCGAGGGCGCGGTGCCCGTGGGGCAGGCGAATCACTGCTTCGGCAAGGGCGCTCTTGGCGCCGTTGCGCACGCTGGAGGCGTCGGATCGGGCGCCCAGGAGCATGCCGAGGGCGGTGACGACCATGGTTTTACCTGCGCCGGTTTCACCGGTCAGCACGGAGAATCCGGGTTCGAGGGGGAGCCTCGCATCGGTGATGATGCCGAGGTCTCGAATATGGATTTCCTCAATCACGAACGTTCATTCCTTTTCTTTAGTGCTTCTCGGTGTCCTGCGGGCCGCGCCAGCCACGGATCGGAAGCTCAAATTTACGCACCAGTCGTTCAGAGAAGGGAGCCGGGTGGATACGGGCGAGTAGCACTGACTTTTCGGAACGTCGCACCTCAATACGGGAGCCTGGGTCCAGCTCTACGGTTCGGCGGCCATCGCACCAGAGCACGCCGGAGGCGCCGTTTCCGGGCATCATTTCTACCGCCAGGGTGGAGGTCGGCGCTGCTACCAGCGGGCGCGCGAAGAGTGCGTGAGCCGAGAGCGGCACCATGAGAATTGCTTCAACTTCGGGCCAGACGACCGGGCCGCCACCGGAGAAAGCGTAGGCGGTCGAGCCGGTGGGTGTTCCCATGACCACGCCGTCGCATCCGAAGCTACTGAGCGGACGGCAGTCCACCTCGATAATGACTTCAATCATTTTTTCGCGGTTGCCCTTTTCGACACTGGCTTCGTTCAGTGCCCAGTCGCTGTGCACGCGCTTGCCGTCGTTCCAGACTTCCACGTCGATTGCCATGCGTTCTTCAACGGTGTATTCGTTGTTGACGATGCAGCGAACGGTTTCGGTCAGGTCGCTCTCTTCGGATTCGGCGAGGAAGCCGACGTGTCCCAGGTTCACGCCAATGAGCGGAACACTGGTTCGGCGCACCATTTCTGCGGCGCGAAGAATCGAACCGTCACCGCCGAGCACCACGCCGAGTTCAATATCGATGAGCGCCACGGATTCGTGGACGACCTGCACGGGGACGGGCTCGTCCCAGTTTTCGCTCAGGGTCTCCAGATCGGAGCGAGTCATGACGGGTGCGAGTCCCGCTTCGTAGAGCTGGGTGCATGCCTGTCGGGCGGCATCTCGTGCTTCTTTGCGCCCCACGTGGGCGAAGACGAGAATCTTACGGTGACGTTGTTCCACCGAGTCTTCGGAACCATGACGTTCGAAACTGTGGTGTTCAGAACCATGACGCGCACCTGCGGTAGCTACCTGCGCGGTTGCTTCCTGCGGTGCGTGGCTTTCGTGTTCTGCCATAACGATTCTCTCCCATCGAGGTGTTGAGATCGGGGTGTTGAGATGGTGTATCTACACCTATCATACCGAATATGTTCTCGAAGATTTTCTAAAGAGCTATATTTTTAGAAAATTATTTCGAATAGCGTACAGCGGGGGTATCTCTAAAATACTTGCGAATAGCGTGGCAGCCTGAGAAAGCCCCCCCTCAACGCGTCCTGCGTTATCGAGCGGTTTTCTCAGACTGCCTATAACACTATTTATTTTCGGCACTATATTTACTTTCGACACCGTATTTATTTTTTGCACCATAGGAAGTACTCTACGTTGCCGTCCTGTCCGGGGAGCGGGCTGGGCTCCATACCCATCACACGCAACCCGTGGCTCACCGCAGATGCCTGAACTTTTTCCACTGCTTCACGGCGGGCGGATTCTTCGTGCACCACTCCCCCGCGTCCGATGCGGTGCTTGCCGACCTCGAACTGCGGCTTGACCATGAGCACCAGGTCGCCGCCGGTTTCGGTGGCGTTCGCTAGCGCCTCCATAACCAGGGTCAGTGAGATGAACGAGAGGTCAGAAACCGTCAGTTCGACCTGCCCGCCAATGTCTTCGGGCTTCATGTAGCGCACGTTGAGTCCTTCGTACACGCCGACTCGCGGTTCTTCGCGGAGCGTGTCCACGAGCTGCCCGTGTCCTACGTCAACGGCGGCTACGTGGGCGGCTCCTCGACGAAGTAGCACATCGGTAAAGCCTCCGGTGGATGCTCCTGCATCCAGGCAACGCTTGCCCTCCACCTCAATATCGGGGAACGCGTCGAGGGCACCGGCGAGCTTGTGCCCTGCGCGGCTGACGTATTCGGTCAGCTCGCTCTGGCGCACGTAGAAGGTATCCTCCGGGCCCACGAGCATGGACGCTTTGCGCGCAACCTTGCCGTTGACTTGCACGTCTCCTGCCGCGATGAGTTTTGCGGCGAGGGTTCGGGAGCTCACGAATCCGGCTTCGACCAGGTATTTATCGAGGCGCACGGTGTCCTTGTCTTCTTTCTGTCCTCTGGTGGCGGGGTTGTCTAGTGCCGGTGAACCCTCAGACGATAACGTTCTGAGGGTTCACCGCCGCGAACTAGGAGAGGTTTTCGAGATCCTTCTCCAGTTGCTCGCTCATCGTTTCGAGGCGCTTGACGCGCTCTACGGGGTCCATGGCGAGGGTCGCCGCGAGTTGGCGCTCGAATTCTGCATCAAGCTCAGCGGTTTCCTCTGCCGTGCTGTTAGTCTCCGGTTCTTTAGGCACCGGGGATCCCCTGGATGTTGGGGCGTGCGCCTTGTTCGGGGTTTGCCGCCCACCATGCCGCGCAGGCTACGCGCCATGCTTCGGCTTCGCTCTCGCTGCCCGCAAATGCTTCGGTGTCTTCAACCTCGGGGCCGGTCAGGCTCAGGTTTTCACCGCGGACTCGTGCCTGCCAGGTGGGGCCGGTTGCGGTGACTTCGTAGCCTTCGTAGAGCACCTCAATTTCGGGGTAGGGTGCGAAGAAGTCCTCGAGGGTGCGCAGAATATAGGTCGGACGCTGATTCGGTACTGCCTCGATGACGTCCTGGTA
Organism: Rothia sp. 27098_8_27; assembly: GCF_041432805.1. Taxonomy (NCBI): domain Bacteria; kingdom Bacillati; phylum Actinomycetota; class Actinomycetes; order Micrococcales; family Micrococcaceae; genus Rothia; species Rothia sp. 27098_8_27. The sequence goes on along the minus strand of NZ_JAPWAJ010000006.1, from coordinate 2,386 downwards.
GGTCTGTACGCCGGTGAGGACGAGGGCACCGTCCATCTTTGCGTTGTTGGCACCGAGAATGTCGGTGTCCAGGCGGTCGCCCACAATGACGGGGCGGCTGGAGTTCACTGCCTGCGCTGCGGTGTGGAAGATGGGTGCCTCGGGCTTGCCCGCGACGAGCGGGGTGCGGCGGGTTGCGCTTGCTACGGCTGCTACGAGGGTTCCGTTGCCGGGTGCCTGGCCTCGTTCCTTGGGGATGCTCTGGTCGGTGTTGGTGGCAATCCAGAGGATGTCGGGGTTTGCGAGGGTGTAGGCGGCTTCTGCGAGGTCTTCCCAACCCATCTTCGGGTTGAAGCCCTGGATGAGGGCTACGGGGCCTTCTGCTTCGGTACGTACGGGTTCCAGACCTGCGTCACGCACGCAGTCGGCGAGTGCTTCGGTACCGGTGATGAGTACCTTGGAGCCTGCGGGTACGTGCTGTGCGAGCAGTGCGGCGCCTGCCTGTGCGGAGCTGACGACTCGTTCTGCTCGGGTGTGCACGCCCAGTTCACGCAGGTGCTCTGCTACGGATTCTACGGAGCGCGATGCGTTGTTGGTGACGAAGATGACCGGTACGTTGAGTTCTTCTTCGGCACGGTTGAGCGCTTCGGGTGCACCTTCGATGGCGAAGGGACCCGCGTAGACTACGCCGTCCAGGTCGGAGAGGAGGGCATCGTAGCGGGATAGGAGTGCGTTCGTGGTCATAGAGTGTTCCTCTCGGGGTCTCTGGCGGTTGTCGCTATTAATCGTACCTGTTAGACACTCTAGCGTTGGTGCCTTCGGGCGATTATATGGAAAACCGCTGGACGCTCTCCCCCTGCTTGGGTGTGGCGTCCAGCGGTTTCACGCTGACACTTAGGTCAAGTATTCAGAATTCTTAGATTCTCCGCAGTCTTATTCTGCGGAGGTTTCTTCTGCTTCTTCAGTCTTGGGAGCTTCGGTCTTCTCGTCCTCAGCTTCTTCTTCAGCTTCGCTAGCGTCCTCTTCAGCGTCTTCTGCGGTCTCAGTGAGTTCTACAGACTTCTCTTCCTGTTCGAAGAGGCCTGCTTCACCGAACATGTCGAAGATTTCGGGTTCTGCGAAATTGCCCTGGCCCAGTGCTGCTTCTGCCATGAAGGCGAGGCGTGCCCAGCGTTCTGCTTCCTGGTTACGGCCCGCGTTAGCCAGCGCGTCGGAGTATGCGCTGAACAGACGGGGGCTGTACTCGAAGGCGCGCTTGGGGTTCAGCTGAGGAATCTGCAGCGCTACGACGGCCTCGGACTTCTTGCCCTGATCGCTGAGGATACCGGATTCAACGATGGCGAGCTCTACGCGCACATTGGCGGGCAGTTCTTCCTTCTTGAATTCTGCAATCATTTCCATTGCCTTGGGCAGGCGGCCGAGCGCGCGTTCGCAGTCCACCAGCAGTGCCAGGTGGTCTACGGAGCCGCTAATACGGCGGTGGGTGCGCAGTTCGCGCAGTGCCAGTTCGAAGTCTTCTGCTACGTATGCGGCAACGCCAACAGCTTCGCGTACTGCGGCAATACGGCCTGCGCTGCGGGATGCGGCAACGGCGTGTTCCAGCGCGAATTCGGGGTCGATGTCGAGGTAGCGACCAGCCATGGCGAGGTGCTTTGCGACGGTTTCTGCGTTGCGCGGTTCCAGGGCGCGCAGCTGACGGAAGGTTGCGCCGTCCAGCTCGCGACCGGTGATGTCGTCGTCAATTTCCGGCGCCTTGGGCTTTGCGGGGCGGTAGCCTGCACGGCCACCGATGCTGCGTACTTCTTCGCGAGGTGCCTCAGACTCAGGGCCGTTGGATCGAGGTGCCTTGGATCGGGAGTCGGAGCGACGGCCGTCGAACTTCTTGCCTCCGCGGTCGTTACGCTTGAAACCGCCCTTGCCACCGAAGTTCTTGCCGCCCTTCTTGGAGCGGAAGTCCTTTCCTCCGCTGTTCTTGCGGGGCTGGCGGGGGCCGGAGCCGTTAGACTCGTGACGGGGGGTCTCAGACATGAATCTCCTTGGGAGGTATCCGCTCTTGGGCGGGTAGGGTATGCAGTCGATTCGGTCGAACCGCTGCCTGAGGCATCAACTCTATGAGGGGTGCTTTAGATACACCCGCTAATGCCTAAACATAAGCCATACCATTCTAGTATAGAGAGCACCTTCCGTGCACCCGTACTGATGGGATGTTAAAGACAAATGGGGAGGCCCTAGGGCCTCCCCAAACAAAAATAGCCCCGGCGAAGCCGGGGCTATTGAATAATAAAGCGGCAATAACCTACTCTCCCACACCCACAAAAGTGCAGTACCATCGGCGCGAAGAGTCTTAGCTTCTGGGTTCGGAATGGAACCAGGCGTTTCCCTCTTGCTATAATCACCGCAAACCTAC
>NZ_JAPWAJ010000005.1:0-183880 GCF_041432805.1 Rothia sp. 27098_8_27 | reverse complement strand
CACAAATACGGGGGTTTAGGTTCATCCTGACCTAAACAGAACAGCAAAATCCCTAGTCAACGCAGGATAAGCCTCCCAAAAGTTCTTCAAAAAAAGTTTAAAAACCTTCAAAAGACCCCAAAAAACCTGCAGAAACTCCCTATAGAGCCCATATAGAAGGGCAGAAGAGCCCCTCAGCATCAAGAAGATAGGGAGAGAAGACGGGAAGAAAAGATGGGAAGAAAAGATGGGAAGAGGGGCTCCGCCCCTCCCCCATCTCTGTATCACCGCATCTCTGTATTTCATACCGCCGTATTTCTGTACCGCTGCACTCCCCCGTTCTGTACCTCCCCGTTCTGCAGCCTCCCTATATATGAGCACCTACATATGGGGAGAAGCGCAGAAGAGCACAGAAAAGCACAGAAAAGGAGGGCACCCCCTCACGGGGGCGCCCTCCTTATTCAAGCTACAGGGTTCAAGCTACAGAGCTACAGCCCGTAGCTCGCAAGCTTCAAAACTCTAGTTCGCGGAAGCGCGACGACGAGAAACATCGTACAGAGTAATGCCCACAGCCATCGCCGCGTTCAAAGACTCCATCGCAGAATCAATCGGAATCGACACAATCTGATCGCAGTTCTCAGTCACCAGACGGGACAGGCCCTTACCCTCAGAACCAACCACCACGCACAGCGGCTCATTCGCAAGCTCCAGAGCCGGCAGCTCAATATCGCCACCGCCATCCAGACCAATCACGAAAATACCCTGCTCCTTAGCCTGCTGAATCACGCGAGTCAGATTAGTCGCCATCGCAACAGGAATACGAGCAGCCGCACCAGCACTAGTCTTCCACGCACCAGCAGTCACAGCAGCCGAACGACGCTCAGGAATAATCACGCCATCACCGCTAAACGCGGACACGCTACGAATAATCGCACCCAAGTTACGCGGATCAGTAATACCGTCCAAAGCAACAAACAGCGGCGGAGTCGACAGCTTACCCGAGTGCCAACGCTCCATAGTATCCAGCACCAGGTCAGTAGCATCCGGGTACTTGTACGGAGGAATCTGCATCGCAACACCCTGATGCACAGAACCATCAGTCAAACGATCCAGCTCGCTACGCGGAATCTCCAGCATCGGAATATTGCGCTTATTCGCAATAGTCATGATCTCGCGAACGCGGTCATCCACCTCAACGCGGCTCATGATGTACAGGTGCTTCGACGGAATCTCAGTACGCAGAGCCTCAAGCACCGCGTTACGACCAGTCACCAGCTCATCGCTAGCACGCTTACCGCCCAAACGAGTCTGGAACTTACGGTTCGTACCGGTAGCAGCACGACGCTCAGCCGCGCGCTTCATCTTATACGCCTTGTGATAAACGCGGTCCTCAGCCTTCGGAGTAGGACCCTTACCCTCAAGCGCCTTACGACCGTGACCACCAGTGCCCTTAGTAGCACCCTTCTTCTTGCTGGTAGCGCCCGGGCGCGAACCTGCCTTAGCCATTCTTCTCTTCCTTCGTCAAAGTAATGAATACGAGTCTACGCGAGAGAAACCCGCGCGACCTAAGCCTTACGCACAAACGCGGGGCACATCACCCTCTAGCCAACGCTCCAGCTCGAACCATTCGCGCCATCCTTCACCTGCACACCAGCAGACGCCAACAGATCACGCATCGCATCAGCCTTCGCCCAATCCTTCTGAGCACGAGCATCAGCACGCTCCGCCAACACAGCCTGAATCAGCGCATCCAAAGCCTCATGCTCAGCACCCGAAGTGCCCTCAGCATTAAAGCTCATCAGCTGCGCCAGACCCAGAACCTCAGCCATAGCCATCACAGCATTCGCCGCCTCCGAAGCATCCTCACCGGCAGCAAGCGCCGCATTACCCGCACGAGTCTGCTCATGCAAAACCGCCAGAGCACGCGGAATATTCACGTCATCATCCATAGCCTCAGCAAAAGCCTCCGGAACCTCACGACCCGGCTTCAGCACATCCTGAGTTGCAGCAAGGAACGCCTCAACACGCTCAATAGCGGTCGCCGCCTCCTGCAGAGACGACGGACGGTAATCAAGAATCGAACGATAATGCGCACTACCCAGGTAATAACGAACCACCAGCGGACGAGCCATCTGCAGCATCTGCGCCGGCGAAATCGTATTACCGATAGACTTCGACATCTTCTCACCCTCATAGGTGACCATGCCGTTATGCATCCAGAAATTCGCGAAATCATCGCCAGCAGCAGTCGACTGCGCCAGCTCATTCTCATGGTGCGGGAAACGCAAATCCAAACCGCCACCGTGAATATCGAAACGCGAACCCAAATACTTACCAGCCATCGCCGAGCACTCCAGATGCCAGCCCGGACGGCCGCGACCCCACGGAGACTCCCACGAAGCAGTCAGCGGCTCACCCTCCTTATAACCCTTCCACAGGGCAAAATCGCGAGGGTCACGCTTACCGCGCGGATCAGCATCCGCAGAATCCTGCATATCCTCAACGCTCTGATTCGTCAACGCACCATACTTATCCCACGAACGCACATCAAAATACACGTCACCAGAATCATCCAGCGCAGGATACGCGTGGCCGCGATCAATCAGACGCTGAATCAGAGCAAACATCTCCGGAATATGACCGGTCGCACGCGGCTCATACGTCGGCGGATCAATACCCAACGCCGCATACGCCTGAGCAAAAACCTTCTCAAAACGGTACGCGAGCGCCCACCACTGCTCATTCGGGAACTCACCCTCAAAACCGGGCTCCATAGAATCAGCAGACTTCGCCAAAATCTTGTCATCAATATCAGTGACATTGCGGACCGTCGTCACCTTCAAACCGCGGTAACGCATCCAACGGCTCAACTGGTCAAAAACCAACGCCGAACGGATATGGCCCAGGTGCGGTTCACCCTGCACCGTAGCACCGCAATAGTAGATACGCGCCTCACCGGGCACGACGGGCTCAAACTCGCGAATAGTCGCGGAAGCTGAATCATAAAAACGCATAGTCACACTCTCATTCTACGGGGTCGGCTCAGACGCCGGGTCGGTAAATCAGCGATAGGTTACAGAATGGCTCAAAGCAACTAAGCACCTACAAACGCGGATACACCAGCGCCGTCGCAATAGCAGCCACACCCTCACCGCGGCCCGTCAACCCCAAACCGTCAGTAGTCGTCGCAATCACCGTCACCGGAGCACCCGCCGCCTCGCTCAGCACACGGTTCGCCTCATCACGGCGCGGAGAGAACTTCGGGCGGTTACCCACCAGCTGAACGCTCACATTTCCAATCTCAAAACCAGCAGCACGCACAATCGCCGCAGCCTCAGAAAGAATACGAACACCAGAAGCGCCCTTCATATCCGGGCGGTCCACACCGAAATTAGAGCCCAAATCCCCCGTGCCGGAGGCGGCAAAAAGAGCATCCGCGGCAGCATGAGCCACCACATCACCATCAGAATGGCCGCTCAAACCACGCTCACCCGGCCAATGCAGACCAGCAATATACAGAGGAGTGCCCTCCTCACCAAAAGCGTGGACATCAACACCGGTACCAACACGAGGAATAACAGTCATCACAGGACCCTTCAATCGATCAAACATCTTCTCAGCAGCAATGCCTCGGCAAAAGAGGCGTTAGGCGACAAGGTTAGGCAGCAGAATCACCAAACAGCGCGCGAGCAACCCGCAAATCCATCGGAGTCGTCACCTTAAACGCATCCGCATCACCGGCAACCGTCAACACCGGCTCACCCGCCGCCTCCATCGCCATCGCATCATCAGTGAGCAGCTCAGCCTCCTCAGCAGGCAGGGAACGGCTACGCTCATGCGCCGCCAACAGGGCAGCCACCTCAAAACCCTGAGGAGTCTGCACCGCACGCATCTGCGCACGCGAAGGAGTACCCGTCACCAAACCAGCAGAATCCACAGTCTTCACCGTATCCACCACCGGCAACACAGGAATCACCGCACGCACAACACCCTGCGGGCTCTCAGAACCCAAACCCTCAAGCACACGGTGATACACCTGCGGCGGAGTAAAAGCACGAGCGCAATCATGAATCAGCACATAATCCACCGGAACCTGCGCATCCTTCAAAGCATCCAACGCCGCAACTACCGAAGCAGTACGCGTATCACCACCGGCAGTAATCAACGCACCGACACGGCGGGCATCTTCCAAAAGCTCCGGGCAACTCGCCGAACAATCAGCAGGAACAGTCACCACCACATGCTCAGCAACACCCGAAGCGAGCGCACCCTCCAACGCATAATCCAGCAAAGTACGACCATGCACACGCACAGCAGCCTTCGGAATCGGCTCACCCAGGCGAGTACCCGAACCAGCCGCCAAAACAATCACAGCAGTATTCGCCGCAGAAGCAGAACTCATCAGTCTCAAGCCCGTCTACGCCTCAAACTTATAACCCAAGCCGCGAACCGTCACCACATACTGCGGGGCAGAAGAATCCGGCTCAATCTTCGAACGCAGACGCTTAATATGCACATCCAGGGTCTTCGTATCACCCACATAGTCGGCCCCCCACACGCGCTCAATCAGCTGGCCACGAGTCATCACACGACCCACATTGCGCAGCAGAATCTCCAGGAGCTCAAACTCCTTCAGCGGCATAGAAATCTCTTCACCATTAACCGTCACCACATGGCGGTCAATGTCCATACGCACCGGGCCGCCCTGCAGCACCGACTCAGTAGCAGAATCAGTCTCCGCCGAACGACGACGCAACACCGCGCGGATACGAGCAATCAGTTCACGCGCAGAATACGGCTTCGTCACATAGTCATCAGCGCCCAGCTCCAGACCCAGCACCTTATCCAGCTCAGAATCCTTAGCTGTCAGCATGATAATCGGGACCGAAGACACCTCACGCAGCTTACGGCACACCTCCATACCGGACATGCCCGGAAGCATCACATCCAGCAGCACCAAATCCGCGCCCTCGCGGTCGAACACCGGCAGAGCATCCAGACCGTTGTCCACAACAATCGTCTGGAAACCCTCACGACCCAGCAAAAACGCAAGGGGATCCGAGAGGGCCTCTTCGTCCTCAACAATCAGAATTTTAGACATCAATAACTTCCTTCGATTCCATAAAACCTATACCGCTAACACTACACTGCGGCCGGAGGCTCATTCAGCGGCAACGCCAACGTAAACGTCGAGCCCTCCTGCGGCATCGACCGAACCGTCACGCTACCACCGTGCTGAGTCATCACATGCTTCACAATGCTCAAACCCAAACCAGTGCCGCCCGTCTGACGCGAACGAGCCGGATCAACCCGGTAAAAACGCTCAAAAATACGCTTCTGCTCGTCCTCCGGAATACCCACGCCCTGATCAGCAACCTCAACCAGCAGCTGATCAGCCACACGGTGCACCCAAATATCCACCTTCGTATGCTCCGGCGAATAACGCACCGCGTTCTCCACCAGGTTCTGCACAGCAATACCGAGAAGCTCGGCGTCACCGTACACCTCGGGGACCTCCTCGATGCGGGTAGAAATCTGAATATCCTTCTCCTCCGCCACAATATGCGAACGATCCACCGCATCAGCCACCAAAGAAGGCACCGACACCGGACCACCACGCGCAATCACATCGGTCGACTGCAGACGCGAAAGCTCAATAATGTCACGCACCAGCGCAGACAGGCGGCGAGTCTCCTTATGAAGACGACCCACAAAATACTCAATCGCCTCCGGGTCATCACTCGCCTGCTCAATAGCCTCAGCCAACAGACTCACCGCACCCACCGGAGTCTTCAACTCATGCGACACATTCGCCACAAAATCATTACGCATACGCTGCACACGAGAAATTTCAGTGCGGTCATCCGCAAGCACCAAAATGTACTCGTCCCCCAGCGAAGCAACACGCACATCCAAGACCAGCGCCTCACCCTCACCGCGGTCAATCTCAAAAGTACGCTCCGCAAAAATACCGCGATGACGCACCGTGCGAATCATATCCGCCAACTCATCAGATGCCACCGTATGACCACGCACCAAACCCATCGCATACGCACCCGGAGAAGCCTGAACCACGCCGCCCACCTCATCAATCACCAGGTAGGCGCGACCAATCACAGCAAGCACCTGAGCGGCACCATCACGCAGCGCCGGCGCCGACACCAAACTACGCTCCTGCTCCCGCTCACTACGCGCCACCGCATTCATGCTCAGGACGCCCACCAGCAGACCTATCATGCCCGCAATAAAGGCAATCAGACCGGCATCCATGTACTTCCCTTCCATTCGGGTACCCCATAAGTATAAATGTGGCGGATACCCAGCACTTGAGCGAACGCCCGTCTTCTCAGGCAGGCTCCTCGCACAGAAACCCTGCCGGGAACGCAATGAGCCGCCCACCTCAACGGTAGACGGCTCATCACAATGACAGGGGTGAAACCCTGCCGGAGGTATTACTTACCCTGGTTTGCTACGGCAGCAATAGCGTCCTTAGCAGCCTCGGGGTCCAGGTACTCGCCGGGCTTGACGGGCTGGAAGTTCTCATCCAGCTCGTAGTACAGCGGAATACCGGTGGGGATGTTCAGGCCAGCAATGTCCTCATCGGAGATACCCTCGAGGTGCTTGACCAGCGAACGCAGGGAGTTACCGTGTGCAGCAACCAGAACGGTCTTGCCTGCTGCGAGATCGGGCTTGATGTCCGACTCCCAGTAGGGAAGCATACGGCCCAGAACGTCCTTCAGGCACTCGGTGCGAGGAGCGTTCTCAACATCCGCGTAGCGGGGGTCGTGTGCCTGCGAGTAGGGGTCGTTGTCATCCAGCGGGGGCGGCGGAACGTCGTAGGAACGACGCCAAGTCATGAACTTCTCGTCGCCGTATTCCTCGCGGATCTCGGACTTGTTCTTACCCTGCAGAGCACCGTAGTGACGCTCGTTCAGGCGCCAGGTGCGCTTGACGGGAATCCACAGACGGTCTGCTGCATCCAGTGCAAGGTTTGCGGTGTTGATTGCGCGACGCTGCAGGGAGGTATGAACAACATCGGGGAGGATGTTGCGCTCTGCCAGCAGCTCGCCGCCGCGCTTAGCCTCAGCGCGGCCCTTATCGGTCAGGTTAACGTCCACCCAGCCGGTGAACAGGTTCTTCTCGTTCCACTCGGACTGGCCGTGGCGCAGGAGTACTAGTTTGTAAGTCATACCTCTATTTTTTCATTTACCCGCCGGTTTGTCATGCCTTAGAGCCTAGAAAATATGCATTCTCCCAAAAATTTATAAGGGTCTTTTCTACCAGAACGAAAGGCTCAAAAACCCCGCCAGAAAAGGGCAAAGCTCCGCACACCATCCGACCGGGACAAACCCATCAGACAGCGCACGAGGCTTCACCATCTATCGCACAAAGCGAGCGCACAAGCTAACGCTAGAAACGGCGGCGGCCCACCGAAGGCCACACACCAGCCAGGAACACGCAGCTAATCACAGCAGCAATCAGCTGAAGAATCAGCACAGTATTACCGCCGCCAGTCACCGCAGCAAAAACGCTAAACAGCGACACCGCAGCGGAACCACCGGTCAAAGCCAGCCACGTGTTCTTCGGGCGCTTACCAGCAAAATCGTAAGCATTAGCCGGAGACGACCACGCACGAACAAAAGCCAGCACACCAACCACAGCGCCGGCAACAGCCAGTAGCACATCGATAAGAGTGGTCACATAGATGACCAACAGAATAGGAGACATAGTATTCCTTAGAATCAGCAACTTCTCTAGACAACCCTAGCAAAGTGTCTAGCGGACAGTCTTAAAGGCCTCAACCAAGTCATTGTAAAGGTCATCGACGTTCTCAATACCTACCGACAGGCGCAGCAGGGATTCGGGAATCGAATCCGGCTCGTTACCGTGGCGACGACGACGCTCCACGAGAGACTCCACGCCGCCCAGAGAGGTTGCCGGGGTCCACAGCTTCAACGCCTCCACGACGTTACGGGCACCAGCCGCATCGGTATCCAGGGTGACGCACAAAATCGCACCGAAACCGTCCATCTGCTTCTTCGCAACCTCATGGCCGCGGTCGCTCTCCAGACCCGGGTAACGCACCTCAGTCACGAAGGGGTGCTCGCTCAGACGCTCCGCCAGCACCTGTGCGTTCTGCACAGCACGTTCCACGCGCAGTGCCAGGGTGCGCAGGCCGCGCAGACCAAGCCATGCCTCCACGGGGCCGGGGATTGCGCCGTTGGTGATGCGGTGGTGCAGCATCGCCTTGTACAGTTCCTCATTCGAGGTGAGGGTCATGCCCAGCAGAACATCAGAGTGACCCGCCAGGAACTTCGTAGCGGAGTGAACCACAACGTCAGCACCCAAATCCAGGGGACGCTGCAGAATCGGGGTCGCGAAGGTGTTGTCCACCGCGGTCACAATGCCCAGGCGGCGAGCAGCAGACAGCAGGGCAGGCAGGTCAGCGACCTCAAGCATCGGGTTAGTGGGGCTCTCCAGCCATGCCAGGACCTTCGGTGCCGAGTAGTTCACGTTCTCCGGGGTGACGCCGGCGCGGGATGCGGCATCCTCCATTGCGGCGATAACGCTTGCGGTGTCTTCGATGTCCACGCGAACGAGCTCAATGATGCCGCGGCGTTCCAAATCCTTGCACAGGGTCACCGACGCCATGTATGCGTGCTTCGGAATCAGAACAATGGAGCCAACCGGCACCAGGTCGATGACAGCAGCGACAGCAGCCATGCCGGAGGGGAACAGCAGACCGGGCTGGGTAGCGTTCTCCAGCTTCGCCACAACCTCTTCCATGCCCTCCCAAGTGGGGTTCGAGAAGCGGGCGTACACGCGGTCCTGCTCAATGTTCACGGCGTCCACGCCGCGGTAGGTGGAAGAAAGAACAATCGGAGGGTTCACCGGCGCGTCATGCTCGTGTGCCGGGCGACCGCCAGAGACGACGAAGGTCTCTGCGGAGTAATTCATGTCGTGGTTATCTGCACTCATGTCTTTAAGACTGGCACACCCGCGCCCAGAACGCACGCCCGCTCAGTTGACGGCACGCAGGATTTACATGTTTTTTACCTTGATACGCGCCCAATCCCACGCGGAGGTATCACCAAAACCGCACCGGTGCAGCTAAGAGACCCGGTACCCTTAAAGGTGATGGATACTCTCAGCTACACCCCCGATGCACAGAATCTTCCCGCCGACCCGAACGGTCGCCGCGGGCTTTTTATCGTGGTCGAAGGAGGCGACGGTGCCGGCAAAACCACCCAGCTCACCCTGCTGAATGAAGCGCTCAGCGCCCGCGGATACCGTGTCATCACCACTCGCGAACCCGGCGGCACCGAGATTGGCGAGAAGCTGCGAGCCCTCGTCCTGGAAGCAGGTCAGGGCACCATTGACGACCGCACCGAGGCGCTGATCTTTGCGGCGTCCCGCGCGGCTCACGCCTCCCAGCTGATTCGCCCCGCGCTCGCTGAGGGCGCCATCGTGCTGAGCGACCGCTATATTGATTCTTCCGCCGCGTACCAGGGTGTTGGCCGTGACCTGGGTATTGAAGCCATCGTCGATTTGAGCCGCTGGGCTACCGCCGACCTGGTTCCCGACGCGACCCTATTGCTGAGCGTGCCGCTGAGCGCCGAGCAGGAACGCATGGACCAGCGCGGCACCGTCGACCGTATTGAGGCTGAAGGCGCCGCGTTCAAGGCACGTATCCACGGTGCGTTCGAGCAAATCGCCCGTGAGGACGCTAACGGTTCGCACCGCATCATCGACGGCGTGGGCACGATTGAGCAGGTGCACGCGCGCGTGCTCGAGGTGGTTGAGCCTCTGCTTGCCCTCCGCGAGCTGGTCCGCACCGGTAAGGAGGACTCATGAGCCTCTGGGATACCCTGCTGATTCCCGCCGATAAGCTCCAGCAACTACGCACGGACGCCGCCGCCAACCGCCCCACACACGCTTGGCTTTTCACGGGCGCGACCGGTGCGCCTCACCGTGAGGCTGCAAAAATTTTCGCTGCCGCGCTACTATGCGAGCAGCCCGACCCGCAGAACCGCGGATGCGGCCAGTGCAAGGGCTGCGTGACCGTCATGAACGGTTCGCACGCAGATTTTACGCACTTTAGTACCGAGGCGACGCACATCAGCATTGATGAGGCGCGCGAGCTGGTCATGAAGGCTCAGGACCGCCCGACCGTGGGTCGCTGGCGCGTGATTCTGGTTGAGGACACCGAGCGCATGCCGGAGCGTACCTCCAATGTGCTGCTGAAGGCGATTGAGGAGCCGCCGCCGCATACGATTTGGTTGTTGACGGCGCCCTCCCCCACCGATGTGCTGGTGACGATTCGTTCGCGGTGCCGTCCGGTGCAGTTGCCGGTTCCTACCGATGCGCAGGTGCACGAGTATTTGTTGGCGCACGGTGTGGTGGATCCTTTGGCGCAGCGTGCGGCGCGTCTGGCTCTGGGCGATGCGCAGGAAGGGTACCGTTTGGCGATCGATGAGCGGGCGATGGCTCGTCGGGAGTTGATTACCTCCCTGATTCTGAATGTTCGTTCTATTTCTTCGGCTTTCAACGCAGCTGAGAAGCTCACCGACCTTGCCGACCAGGACGCACAGGCTGTCTCCGCTCTCAAGGATGAGCAGGAACGCCAGGAGCTTCTGGCACTGCTGGGTATTCGCGAGGGTGAACGTGTTTCGCCGTCCTTGCGAGCGCAGGTTCGCCGGCTGGAGGAGCAGCAGAAGCGCCGCGCTAAGCGCGTTTCTTCCGATACGCTGTTGCGTTCCGTGGCGCAGGTTCAGACGGTTCTGCGTGATGCGTTGACGGTGGCTCTGTCGGCTCAGGCTCCGCTGGTCAATGAGCATTTGCGTGAGCCTCTGGAGGCGTTCTGCACCCGCCGTTCCGCCCAGCAGCTGCTGGAGGATGTGCAGGCGGTCGAGCTGACCCTGCGTCGTCTGCGGACGAACGCGAATGCGCGTTTGGCGCTTGAGGCGTTGATGAGCCGTTTCGTGTATCAGTAGCTTCTTGGTAGCTCATACAGCACAAGGGGAGGCACCGAAGAGATGATCTTCGGTGCCTCCCCTTTTTCTATTGGTTCTCAGCGCACCTAGGGCTTAGTTACGGAATCAAACTTAGTTGCGGAAACCGTGAACCGGCGACGGAATACGACCGCAGCGGGCGATGAACGCCTCCGCGCTGGGGGTGTGGGTGGGCATGACGGGTGCTCGACCGAGCAGGCCGCCAAACTCAACCATGTCGCCTACGCCCAGACCAACCGCCGGGATGACGCGGACCGCGGTGGTCTTGTGGTTCATCACGCCGATTGCTGCTTCGTCGGCAATCATTGCGGCGAGGGTGGCGGCGGGAGTGTCTCCGGGAACCGCGACCATGTCCAGGCCGACGGAGCAGATGGCGGTCATCGCTTCGAGCTTGTCGAGGCTGATGTGCCCGGCGGCTGCGGATTCAATCATGCCGATGTCCTCAGAAATCGGGATGAAGGAGCCGGAGAGGCCACCAACGTTCGAGCATGCCATGAGGCCACCCTTCTTGACCGCATCGTTGAGCAGCGCAAGTGCCGCAACAGTGCCGTGGGTGCCGACGGTTTCCAGACCCATCTCTTCGAGGATGTGCGCGACCGAGTCACCAATCTCTGCGGTGGGTGCCAGGGAGAGGTCGATAATGTTGAACTGCACGCCAAGGCGTTCAGCGGCGAGGGTACCGACCAGCTGGCCGACGCGGGTAATCTTGAATGCTGCCTTTTTGATTTCTTCGGCGCAGGTGTCGAATGATTCGCCGCGGACCTTCTGCAGGGCGCGGTGTACCACGCCGGGGCCGGAGACACCTACGGAGATGGTGGTGTCTGCCTCCTGCACGCCGTGGAATGCGCCCGCCATGAAGGGGTTGTCGCTGACGGCGTTCGCAAAGACGACAAGCTTGGCGCAGCCGAAGCCGTGCGCGTCCGCGGTCAGGTCTGCGGTGACGCGGATGGTTTCACCCATGAGCTTGACGGCGCTCATGTTGATGCCGGCGCGGGAGGATCCAATATCCACGGAGGAGCAGACCACGTCGGTTTCTGCGAGCGCTCGCGGGATGGAGCGAATCAGCTTTTCGTCGGCGGGGGTCATGCCCTTGTCGACGAGGGCGCTGAAGCCGCCGACGAAGTTCACGCCGACTGCCTTGGCAGCTGCGTCGAGGGTACGAGCGAACTCTACATAGTCCTCATCATTGGAGGCACCTGCCACCAGCGCGATGGGGGTGACGGCGATGCGCTTGTTGACGATTGGGATGCCGAGCTCAGCTTCGATACCTTCGCAGACGCTGACGAGGTTTGCGGCGCGGCTGGTGATCTTGTCGTAGATGTTGCGGCGGGCTACTTCGCCGTCGGAGTCGGCGCAGTCAAGCAGGGAGATGCCCATGGTGACGGTGCGAATGTCGAGCTTCTGCTCCTCGATCATTCGGATGGTTTCAAGAATATTGTCATTCATCATGGTGGCCGCTTAGATGGTGTGCATTGCCTTGAAGATGGATTCTGCCTGGATGCGAATCTGGACCTTCTGTTCGTGCTCAACACCAACCATGGCTTCCTGCAGGTCGATGAGGTTCTGCTGCTCTTCGTCGAAGGAGCAGTGCATGATCATGGTGAAGAATTCGCCCATGATGGTCTGGGAGACGTCGAGGACGTTGACCTTGCGCTCGGCGAGGGTTGCGGTCACGGCGGCAATAATGCCTTCGTGGTCGATTCCTGTGACAGTGAGGATAATCTTCACGGTGTTCTCCTAGTGGTTTGGGGCTGCGTACCCAATGAAGAAGTGCATAAAGGCACAGGTGCACGCATATTTATAAGATCAATTATAGGTTACCCAGAACACACTGTGCAGGGTAGACACAAAAATATCCCCTGCCTCCCATATTCGGGGCATAAAAAATCCACGCCTCCCCCAACCTGAATAGATACAGGGAAGAACGTGGATTCTTTATTATGTGTCAGTCTTGAAGTATCTTTCGACACTCCTTATAACTGGCTAGTTATAACTGTCTAGAAGTTTTAGTTATCGAGGATTATTTCCTAAACATAAGAAGCGATGTACAGCTCGCCATTACCGCTCAGGGTTGCCGCCGAGGGCTCACCCACGTGCAGTACCGACTCGGTGGCGCCCAGAACGAACTCTTCGGTGCCGTTGCCATCTGCTGCGTGAATAGTGATTTTGCCGGATACGCTCAGCGCGGCGCTAATGCCCTCGAAGGTGTATTCCTGCGGCTTGCCCTCTTCAACGCGGATGCGGGTCACGCTCATGCGCTCGTCCCACATGGCATAGGTGCCGACGGGTGCGTTCTCGGGGGTGGGACGCTGAATAACGGGTGCGTCCTGGCTTTCGCCAAGAACCTTGATGAGCTCCTCGGTGTCGATGTGCTTTGCGGTCAGGCCCGCGCGCATCACGTTATCGGAGGGGTTCATCAGCTCAATAGCGGTACCGGAGACGTAGGCGTGCACCTGACCGTCGGGGGTGAAGGCGGATTCGCCCGGTGCCAGGTGAACCAGGTTCATGACGAAGGCGACGAGCAGACCGCGGTCACCGGGGTACTTGCCGGCAACGATCTGCACGAGCTCAGCTGCGTCAGCGATGCGTGCGTTGTCGGAGCCGGTCAGCTGTGCTGCCGCCTCAACGAGCTGCTCAACAGCCGCGGTGGCGGTCTCTTCGGGCATGCGAATAATCTCGGTCAGCAGCTGCTTGGGGGTAAGCTCCACACGCTCTGCCAGCCAGGCGGCCTTGAATGCCTCGGCAAGCTCTGCCAGCTGCTCGGAGGTGCGCACACCGGTGAGCACGCGCATCTGGGTCAGGGCGATGACGGTTTCAGGCTTGGAGTAGCGGTCCTTGTAGTTGCGGTGCGGCGCGTCAATCGCGATGCCGCGCGCCTGCTCATCCTCGAAGCCGGCGATAGCCTGCTCGGGGGTGGGGTGCACCTGAATTGACAGGGGGGCGTCAATCGCAAGGATCTTAAAGAGGAAGGGGAACCAGTCGGAGGTACGGTCCGGGCGCAAGAAACGGGAGGGCTCAGCCTGGATCAGCTCGTTGAGCGGGGACTCGGTGCCGTCAACGGTCGCACGGGAGGGCGCAGCCGGATGCGCGCCAACCCACACCTCAGCCTCAGGCTGTTCGGTGGGGACGGGCACGCCACGCATGCGTCCGAGAATTTCGCGGGAACCCCACGCATAATTCTGAATCTGGTTTTTTAGGGGAAAAATCTCACCCATGGGGGAAAATACCTCTCGACGTGAGTTGCTTGAAGTAAGTGACGTGATAAAAAACCCATACATTCAGCGGAATTTATAAGGTTTTACCTGCCCATTATAGAGGCTAGTTGCACTTCTTTACCGCTAAAATAAAAGGCGTGACTACTATTAATCTACATGACTCATTCAAAGCGTACGACGTGCGTGGCATCGTCGGCGAAACCATTACCGCAGAGACTGTTCGCGCTACCGGCGCGGCTTTCGTAGACGTTCTGGGCCTGGAGGGCCAGACCATTCTGGTCGGTGGCGACATGCGCCCCTCCTCCCCCGAATTCATGGATGCATTCGCCCAGGGTGCAACCGCTCGCGGTGCAAATGTTGAGAAGATCGGTCTGATCTCCACTGACGTTCTGTACTTCGCATGTGGCGTTGAGAACGCTGCCGGTGTTACCTTCACCGCTAGCCACAACCCCGCAGAGTACAACGGCATGAAGATGGCTAAGGCTGGCGCTGTTCCGCTGTCTTCCGAGTCCGGTCTGTTCGATATTCGCGACCTGGCTCAGAAGTACCTGGATTCGGGCGAGATTCCTTCGGTTGAGAAGGTTGGCACCGTTTCCGAGAAGGACATTCTCAAGCCTTACGCAGAGTACCTGCGCAAGCTGGTTGATCTGTCTTCCATCCGCCCCCTGAAGGTTGTTGTTGACGCTGGTAACGGCATGGGTGGTATGACCACTCCCGCTGTTCTGGGCGACACCATCCTGCCGGGCCTGCCCCTGGAAATCGTTCCCCTGTACTTCGAGCTGGACGGCACCTTCCCGAACCACCCGGCTAACCCGCTGGAGCCGGCTAACCTGGTTGACCTGCAGAAGGCTGTTGTTGAGCACGGTGCTGACATTGGTCTGGCATTCGACGGCGACGCTGACCGTTGCTTCGTCATCGACGAGAAGGGTGAGCCCGTCACTCCTTCCGCTGTGACCGCTCTGGTTGCTGAGCGCGAGATTGCTCGTGCGAAGGCAGAGGGTAACGAAGAGCCCGTCATCATCTACAACCTGATCACCTCGAAGGCTGTTCCTGAGCTGGTTGAGAAGCTGGGCGGCCGCGCAGTGAAGACCCGCGTGGGCCACTCCTTCATCAAGGCTGTTATGGCTGAGGAGAACGGCGTTTTCGGTGGCGAGCACTCCGCTCACTACTACTTCAAGGACTTCTTCAACGCAGACACCGGCATGCTCGCTGCAATGCACGTGCTGGCTGCTCTGGGTGGTAGCGATCAGCCTCTCTCCGAAATCAGCGCGAAGTACTCCCCGTACGTTGCTTCCGGTGAGATCAACTCCGAGCTGGAAGACAAGGCTGCCGCTGTGGACCGCGTGCGTGCACACTACGCTAACGCTCCCGTGGTTGTTGAGGACTCCGACGGCACCACCTTCACCAACACCGAAGAGGGTTGGTGGGTTAACCTGCGTCCTTCGAACACCGAGCCTTTCCTGCGCCTGAACCTTGAGGCACCGGATGTTGCGACTATGGAGCGCGTCCGCGACGAGGTTCTGGCTCTGGTTCGCCAGGGCTAAGCACTAGCTAGCTACTAAAAAGTCCCGCCCCGCAGATTCGTCTGCGGGGCGGGACTTTTTATTTTGAGTTCTAAAAACCCGGCTAGGTTCTTCTGTCTAAGAGGAGAACCTAGCCGGGTTTAAGGAACCTAGCGGACGAGCCGGCTTACGGGGTTTTTACGCTTCGCGAGCCTGGTCGTGGAGCATCCACTGGTCGGGGCCGAAGATTTCGTAGTTGATGTTCTTGCCGGGAACGCCTGCCTCCACCAGTGCGGAGCGTACGCCCTGCATGAAGGGCAGCGGGCCGCAGAGGTAGACGTTAGCGTTGGTGGGAACGTCCAGCTTGGAGACGTCGACACGGCCGGTGAAGTCGCCGCCCTCGCCCTCGATGAAGGATACGAGGCGTGCGTTGGGCAGCTTGCCGACGAGCTCGGCGAGCTCTTCGCGCAGGGGCCAGGTGTCCAGGCGGCGGTCTGCGTGGACCACGGTCACGGGGCGCTCGGAGCCCTTCTCAACCAGCTCGGAGAGGAAGCTGAGCATGGGGGTGGTGCCGATACCTGCGGAGAAGAGGTACAGCGGTGCCTCGGGGTCGCCGAAGCCTTCCAGGGTCAGGTCACCGTAGGGGTTGGAAATCTCGACGACTGCGCCGACTTCCAGCTCGTGCAGGATGGAGGTCATCTCGCCGTTGGGGTCGAGCTTCACACCGATGCGGCGCTGGTTCTTTTCGCTGGGCAGCAGGGTGTACTGGCGTGCCTGGCGCAGACCGTCGCGTGCGGGAACAACGATGGAGATGTACTGGCCGCCCTTAGACTCGGTCATGGGAGTCTCGTCGGCGGGCTCGAAGGTCAGCACGACGACGTCCTCGCCGGTCTCCTTACGGTCAACGAGCTTGAAGGGCGCGAACATGACGTCGTTTGCCTGGGAAGCGTACAGGCCCTTCTCCAGCTTGATGAGGGCGTTGCCCATGAGCCAGTAGACCTCGGTCCATGCCTCAACGATTTCGGGGGTAGCCAGGTCGCCCAGGTTAGCGGCGATCGCCTCGAAGAGGTACTTGTAGACGGTGGGGTACTCTTCTTCCTTCAGGCCCAGGGATGCGTGCTTGTGTGCAACGCGGGAGAGGACCTCGTCGGGGTAGGAGTCCGGGTTCTGGACGATGTAGGAAGCGAACACAGCGATGGAGCCTGCCAGTGCCTTGGGCTGGGTGCCTTCGAGCTGGGAGGAGCGGGAGAACATGCCGTCCATCAGGTCGGGGCGGGCGGCGAACATTCGACGGTAGAAGTCGGGGGTGATGTCGTTGATGCGCTCAGCAATGATGGGCAGCGTTGCCTCAATAATGGGGCGGGACTTCTCGGAGAGCATGTCTTGCCTTCTTCCTGTGTGGTCACCTGGTCGTTGTGATGATGCCCTTGATATGTGTGATGCTGGGGCATTCACTCGGACAGCTCAGTTGGTGACGGAGTGTTTATAAAGCACCCTTACCGTAGCATTTTGCGGGGTGTTTGCGCTGAGTGCAGGTCACTCCCTGAGAGGTGTTGAGGGGTCTAGGCGAGACTTATGGTTCAGCTTGACTCAAAGAGAGAGCCCCGCGTCACACTATATATTTTCAGCGCTGTTTTTGAGTTCGCCGGGTGACTAGCCCCGAAGTCTGCATAAAAATTCTGGAATGAAAATATATTTACTATGGAAAGTATGCAGTGTGGTGCAAAAATGAATATGGTCACATTTTCTGCATTTGAAAAGCAAATTTGCAATATTCTGCATTTACTGCACAAATTTAGGACTCACGCAGGTTCCAGCAGTCACGCAATCAGCGGCAAAATACTCCCCACTCCCCTCGAAAACCCTGCAAGAAAGCCCAGAGACCCCCGCGCGAACCGCCCAGCAGCCCCCGCATCAACCGCAGAAACACCCTAAACTTCGTGTTAAAAGCTCTATGGAGCCTCCCACCGGAAAGCTCCATAGGTACCACGTATTCCTTTAGCGTGCAGGCTTAGCGCACAGGCAGCGCATTCTCCGGAGGCGCGAAGCCCAGCTCCACAAATACCGGGCCAACGGGACGTGCACCGGCAGTCAGCTCGCTAATCACAACCGAGTCCACCGAAGCATAGAACGCCTCACGAGCCTTCGCCAGCACGTTGCGCAGGCGGCAGAACTTATCGAGGGGGCAGTGTCCGTTCTCATCCTCACACTCAATCATGGGGATATCGCCCTCAGTAGCGCGAAGAACAGTGCCGACGGTCGCAGAACGACCAGCGTCGGAAAGCATGACGCCACCGGCGCGACCGCGAGTCGAGTCCAGGTAACCCATGTTCACGAGGAAAGCTACAGCCTTCGCCACGTGGTTGTAGGGGGTGTCCACACCTTCAGCGATCTTCTGGGTGGAAAGCTTCTGACCGGGCTCCAGAGCAGACAGGAGCATCAGAACGCGGAGCGAGACATCCGAGAATGCTGTCAAACGCATGGATACTCCTTCTAATCTCTCGTGCCACCACATATCAGTACATGTAGCAGCGGATATGCGCAGCTCGTGAAAGCCATGTGCATTCAAAAATCTTACATTGGAATTGTATAGGGGTGATAAGAGAGGCAAGAAATTATAACCAGCTGCTTCTGTGCCCCAACCACCCCGGCGGGGATTTAAAGTATTTCTCAAGAGCAAGTGGACTGCATAGCCTTACATTCACACCTTTGCGAGAAAACTTATCATTCCCCCCAGCTGACGGGGATTCAAATTTTCCCCAAGCAGAAGGAAGGAGCGGAATCTCATCGGGAGATTCCGCTCCTTCAATGCGCTAAACCTTAGGTATTAGCTGGAATGTCTTAGCCCTCCAGAGCCTTTGCCAGAGCGTCGCGCTGTTCGCGAACCTCAGCAGGCAGCTTGTCGCCGAACTTCTCGAGCCACTCGTCGATGCTGGGCAGCTCAGCAACCCATTCTTCCTTCGAGACAGCCAGAGCAGCCTTCAGTTCTTCCTCGGAGATTTCCAGACCGGTCAGGTCCAGGTCTTCCTTGGTGGGAACGGTGCCCAGGAAGGTCTCCTGGCCGCCAGCCTTGCCGTCGAGGCGGTCGCAGATCCACTTCACAACGCGAGAGTTCTCGCCGAAGCCGGGCCATGCGAAGCCACCGTCGGGGGTACGGCGGAACCAGTTGACGTAGTAGACCTTCGGCATATTCTCAGCGCCGTGCTTCTTGCCCAGGTCCAGCCAGTGCTTGAAGTAATCACCAGCGTTGTAGCCGATGAAGGGCAGCATTGCCATCGGGTCGCGGCGAATCACACCGACAGCGCCCTTAGCAGCCGCAGTGGTCTCAGAGGACAGAGTGACAGCGCGGAACACGCCCTGCTCCCAGCTCTCAGACTCAGAAACCAGCGGGATGGTGGTCTTACGGCGACCACCCAGAACGATAGCGCTCAGCGGCACACCCTCGGGGTCGTAGTACTCGGGAGCGAGCATGTCGACCTGGGATGCGGGGGTGCAGAAGCGGGAGTTCGGGTGAGCTGCCGGGCGGCCGGACTCGGGGGTCCAGTCCTTACCGGTCCAGTCGGTCAGGTGTGCGGGAGCCTCGTCGGTCTTGCCCTCCCACCAGACGGAGCCGTCGTCGGTCAGTGCAACGTTGGTGAAGATGGTGTTGCCCTTGGCGATAGCCTTCATAGCGTTCGGGTTGGTGGAGTAACCGGTGCCCGGTGCCACGCCGAACAGGCCAGCCTCGGGGTTGACCACGCGTGCCTGGTGGTTCTCGTCGAACTCGATCCATGCGATGTCGTCGCCGACCATCTCAGCCTTCCAGCCGTCGATGGTGGGCTCCATCATTGCGAAGTTGGTCTTGCCACATGCGGAAGGGAACGCTGCGGAGATGTAGCGAACCTTGCCCTCGGGGTTGGTGACCTTCAGGATGAGCATGTGCTCTGCCATCCAGCCCTCGTCGCGACCGATAACGGATGCGATACGCAGCGCGTAGCACTTCTTACCGAGCAGAGCGTTACCGCCGTAGCCGGAGCCGAAGGACCAGATTTCGCGGGTCTCGGGGAACTGGACGATGTACTTCTCGGGGTTGCAGGGCCAGGGAACATCTTCCTGACCGGGCTCCAGGGGTGCACCAACACTGTGCAGAGCCTTGACGAAGAAGCCGTTGGTCTCGTTCAGCTTGGCAAGAACGTCCTTACCGATGGTTGCCATGATGCGCATGGAGCAGACAACGTATGCGGAGTCGCTGAGCTCAACAGCAATCTTGGGGTTCTTAGCCTTCAGGGAGCCCATGACGAAGGGAATGACGTACATGGTACGGCCGCGCATGGAGCCCTCGAACAGGCCGGTCAGGGTCTGCTTCATTTCGACGGGGTCGCGCCAGTTGTTGGTCGGGCCTGCGCCTTCTTCGGTCTCGGAGCAGATGAAGGTGCGCTCCTCGACACGTGCCACGTCGTCAGGATCGGAGAAAGCTGCGTAAGAGTTCGGGAATTCGTGATCGCTGAGGCGAACAAAGGTGCCAGCGTCGACCAGTTCCTGAGCGAGGCGGTCGTATTCTTCCTGGGTGCCATCGACCCAGTAGATGTGTGCGGGCTGGGTCAGGGCCGCAACTTCGCGAACCCAGTCCAGAAGGCCCTGGTGGGTAGTGGGTGCGCTCTGCAGCTCCTTTTCGAGCTCAGCAGAGAGAGTACGAGTTGAGGTGTCAGCCATTGACGTTTTCCCCTTCAATCGGTGGCCCGGATACTACGTTGATCCGGTTAGGTCTGCGGTAACAAAGAAGCAGTTAAACACTACAAGCGTGCAAATAATGGCAAATATGCACGCTTGGACAGTCTCCACTTCCTCGTGATGCTTACAGAATAACGCATTAATGGTCTATAGAGCTTTCTATGACGCCATTTCTTACGTTCTGCGCATCACATTCTTAGAGTACGAGAGGATTTCTGTAAAGAACTTTTAGGGCTTACGGCGGGATCCTCCGGGGGATTTCAGGGACCTGCAGCGCCGGTTTTAGGGTGCCGAGAAAATATTTTGAAAAAATTTTGCGAGCACAAAAACCCCGGAATCATGCGGTAAAACGGGGTGCTTTCGATCCCCACGGAGGGGATTTTGGGTAAATTTCAAGTTTTTCGGCTTGCACACATCCAAGGACATCCGTATAGTAGTACCTGTTGCCGCGACGGGTTGAAGAAATCCGAAGCGAGGAACATGCGCCTGTAGCTCAACGGATAGAGCATCTGACTACGGATCAGAAGGTTGGGGGTTCGAATCCCTTCGGGCGCACCAACGATCCCCGGTTCTTCGGAACCGGGGATTTTTTGTATCCCCAGAAATGCGCTCAAAAAGTGCCCCACCGAAAGCGCCGGGTACAGCACAAGGCACCACATTCACGGCAGACGGCGCGGCGAGCAGAAACCGCAGCACATAGAGATACCTATATAGAGGTGCAGCAATGATGCTCCACCAGCCGCTGCCGCATCCGCACCCAAAAACTGCACCAAAAGTGCGCCTCAACCTGTGAATCCACAGATTTACGCTCCCAGATGACGTGCTCCGGGGCACACCCGCCAAAAAACGCCTAGGATGGAAAGAGGACCCTCCACACATAGGCTGGAGAGCAGACAACGCGAAGGAGCACTATGGCACAGCTATCCATTCCGCAGTCCCTGATAGGTGCACTCATCGATATAGCCGATCTGGGAACACTCGACTACTTCCCGCCCACCGAACGATGCGCCCACTGGTCCCTCTACGACGCGCAGCGCCAGGAGATCCTCTGCCCCTGCGCACCCGCCGCCAGCACCACCGCGGAGAAGCTCTTTGAGGCCGCGGCAAAGATTCTCTACGAGAATTTCCCCCGATATATCGACTCACCCGAGGAAATCATCCCTTATACCTCACGTCAGGAACTCGTTGCAGCCCTGCGTCGCGGTGAGGAAGAGCCTGTTGATGAGGAACAGGGCGAGCTGCAAGAGCAGTCAGCTGAAAATACTGTAGAGCCTACGGCTGAGGTTGAAACTAGCCCCGCCGAACCTGCAGTAGTTGAGGGCCCTGAAGTGAGCGCTTCTGGTACGCCCAAGCCTGTTGCCCCGAAGCCTGCAGCCCCGAAGCCCGCGCCCTCCCCCGCGCTCTTTGCTGCCCGCGCGGCACAGGCACCCGCCCCGGCTCCTACTCCGGCTCCCAGCGTGCCGGAAAAAGCGCCCGTGGAGGCACCCGCAGAGGCGACTACAGAAAAGACTGTTCCTGCACCGACCCCCGCCACGGTTACCCCTGCGGCACCCGAGCCCGCTGCACCGAAACCTGTAGCGCCCAAGCCCGCTGCGCCGAAGCCTGCGGCACCGACTCCCGGTGCTCCCTCCCCCGGTATGTTCCGCAAGTCCACGCTAACCTACCGGCCGCCGCGCATCGAAGAGTACCTGGAGGGTCTGCGTACCCGCCAACAGGCTGCCGAAGCCGCAGAAGCTACCCATACGGCAGTATCTAGCGAGCAGGCACCTGTTGAAGAGTTGCCCGTACTCAGCCAGTCCCTACCGGGCGCACCCGCAGCTCCCAAGCAGAGCGCGCCGAAGCCCGCTGCACCGAAACCGGGTGCACCGATGCCTGCCGCACCCGCCCCGAGCACTCCGGCAGTAGAACCGGTAGCCGCCGCACCTCACGCCATTACCGCCGAGGACCGCGAACGCAGCTACCGACTGCGCCCGAGCCTGCGCGCCCGCCTCGAACGCGAAAACATTAGCGAAGAGCTCGTGCGCACCATCCTGCGCGACGGCGAAGCGGAACGTATCAACGACTGGACCATTCGCTTCACGCACGACGACTACCGAGTGGACGTAAACACTGCCTCCGCAGAAATTATTACCGTCATTGACGAATACGACGCCGACTACAACGAAGCGGTACAGGCATCCCTGGCGCACGGCGAATACACCTCGCTCAACGCCCTGGAACTCGAATTCAGCGAGCGCGCCCGCACCTTCCTGAAGAAGAACCCACCGTTCGTCTTCGACCTGATGCTTAATGCTCTGAGCAGCCCCGAGAGCGTGCGCATGGCTGAAGGCTGGACCCGTATCTACGCGGCACAGGGTCTGGAGATCGCGGTTTCGCCCGACGAGCGGACCGTTCTTGCCCTGGCGAAAACCCCGGATTTCCATGTTCTGCACGCGGAGAACCTGCGCAAGGTGCAGCTCGAGGAGCTCAGCAACACCCTGGCGAAACAGGCAGAAGATAAAGCAGCTCGGGCAGAAAACACCACCGAGGAGGAAAAATAATGTCCGCTAAGCAGATCACCGTTCCTCTTGAGGTGTACGTTCGCCTGCAGGAGCTTGCCTCCCTCGCCGCCTATAGCTACCGGGACAATCAGGGTTCCGAAGAGAACAGTGCAAGCGATAAGCCGTGGGATTTGCTTTCCCAGGACGGCGCGTCCCTACTCGATGAGAACGGCGCGCTCAAGCCCGAAGCGGCAGAGCTCTACTTCACCCTCCTACCGCTCATTGCCCAGGAATTCATGGAGCAGCAGCAGGCACTCGTGGACGCATACCGTCAGGCGCCCAAGCCTGCCGCCGCACGCGCCAAGATTCGTCCCTCCAACCAGCGCCTCATCCCGCTGACCGAGGTGCCGCTGGAGAACCAGCGTATTGCCGCGCGCATCGAGAAGGAATTCTACGGTGACGTGCCGCCTCGCCGCCGCATCTACGGTGTACTCCCCGGCGTCATGGATTACATGATGCGCCACGGACTCACCTACGAGCTGCTGCTGGACATCATCGAATCCCCTGTCAGCACGGTGGTTCAAGAAAGCGCGCAGGAGAACCGTTACGGCCGCAAAGTCACCCTCTACACGCATGAAGAGGAAGGCTACCAGGTGGTGCTCAACCCCCTGACCGCCGAAGTGCTGGCGCTACGCCCGCTGCAGGCTCTCGCCGGAGGCTACCAGCTCTCCCCCGAGGCTCAGGCACAGCTGAAGGCACTCGGCCTGACCGGCGAGTACATTGCCCGCATCCTAGATGAGGCCGAGGACCGCCGCCCAATTCCCGGCAGCAGCCGCACCGTGTACTCGCTCAACGGCTACCAGGTGGAGTTCTCGCACTCCGATCAGCAGGTAATTCGTATTAGTCGCGGCACCGCACCCAACCGCAACCCCTTCGAATCGCAGCCGAGGATGAGCGGTACGAAGAGGCAGCGCGGCCGCAAGATCCCGCACGATGTGGATGCGTTCGTGCAGTTGCTGCAGGAGCACGGCTTCACCATCACTATGGGCGGTAAGCACTACGATATCCGCCACGAGAAGCTGGCTCCGGGTCAGAAGGCGGTCACCTCCGTGACCCCCTCAGATTCGCAGCGCTGGCACCTGAACTCGGCACGCCAGATCCGCAATACCTTCGGTATCGACCTGCGCTACGCCGATCCGCGCGATAGCGTACGCGGTATTGTGCGCGGCCCCGGAGGAAGAGTCCAGAATTCCGATAACCACAGCGCAGAAAAGCAGGACGCCGAGAAGGCTGCGGAGAAGGAATCAGAGTAGGTCTTCGTCACCGTAAAAGCGCGCCTGCGTGCCGGTTCTTTATACTGCCCCCAGCATGTCTTTGCATCTGTGGGCAGTATTCGTTGGCGCTGATATCCCGCATTGTCAGGGCAATACGCGGTAGACTGGGGGCAATACAGACATGCTATTCAGCATAAAAATTAATATGCGTTCCCGTGATATGCGTGACGGTAGGGTTGGGTATGCACCACAAAGTACGGTGAATAACAGCCCCTACCTCTACAATAGAAACGCATCACTACAGAAGAAGGAGAACGCATGGGCGTAACGATTAAGGTCACTGACGAAGCAGGCGTAAACTACGACATTCAGTGGGAAGACCACCACACCCTCCTGGAAACCCTCCAGGCTAACGGTGTGCCGGTCCTCGCAACCTGCGGTGGTAACGCATCCTGCGCTACCTGCCACGGCTTCATCGACCCCGAGCACTTCGAAGCTTCCGGTGAGCGCACCGAAGCTGAGCAGGACCTGCTCGACATGGTCGATGACGTCGCCAACGAGTACTCCCGCCTGTGCTGCCAGGTCGAGTACGCCCCCGGTATGGACGGAGCAGAAATCCAAATGCAGGCGGCGATGTAATCATGTTTAAATCGGCTCAGGTACTCGCATCAACCACCCTCCTCTGCTGCGTGCTCGCGCTCAGTGGATGCGGCGCGTCCCAGGCCGGTCAGGAAGCTGAAGGTACCTCGGCGCAGCCGAGTGCTTCGGCTTCGGTCAAGCCCGGCACGATTCGAGTAGCCTCTGACGGGGCTACCCCTTCGGTAACCCCGGGCTCCATTACCGTGGTGAACTCCCCCGAGGCGGAGAACCGCGGCTCTTCCTCTGAGCACTCCGAGTCTTCTTCCCACACCGAGACTCACGAGTCGAAGCAGAACTCTGACTCTCATTCTTCTAAGTCCTCCCACGAGGGTTCCGAGCAGAACAAGTCAGACGACTCTGCAGATTCTCAGCAGGATTCCCAGAAGAGCTCAGATTCGTCTTCCCAGTCGGGTTCTCGCTCTTCGGGCAACTCTTCGAACTCTTCGGGTTCTTCAAACTCGTCGAATTCGTCCAACTCCTCGAATTCCTCGGGCTCTTCGGAGAAGTCCTCTAGCTCCTCCAACAACACCACTGAAGGCCCCGGCCAGTGCGATCTGGACGACCTGAACGTTTCGGTTGCTATTGGAGAAGGCTCCCCCGGCGCCCGAAACTACACCCTGTACTTCCAGAACTCCTCGAACACCCCCTGCACCCTGCGCGGCTACCCGCGCGTGGTCCACGCGGGTCCTTCGGGAACCTGGGTTGGTCGTGAGGCGTCCACCTCCGATGAGTACATGAATTCTGCGGGCGTGACCCTCAACCCCGGCGATAGCACCACCGCGGTACTACGTTCGGTATACCCGGCACGCTTCGGTGACGATTGCGGTAGCCGCCCGGTTCAGGGCTTCTTGGTGGGTCTTCCCTCCGGTTCCGGTGGTGTGATCGTTCCGCTGGATACGACCGCGTGTTCCTCGTCTGTTCCGCAGCTGTCGGTGGGTCAGTTTGGTGCTCGCTAACGCGGCGTTGCAGATGTGAATACCCAGAGGTGAATACTCTGGCACCTCTTGTGCACATATAGTTCAAGGGCGGTTCCCCACGATGGGGAACCGCCCTTGAACTATCTATAAGCCTAAATCTAGGGTTTAGCTTGAGCTATGCCGTAGGCGCGCACTCTTAGAGGGAGCGGGCAACCTCATCGTGACTGAAGCGTGCACCGCGCGGGTATGCGGGAGCCTCGCCGTGGCCGATGTTGACGATCAGGAAGGGGATCTCTGCGTTATCCGCGAAGAATTCCTTCTTGATGCTGGCGAAGTCTGCGCCGGTCATGGGGCCAGCGTCCAGGCCGAGGGCGCGGATTGCGGTGATGAAGTAGCCTGCCTGCAGGTGAGCGCTCAGCTCAGCGGCGGGGGTGGCAAGCTCCTCGGTGGTGTAGAAGCCCTTGATGAAGCCGGCAGCGTTGGGGTTGAAGGTGTCGGCGTGCTCTACCCAGTTCGCGTCTGCGGAGAGGATTGCGGTCACCGGTGCCGCCTGGGTCTTAGCCTTGTTGCCGTCTACCAGGTGTGCGACGAGGCGCTCGCGTGCCTCGGGGCTCTTGACCCAGGTGATGCGCATAGGCTGGCTATTGAAGGCGGTGGGGCCGTAGTAGGTCAGTTCCTGGATGCGACGCAGCTGCTCGTCGGTGACGGGTTCCTCGGTGAAGGAGGAGACGGTGCGCGGCTCGTGGAAGAGGCTGATGAGCTGTTCTTCGTTCAGGCGGGTCATGGTGAGGCTCCTTTGGGTTGTTCCCTCAGTCTATTACTTTACAAGTAAAATATTACATACTCTGTAGAGACACTGTCAAGCACATCTTCCTCCCCCAACCCCCAACAATTCAAGAGGCGCACACCATAAACCCCGCCATAATAGATACATGACCGACGCACTCTCCCACTTCTCCGCCCCCGTACGCGACTGGTTCCGCACCACCTTCAGCGCACCCACCGCCGCCCAAGAAGGCGCCTGGGAGAGCATCCGCAACGGCAACAACACCCTCATCATCGCCCCCACCGGCTCCGGCAAAACCCTCGCCGCCTTCCTCTGGGCACTCGACGCCCTGCACCGCGAACACGAAGCCGGAACCGCAGGCGGCACGCGCATCCTCTACATCTCACCCCTCAAAGCACTCGGCGCCGACGTCGAACGCAACCTGCGCGCACCGCTGACCGGAATCACGCGCCTGAGCGAAAACAACACGGGCGAACCGAACATCAGCGTGGGCGTGCGCAGCGGCGACACCCCCGCACGCGAACGCCGCCAACTCATCAACAACCCGCCCGACATTCTCATCACCACCCCCGAATCCCTCTACCTCATGCTCACCAGCGCCGCCCGCAACACCCTTGCGGGCGTCACCACGGTGATCGTGGACGAGATTCACAACCTCGCCGCCACCAAACGCGGCGCACACCTGGCGGTCTCCCTCGAACGACTCGACGCGCTCCTCGAAAAGCCCGCACAGCGCATTGGGCTCTCCGCAACCGTCGAAAATCCGGAGGCGGTCGCCCGGTTCCTCGGCGGCATTCAGCCGGTGACCATCATGAGCCGTCCGATCGCCAAAGAATGGGACCTGCGCCTGAGCGTGCCCGTACCCGATATGGCGGCACTCGGAGGCGCCAACGACTACGGGCAGGGGCTCTACGCGCCCTCAGAATATGCACCCTCGGAGGTGCCAGGCGGCGGGACTGCACACTCCGCTTCTGCCGGCTCGCCGCAGGGTGCGGCACAGCCTATCTCTAGTACCGTAGACATCCCGGCAAGCGCACCCTACACACTGGAAGATGCCATTGGCGTGTTCCCCGGGCAAGAAACCGCGCAAGCAAACCCGGCGCGACAGGGCGATAACACCGCGCCCAAAAATACGCTCACCATCCCAGAAGAGGCATTGCTAGAAGGGGCACTGCACGAAAAGGCGCTGCGAGACACCCCCGATAGCGAGCGCCCCGAGACCTCCATCTGGCCGCGCGTACAGGAGCGCATCGTCGACCATATTGAGAACAACCGTTCTACAATTGTTTTCGTTAACTCGCGCGGACTAGCAGAAAAGCTCACCGCGGCACTCAACGATATTCACCTACGCCGCGTGCTCGCAAAGCAGGGCATCAGCCCCGAAGACTACGCGGCAGGCATCTGCGACATCGCCGAGGTGCCGCCGCTCGCCCGCGCGCACCACGGCTCCGTGTCCAAGGAACAGCGCACCCTCATCGAGGAGGCGCTCAAGGGCGGAACCCTGCGCTGCGTGGTCGCCACCAGCTCCCTGGAGCTGGGCATCGACATGGGTCACGTGGACCTCGTCATCCAGGTGGCGGCGCCTCCATCGGTCGCCTCCGCACTGCAGCGCGTGGGTCGCGCCGGACACCGAGTGGGCGAAATTTCGCGCGGATTCTTCTACCCCAAGCACCGCGGCGACCTGCTCGGCGCAACCGTCACCCTCGCCGGCATGCGTAGCGGAACCCTCGAGCCGCTTGCCACACCCACCAACCCCCTGGACGTACTCGCGCAGCAGACCGTCGCCGCCTGCGCGTTGGGCCCCATCAGCGTGGACTCCTGGTACGAGGCGCTACGCCGCAGTGCACCCTACGCCGAGCTGCCGCGCGCGCTCTTCGACTCCGTACTCGAAATGCTCGCCGGACGCTACCCCTCCGACGAGTTCGCAGAACTGCGCCCGCGCATCATCTGGGATCGCACCCCCACCGAGGAAGCCCCCTCCGGCAGTATTGAGGGCCGCCCGGGTGCGCAGCGCCTCGCCGTCACCAGCGGCGGCACGATTCCCGACCGCGGGCTCTTCCCCGTCTACCTGGTCAGCGGCGATGAAGAGCGCGGCCCCAAGCGTGTGGGTGAGCTCGACGAGGAAATGGTGTACGAATCCCGTGCCGGCGAGGTCATCACCCTCGGCGCGAGCAGTTGGCGCATTGAAGAAATTACGCACGACGCGGTGCGGGTCTCCCCCGCACCCGGTCAGCCCGCGCGCCTGCCTTTCTGGCACGGTGACCGCATGGGCCGCCCCTACGCCCTGGGCGTGCAGACGGGTGCGTTCACGCGCGCCCTCTCCAGCCTGGACGCCACCGATAGCGCCGCCGCCCGCCAGCAGCTCGAACAGCTCGGACTGGACACCTGGGCGGTCGATAACTTGCTCGCCTACCTGCGTGAGCAGCGCGAATCCACCGGGGCGGTCCCCTCCGACACCCGCATGATTGTGGAGCGGCACCGCGACGAACTGGGCGATTGGCGCGTGGTCCTGCACTCGCCGCTCGGCTACGGGGTGCACGCACCCTGGGCGCTGGCGGTGCGCGCCCGCATTGAG
Organism: Rothia sp. 27098_8_27; assembly: GCF_041432805.1. Lineage (NCBI taxonomy): Bacteria > Bacillati > Actinomycetota > Actinomycetes > Micrococcales > Micrococcaceae > Rothia > Rothia sp. 27098_8_27. Next base: position 154,790 of record NZ_JAPWAJ010000005.1, on the reverse strand, counting down.
GAACGGTACGGGGTGGACGCCTCCGTCATGGCGAGTGATGACGGCTTGATTCTGCGTCTGCCCGGCATGGATGATGTGCCGCCCGGCGCTGACCTGTTCCTTTTCGACCCGGACGAGCTGGAGGCGATTGTCACCGAACGCGTGGGCGATTCGGCGCTTTTTGCGTCTCGGTTCCGTGAGAACGCGGCGCGTGCCCTGCTGTTGCCGCGCCGTGATCCGGGTAAGCGCACCCCGCTGTGGCAGCAGCGTCAGCGTGCGGCGCAGCTGTTGGATGTGGCGCGTAAGTACCCTGATTTTCCGGTGCTTTTGGAGACGGCACGCGAGTGTCTGCAGGATGTGTACGATGTTCCGGCGCTGGTTCAAGTGCACCGTTCGTTGCAGTCTCGGGCGGTGTCCATGCTGGAGGTTGAGACGAACGACCCTTCGCCTTTTGCGCGCACCCTGCTCTTTGAGTACGTTGCCGAGCACCTATACGACGGCGATGCGCCCGCCGCCGAACGTCGCGCCGCCGCGCTGTCGCTGGACCCGGCTCTGCTGGCTGAGTTGCTGGGTTCGAGCGGTCTGCGCGACCTGCTGGATCCGGCAGTTCTGGTGCAGACTCAGCAGCGTCTGCAGCGCACGGGTGAGCGTTACCGCGCCTGCGGCGTGGAGGGTGTGGCGGATCTTTTGCGTCAGCTGGGTCCGTTGAGCGCGCGGGAGTTGAGTCTGCGCTTGCAGGCTGACAACCCGCGGGCTCAATCTGCGGCACACGGTTCTCAAGATTTCGGCGAGTCCGAGGACTCTGAAAACTACGGCGAAGAGTACGGCGCGCACGCCAGCACGGATCAGGCGCGTGCCCTGGCGGAAGAGCTGGTGCGCTCGCGCCGCGCGTTCTCGTTCATGGGAGCTGCCGACGGTTCCGCCGAGCCGCAGCTGTACTATGCGGTGGTTGAGGATGCCGCGCGTCTGCGCGATGGGCTGGGCATTATGCCCGCCGCGGCGCTTCCTACTGCCCTTTTGGAGCCGGTCGCGGAGCCTTTGGAGGATCTGGTTTCTCGCTATGCGCGCACCCATATTCCCTTCACGGCGCAGCAGGCGGCGGAGCATTTTTCGCGCCTGACCCCGGTGGGTGTGGGCGTGCTGACTCCGGTGTTGCAGCGTCTTCAGCAGCAGCGCCGTCTGAGCTCCGGCGAGTTCCTGCCCGAGGTGCTGCGTGCTTTGAGATCTGCCGGTGTTGAGTGGGTGGATGCGCAGGTTTTGCGTACGATTCGTGCCCGTTCTCTGGCGGCGTTGCGTGAGGAGATTGAGCCGGTATCGGCACAGGTCTATGGCGTTTTCCTACCTTCCTGGCAGAACGTTCGTTCTTTATCCGTGCGGGTTGCTCAGACCCTGCCGGAGGCGAGCGCCTACGGTGCGTTCATGCCCTCCCGCCGCGCCACCACTGTGGTGGGCGAGAGGGTGGCGCCCCTCAGCACAGCGGCACCCAACCCGTTGGCTGAGCACGGCGCAGAACATGCGGATCAGGATTCCGCCTCCGCCACGGAGAATCTGCTCACCGCCATCGACCAACTGGCGGGTGTGCGCGTACCGGCTTCCGCGCTGGAGACGCTGATTCTTCCGGCGCGCGTGCCCGGCTACCAGCCGCACATGCTGGACGAGCTTATGGCAAGCGGCAGGGTGTTCTTTACCGGCGCCGGTCAGCTGGGCGGCGGTAGCGCGCAGAAGTCTGACGGCTGGATTCGCCTGCATTTGAGCGAGAGTTCTTCACTGACTCTGGGTGAGCTGACCATGGGCGAGGACTACCCGGAGCAGCTGTTGCGCGCGGAGAACCCCGAGCTTTGGGAGGCGTTGCAAGCTCCGGGCACGCTGGAGCACGCCATCTATGAGGCGCTGGCTCACGGCGGCCTGTTCGTGCCGGCGCTGCGTGAGCGGGTGGCGCAGCTGATGAGCGCTGCGGCATCTGCCGGTCAGGTGGTGACTTTCCCGGATGCGGCGGAGGTTTCGGCGGCGCTGTGGCGCTTGGTGTGGGCTGGTGCGGTGACGAACGATAGTTTCGCGCCGGTTCGGGCGATGCTTGCGGGCGTCCGCAGTGCGCATCCGACTCCGGCGGCTCCTGCGCGTCTGTCGCGGGTGGGTCGCCGCGGTGCGGGTCGTATTGCGGCGGCGCGCGCCTCCATGGGTAACGGCTTGGCGGGCGGCTACGGTTCTGATGGATATTCGGCACCGACTAGCGGATACGGCGCTAGCGTCGGGCGCGGTCTGCGCTCCCTGCGCGGCGGGCTCCATGCCGCCGCTCCCACCGTTGCCCCGCAGGATAGCGGCCGTTTCTCGCGCGTGGACACGCTACTGCAGGAGCCGGTGGAGGCGACGGTTACAGCGCTCGCACGCGCCGACCTGCTGCTGGACCGCTACGGTGTGCTGACTCGCGGGTGCCTGCAGGTGGAGGATTCTGCCGGCGGATTCTCGCAGCTGTACCGGATTTATTCGGCGGCTGAGGATCGTGCGCTGGTGCGTCGCGGCTACTTTATTGAAGGTTTGGGCGCGGCGCAGTTCGCCGCCCCCGCAACGGTGGACCTGCTGCGTTCTACCGCCGATAGCCTCAGCGTTCCCACAGGTCCGCAGGGTTTTGGTGCGAGCGCCTACACCCCGCAGCGTACCGATACGGAGCGGGTGTACGGCACGTTCACGGTGACCCTGTTGGCGGCGACGGACCCGGCGAACCCGTACGGTGCGGCGCTGAGCTGGCCCGCGATTCCCTCCTTTGCGCACGAGGGCGAGGGCACCGTGAAGCACCGCCCGGCACGCAAGGCTGGCGCCTGCGTGGTGCTGGTGGACGGCACACCGGTGCTGTACGTGGAGCGTGGCGCGAAGACCCTGCTGGCTTTCACCACCGACCCGGTACTTCTGGAGGCGGCGGCCCCCGCCCTGGCGCGCCTGGTGTCCGCCGGTGGTGCAGAGAAGATTTCGGTGGAGAAGGTCAACGATGTGGAGCTTTTGGGCACCCACACAGTGAGTACATCCACGTTGGGCACCTCCGGCGGCGAGGTTGTGGAGCATCCGGTGGAGGCGCTGCGTGCGGCACTGCAGGCGCAGGGGTTCTATGCGACGGTTCGTGGCCTGTCGCTGCGCCGTTCCATTTAGACTGCGCCGTTCCATTTAGACTGGGCAGAACCTCAAGCTTAGCCTCAGAGTAAAACTATTTTCTTCAACCTCAACTTGAGCATCATAATGCCCCGCACCCTCACGGAAGGGGGTACGGGGCATTATGTTTCCCTACTCACGAACCGGGTGGTGTTCCCGGAGTCCACCACGTCGCAAGCGGCGTGGCGGAGGAATAACCGCCCGGATGTCCACGTCATCTTTGCCGTGGAGCACATAACCAAACATCGGAGCGGGAAGTCCTACGTTGACCTGTCATCTCTTGGGGCGGCTAGTAGCCGCCGGTGAGGGTGTCCACGGCACCCAGGCACAGGTCAATGGCTTCTTCGAGCCCGAGCCCGCGGGAGCGAACGGTGCGCTGACCGCGGGGGTTGAGCTGCACGACGTGCAGGGCGAAGTAGTCGACGAGCTGCAACCAGCCTCCGAGGATGACGCGGGTGCGGTCATTAATCGGCATGCCGGTGCGTTCAAGCATCCATTCGAGGTAGTCGGTAGGGTTGTTCGGGAAGTCCTCCCCACCGGGAGTGGGGACACCGGCTACGACGAGGAAGTAGGTGCGCAGTGCATTGCGCAACGCCTCTTCGGGGTTTTCGTGATGCTCACCCAGGGCCTCGAGGACTGCTTTGGCTTCGCGTCGGGTGACGGCGGCTGCCAGGGAATCCTTGCCGGGGAAGTAGTGGTAAAGCAGGGCACGGGTGATGCCAGCATCGCGAGCGATAGCGCTCATGGAGGCGCCGAGCACGCCGCGGCGAGCGAAATGTTCTGCAGCAATTTTCAGAATTTGCTCTTCGCGTTCGTACGGCTCCATACGCAGGGCACCGGTGCGAGGCTCCGCATTCTTTTGTGAATGTTCCATAACCTCTCCTGCTTTATTTTCCGGTGTTTTAGAATTGTCCGATTGCATCGCTGTCATCGGGGCTATTCCTTTAATCTCTGCATCCTTGCGCTGTTTCTGTCCCATTTCGACCCCTTCGTTCGATATTTCGAACTTCTGTGTCTTAATCGTACCGCTTTAAGGCGGTTTCTAGCCTTTATTAAGGTGTTTATGACGTAGGATGCCCAGGTTATCAGGTCTTTAATTGCTTTACATCTTTTATACTTAGAAAAACCATGGGTGCTAAATTGAGGATTATTAGTTTCTGATTTGACAGCATTTTAGAAAATACCGCACTCAATCGATAGTTTTTGCAAAATTAATGCAGTTTTTTTAAATTAAATGTCCAATAATTTCAAAAATTTGTGAAGTTTTCGTTTTCTGTTCCACGTATTCACACAAACATTCATGAGTGTCAGACAAAACTGCATTCCACAACCCCACGGTCAAACCCACGGCAATATTTCCACCCGCTTCATCCAGTAGACAGCCCGGCTCAGCCTGGTTCACCTGAGCCTCCACTAAGCCAACCCCGCGCAGGCGGTAGAGTAGAGCCATGCCCGCACAGAACACCGCCCACACGCAGCCCGGCACCGCCTATCAGGCGAAACCGGCGCGCCGCACGCATCACCGTCTGCTGACCCCTCCGCTGGCTCAGAAGAACGGTATCGACCCGATTCAGCTGATCCTGCCGCGCGTGGAGGAGCTCCCCGCCGAGCTCACCCCGAACAATACGGCTCCGGCGACCATTGCGGATTACCTGATTGCGCGCTTCTACCCGAACGACCCGCAGATTATTCACGCCCGCTTTAATACCGGTGAGGTGCGCCTGGACGACGGCACGATTCTGACTAGCGGTAGCCCGTATATGCCGGGTGAGCGCATCTGGTACTTCCGTGAGCTTGCCGATGAGCCGCAGCTACCCTCCGACATGCCGGTGCTCTACGAGGACGAGCACGTGCTGGCGATTGATAAGCCGCATTTTCTACCGACCACCCCGCGCGGTTCCTATATTGCGCAGACCGCGCTGACCAAGCTGCGGGTGCGTGAGCAGAACCCGCTACTGATTCCGATTCATCGCCTGGACCGCCCAACCGCGGGCGTGCTGCTTTTTGCCAAGACCGTGGAGGCGCGCCGCCCCTTCCAGATGATGTTTCAGCACCGTCAGGTGTCGAAGACCTACCGTGCCGTGGCGCCGATTCCCACCGATGCCGCCGCCGAGCAGGCGTTGAGTGCGGAGGGGCTGCAGGTGCGTTCGCATATTCAGAAGATTCGCGATCAGCTGCAGGTTCAGCAGCTTTCTGAGCAAGAGTGCGCGGTGCAGGGTGTGGAGCCGAATACGCTGACGACCGCGAAGATTCTGCGGACTTTCACTCCGAGCGCGCAGGCTGTTGAGGGGTGGCGTGCCGAGCCTATGCTGAACGAAAAACGAGAATGGGCGCTCTATGATTTGGCGCCTCACACCGGCAAAACGCACCAGCTGCGGGCGCACCTGAATATGCTCAGCTCCCCCATTCTGGGCGATGTGCTCTACCCGAAGGTGCTCCCTGACGCGCCTGACCGCCCCGAGTACCCACTGCAACTACTGGCGTACAGCCTGCACTTTGAGCACCCCATCACCGGCGAGCAAGTGGATCTGTACAGCGGGCGTTCGCTGACTGCCGCCTCCTAACCGGTTTTTGAGTGGCGTTCACCCCGTTCCCTGCGGTGCATGTTCTCGGCGGGCTCTCGAAAAGGAATCACACCCGAGAGCCCGCCCACAGCATCCAGGCGGCGGCAGGGCAAAAAGTGGGATAATTCAGACGTAATACTTCACCGCTACTACAGAGGGTCCATGAATTCCCAGCCGTCTTCCCACAACGAGCAGTCTCTGGAGTCGATAAGCGAGTACGCCCAGCGCACCTCCTCGCACGCCGCTGCCGCAGCCGACAGCGTCACCGACACCTTCGTGCACCGCATCCTCGGTGTTCCCGGCGCCCTCATCGGTTCGGTACAGGTTCCCGACCCGCGCCCGCTGATCCAGCGCCTGAACGCGTGGCACTACTGGTGGCAGGCACACCTGCTGGACTGCGTGATTGATGCCGGTCAGCGTCACCTGCGCGGAGGCGATATTACTGCCGCACAGGAAGAGCTGCACCGCGCCCGCGCACTGTTGCGCGGCATTAACGTGCGTAATTACGGCCGCTTCGCGAACGACTACTTTGACGATATGGCGTGGCTAACCCTCGCGGTGGGCCGCATGAACTCCTTCTGCATTGAGCTGACCGGCGCAAATGATGTTGCCGCCCAGGATGCTGGCGCGGCCCTCTTCGAGCAGCTGGCGAAGGGTTTCTCCCCGGTGGGTGGCATGAGTTGGCGCAAGTCCAAGCGTGATTTTGTGAATGCTGCGGCAACCGCGCCGACCGCTCTGGCGTATGCGCGTGCAGGCGACCCGAAAACTGCCGCCGCGCTCATGGACTGGATGAACGAAACCCTCTGGGATGCAGAACGTTCGCTCTATATTGACGGCGTGAACGTGCGCGGCGACGAGTACGAGTACGAGCGCAGCGAATTCACCTACAACCAGGGAACCGCCCTGGGCGCCCTGCTGAGCCTCGCCGCATCCGGTGTGCACTGCGAGGTGGACCCCGCAGAACGCGCCGAGCGCCTCATCGTCGGCATCGTCAAGCACATGACCGAAGAGGTGGAGTTCCTCTCCGGTGCTCGCCGCCGCATCCTCATCTCTCACGGTGACGGCGACGGCGGCCTGTTCACCGGCATTCTCGTGCGCTACCTGGGTATGGCGGCGTCCTCGCCGCTGCTCAGTGACGAGGCGCGAGCGCTCGCCTCGACTCTGGTGTACTCGACCGCACGCGCCCTGTGGGAGGGCCGCCGCGAGTTCGACCCCAACCTGCCGATGAACGAGTACGGTATTGACCCGAATGAGATTCGCGGTAAGGCGCTCGTGCAGTTCTCCCCGCGGTTCACCGAGCCGATGAGCAAAGTTGTGAAGCCCGGCGCGCCGGTGGAGATGTCCGCTCAGGTGCAGGCGTGGACTATTTTTGAGACGGCGGCGCGTCTGGCGCATGCCCGTGACCTCGCCTCCCACAGTTTCTAAGGCACAGTTTCTAAAACCCTGCTGTTCTTTGCCCCCAGCCCTAATCTTCTCCGTTCAGTGCAGAAGGTTAGGGCCTGTGCAGAAGGTTAGGGCTAGATTCATTGCAGGGGCGTACACACGGGCGTACGGTGAGTTTTATGTTTGCACCAGAATCACAACAGGTCACTGCCAGCCCGAACGCTAACACCATTTTCATGGTGTGGAAGTTCAAGGAAGACATCAGCCAGGATGCGCTCATTGAGGGTTTTCAGAACCTCTGCGGGCTCGTCATTAACCTCAACCACACCGCCGCGAACCGCTACTCGCCCGAGAACGCCAGCATTGTGCTGGGTATCAGCCACAGCGCGTGGCTGACCCTGGATCTGCCCAAGCCGCTGCCGCAGGAGCTCGTGGAGTTCGAGGAGATTAGGGGCCATAAGCACACCGCGGTGTCCACTCCCGGCGATTTGCACTTCCACATCCGCGCGACCCAGCCGTCCGTCGCCTACGATATGGCGTCCGCTATTACCGCGGCTCTGCGCGATATTGCTGAGGTACTGGATGAGGTGCACGGCTTCCGCTACTGGGACGGCCGCTCCATCATCGGTTTTGTGGACGGCACCGAAAACCCGCAGACCCCCGCGGCACGCGAATACTTCGGCATCATCGGTGACAGCGACCCCATATACAGGGGCGGTAGCTACCAGTTCGTACAGAAGTACATCCACGACATGACCGCGTGGAACGCCCTGCCCGTCTCCGAGCAGGAGAAGGTCATTGGCCGCTCCAAGCACGACGACATCGAGATGGGCGAGGACGAGAAGCCCGCCAACTCGCACTCCGCTATCGCCAATATTGGTGACGACTTCAAGGTTATTCGCGACAACATGCCCTTCGGCACCGTGGGTAACAACGAGCTGGGCACCTACTTCATCTGCTACGCCAGCACCTTCTCGACCGTTCAGAAGATGCTGAAGAACATGTTCTTGGGAGTGGATGGCGCCAACTACGACCGCCTGCTGGATTTCAGCACCGCGGTGACCGGCACCCTCTTCTTCGTGCCGACCGTGGATATGCTCGGCGACTTCGCCGGCTAAGATTAGCTACCCTCAGCTAAATTCTCGTGAACCCCGCCTCCGGCAAGAGAGGCGGGGTTTTCCGGTAGGCTAGGGTGTAGACATTCAGACGGAAAGCAAACAATCGAGAGAAGAATGAGCGTTCTAGATAATTCTTTCCCCACCGAGGACTTTGGCTTCACCATCACCAGCCGCCTGGCGGACACCGCCTCCCCCAGTGCTGAACGTGTAGAAGCCAACGGCGGACAGTTCCGCGGACGCACCGGTGTCATCACCACCCCGCACGGACAGATTCAGACCCCCGCCTTCACCCCCGTGGGCACCAAGGCAACCGTCAAGGCGGTCCTGCCCGAATCCATGAAGGAGCTCGGCGCTCAGGCTCTGCTCTCCAACGCCTACCACCTGTACCTGCAGCCCGGCCCCGAAATCCTGGACGCGGCAGGCGGCCTGGGTGCGTTCATGAACTGGGACGGCCCCACCTTCACCGACTCCGGCGGTTTCCAGGTCATGAGCCTGGGCTCCGGCTTCAAGAAGGTGATCGACATGGGTACCGTCGCGGACGCTAAGGGCGCCGACGGCCGCCCCCTCGGTGACGACGACGTGGCGAAGGGCAAGGAACGCCTCGCCCACATTGACGACGACGGCGTGAACTTCAAGTCGCACATTGACGGCTCGATTCACCGCTTCACCCCCGAGGTGTCCATGCAGGTTCAGCACCAGATTGGTGCCGACGTCATGTTTGCCTTCGACGAGCTGACCACCCTGTACAACTCCCGCGGCTACCAGGAGGAGGCGCTCGAACGCACCCGCCTGTGGGCGCTGCGCTGCATCGCCGAGCACCAGCGCCTGACCACTGAGCGCGTGGGCAAGCCCTACCAGGCGCTGTTCGGTGTGATTCAGGGCGCACAGTACGAGGACCTGCGCCGCAAGGCCTGCCAGGACCTCGGTTCCATGCCCTTCGACGGCTTCGGTATCGGCGGCGCTCTCGAGAAGGAAAACCTCGGCACCATCGTGCGCTGGTGCGCCGAAGAGCTACCCGAATCCAAGCCCCGCCACCTGCTCGGCATCTCCGAACCCGACGACATCTTCGTCGGCATCGAAAACGGTGTAGACACCTTCGACTGCGTCTCCCCCACCCGCGTGGCACGCAACGCAGCCGTCTACTCCCCCACCGGCCGCTACAACATCACCAACGCGCGCTTCAAGGCGGACTTCTCACCCATCTACGAGGGCTGCGACTGCTACACCTGCACCCACTACACCCGCGCCTACCTGCGTCACCTCTTCAAGGCGGATGAGCGTCTGGCGGCGACCCTCGCCTCCATCCACAATGAGCGCTTCATCGTGCGCATGGTGGACGACGCCCGCGAAGCCATCAAGGACGGCACCTACTTCGAGTACCGTGACGAGTTCCTCGGCAACTACTACTCCGGCAAGAAGCCCTAAACCCGCTCTTCAACCCGTTTAAGGAGAACCCTATGAGCATCACTCATGTTCCCGATGAGGAGCTTCTCGTCTTCGACCACGAGATTGCAGCCCCGGTCGAGGACGTCTTCGGCGCCTACCTGGACCCCGAACTGCTGGTCCGCTGGTACGGCCCCGCAGGCTGGCACGTGCGCCCCACCGACGTTGTCGTGGAGCCTGTCGTCGGCGGCATGCAGCGCCTGTCCATGATCAACGAGGTTGACCCCTCGGTGTCCTGCATTCTGCAGAGCCGCTTTTTGAGCATTGAACCGTTCAAGGAGCTCGAATACGCCGAGCAGCTGCCCGACCACCTGGGCAACCCCGGTAGCGTGCTGGTGTACCAGCGTCACCGTTTCTTCCCCGAAACCGTGATTACCGCCGACGGCGTGGGTTCCGGTACCCGCATCGTCATTGAGATTGGCCCCATGCCCGCCTCGGTCCACGAGGAGGTGCGCACCACCTGGCGTTCGACCTTCGCCCGCCTGGATGACGTGCTCGCCGCCCGCGCACGCGGGGAGCTCTAAAACCCGCCGCGCCAGCTGCCTGAGATAGCTTCGAGACACGAAAGCGCCGCGTTGACGAATCATTCGTCAACGCGGCGCTTGTGTTTACTGCCTAAAACTTTGCCGAGGTTGAGCCGCAGGCTAGTTGGTCAGCTTCACGGTAATGACGGTGCTGCCACCATCCAGGGATACGCACTCAGGGGTCGCACGATCCGCACCGTCGCCCGGCTTCCAGTAGCAGCGCGCCGACATGACGGTACGCTCACCATTCGCCTTATCGGTCACCTCGGCGGGGTTCTGCACCACAAACTGGCGGATCAGCTCACGCGCAAACAGGCAATCCACCGCACCCGAGGTCACCTGAACCGTAGCGTTGTGCTTCAGGTAGCCGGTAGCGTCCATGCTGCCGCAGCTACCGCCCGCAGACTGAACATCCGAGCTGGACAGGCTTGCGGTGCTCGACGCCTTCGCCACTGCACTCGCCGAAGTATTCGCCTTAGCCGATGCGGAAGGGCTCGACGCCGCGCTCGCCTGCGCGGTCGCCGCGGGACTTGCGGTGGTGATAGTTCCGGGGCTCACGGTAGCCGCTGCGGTGGGGGTGTGCACGGTACCGGCAGTCGGGGTGCTTTCAGTAACCGTTGCGGTGCGGGTGGGGCTGGCGGTCGCCTTCGCGCTCGTAGCGCTCGGGCTAGGGGTTGCGGTGGCGCTCGGGGAGGCGGTGGTAGCGCCTCCGGAACATGCCGACAGCGCTAGCAGCAGCGTGGCACCGAGCGCTACGGGGCTGTAGCGCTTAGCGGTGCGGAGGGTAGTAGAACGAGCCTGGGTAGAAGTCTGGGTAGAGTGCTTCTGTGCCGGATGCATGGTGACCTTTCTGCGTCATCGGTTCGGGTTCCTAACCAGTATTCTAAAGACGCTACCTGTGAGCTAGCTATACGGCATCTTAGGACCCTGCAGGGTGACCCCTCCTCTAGAGCGCTTAGCCTTCGTGCCTGCCACGCACCAGAATAGTGTGGCCGTTTCCGTCATGGCAGCTAATTGAGCCAGTCTCAATCTCGCCGAAGCAGGTCAGCTGATTACCATCGGCAGCGGGCACAGTCACCACATCCCAGGTGTGCATCATCTTTGTGTTTGCGGTGGTGGTCTCCCCGTGCAGAGCCGAGGACTCATTCACGGTATTCACCTCGCTGGCGCCGGTCTTGAAGTTCATGCGAGTTACCTCCACCGGGCCGGCAAAAGTACGACCGACCGCGCCGTTACCGTTGCCGGTCTGCTCGCCGATGCGGCGCTCGCACACCAGGGTTCCGTCCGCGGGGTTCAGCTCGCAGAGGGTGCGCTCGTCATCGCTCTTGAAGCGGTAGTAGCCGGCACCGGAATCGTAGTAGGAGGGCTCCATGAGGAAGGGAATCGGGGGAGCATCCGGGTTTTCCAGACGAGCCACGAAAGCGACATCCTCACCGATAGTGCATTCGGGGGCGCCGCGATCCTCGCGACGGTTCTCAGCCATCGCGTACTGCGGGTTCCAGTAGCAGGTGGCGTCCTGAACCTTCGCAACCTGGTGCTCGGTCAGGTTGTCGTCGGCACGCGGGGTGGTGATGTACTCGGTCAGCACGTCCAGGGCGTGGGCGCAGTCCACGGTACCGCGCAGCACCATGATTTCCGCACCAGTCTTCAGGTAGCCCTTGCGTCCGATGTGTCCGCAGCGCTCGCCGGCGGAGGCGCGTTCAGCCTCCACCTTTTCGGGCGCACGGGGCGTCGCAGCGACAGTGGGGTTTGCGACCGTTGCGGAGGTTCCCTTCGCCTCAGCGGGTGCGGAGGACTCGGATGCCTTCGCCTCGGCGCTCTCTGCGGGGGCGGACACCCGAGTCTCGGTGACGGTCGGTTCGGTCTTCTTCGTCGGTGACGCGGTGGAGGAAGGGAGCGGGTACTGCGAGTGGTTAGCCGTGTTGGAGGGGCTGGGGCTCGACGAAGAGTTTTCGCTCTGAGAACCTCCAAAGCAGCCGGTCAGGGCAAGGAGCAGGGCGGCAGCGCATCCGGTGGCGCGCATCGTGCGGCGCCCCCAGCCGGCGAGGCCTGCCTGAGTGTGATGAAACGACATTGTTATCTCTCCCGGGAATGAACCTTTTGCACCCTTTGCAGAAGGTATTTAAAGCATACGCTTGACCCCGTTCACGACCGGTTTATTACAGCGGAGCGCCTCTACTTCTGCGGCAAGTAGGAGCTCAGCAGTTCACGCTGCTCGGGGCTGAGTCGAGTCAGTCGCCCTGCCACGGAATCCCAGAACGCCAGCACGGTGAAGGCACGCACGCATTCGCGGCCGTCCACCGGGGAGAGAATCGAGTAGCCAATCCGCACGGATGCGGCGCTGACCTTCTCCACGCTCAGGCGCACGGGTACGGGCTCACCGGTGTAGGGCAGCTGAGCCAGGTAGCGGATGCCGTGCTCGGCAATAAGCGCCTGCACGCCCTCGGCGACCAGGTCGAAAAGCGGAATCGGAGGCTGCGGTGCCACGGTGGGCTTCTGCCCGGAGGAGGGCGGCGGGCCGAAGAGCGCCACGCGGGCTTCTTCCATGACCGAGAGGATGGCAACGTTGTTGACGTGCCCGTAGGCGTCCATATCGCCCCAGCGGGCGGGCACATGCACTAGCAGTTCGTCGGTGGTGCCGGCGTTACCGGCGGAGGTCTTTTCGGGGGTGTTTTCGTGGCTTTGCATGGTTTTAACTCTACTCCCCCACCGCTATGAGGGGGCTATTCGTACGAATCCGCGAGGTACAGCAAATGAATCAGCTGATGATGATTCGGGGGCTAGAAATATATTTGGTAGTTAAAGCGATGAGGCTCGAAAGCTACGATGCTTTCGAGCCTCATCCAACACACAGACATTTGAACGCATACAAGATCATACGGTTCACTGTCTATGATAGACCCGCCTTGGGAGCCCACGGTATTTTTACGGTTTTATTACGAGGAATTCCAGAAATTTTCCGTATTTTTCGTTTATTACTGTGTTGGAGTCTCTGCAGGCCCCAACACCGGCCCTCACGGCAGCTGCAGAACCTTAACGGCCCAGCTTAGCCGCAGTCTCCAGGGCATGATCAGCGTCGTATTTCATGGCGTCGTACTCGGCAGTTGCCTGCTGAGCCTCCACGAAGGTCTGCTCATCAATCATGTGAGTGTGGCGGATACGAGCAAAGTACAGCAGGCTCAGAACCACAAAGTAGCCCACGCCCACAATTGCCGGAACCATAGAACCGCGCACCATGAAGAGCGCAACCCACACCGCGAAGAGGAGCAGAACGCCAACCGCCGCGGTGAACTGGCCACCCCACAGGCGGAAACCATTGGTTGCAGGCTCAACACGCTTGTACACGATGTAGGCGAACAGAATCAGAACCCACACGGTCAGCGCGCACACCATAATCACAAAAATCATGGAGAGGAACGCTTCCTTCGGGCTGTACAGCGCCAGCAGAATAGCAATGACCATGCCGCTGGTCGACAGCCACACCGCACGAGCCGGAACGCCAGCGCGGTTCACCTGAGCCAGCTGGCGAGGTGCCATACCGTCAGCCGCCAGCGAGTGCATCAGACGCGCACCCGCGTACAGGTTCGCGTTCGCGCTCGACAGCGCCGCAATCAGCACCACAAAGTTCACGAAGTGTGCCACACCGTGAATACCGAGCTGCTCAAAGACCAGAACGAACGGGGATGCCTCCACAGCGTCGCCCAGACCCGATGCCGAACGCCATGGAATAACAGCCACAACAATTAGAACCGCCAGCACGTAGAAGGTCGCCAAACGAACCATCATCGCCTTTGCCGAGGAACGCACCGAACGGGAGGGGTCCTTCGCCTCCGCAGCAGAGATTGAGATCATCTCAATACCACCGAAGGAGAACATCACCACAGCCAGCGACAGCCACACCGACTGGAGGCCGTTAGGCATGAAGCCGCCGTCGTTGAAGAGGTTTGCGGTACCCACCGCAGCGTGACCGGGCAGACCGAAGAAAATCAGGCACAGGCCCACCAGCAGGAAGGCAATAATCGAAATGACCTTAATCGAAGACAGGAAGAACTCCAGCATGCCAAAAGACTTCACGCTGGTCAGGTTCAGCACAATCAGCGCCACACCAAACGCGGCAATACCCGCCCACAGCGGAAGCTGCGGCCACCAATAATTCAGGTAAGTCGCTACCGACACCAGCTCAACACCGGCAATCAGAACAGTCGCCGTCCAGTATGCGATGCGAGTCAAAAAGCCCGCGAAGGGGCCCAGGTAGCGGGTAGCGATAGTGCCAAAACCGCCGCGGACAGGGTAGCGAACCGCCATTTCACCGGTTGCCGCGCCAATCACCGAAGCGAGCGCAGAACCAATAGCGTAGGTGAGAATGACCGCGGGACCAGCCATCGCAATGGCGGTGCCCGAACCCAAGAAGAGGCCCGTACCGAGCGCGGAACCCATCACGATCATGGTCATCTGTCCGTGGGACAGAGAACGCTTCAGGGTGCGCGATCCGGCGGTCCCCGCTGCAGCGTGGCTGCGGGTATCGTCGTTGTGGGACACGAAGGTGCCTTCCGTCAGTACGCCTTAGGGGCGTGATGTGCAATGTGTGCTCGCACCCGGCTTCTGCGGCTTCTAGCCGCGTTGACGGGTACGAATAGTTAACTATTCTACGGGCACACTCACATCGCTCAGAACAGCGCCGTCTAGGGTACAAAAGCGAATAGAGCACAGAAGCGAAAGGCACCGAACGGGGGTGCTCCCCCATCCGGTGCCTTTTATGTTTTAGCCTCGCGAGGCTTTCACGCTATTTAGTGCTGTGCCGCGCTGGTGTTCTCGTCGGCGTGCATAGCGTCCAGGTCGGGGCGCTCATAACCGCCCTGAACCTTCGACGAGATGGCGTAGCCAATAGAAATCAGCACGAAGAAGACGATGCCGACCATGATCGATTCCTGAACACCCGAGCCGGGCAGCATGAACATTGCCGCCAGGGTCGCCAGAACACCCGCCAGAGCCAGACCTGCGGTGACGCGGCCACCCAGCACGGTGAAGGAGGAGGCGTCCTTCTGGTCCTTCTTGTACGCCTGGTAGGTCAGCAGAATCATGATCCACACGATCAGGATGCACAGGGTCACCAGCGCCATGAGCAAGGCAAAGATGTCGCCAATCTTGGCAACAGCCATCACGGTTGCCACGACAACGCCGGTGAAGGAGATAAGCAGAGCCACGACCGGCACGCCACGCGAGGAGGTGCGGGCAGCCACTGCGGGAGCCATGCGGTCAGAGCCCAGGGCGTGCAGCAGGCGGGTTGCCGCGTACAGGGAGGCGTTAGCGCCAGAGAGCGCAGCAACGAGCACCACGAAGTTCATGATGTCCGCCGCGAAGGGGATACCCAGCTCGGAGAAGACCAGCACGAACGGCGACTCGGTCAGCTCCGAGTTCTGTGCGGCGGTCTGCCAGGGCACCAGGCACAGAATAATTGCCATGGACACCACGTAGAAGGTGGACAGGCGCCAAATCATTGCCTTCACGCTGGTTGCCACCGAGCGTGCCGGGTCCTTCGCCTCCGCGGCGGAGAGAGAAATCATTTCCACGCCGCCGAAGGAGAACATGACAACAGCCATCGAAATCCAGATGGATGCGGGGCCGTTGGGCAGGAAGCCGCCGTCGTTCACGAGGTTTGCGGTACCCGCCGCAGCGTGACCGGGCAGACCCACGAACACCAACAGCACACCAATCACCATGAACACGATGACGGCAGAAACCTTAATCGAAGAGAGCAGGAACTCCAGGGCGCCGAAGGACTTCACGCTCACCAGGTTCAGCACCAGAATAATCGCACCGAAGAGAGCAACGAACACAGCCAGGGGAACGTCCGGGAACCAGTACGCCATGTAGTGGCCAACCGCCACCAGCTCAGCACCAGCCAGCGGCACGGTGCACGCCCAATACGCCCAGCGAGTCAGGTAGCCGCTAAAGGGGTTCAGGTATCGGCTCGCAATGGTGCCGAAACCACCCTGGACGGGGTGACGCACGGACATTTCGCCCGCGCACGCAGCAATGGTTGCCGCAATCATCGAACCAATAGCGTAAGAGAGGATTGCGCCGGGGCCCGCAATTTTAATGGCGGAGGAGGAGCCCAGGAATAGGCCCGTACCCAGCGCCAAGCCCATCGCAATCATGGTCAACTGGCCGTGGGAGAGGGAACGATTCAACGAGTCGTTCTTCTCCGACTGCTCGGGGGTGTTCCCCTGCAGTTTAGACATAACGTATCTCTTTCTTAGACATGCTGTGTATTGAATAAAGCTGAAATGGCAATGCCGCCCGGTCGTTAGGCCGGGCGGCTCTGCACATCAGCTGTCAGGAGGTTAGCTTATGCCACGTACTCGAGTTCGTGACGCTTGAACCAACCAATAATCGGGTAGCTGATCGGCATGAGGATCACCTCGACCAGGCACTTATAGATATAGCCAATCAGTACGTAGTTGATGAATGCTTCCATGGTGTCGATACCAAGCACCGGTGCCGCAATGGAGCAGAAGATGACGGTGTCGAGCAGCTCACCAACCAGGGTGGAGACAATCATACGCAGCCACAGGAAACGGCCCTTGCTTGCCTTCTTCATTGCCACCATGACCCAGGCGTTCAGGGTCTGACCGAAGAGGTAACCGAGCAGGGAGCCCACAAAAATCTGCCAGACCGGGCCGAGAACCTGCGCGAACGCCTCCTGGCCGGTGTAGAAGCTCGCAGCGGGCAGGTGCACGATCAGCAGGAAACACAGGGCAGCAAAAGCGGCTGAGGCGAAGGAGGCCACAATCGCGCGGCGGGCACGCTTGAAGCCGTACACCTCAGAAAGAAGGTCGCCAATAACGTAGGCGAGAGGGAAAAGGAAGAAACCACCGTCGGTGACGATGGTGTTACCAATGAGGGGCAGTTCGAAGGGCAGCGGACCGAACTCCACGCCCTTAGTTGCACCAATATTCGAAATGATCAGGATGACGCAGGATGCGCCCAGCAGCAGATCAAAGTAGCCGCGGCGACCAGCCCAGGGCACCTTGACGGTGCTCGTCTGAGCCTTAGATTCGCTAACGGGTTTAGCCATTACTTTCCCCAAGTCTTTCTTCATGCGATGTGTTTCTTCACGCAAGGTACGAGCCCTCACGCGTGGTGGTGAGCCTGCAATGCAGGGCAGGGGTCACCGGCTCGTCTGCCACCCGAGCCTATCTAATAGTACCTATATGCCGTGCCGGCGGCAGGTTTACGGGCTTCGTTCAAGAGTGTGGACGCTCATGACCACCCCGCCAGCCTTCCTGACCGCACATTTACAATAAATGTATGAAGAATCTGGGCCACGGAATTCACCGCACTGAGCAGGTGGTATCCCTGCTGGGGGCGGGGCGTGCGCTACGCGCCTCGCTTCGGCGGTCGGTACGGGGTTCTTCACAGCAGGTGCGGAGGCGGCGGCACCGTAACCAGCGGCGGCTGAGCGCGCATATTCCGCGTCTGCATCCGCTGGTCACCTATGCGGCGCAGGCTGTGCGCACCGGTCTTTCCCTGCTGGAGCCGATGTTTCTGGCTTCGTCTGAGCTGCTCGGCTACCGGTCGTTTACGCACAGCGGCCGCAATATCTACTACAGGGTCGATAATCTGCACCTTCTGTCCGAGTCGGAGTCTGCGCCCGGTGTGCTGTTCTATTTTGATGGTGATCATCTCTCCCGCGCCGGTAGCCGCCTGCTGCGCCGTACCTCCCCCCTGCGTGCCGAGTTGGCGAAGGTGGCAGCTGAATTCAATATGCTGTCGGTGCCGGTGCTATCGCCGGGTAGCCTGCGGGAGCCTCGCCTGGCCGATGGTGATTCTTATGCGCCTCCGCTGACGTATAACTGGTGGATTCGTGCCCGCTCGAACGGCAGGATGGTTCGCGCCCTCATTGAGGAGATTGCCCTGGCGTACAAGGTGGATATGAGCCGCGTCTGGCTTGCGGGCTATTCGGGTGGTGCGGAGTTTCTCAGCTATGAGCTGTTGTCGCACGATATTGAGTGGATTCGCGGAGGCGGCGCCACTTTCATTGGTGGAGGCGGTGCTGACGGCGTGCCGGCTCGGGTGCGTGAGCTGGCTGCGCTGAATCCTTCTTCGCATGCGCACCTGGTGATGAGCTGGCATGTGGGTGTGTTGGATGGGCGTTCGCCGTCGGGTCGTCGGCGGATGGCGACGAGTTCTGAGGGTAGCTGGTCGGCGCGGATTGCGGCGCAGGAGGGTAGCGCGTTCTATGAGGGGTTGGGTGCGCGAACTCTTTTGCAGGTGACTCCTGGGCGTGGCCATACGGGGTATCCGATTGCGTCGTTGGTAGGTTCTGATTTGGCGGCGGCTACTCGTTTGGGGTTCTTGTGAGGACTGATTTTTGTCATATTTGTGAAAATTTGCATGGATTACGCAAATTTCTTGGTGACACATTCGATAAATTCGTCATTTGATGACGTATTAGGGTAGAGTGTCACTATGCCCCGTATTTCTGCAGCAACCAACGCCGCTCAGCGTGAGAACACCAAGCGCGCCATCCTCAACTCCTTCGGCGAGATCCTCTACGCCCGCGGCCTCTCCGGCCTGACCATGACCGACGTCGCCAAGAACGCCGGTATCGGCCGCACCGCGGTCTACAACTACTTCGCCGACATGGGCGAACTGCTGGTCGCCTACGCCCTGGATGAGACCGAACGCTTCCTCAACGAACTACGCGTCGGCCTGGAAGGCATCGAAAACCCGATTGACCAGCTCGCGGTCTATATCCGCCTGCAGATTAACGATATGGCACGCCGCCATCTGCCCCCGGGACCCGCAATGCGTTCCATGCTCTCCCCCGAGTCCTACGCAAAGCTCGGCAAGCACGTGCAGGAACTGCAGATGGTGCTGGCACACATTCTGTCTGCCGCCATTGCCGAGGATTACATTCCCAAGAACGACATCCGCGAATTGGCGATGCTCGTGCATGGTTCGCTCTCTTCAAGCGCCGGTCGCGCGGAGGACGCACCGGACGAGGAAACCCGCGAGCGCCAGATTCTGAATACTATCCGTTTTATTCAGATGGGCCTGGGTGCACGCTTTGACGCCCAGGGCAACCCTGTCCGTCTGGACTCCGAGGAGTCCCTGCCGGAGCAGTCTCCGGTGCAGGAGGCGAACCTGAAGGTCGCATCCTAAGCATGGTATCTCTGAACCGTGGAACCTGAACCGCGGAACATAGCTCAGTTATACGTCAATAAAAATGCCGCAGACCCGATGCTCCAAGCATGGGTCTGCGGCATTTTGTGCAGCTGAGTTATGTGCGCGAGCTACGCGCCGGGCAGTAGCGCCGGTGAGATGGAGTCCAGGTCCAGTACACGCGCGTACATGACGGCGCGGCGGTGCAGGGCGTTACGTAGCGCGCGGTGCACGCCGTCTTCGAGGTAGAGTTCGCCGCCCCATTTGACCACGTGCGGGAAGAGGTCACCGTAGAAGGTGGAGTCTTCGGCGAGTAGGGTCTCAAGGTTGAGGGTTTTTTGGGTGGTGATGAGGGTGTCGAGGCGTACCTGCTGCGGCGGGATTCCTCCCCAGTCGGCGTGGGTCATGCCGTGTTGGGGGTAGGGGCGGCTGTCGCCTACTTTTTTGAAGATCATGGTGGTGCTTTCTGCAGGTGTGGGGCGCCTCGGCGGCGCGTGTAACCGTGGGGTTCTGAAGAAATAGTACCAAGGGGTATAAAAAATCCCCGGTCTTAGAATCTAAGACCGGGGATCGGTGGCGGAGGATGGGGGATTTGAACCCCCGAGGGCTGTTAACCCAACACGCGTTCCAGGCGTGCGCCATAGGCCGCTAGGCGAATCCTCCAGCTATGTTTTCTACGCATTGCGTAGGCAACGAATAAAACTTTACTACGCTTTTACCGGGCGCGCAAGCCCTGGATGGGAAAAGTAACAGAAAGCACATTTGTGGGTGCTTGTACTCTTACTTTTGGGCATAGAAAAACCCCTTACGCAACCGCTGAAACCCAGAATTCCGAGCGAGCGAACTGAGGCGCAGGATTCCGAGCGAGCGAGGTAATAAATCCTGCGTCGAAGCCGCCGAGCCCTAACGAGGCGGAATCCTGGGTTGAAGCCGTCGAACGACAGTGAGACGGGTATGACGGGTGCCTGATTGTCTATGTAGCTGATTTTAGGCATAGAAAAACCCCTTACGCACCCGTCATAGCTCGAATACCCTTGCTACCTTCCGGTCCTGGGGGAGTTTTCCAAGATAACGCCACGTAAGAGGCAAGAACCAGTGTACCGGATTTTTGGGTTCTTGGGAATTCGGTGCATCCGCGGTATTTCTGTGGGCGTACGGACTGCCCGATGAGCATCCGTGACGTGTGCGTGTTCGCCGGTGACTGGTGACCACTCGTGCCGAGGGTGGAGCGTCTAAAATGGTAGGGATTGTCCTATCCGCACCCCGAGTTGAAGAGGTTGCCGTGAGCACTGCCCTTTATCGTCGTTATCGCCCCGAGACCTTCGCTGAGGTTATCGGGCAGGAGCACGTGACCGAACCTCTTATGGTCGCCCTGGAGAAGAACCGTGTGAATCACGCGTACCTGTTTTCGGGTCCGCGTGGTTGCGGTAAGACCACGTCGGCGCGTATTTTGGCGCGTTGTTTGAACTGTGCGCAGGGCCCGACTCCTACTCCGTGTGGTGTGTGCGATTCGTGCCGTGAGCTCTCGCGTGATGGTGGCGGTTCTCTTGACGTGATTGAGATGGATGCGGCGAGCCACGGCGGTGTGGATCATGCCCGTGATTTGCGTGAGCGCGCTACTTTGGCGCCGGTGCGTGACCGTTACAAGATCTTCATTATTGATGAGGCGCATATGGTGACCCGTGAGGGTTTCAATGCGTTGCTGAAGATTGTGGAGGAGCCGCCGGAGCACGTGAAGTTTATCTTCGCGACGACTGAGCCGAATAAGGTGCTGGGTACGATTCGTTCGCGTACTCACCATTACCCGTTCCGTCTGGTTCCGCCGGAGGTTCTTCTGCCGTTCCTGCAAGGTCTGTGCGATCAGGAGCAGGTGCCGGTTGAGCCGGGTGTGTTGCAGCTGGTGATTCGTGCTGGTGGCGGTTCGGTGCGTGATTCGCTGTCGATTCTTGATCAGCTGATGGCTGGTGCGTCATCGCAGAACGGTATTGAGTATGACCGTGCGGTGGCGCTGCTGGGTTATACCCACGCGCAGCTTCTGGATGAGGTCATTGAGGCGTTGGGTGCGAAGGATGCGCCGACTCTCTTTGGTGCGGTGTCGCGTGTGGTGGCGACCGGTCAGGATCCTCGCCGTTTTGTGGAGGATCTGCTGGAGCGCCTGCGTGATTTGATTGTGGTAAAGGCTGTTCCGCAGGCTGCCGGCCAGATTTTGCAGGGTGTTCCGCAGGATCAGTTGGAGCGTCTGGCTCAGCAGGCTCAGGCTTTGGGTGAGCGTGAGCTGACGGTTGCTGCGGGTACGGCGAATGAGACTCTGAATGGTATGACGGGTGCGGCAAATCCGCAGCTTCAGCTGGAGTTGCTGTGTGCTCGTCTGCTTCTGCCTGCGGTGGAGGGTTCCGCCGGTGGCGCGGAGGTTGCGGCGTTGGCTTCTCGCCTGCAGGTTTTGGAGCGTCGCGTGGCTTCTGGTGCTGCTGGTTCGGTTCCTGCTGGTTCTGGTCCGGCGCAGGGTGGCATGTCTGCTGCTCGTGCGGCGGGTATGGCGGCGGCTGGCCTGGCGCCTAAGACTCAGGCGCCTCATGCGCAGGCTCCTAGCGCCCCGGTTCAGGAGGCGGCTCCGGCCGCGCAGCAGCCTACTTCTCAGCAGGCAGCCCCTCAGCAGGGCAGTTCTCAGCATGCCAGCGCGGGTGCTCCCCCGCTGGCGGGCGCGCCCCTTAGCGCTGCACCTCTGGCACCGACCATGCAGGCCCCTGCGGCTGGTGCTCCCCTAGCGGGTAACACCCCGGCGGCACCTCATGCTCCGGCGGCGCCGAATGCCTCGGCTTCTCCTGCAGCAACTCCGGCGGGTGCCCCCTCCGCGCCTTTGAAGCTTGACCCGAACGATCCGCTGGCTGCGGTTCAGGGTAATTGGCGCGCCATTCTTAACCGAATGAGCGTTCCGGGTGCGGCGGAGCAGCTGATGAAGGTTCGCCCCGCCCGCATGGACGGCGCAACCCTGTACGTGAGCGCCGACATTGCGACTTTGCGCGCGGTCAAGGGTTTTGTGCCCGAGCTGACCGCCCGCGTGAGTGAGTTCCTGCGCCGTCAGGTGACCATTCACGCTCAGGTGGCGAAGCCCGGTGAGCAGGTCAAGCCCGCAGTTCAGCCTGCTGCTCAGCCCGCAGCGCAGCCTGCAGTTCCGGCCGCTGTTGCCCCGCAGGCGCCTCAGCAGCCCGTTCAGCAGACTCCCCCGCAGCCCGCTCAGCCGGCCCCGCTGGCTGATGGTCCGCGCGGCGGTGAGGATGCGTGGCGTCGCCACGGTCAGCCGCTGACCGGTGCAAACACCCCCGAGTCTACGAGCGTGGATGCACCCCTGGGTGCGTGGGAGGTTGCCCCGATTCCGCAGAGCGCCCCCGAGGAGGCACCTCAGCAGGTTGCCCAGGCGGCAGTGCAGGCACCGGTTCAGGAAGCCCCGGCTGGCCCGCTTGCGCCTGAGCCTCCGGTTGCTCCGCAGGTTCCGGCAGGTCAGCAGGTTCCGGTTGCTCCGCAGGTTCCGGCAGGTCAGCAGGTTCCGGTTGCTCCGGCGGGCGGTTTTGGTGAGCGTGATTCCTTTGCTGCCTCCGGTAGTGGAGTTCCGCAGCAGGAGAGCGCTACTGAACCCCAGCAAGCACAGGAACCCCAGTACGCGCAGGAGCCCCCGTTCTCGCAGGAGCCCCCGTTCTCGCAGGAGCCCCCTCACGCGGAGGAACCTCCGTATGAGGAGGAGCCCCCTTTTGAGGATGAGCCTGCCTACGTTGAACCGGTTGAGGCACCCGCTGCGCCCGCAATGCCGACTGCACCTGTAGCACCGGCAGGCCCGCTTGCTACTCCGGTTGAGCCGGCGGGACCCCTCGCGGCGGCTGGTCCGTTGGCAGAGGCACCGCAGGCAGCACCGGCTGATACTGCTCCGGCAAGCGATGAGAAGCCCGCAGCGCAGGCTTCTAACGCAACCCCAGCACCGGCTCCTAGCGCGCCGACTCCCAGCGCACCGGCGGCACCGGCTCGCCCGGCACGCACCGCATCCGATGAGGACTACGTCTCTGAGGATGACGAGAAGCTCGAAAACAGCACCTTCATCGGCCTGCGCGCTATCGAAAAAATTATTGGTGGCACCGTCATTGACGAACGCCCCCTGCACCAGCCCTAATCCGGGAATCTAACACCCGGCAGGTGCCGCGCCCGCCATCGCACCGATGGCGGGCGCACTCATTCCAGCACCTACCCGCTACGCGAAACGCCCCTAAACTGTCAGGGGTTGGGTGCATACTCATAACGTCGCCCAAGAACAGCACACCAGCACAAGAACAACACACCAGCACAACACACCGCATTTGTAAGGAGAAGCCATGTACGAGGGAGCAGTTCAAAACCTTATTGACGAGCTCGGCCGCCTGCCGGGTGTGGGCCCCAAGTCGGCTCAGCGCATCGCTTTTCACATTCTGAATGCGGATGCTGCCGATATGGCGCGCCTAGCCAACGCCATTTCCACGGTGAAGACCAGCGTCAGTTTCTGCGAGGAGTGCGGTAACGTCTCCGAGACGAAGCTGTGCACAATCTGTCGTGATGAGCGCCGCGACCCGTCCGTGCTGTGTGTGGTCGAAGAATCGAAGGACGTGGTGGCGATTGAGCGCACCCGTTCCTTTACCGGCCGCTACCATGTGCTCGGCGGCGCTATTAACCCGCTGGCGGGTGTGGGCCCGGAGCAGCTGCGTATTCGTGAGCTAGTGTCCCGCCTGGCGGATGAGCGTATCCAAGAGATTATTCTGGCGATGGACCCGAATCTTGAGGGTGAGGCGACCGCAACCTACCTCTCGCGCATGCTCGTGCCACTGGGTGTGCGTCTGTCGCGTCTCGCGTCGGGTCTACCGGTCGGTGGCGACCTGGAGTACGCGGACGAGATTACCCTGGGCCGCGCGCTGGAGGGCCGCCGCGTCATTAGCGAGGGCACGGCGGTGGCTCATACTGCCGCCGAGGATTTTGAGCGCGTGAACCGTGAGGAGGAGCAGGAGCGTGAGCAGGCGGCTCAGGTTCAGGCTCAGGAGGCGAAGCAGAGTCGTCGCCGCTGGAATTCGAGCATGTTTGATGACCTGGATTCTGAGGATTCTGCAGGTTCCCGCACGGAGGCGCCCGCCGGCGTGCAAGGTACGGTGGATGAGCAGCTGATTGAGCGGGTCCTGCAGGAGGCTGAGGAATCCAGCGACAAGGAATCCGGCGCTGAGGGCTCACCCGCCGATTCTGCCGATGCTGAAACCGTCGCAGAATCCGCCCCTGACCTGGGCGAAGACTCCGTTGAGGAGGCTCCTGCGAGCGCCGCCTCCGAACCCACTGAGGCACCCGCAACCGAGCAGGCGGAGGATGCTCCGGAGGTGTTCCGCACCCCCGATTACGAGGAGAAGATCCGCTCGATTCAGAACGCCCCGTTGCGCACCCCGAAGCCGGATGTTCCGCCGTTGCCGGGTGTCACGTACGTGAACCCGTGGACCTAAAAACTGGCCCTCTCAGGCTTGCTGTGCCCGCCTCTGCGCCTTCGCCTCCATACCCTGCATCGCCACCATGTAACACTACGTAATATTTCACGGGGCAATACATACGGGTGCACAGTTAGCCGCTTGCACTGAACGCCGTCTACTATAAATGAGGAGCCGGCGTCTGCCGGTAGCACACAAGTAACTGACCTGGAGATATCAATGAGCCTGATCGTCCAAAAGTTCGGCGGTTCCTCCGTAGCTGATGCGGAGGGCGTAAAGCGCGTTGCCCGCCGCGTCGTGGACACTCAGAAGGCAGGTAACGATGTGGTCGTCGTGGTGTCCGCTATGGGTGACACCACCGATGAGCTGCTCGACCTTGCCGCAGAGGTCACCAGCAATGTCACTCCTTCCCGTGAGCTGGACATGCTGCTGACCGCCGGTGAACGCATTTCAACTGCCATCCTGTCGATGGCTATTAACGACCTGGGTGCTAAGGCCCAGTCTTTCACTGGTTCTCAGGCTGGCATGATTACCGACGGCGTGCACGGTTCTGCACGTCTGGTGGAGGTCAACCCGGAGCGTATCCGTGAGTCGATTGAGGCCGGAAATATTGCGATTGTGGCCGGTTTCCAGGGTATGAACCGTCAGAGCGGCGATATTACGACTCTGGGCCGCGGCGGTTCTGATACGACTGCTGTTGCTCTGGCTGCTGCTCTGAACGCTGATGTGTGCGAGATTTACTCGGATGTGGACGGCGTTTTCAC
This sequence comes from Rothia sp. 27098_8_27, assembly GCF_041432805.1. NCBI lineage: Bacteria > Bacillati > Actinomycetota > Actinomycetes > Micrococcales > Micrococcaceae > Rothia > Rothia sp. 27098_8_27. The sequence goes on along the minus strand of NZ_JAPWAJ010000005.1, from coordinate 129,226 downwards.
TGCCGACCCGCGCATCGTGCCGACCGCGCACAAGCTGGATACCATCACCAGTGAAGAGATGCTGGAGATGGCGGCGAACGGTGCGAAGATTCTGCACCTGCGCAGTGTTGAGTATGCTCGTCGTTTTAATTTGAAGCTTCACGTGCGTTCTTCGTTCTCTAACCTTGAAGGCACTATTGTGGTTCCGGAGGAGTCCGCGGAACTGACCCCCACCCATCTGAAGGAGATTCCCTTGGAGCAGCCCCTGATTTCTGGTGTCGCGCATGATCGCACCCGCGCAAAGATTACTGTTGTTGGTGTTCCGGATGTTCCCGGTTCGGCAGCTAAGGTGTTCGGTCTGATTAATGAGGCGAAGGTTAACCTGGACATGATTGTTCAGAACGTGCCGACTGACCGCCCCGGCGTGACCGATATTTCCTTCACCCTGGATCAGGATCAGGGCCCCACCGCGCTGAAGGCGCTGGAGGATGCTAAGGCGGAGCTGGGTTTCCAGGAGGTTATTTACAACGAGTCGGTTGGTAAGCTGTCGCTGGTTGGCGCGGGCATGAAGACTAACACGGGTGTTTCGTTCACTTTCTTTGAGGCCCTGTCTAACGCTGGCGTGAACATTGACATGATTTCGACTTCTGAGATTCGTATTTCGGTGATTACTGAGCTGAGCAAGCTGGATGAGGCTGTTCGCGCGGTGCACACTGCGTTCGGTCTGGATGCTGAGGGCGAGGCTACTGTTTACGGTGGTACTGGCCGCTAGGGTTTAGCTCGTTTGTGGGCTGTACGCTTCGGGAGGGGCGGTGCTGGGTTTTCTCAGCACCGCCCCTCCCCTTTTCTGTTTACAAATGAAATAACTGAAACACTTTACAGTTATTTCAGATACAAGGTAGAGTTATAGCTACTGGACTACATTTTGCGAGGTTCTAACTTACTTGAGCTAAGCACCAAATGCAATCCAGTAATACAAGGAAGGAACAAAGATGCCCAACACCCAACTCCTGCAGGAGGAAACCCTTAATCAAGCCCAAACCGAAGCAAAAAAGCTACTCGGGGACTCAAACGAAACTGCCGTTACTCTGACCGTTTCAGGGAATGAAAGCCAGGAAATCGGTGATGCGCTTAGCCAAGTTATTCAACAGGTTTTGCATGCTTTAGCACAGGGCCAGCGCATCGAGATTCAGACCAACCCACAGTACTTGACCACTACTATGGCAGCTCGTCGCATTGGCATCTCACGCCCGACCCTTATGAAGGCTATTCGTTCCGGCGAGCTCCCCGCGTTCAAAGTAGGAAGCCATTTCCGCATCCGCACCGGGGACGCAGAAGTTTTCCGCAAGACCCTTTTGGAGAAGACCATCGCTCAGAAGGAACAAGCTCTCAAAGATCTTTGGAAATTTGAGGAAGAGAACAATCTCAACGACATTATCGGAGGACCTGCGTGGTAAAAGAGAGCACATTATCAGATGCTGAATCTGTCCTACTGGATACGAACATTCTGATGTCTAAGACTCTTCGCGATTGGATTCTCCTTTTGACAAAGGAGAGTGACTACAGATTTTTCGCTCCATACGTATCCACCGGAATCATGGATGAGTTTGGATACCACACACGCCGAAAGGACCCAATGATTCATGATGCAAAAATTGAGAAATGGAAACAACAAATCCTGACATCCTGCAAGTCCCTAATCGCAGGTTTCCCTGTTGAACCAGTTGCTGGCTTTCCCGATATAAACGATCTTCATGTGCATGCTGCCGCCCAACACGGCGGCATGCACGCATTAGTCACCAATGACCGCAAACTGCTCGATTATGCTTCCACGGAAGAAGCTCAGAATATTCAAAATTATGAGACACTCAGCGCGGATGATTTTCTGATGCAATTCACCGAATACGCTCATCCCTCCTTATTTGCCGAGGTCTATCTTTCCCAGGAATCTTATGCTCACTCTAAGGGATTCACGGAGACTGATATTCCTCGCGCACTTGAACGAGCAGGAGCGGGTCAATTTGCCCGTTATCTTCGGACTGCAGTGATTAATAGCCCACAGTTTGACGATTATGAACGTGAGTTTAAAGCCCGGTCTTCTAGTAACTAGATAGACATTGCTACGTCCACTACCTTGTCACAGCATCGTTTAGGCTAGAAGCATGAGTAGTGTTGTGTTTTCCCATGTGATGGATGCCCGCGAATGGCGTGCCGCCGCTGCCGCCCATGAGGCGCGTGCCGGCCGCTACGCCGACCCGTTTGCGCAGCGTCGCGCCCGCCACGAAGTGCACCCCGTGGAGGACTTCCTCTTCACCTACTACACGCTCAAGCCCGGCCAGTTTAAGCGCTGGCACCCCGGCGCCGGCATCATCCTGCTGGATGCGCCCGAGCGCGCCTCCTGGCGTTTTTACCGACCCGCCACCGAGCAGGAGCTCCTTGACGCTGGCTGCACCCTGCAGGTTGCGCGCGCCCAGGCGGATGCCGCCTCCGCCGTCACCGTGGACGTCACCGACTTCGTGGAGCGCCGCGCCACCGCCCTCGCCTTCACCCACGAGATCCTGCGTAACACGGCCGCAAAGAAGGGCCAGTTCGGTTGCTTCGGCATGCACGAGTGGGCGATGGCGTACAAGTCGGTGGAGAACAATATCCGCCACGACTACCTACAGCTGCGCCTGGGTGCGGAGGGCACGGACCGCGTGGTGGAGGAGCACCGCATCCGCTGCTCGCACTTTGATGCGTTCCGTTTCTTCATGCCGCAGGCGGCACCGTTGAACGAGCTGCAGCCGACCCGCGAGACGCAGCGCGTCCTGGAGCAGCCCGCGTGCCTGCACGCGAATATGGACGTGTACAAGTGGGCGTACAAGCTGCTGCCGCTGGTTGATTCAACCCTGGTCATGGATTGCTTCGATCTAGCCTGGGATGCGCGTGAGCTGGACATGCGCGCGGCCCCCTACGAGATTCGTGCGTGGGGCTACGAGCCAATTCCCGTGGAGACGACCGAGGGTAAGGCTGAGTACGTGCGGATTCAGCGTGAGCTGTCGGAGCGTTCGATTGAGCTGCGTGAGCGTCTGCTGCGGGTGTGCGAGCGCTATCTTCCACCCCTCGAGGCGTAAAAGACGTGATTCGAGCCTCTTAGGGTATCCACCAACCGAACACATACCCCCGTTACGGTCGTTAGTACGGTAAGATGAGATACGGCTCATACAGAACCCACGCACCCAAGGAGTGCCCACACATGGCCCGTATTGTTGTTGATGTTATGCTCAAGCCCGAAATTCTTGACCCGCAGGGTAAGGCTATTTCTCACGAGCTGCCCCGTATCGGCGTTGATTCCTTCGTTGATGTTCGCCAGGGTAAGCGCTTCGAGCTGACCGTCGAGGGTGAGGCAACCGAGGAGCACCTCGCGGCTGCCCGCAAGGCTGCTGAAGAGTTGCTCTCGAACCCCGTCATCGAAGACGTTGTGAACGTTTCGGTTCTGGAGGACTAATACCTATGGCAGAGTCCCTCGCACCCACTGAAGTCCCCCTGGTTGGCGACTTCTCTAGCTACTCCCCGAACCCCGCTTTCGCTGACGCACGCGTTGGCGTGGTGACTTTCCCCGGCACCCTGGATGACCGTGACGCTGCGCGTGCTGTCCGTCTGGCTGGCGGTACCGTCGTTGAGCTGTGGCACGACGACGCTGATTTGAAGAACGTTGATGCCGTCATTATTCCTGGCGGTTTCTCCTACGGTGACTACCTGCGTGCTGGCGCTATTGCTGCGAAGGCTCCCGTGATGCGTTCGGTAATTGATGCCGCTAACGCTGCTGGCACCTCCGGTTCCGCTCCCCTGCCTGTTCTGGGTATTTGCAATGGTTTCCAGATTCTGACTGAGTCTCACCTGCTGCCCGGTTCGATGATTAAGAACGATCACCGCAAGTTCATTTGCCGTGACCAGGTTCTGCGCATTGAGAATAACTCCACCTCCTGGACGAGCGATTACGCTGCTGGCCAGGAGATTGTTGTCCCCCTGAAGAACCAGGACGGTCAGTATGTTGCTGACCCGAAGACTCTGGAGGCGCTGGAGGCTGAGGGTCGCGTGGTGTTCCGCTACGTTGGTTTCAACCCGAACGGTTCCCGTAATGACATTGCTGGTATCAGCAATGAGCGCGGTAACGTGGTCGGTCTGATGCCGCACCCGGAGCACGCTGTGGAGCCCGGCTTCGGTCCTTCCTCTTCCGGTTTTGGTGAGGTTTCTCTGCGCGGTGGCGCCGATGGTCTCGGCGTGTTCACCTCCGTTCTTGCCAACCTGATTAACGCCCGCTAACGCACGACAAGGATTCTAAGAAGTTATGAGCGAAAAGCAGTTTAACCTCGACACCGTCGAGCACGCGGCGGCAACCCCGGACACCGAACTCCCCTGGGCTGAGCTGGGTCTGAAGGAGAACGAGTTCGAGGACATTAAGGAGATTCTTGGTCGCCGTCCTACCGCGGCTGAGCTGGCAATGTACTCGGTCATGTGGTCCGAGCACTGCTCCTACAAGTCTTCTAAGGTTCATCTGAAGCAGTTCGGTGCGAAGGTCACCGATGAGATGAAGAAGGACCTGATGGTCGGTATCGGTGAGAACGCCGGTGTGACCGATATTGGTGACGGCTGGGCTGTTACCTTCAAGATTGAGTCCCACAACCACCCCTCGTACGTGGAGCCCTACCAGGGTGCTGCGACCGGTGTGGGCGGTATTGTGCGTGACATTATTTCCATGGGTGCACGCCCGATTGCTGTGATGGATCCGCTGCGTTTCGGCGCGATTGATCACCCGGACACCGCCCGCGTTATTGGCGGCGTGGTTGCCGGTATTGGTGGTTACGGTAACTCCCTGGGCCTGCCGAACATCGGCGGCGAGGTTGAGTTCGATTCCTGCTACCAGGCAAACCCGCTGGTCAACGCACTGGCTGTGGGTATTATGCGTCACGAGGACATCCGCCTGGCGAACGCATCGGGCGTGGGCAACAAGGTTGTTCTGTTCGGTGCACGCACCGGTGGCGACGGTATCGGCGGTGCGTCGGTGCTGGCGTCCGAGTCTTTCGATGACACCAAGCCCTCGAAGCGTCCTGCCGTTCAGGTGGGCGACCCCTTCGCTGAGAAGGTTCTGATTGAGTGCTGCCTGGAGCTGTTCAAGGGCTCCGTGGTTGAGGGTATTCAGGACCTGGGTGCTGCGGGTATTTCCTGCGCAACCAGCGAGCTGGCTTCTAACGGTGAGGGCGGCATGCACGTCGACCTGACTAAGGTTCTGCTGCGTGACCCCACCCTGACCCCGGGCGAGATTCTGATGTCTGAGTCTCAGGAACGCATGATGGCTGTTGTCTCTCCCGAGAACGTGGAGCGCTTCGAAGCGATCATGAACAAGTGGGGCGTGGAGTACTCCTTCCTCGGTGAGGTCACCAACTCTGGCCGCCTGGTCATCGAGTGGGACGGCGAGGTCATCGTGGATGTTGACCCCCGCACCGTTGCGCACGACGGCCCGACCTACGAGCGTCCTTACGCACGCCCCGAGTGGCAGGATGACGTCCAGGCTAACCACTTCACCGGTTCGGCTGCCGACGATTCCCGCCCGCGCGGTAAGGAGCTGGGCGAGGCAATCAAGGCGTTCATGGCGTCCCCGAACATGTGCTCCAAGTCCTGGATCACCAACCAGTACGACCGCTACGTTCAGGGCAACACCGCCCTGTCCATGCCGGACGACGGCGGTGTGGTGCGCGTGGACGAGAACACCAACCTCGGTGTTGCTCTGGCGACCGACGCCTCCCCGCGTTTCACCTACCTGGATCCGTACGAGGGTGCTCGCGCGTCCTTGGCTGAGGCGTACCGTAACGTTGCGACCGTTGGCGCACGCCCCGTGGCTGTGTCTGACTGCCTGAACTTCGGTTCTCCCGAGGATCCGGACGTCATGTGGCAGTTCGCTGAGGCTGTTCGCGGCCTGGCTGATGGCTGCATGGAGCTGGGTGTTCCGGTGACCGGCGGTAACGTGTCCCTGTACAACCAGACCGGTGGTAAGGCTATTAACCCGACCCCCGTGGTGGCGATGATGGGCGTGATGGATGACGTCACCCGCCGCACCCCTTCGGGTTGGGCTCCTGAGCATGACGGTCAGGCTATCTACCTGCTGGGTACCACCCGCGATGAGCTGGACGGCTCCGAGTGGGCTCGCTTCAAGGGTCACCTGGGCGGTCAGCCGCCGAAGGTTGATTTGGCTCTGGAGCGTCAGCTGGGTGACATGCTGGTGAACATGTCTCGTGACGGCATGATTGATGCCGCGCACGACGTGTCTGCTGGTGGTCTGGCTGCGGCTCTGTCGGAGGCTTGCCTGCGTTTCAACACCGGTGCCCGCATTGGTCTGGGTGAGGTTGCTGAGCGTGACGGCGTGGACCTGTTCACTCTGCTGTTCTCGGAGTCCCTGGGCCGCGTTGTGGTTTCGGTTCCGCGTTCTGAGGAGGTGCGCTTCAAGGATATGTGCACCGCTCGCCAGTTCCCCTTCGCACGTATTGGTGTGGTGGATGCTGCGTCGAACGCTCTGGACTTCCAGGATGAGGTTTCCATTGACCTGGATGAGCTGCGTGCAGCTCACGAGGGTACTCTCGCTTCTTACTTCGGTGAGGTTGCGAAGGGCTAGTCTTCGACTAGTTTGAAACTAACGCCGAAAGGGGCGGATGCTTTGTGAAAGCATCCGCCCCTTTTGTTATGCCCGCGGGCTTGTGCATTGAGCGGTGAGAGGTTGTGCGTTGAGGCGTTCTGTTTATGCGCGTTCGGTGTTTATGCCTCGGCGACCTTGCGGCCCAGCTGTGCGAACAGGGAGGCGTTGATGCGGAAGCCTTCGATGCATTCTTCGATGAGGGCTTCGCGCTGTTCGTCGGTCAGGGGTGCGTTGTCGAGCAGTTCGCGGTAGCCGTCCTTGAAGACCTTGGGCTTGGGCAGTTCGGTGAAGCGGTACATGCTCAGTGCTTCTGCGGGGATGCCGTAGTGGCGGGTGACGAGCGCTGCGACTGCCTGGCCGCCGGAGAGGTCGCCGAGGTAGCGCAGGTAGTGGTGTGCGAGGTAGCGTTCGGGGGAGTTGATGGTGGCGCGGATGCGCTCTACGTATTCTGCGGTTGCGGGCAGGGGCGCGTCGATGTCGCCTTCCTGGCCGAGTGCGCGGATGTCTGCACGGATGTATTCTGCGCGGTCGAGGCCGGGGTGGGTGAAAGGTTCGGTGATGGGGCTGGGTTCTGCGCGGTAGTGTTCGGAGACTGCTTCGAGTGCTTCGTAGATGTGCACGTACTGGTTGATGAGGCGCAGGTATGCCTCGGTGTTGAGGGAGCCGCCCATGAGGTCTTCCATGAAGGTGGAGTGTTCGGCGTTGTCGTGGACGTGCTTGGTGCTTTCCTTCAGGCGTGCGGAGAAGCGTTCCTGGGTGGTTTCGGGGGCGGTAATAGTCATGGTGAGTTCCTAAAGTGGCTTGTGGGTGGACAATAAAGGTTTTGATGACACTGTGTCACCAAACTGTTAATGACATATTGTCACCAAAAACCGGTTTTGGCAATAGTTCTCATAAAAAATTTGCTAAGGTAAACCTTATGAACAAGTCACCACAACCATTAACCTACACAAATATGGGCTAATAGGTCTAGACTTGATACGAACACCACAATCACAAAATTCAAGGAGACACCGAATGTCTACCACCTCTCTCACCAAGCGCACCTGGGCGTTCTTGGCTTCAGCAACCATCGGCCTCAGCGGCGTCGCCGGTGTACCCGCAGCCTTCGCAACTGAAACCAACTCCCACATCAGCGCCGGTGAGGTAACCGCAGTCTCAGAGCAGAGCCTGCAGGACGTCACCGTCAATTGGGGCCTGAAGAAGTCCTTCCGCTCCTACATCAACGGCGCCTTCTCCCAGGGCTCCCAGGAACTGACCGGCGTCACCACCAACGAAGACGGCTCCTATCACTTCACCTCTGCCGAAGGCACCGTAGCCAACGGCGAATACTCGGTCACCTTCACCGGCTCCTCGATTCACTACACCGCTCACCACGGTCTGCTGGAAGTCATCATCTCCGATCTCTCCGTCACCATTAAGGACGGCGTGGGCACCGTGCGCGCCAACGTTCAGTCGCGCCCCTACAACGGCAACACCACCCCGAACGACCTGGTCGAAACCAAGAACATGACCATCGGCACTTTCAACGCCTCCGGTCTGAAGGTTGAGGGTAACACCATCACCCTGCCCAGCGTTGACGAAGAAAACGGCACCCGCGTCAAGCTTTCCGAAGAGGCAACCGGCGCCTTCGCGGGCTTCTACAAGGCAGGTCAGGAGCTGGATGCACTCAGCTTCTCCGCAACCATCGTGACCAAGGAAGCACCCGCGCCGAGCCCTGAGCCCAGCACTGAACCCAGCGCCGAGCCGACTGCTGCGCCCAGCAGCGGGCCTTCCTCCGCACCGACCAGCGAGGCACCCAAGCCCGCCGAACCCACTTCTGCAGCGCCGAGTGCAGCTCCCACCTCCGCAGCACCCTCCTCCCCCGCCGCAACCACCGAGCCCAAGCGTGAAGAAAAGGTCACCGGCAACGTCGTCGAGTCCGGCACCCTCAGCTGGGATATCCGCGAGTCCTTCCTGAAGTACCTGACCGGCTTCGCGCACGGCTCCGTGAACGTTGAGGGCATGGAGAAGACCGCAGCTGGCGGCTTCAAGTACACTCAGGCATCCGGCGTGTACAACCCCGAGACCAAGACCGGTCAGATCAACTTCGCGGGTACCGCAGAGTTCACCGGCCACAACGGTCAGCTCAAGAGCACCATCAAGAACATGCGCCTGGTCGTCGTCAACGGCAAGGGCACCCTGGTCGCTGATGTTGATGCACTGACCCGCGACGGCAAGTCCGTTTCTAAGACCGGCCTGGCTATCGCCGAGGTGGACCTCTCCGGCGCGAGCGTGAAGGACGGCGTTTTCTCGGCGCAGAACGCGGCAGTCGCGCTCACCGCTGAAGGTTCCGACGTGCTCTTCGCCGGCCAGTACCGCGGTGCCGACAACGCCATGGCACCGCTGAGCTTCTCTGTAAAGCTCAGCGAGCAGACGGCGGAGAACACCGTTGAGATTCCCCGCGTCTCTGAGAACAAGTCCTCCGATAACAAGGGTTCTGAGAACGGCTCTTCCGATAACAGCTCCTCGAACTCCTCCGGTAACTCCGGCGCTAACGGCTCCGGTTCTAACGGTTCGGCAGGCACCTCCGGCAGCGTTTCTAACAGCGGTTCCTCCTCGAACGGTTCTGTCAGCAACAACCCGGCACAGCCTGTCTGCGTACCCGTCACCCGCACCCGCGAGGTGCAGGAGCAGGGCGCATCCGACGGCACCATTAAGAGCGCAAACCTTGGCTGGGGCGTGCGCGATTCCTTCCGCAACTACGTGCGCGGCGGCATCGCGAACGGTAGCTGGGAGCTGAACGGCACCTCCTACTCTTCGGATGCGTTCAACTGGTCTAACGGCACCGGCACCTTCAAGGGCGGCAAGGGTTCCATCTCCTTCAGCGGTTCGGTTCGTTTCACCGGCCACCACGGCATTCTGGACACCACCATTGCGAACCCGCGCCTTGAGATTAACGGCAATTCCGGCACTCTCTACGCAACCATGAACAGCAATGACCCCTCCGGCAAGGCAACTAACTACGGTGAGGTGGCACTGCTGAAGGTGGATCTTTCGGGTCTGCAGAGCTCCTCTGACGCTGTGAGCGTCAACGGTGCGGCAACCACCCTGACCGCTGAGGGCGCGAAGGCGTTCGCTGGCTTCTACGACGCCGGTAAGGACATGGCTCCGCTGAGCTTCTCCGCGGCGATTAACGGCGCGAAGACCACCACCAAGACCGTGTCCGAGACCGTCTACGAGGGTGAGGGTTGCGACCCGGTCACCGGCAAGCCTCTGGCTTCCACCGGCGCCTCCGGTGTTGAGGGCACCCTGGTTGCAGGCTTCATCGCTGTTGCAGCCGGTGCGGGTACCGTCGTGTACACTCGCCGCCGCAAGAAGGCATAACGGCACCTCACGAGGATGCCCACACTGTCGGCTCGCCCGTGAAACTCAATCACGAGGTTCACCGGTAAGCCGACACGGTCCGTGCGGGGGTGCAGATTTTCACTGCACCCCCGCTTCAGGTGCCAGGTTTTACCCTGGCGCCTACCCCAGTTTTTCTAACTCCCTTTTTTCTGTGAGACGACGATGTTTTCTTCCCTTTCTTCTTCTGCCCTGAACCGCCGCGATGCAGTGAAGTATGCGGCGTTCTCCATCACTTCCGCTTTTCTGCTGAGCTCTTGCGGTGTGGGTACTCAGAACCCGGCCGCTTCTTCAAGCACTTCGCAGGCTGTGGTAGATGAGCAGAGCACCCGCACCGTTTTGGAGAACCTTGCCGATCAGCTGCGTTCTTCTATTGCCCCTGATCAGAAGGCTCTGCGCGGTCCCAATAGTGCCGCAGATACCCCCGAAATTCAGCCGATGGTTGATACCCCCACTCCGGCTTTCCCGGTGACGTTCAAGGATTTCAACGGCACCGAGGTGACCGTTAAGTCCGCTGACCGCGTGCTGGCACTGGACCTGTACGGCACTCTGGCTCAGCAGATGATTGCGCTGGGTCTGGGCGGTCGTCTGGTCGGTCGTGTCACCTCCTCGACGGAGCAGTCGCTGGCTCATCTGCCGCTGGTGACTCAGAACGGTCACGACCTGAACGCTGAGGCGATTCTGGCGACCTCCCCGGACCTGGTGCTGTGGGATAAGAGCAACGGCCCGATTGAGATTGTGGATCAGCTACGCGCAGCGGGCGTGACCGTGGTGGTCTTCGATCATGAGCGTCGTATGGATAAGATCATTCCGCAGCTCAAGGCTGTTGCGCAGGCACTTGGTGTTCCGGAGGCGGGCGAGCAGGTTGCTGCCCGCGTGCAGAAGGACCTGGATTATGCTCTGCAGGTGCTCAAGGACGTCGCCCCGAAGGGTGCACAGCAGGTGTCGTTCGCGTTCCTGTACGTGCGCGGTACCGCTGGCGTGTTCTTTGTGCTCGGCAAGGGTTCGGGCGCTGACGATTTGATTCAGGCTATTGGCGGTAGGGATGTGGCGTCTGAGCAGAACGCGACGAATATTATTCCGGCGACCAGTGAGGCGCTGGTGAAGCTGAACCCGGATGTCATTCTGACCATGAGCGGCGGCATTAAGTCCACCGGCGGTTTGGATGGTTTCTTGGCTCGCCCGGGTGTGGGTGAGACGACTGCCGGTAAGAATAAGCGCATTATTGATATGGGTGACGGCCAGATTCTGTCCTATGGCCCGAATACTCCGGCGGTGCTTTTGTCGCTGGCTAAGGCTGCGTACTCGACTCCTGCGGGGGGCCAGTAGTGGCTGCCGTGAAAAGTGCGGCGGGTGCGCGGGATTATCGTGCTTCGCGTCGGCGTCGTGCCGGTCTGACGTTTACGTTTTTGGCAGTGGCGCTATGCGTTGTGATGGTGCTGTCTGCGGGTTTGGGCCAGTACAATATCCCGATTGATCAGGTGGTTGCTTCTGTGGGCCGCCGTCTGGGTCTTGCGCCGGAGAACCCGGCGATGCAGCTGGCGGATAGCACCCTGTGGAATATCCGTTTCCCGCGTGTGCTGTTGGGCGTGCTGGTGGGTGCCGCTTTGGGTACTTCCGGTGCGGTGATGCAGTCGGTGTTTGGTAACCCGTTGGCTGAGCCGGGCGTGATTGGTGTTTCCTCGGGGGCAGCGGTTGGCGCGTGTTTGTCGATTGTTTTGAATCTGCAGTTCTTCGGTATTTTCACGACTCCTGCATTCGCGTTTGTGGGTGCGTTGGCGGCTACTGCGCTGGTGTATTTCCTGTCGCGTTCTTCGGGTCGTGCGAAGGTCCTGTCGATGATTTTGACGGGTATTGCGGTGACTGCGGTGGCGAATGCGATTATTGCGTTCCTCATGTTTATTGCTGATACGACGAGCCGCGATCAGATTGTGTTCTGGCAGATGGGTTCGCTGAACGGCTCCACGTGGAAGGCTGTGGCGAGCGTGTGGCCGGTTATTCTGATCGGCTTGCTGGCGTGTTTTGTGATGGCGTCTTCGCTGGATGTTCTGGCGTTGGGTGAGCGTGCGGCGCAGCATTCGGGCGTGAACGTGGAGCGTCTGCGTGCGGTGTCTATTGCGGCGACGGCTTTGTTGACGGGTGCTGCGGTGGCGTATGCGGGCATTATTGCGTTTATTGGTCTGATTATTCCTCACCTGTTGCGCATGATTTTGGGTCCGTCGAATCGTGTGTTGTTGCCGGCTTCGGCATTGGGTGGCGCGCTGTTGATTGCGCTGTCTGATTTGGGTGCGCGTACGCTGGTGCCGTTTGCTGATTTGCCGATTGGTATTTTTACGGCTTTGGTGGGCGGCCCGACGTTCTTCGTGTTGTTGCGTCGTTCCCTGGGTCAGGGCGGAGGTGCTTCGTGAGTGAGTTGTTGAGCCTGTCCGGTGTGTGTTTTAACGCTGGTGGTCGTCAGATTTTGAATGATGTGTCTCTGTCGGTTGCTGCGGGCGAGGTTGTTTCGCTGATTGGTCCCAATGGTGCCGGTAAGTCGACTCTGTTGGGTGTGATTGCTGGTGATATTGCCCCCAGTAGCGGTGAGATTCTGCTGGATGGCACCCCTTTGGGCTCGATTTCTGCCCGTCAGATGGCGCGTCAGCGTGCGATGCTGTTGCAGAAGTTGAATGTGGCGTTTTCGTACACGGTGCATGAGGTGGTTCAGATGGGCCGTACCCCGTGGAAGGGCACGGAGCGCGCTGAAGAGGATGACTCCGTGGTTGCTTCGATGATGGAGCGTACGTCGGTGACTCATTTGTCGGATCGCGATATTACGACTCTGTCCGGTGGTGAGAGTGGTCGTGCGCATTTGGCGCGTGTGTTCGCTCAGCAGACTCCACTGATTCTTTTGGATGAGCCGACTGCGGCGTTGGATATTACGCATCAGGAGCAGACGTTGCGGGTGAGCCGCGAGTTGGCTGCTGAGGGTGCTGCGGTGTTGACGGTGCTTCATGACTTGGATGTGGCCGCTGCGTATTCTGACCGTATGGTGTTGTTGCGTGGTGGTGAGGTGGTTGCTTCGGGTGCCCCTGAGCAGGTGTGTTCGGCGGAGTTGTTGTCTGAGGTGTATCAGCATCCGATTGAGGTGTTGAGGCATCCGGTGACGAATCGTTTGTTGATTCTGCCGGAACGCTGATTCTGCCGGAGCGTTGAGTTTGCTGACGCGCTGATTTTATGGGGCGTTAGCGAACCATCCCGCAAACACTTTCCACCTCAAAATATGCCAGTATTCGCATATATTAAATCTCCGTTCTGGAATGGCTGTAAATATCAGTTCATTACAGGGCGGAGATTATCTTTATCCCCTCCTGCACGGATACACTGAAAGGTAGTGTCCGCAATACTGAACTCTATTCAGTTCAGCATTCCATCCATTCGAGAAAGAGACCCCCGCATGGATCCTCAGCAGAAAACGGCAGCGCCTGCCGTTGCCGGCTACATTCCCGAATATTCTGAAACACCGCATAGCGGATCTTTCGATATTGCCCAGCACGGTTTGAGCAGCGATGATGTTGCCCGCCTGACTGCTGAAGGTAGGGTCAATACCCAGAACAATAAGTCTTCTCGCACGCTGTGGAGCATTATGCGTGCGCACCTGTTCACGGTCTTCAACTTTGTGTTGGGTGCCTGTGGTGCCGTAGTGATCATGTACCAGCGTTGGGCTGATCTGCTCTTCCTGGGGGCTGTTATCGCTAACGTGGTGATTGGTTTTGTGCAGGAGTACAAGGCGAAGCTTGAGCTGGACCGCATCTCCCTGCTGGACCGCTCCCCCGCTACTGCCGTGCGTGACGGCAAAAGCGTTGAGGTTCCGATGGAGCAGCTGGTTGAGGGTGACGTTGTCATCCTCAAGCGCGGCGATCAGGTTCCGGCGGATGCTGTTGTGCTCACCTCCGATTCTTTGGAGCTGGACGAGTCCCTGCTGACCGGTGAGAACGACCCGATTGCTAAGCGCCCCGGCGATATGGTGCTGTCGGCGTCGAGTGTGCTGGGTGGTACTGGCCGCGTCCTGCTCTCTCACGTGGGTGCGAATTCTCGTGCAAGCAAGATTTCTGATGAGGCGCGTCAGTTCTCGCGTATTCAGTCTGAGCTGCGTGATGCGTTGAACCGTGTGGTCCGCTGGATTACGGTGGGTCTTGCGGTCATTATTCCTGTGGTGTCCTGGGGCCAGATTCAGGCTGCTGGTGGCCTGGAGACCGTGCAGCAGAACCACCTGTGGGAGCAGGTTTCTATTGCTGTGGTGTCCTCGGTTGCTTCGATGATTCCGCAGGGTCTGGCGCTGATGACTACTCTGGCGTTTGCAGCGGCGGCTGTGGCGCTGGGTCGTAAGCACAACATCCTGGTGCAGGAGCAGCCTGCGGTTGAGGTTCTGGCTCGTGTGGATGTGGTCTGCTTCGATAAGACCGGCACCCTGACTGAGGGTGGCGTGATTTTTGATTCGGTGCGCCCGCTGGACACCGTTGCTGAGGCTGAGGGCCCGGATGCTAACTCGGCGGAGCACACTTCTTGGCGTGGTTCTCTGCCTGCCGGTTGGAATGAGGCGCTGGCGTGGTTTGGTCACGATGAGAACGCGAACCCGACCGCTGCAGCTCTGACCGGTGGTTTCCCGGATGCTTCGTCGGCGTCGGTGAGCGGTATTGTGCCGTTCTCGTCGGCTCTGCGTTTTAGCGCGATTGAGTTTAAGGATTCGGGCGCGTGGCTTCTGGGCGCTCCGGAGGCGCTTCTCGCCAAGGGCACCGCTGAGCGTGAGCGTGCCGCCGAGCTGGCGGCGCTGGGTCTGCGCACGATGGTTTTGGCGCATGCTTCTGCGGTGGTTCGCAACGAGAAGGATGAGCCGATCCAGAAGATCCCGTCGGATGCTACCCCGGTTCTGTTCGTGATTTTCCGTGAGAATGTGCGAGCGGATGCGCCTGAGATTGTGGAGTATTTCCATCGTCAGGGTGTGACTTTGAAGGTCTTCTCGGGTGATAACCCGTTCACTGTGGCTGCGGCTGCGAAGACTGCGGGCATGGATACGTCTGCGGGTGCGGTTGATGCGTCGACTCTGCCTGAGGATGGTCCTGAGCTTGCTGAGGCTGCGGCTACTCACAATATTTTCGGTCGTGTGTCGCCCGAGCAGAAGAAGAACATGGTGATTGCTCTGAAGGAGCGCGGCCATGTGGTGGCGATGACCGGTGACGGCATTAACGATGCTCTGGCGCTTAAGCATGCAAGCTTGGGTATTGCGATGGGTAACGCTGCTCCGGCGACGAAGGCTGTTTCTCGTCTGGTTCTTCTGGACGGTAAGTTCTCGTCCCTGCCGGCTGCGCTGGAGCAGGGCCGTCAGGTCATTACGAACATTGAGATGGTGGCTAACCTGTTCTTGACGAAGACTGGTTTCGCGATTCTTCTGGGTGTTCTGTTCAGCCTCTTCGGTTTGACCTTCCCGTTCTTGCCGCGTCAGTACTCGACTGCGGACTTCTTGATTGTGGGTGCGTCGTCCTTCGCGTTGACTCTGCTGCCGAATTCGCGCCGTTACGTGCCGGGCTTCTTGCGCCGCGTGCTGAATTACACGGTTCCGAACTCGATTATTGTAGTTGCGATGCTGTTGGCGGTGACGTTCACGGCTCGCGGCATGGGTGTTGAGGATATCCGTCAGGTTCAGACGGCTTCGTTCATTACCCTGGTGATGATGGGTCTGTGGAACTTGGCTGCGGTGGCTCGTCCGTTCAACCGTGCTCGTGTTCTGCTGTTTGGTGCATTGCTGGCGGTGTTCTTCGCGGCGCTGTTCGTGCCGATTCTGGTGGAGTACCACCAGTTCGTTACTGTGCTTCCGCATCTGCTGTGGACGGCTCTGGGCGCCGGTGCTCTGGGTGCCGCGCTGATTGAGGTGAATGCGCATCGTAATCGCCGTTGGCAGAAGCGTAATTACCCTGAGCTGGAGGTTGCTCCGCTGAATTTCTTCCCGGCTAAGTAGTTAGTCGGAAAGGTAGCTGCTTCGGTAGCGTGTGGGCCCCGTATCCTGTGGATGCGGGGTCCTTCCGCATCTTCAAGGGCGCCCGGTCTGGGGCGTGCCGGAGTATTCCGGAGCCAGCCTGGGCACTCCTAATAGCACTGCCGATGGTGTGTCCCATCTATTACTTGGGTGAAACATTTAACAGCTTCTGATAGCTTTTGCCTCTCACCTTGCTCTTAACTTGGGAAAACCCTTAGAGTTACAGGGAACTATTTGAGAAGGGAAACCTTCTTCAGGGTTGTTACTGGTTTGGCAGGCAAGACCTGAGTTACTCAACACCGTATGGGACGGCAGCATATATCTGCCGAGAATCCCCTCTATTTGCTGTACCGAAGCTCCATAGTGGGCACGAGTGTAGTGCTTCCGGTGGTCGAGAGACTCGGGTCTTTTGTGTTTTCTGGACGTGTTTTCCGGGGCTTTTTCGGCCACCGCAACGTCAGGTAGGCACAGCCTCCGGCAACAACCGCATAGACATTGACCGCATATCTAAGGAAGTATCGTGAATAACCGCGAACTTGGCGAGAAGATTCTTGACGGCCTGGGTGGCCCCGAGAACATCGCGCACATTACTCACTGTGCAACCCGCCTTCGTGTCACTCCTGTGTCTAACGATGCAGTGCAGAACAAGAAGATTGAGGGCCTGCCCGGCGTTCTCTCTGTGATTGAGCAGTCCGGCCAGACTCAGGTGGTGCTGGGCGAGCGCGTTGAGGCTGTGTACAACGAGATCAACGCTCTGCCTTCTATGTCCGGCCACGCTGAGGGTGACACCAAGGTTGAGGCTGAGGGCAAGAAGGCTGGCTGGATCACCAACGTCTTCGACGTCCTGTCTGACTCCTTCCGTCCTCTGCTGTGGGCACTGCTGGGTACCTCGATGATTCTGACCCTGATCGTGTTCCTGCAGCAGTTGGGTTTCTTCGGCCAGTACACTGACTTGACCGGTCAGAGCGTGAACATCGACATCATTAACGGTGCTCGCGTGGCTGATAAGGAAGCCGCTACCGCTCTGAACAACCAGTGGATGCACCAGTTCGCTTTCTGGTACATCCTGAAGGCTGCTTCGCTGTCGGTTCTGAACTTCATGCCCATTATGCTGGGTGCTACCGCTGCTAAGCGTCTGGGCGCGAACATGTGGGTTGGTGCGGCTATCCCCGCTGCACTGATGACCGGTACTTTCACCGATCTGACTGCTCTGGCTGACCCCGCCACCAAGATTCTGAACGTTCCGTTCTTCGGTCTGGATCTGCCGCTGTACGCGTTCAGCTACACCGGTCAGGTCTTCCCCCCGCTGCTGGCTGTTGCTTTGCTGGCTCCGCTTGAGCGCTTCCTGAAGAAGGTTATTCCTTCGATGCTGCAGATGGTGTTCGTGCCGATGATTTCGGTCATGATTCTGGTTCCGGTGACCGCGTTCCTGGTTGGCCCCATCGGTATCGGTGTGGCTATGGGCATCTCTGACTTCCTGAAGATGATTAACGATGTTGCTCCGGCTCTGGTTGGTGCTCTGATTGCTGGCCTGTACCTGTTCATGGTTCCGCTGGGTCTGCACTGGCCGCTGAACGCTGTCATGATTAACAACCTGCAGACCATGGGTACTGACTTCATTCAGTCCCCGATGGGTGCGTACAACTTCGCTGTGTTCGGTCTGGTCACCGGTGTGGCTATCCGTGCGAAGCATGACCGTGAGCTGCGTCAGACTGCTATCGGTGCGTCGATGTCCGGTCTGCTCGGTGGTATTTCTGAGCCGTCGATGTACGGTGTGGTACTGCGTTACAAGCGCGTGATTCCGATTATTCTGGTTCCCGCTGTTATTGGTGGTGCTACCATTTCCTTCCTGGGCGTTAAGTCCTACGCGTTCGCGTTCACTTCGCTGCTGTCGATTCCGGCTATGCAGCCCTCGTACCTGTACGTGATTGGTCTGGCTATTGCGTTCTTCGGCGCTATGACCGGTGTTCTGCTGTTCGGTTACGAGTCGAAGGCTGACGCTGTAAGGCACGCTGCGGAGCGTAAGGCTGAGGATGCTGAGGCCGCTCCCAAGGCTGAGGCTGTTGCTGCTAAGGCTGCTCCGGCTGCTGCCGCCGCGGCTCCCGCTGCAGCCGGTGAGGTCATTGAGCTGCACGCCCCGATTGAGGGTACCGCCGTTGCTCTGGCCGATGTTCCGGACCCGATTTTCGCGGCTGGCAAGCTGGGCGAGGGTGTGGCGATTGAGCCGACCGGTACCACTGTTGCTGCTCCCGCAGCCGGTAAGGTTGCCGCAACCTACCCCTCGGGCCACGCTGTGGGCCTGAAGCTGGAGAACGGCATTGAGCTGCTGATTCACGTTGGTCTGGATACCGTGAACCTTGACGGTAAGGGCTTCAGCGTGAAGGTTGCCAAGGGCGATGTTGTTGCCGCCGGCGACACTCTGATTGAGTTCGATCCCGAGGTTATCAAGGAGGCGGGTTACCCGCTGATTACCCCGGTGATTGTCACCAACACCCGCAAGTTTGCTGAGGTGAAGGGCCTGCCGGGCGTTGCTCACCAGAACCTGAGCACCGTCCTGAAGGTGACCACTAAGTAGTTCGCTTTCTGAGGCTCTAAGGGGCCCCACCATTGTGGTGGGGCCCCTTTCCTTATGCTCCCTTTCCCTTATGCCCTGCTTCCTGATGTGCTGAGTCTTTGGGCCGGGGTTTGCTGGGCAGAGGTTTGCTGGGGTTTAGGCACTGGCCGGGGGGGTATTTCTGCTAATGTGATAATAAGCTCAACAAGGAAGTTCTCACGTGATAGGGAGTACGATGATGTCTTCTGATACTAGGACATGGGATACCGGGGTGTGGGAAGAGCAGCAAAAAGAGTTGCATGCTCTTTCTCCTGTTCGACGGCTGATGCGCCGGCTCAATCTTGAGGCGCTCGTCTACGATTCCCCGCCGTTCCCGGTTCTGCTGCGTAAGCTCTCCGCGCTGATTCCAGCCTGCCTTCTGTGGTGGGTTATCTACGAGCCGCACCGGCTTGCTTCCTCTACCAGCCTCCCCGAGGGTGCTCACGCTATTACGCTGCTCCCCGGAGCCTGGGGTAACCCCGCCACGGGGGCTTACGGCGGTCTTCCTGAGCTGCCGGGCGTCCTCTTGCGCTGGGTACTGTGCATCGCGGCGATGGTGGCTGTCGTTCATGTCTGCGGAGTCAAGGCGAAGGGCCAGAGCTTCACCATTCCTCGGGATGCGCGTTCACGGTTAATTGCGCTGATGCAGGCTCTGGGTATTTTCGGTGCTTTTGCGCTGGTCGTTTGGATCGAGTACATGATGACTCCGCTGACCCTCATGTTTGACACCGTGTATGCGGGCCCCACCGCAGCCTATAGCGGCGACGGCACGATACCCCTGCACCTGTTCCTGTCTTCGTCGTTGAGCGCTATTTTCCTGGGCTACTTTTGCGTAAACATTCTTGCCTCACTGAATATCCCCGGTTACCTCGGCATCCCCGCAATTATCTTCGTGGGGGCTCTCCCCTGGGCTCACGCGGAGCGGCATCAGTTCACGTTGGCACTCGCGTGGGTCATTGCGGTGACGCTGGTGAGCTGGCTGGTGCGCGGAATGTGGGGTACCCCGATAGCTTGCGCTGGATATTCTCTGTGGATTGTGCTGGTGGCAACCAGCGGTGATCCTTTTGACCTGTCCGCCAATATGAGCCGTGTGCTCGTGATTTTGGGTTTCCCGCTGGCGTTTATCGTTGCTGGAGGCGGCGTTTACCGCATCTTCTATCTGCGGCAGAACCCGAAGATGCTGAGGTACCTGCAGGAGCGTGCCCTGTACCTGGGCGAGTGGTAGCAGCCAGTTAGAGTGGCGCTCCCCTAGTTTTTGTAATTACATATCCCGCTAATGTATCCAGCTAAAGGACGCAGAACAAGCGGGACAGAAAAATCCCGGGCACTCTCTCGTGAGAGTACCCGGGATTTCGAGTCCTACAGGACGACTAGAGCGTTACCGCAAGCGGTACTACTCCTGCCAGCCAACGTTGACCCAGTAGTCAGCGCTGGTGTAGCTCTGCTTGAACAGGGACGGACCGTAGTTCGCAACCTTAGCCTTGACAGCGGCGTACATCGGGCCGTTTGCGTAGGGCAGGTACACTGCGACCTTCTCGTAGTAGAGCTTCTCCGCCTCGTTAGCGATCTTGATGCGCTCGTCTTCCTTCTCGGTGTTCTGCAGCTTCTCGATGAGCTTATCAACTTCGGGGTCACCGACTCCGAACACCTCGGTGGTGAAGAAGTAGGGTGCCGAGGAAGCCAGGTCGGGCAGAACGCCCCAACCGGTGAAGATTGCTTCGTAGCTCTTTTGGCCGAGCACGGAGTTGGAGTTCGACTGCGGCTGGTTGTCAGCGCTCAGGCGGATACCTGCGGACTTCAGCTGCTGCTCCAGAATCTGGTAGACCGCCTGGTAGACCGCCTCGGAACCGAAAGAGGTCAGAGCGAAGCCAGCAACCTTGCCGTTCTTAGCGTAGTAGTCGCCGGACTTGGAGTAGCCTGCGGCCTCCAGAATCTTGCCAGCTGCCTGTGCACCGGTGTCACCAGCGTAGTTGTTCTGGTAGCCCTTCTGGAACGGCATTGCGATGATGGAGCCGGGCAGCGGCTCGGTCCAGCCGAGCTGCGAGAAGTATGCCTTAGCGATCTGCTCGCGGTCCACAGAAGCAAGGATTGCGCGGCGCAGTGCCAGGTCCTCGATGCGCTTGGGGTTCAGCTGAATGATGTTGACGTTGGTGTTCTGGCTCTGGCGAATCTCGGTGCCTGCCTGGCCCTTCACAGCGTTGTAGCTGGTTGCGCCCACGAAGGTGAAGGCGTCCAGTTCGCCGTTCTTGAAGCTTGCACGGATTGCTTCGGAGTCCATCTGACGCCAGATGATGCGGTCCAGCACCGGCTTCTCGCCCCACCACTTGTCGTTCTTGACCAGGGTGAGAACCTTCTGGGAGGAGTTCCACTCGCCAACCTTGAAGGGGCCAGCCCAGTACTGGTCGAGGGGCTTGTCAACGAAGCCTTCGTTGAAGAGGTTGACGTCTTCCAGTGCGGGGTGGATTGCGAAGGCGCACAGACCCTCGGAGGGGTAATACGGAGCCTTCATGGTGACCTTGACGTGGAAGTTGTCGCCGTCCACAGCCTCGATGCTCTCAACCTGCTGCCACATGGTGTTGTCGGTGATGTGGTAGGGGTTGTCGGTGGTTGCGCGGTAGACCTTCCACACGGCGCGAACAGCGTTCACGTCCATGGGGGTGCCGTCGTTGAAGGCAGCCTTGGGGTTGATCTTGAAGGTCGCGGTCTGCACGCCATCGACGGTCTCGGTCTTGTGCTCGGTGCAGAACTCGGGGTTGAGGGTGCCTTCGCCTTCGGGGCTCATGGTGTAGAAGCCCATGACAGCAGCGATGTTGCAGGGTGCCAGAGCGTCCAGGTTGCTGGAGGTGTAGCCGCTCTGGGTCTGCAGGTTGAAGTTCGGGCCCAGGGCGGTAGCCGCGAGGGTCAGGGTGCCACCCTGCTTGAGAGAGGAACGGTCCTGCTTGTTGACCTGAAGGTTCTTCAGAATATCTTCAGCGTTGTTAGCGGCACTACCGCCAACCTTTTCCTTCGAGCTGCCGCAGGCAGCCAGTAGACCAACGGTGCCGAGGGCAACGGTGCCGGTCAGGAGGGTACGGCGAGAGACAGACATGCTCTTCATGGAATTTCTCCTAGAGTATTCGCAGTGTTGTGGAGGCGGTACGCGAACGGTGCGTAACCCACACTCCAACCCGGCGGGAGGACAGTCTCTGCCGGGGTTGCGGGCAGAATGCCCACATTTGTTTTAAGTATATCCGTGCGACTCTCTTAGGAACGGGAAAGCGGCGTGCTACAGAAGGTTTTAATCCTTTTGTAACACGCCGCTGTAGCGCTTTTACCCCTTATGGAGTGTGTGAGCGGTGCTCAACGCTTAGTTTTGCTTCTCCCAACCGACGTTGATCCATACGTTCGGGTTGTAGTAGGGCAGGCCGAAGAGCATGGGGCCGTAGTTCGCCAGGCCCTTACGGCACGCCTTGAAGTTCGGGCCGTTGTGGGTGGGCACGTAGATGGCGACCTCGTCCAGGTGGCGCTTCTCCAGCTCGTTCATGATCTTGAGCTGTTCCTTCGGGTCCTCGGTGGACATCATGGTTGCTGCCAGCGAGTCCAGATCCTTACCGTGACCGTTGTTGGTCTCGGAGATGTAGAAGTAGTTCGCCGCATCCACCGGGGAGGTGGTGATGCCGTAGCCACCGGTCTTAATCGCGAAGTTCTTCGAGGAGATGATGCTCGACATTTCAGAGGCACCGTGGTTCTCGATGGTCAGTTCAACGCCGATTTCCTTCATCTGCTGGACGAGGAACTGCGCGGTGGAGCTGACAACCGGGTCGCTACCGAAGGTGATGACCGGGTAGGAGACCTTAGCGCCGTCCTTGGTGTAGTAGTCACCGGACTTGGTGTAGCCTGCGTCCTCAAGGATCTTGGTGGCGACGTCCTTGCCAAGCTTGGTCGGGTAGTTGTCCTGGTAGCCTTCCTGCATGGGCAGCATGCACATGGAGCCGGGCAGGGTTTCCTTCCAGCCGAGCTTCTCGTAGCGCAGCTTCTGCAGCTGCTCACGGTTGAGGGCTGCAACGAATGCGCGGCGGACGGGCAGGGGCACCTTTTCCGGGTTGATTTCGTAGTTGCCCACACTGAGAGCGCTACCCTTGCGGATGTCGGTGTTTGCCACGCCGGAGAGCTCGTTATAGGAGCTGAGGGTGCTGGCGTCCACGTAGTCGATTTCGCCATTCTTGTAAGCTGCCTGCTCTGCCTGGGAGCTCATTTCACGCCAGGTGATGCGCTCAAGAGCGGGCTTCTGGCCCCACCACTTCTCGTTGCGGACGACGGTGAGCACCTTGGAGGAGGAGTTCCACTCGCCGACCTTGAAGGGGCCTGCCCAGTACTGGTCGAGGGGCTTGTCGTTCAGGCCGTCGTTGAAGAATTTGGGATCGGCGAATGCCGGGTGCAGGAACGAGGTGAAGCTGCCTTCGATGGGGTACCAGGGCTTGGACATGGTGACCTTCACGTGGCGGGTATCGCCGTCCACTGCCTCGACGCTTGCGACCTGTTCCCAGATGGGCGAGGGGGTAATCTGGTAGTCCGAACCGGATGCCGCGGCGGTGTAGATGGTCTGGTAGCTCTTGACGGCGTTCACGTCGATGGGGGTACCGTCGTTGAAGACTGCCTTCGGGTTGATCTTGAAGGTCACGGTCTGCACACCGTCAACGGTCTGCGCCTTGTATTCGGTGACGTAGTCCTCGTTCATGTGCGACTCGCCGCGGAAGTCAGCATAGAAGCCGCCGGTGAAGGCGGAGTTGATTGCCGCCTGAATGTTCAGGTTACCGGCGGTGTAGCCGTTGGTGTTGAGGATGTTGAAGTTCGGGCCAATGCCGTCTGCGCTCAGTCGCAGCTCGCCGCTGTCCTTGAGGGCGGAGCGGTCCTTCTCGTTGTAGGAGACTGCCTTGGAGAGGTCGTCGCCGGCGGAGAGAGCGCTGGTTTCGTTCTTGGAGGAGTTGCCGCCGCAGGCTGCGAGCAGGCCGACGGTACCCAGGGCAACGGTGCCGGTGAGCAGGGTACGACGGTTGAGGGTGAAAGTGGTCATTAGTTTTCCTCAGTTAGGTGGGATGCTGAATTTTTGTACGCGGGGGAACACAACCCGCACACCTTTGTGACAGCACGCACATTTTGCATTGGCAATAGTATACACACATTTCCCATGCACTATGACCTAGTTCACCGTTTCAGGGAAAATATTTCAGCCAATCCCCGAAACTGCCCCACCACAATAACCACCCATCAAAAACGCAGAAAAGTCCCGCAGCATCCCGCCTCTGAGGCGGAATACCGCGGGACTTTACCCTTCCGGAGTCTTATGCCGGCGCCTCCAAAAATTCAGAAACTACCGAATAGGAATCCAGAAAATTAACGTGTGGCTTTAGTTCTGCCAACCCACATTGGTCCAGCGCTTGGGGTCGGTGTAACTGGTTGCGAAGAGGGAAGGACCGTAGTTAGCCAGCTTCTCCTTCACAGCTGCGTAGCTGGGGCCGTTAGCGTAGGGGAAGTAAATAGCGACCTTCTCCATGTGCTGCTTCTCAGCCTCAGCAGCCATCTTCAACTGCTCCTCGTGAGATTCCTTCTCGTAAATGGACGCGATGAACTTATCCAGTTCAGGATCGCCTACACCCTCGTTGATTTCGCTGGTGTAGAAGTACTGAACACTGTCTGCGGGGTCAGCACCAATACCCCAGCCGGAGAAGGCGCAGTCGTACTGCTTAGAGCCCATCACGGAGTTGAACTGGGACTGCGGCTGGTTATCCTGCTCAAGCTTAATACCTGCTGCCTTGAGCTGCTGCTCGAGGTTCTGGAACTGAGCCAGGGAGGTTGCATCCGAACCGAAGTAGGTGATGGAGAAGCCTGCAGTCTTGCCGTCCTTGGCGTAGTAGTCGCCATTCTTGGAGTAGCCTGCTGCTTCCAGGATCTTTGCCGCAGCCTCGGGGCCGGGGTTAGAAGGCATAGCGTCCTGGTAGCCCTTCTGGAAGGGCATAGCGATCAGGGAGCCGGTCAGGGGCTCTTCCCAGTTGATCTGGCCGAACTTGACCTTAGCCAGCTGAGAGCGGTCAACCGCTGCGAAGACTGCACGGCGCAGAGCGGTGTCGGTCACGCGGGTCGGGTTGAACTGCAGGTTGATGACGCCGAGGCTCTGGCCGGTACGAATCTGGACACCGGGCTGACCCTTGACAGCGTTGTAGGTTGCCAGGCCAGCAAAGCCGATGCTGTCCAGCTCGCCATTCTTGAACGCTGCGCGCTCTGCTTCGTCGCCCATTTCGCGCCAGATGATGCGATCCAGCAGAGGCTTCTCGCCCCACCACTTGTCGTTGGGCACGAGGGTGAGGGTCTTAGCCGAAGAGTTCCACTCGCCAATCTTGAAGGGGCCGGACCAGTACTGATCCATGGGTTTGTTCACGAAGCCGTTATTGAAGAGCTCCTTGTCGGTCAGTGCGGGGTGCAGACCGAGCAGGCCGAGGGTCTCAGCGGGGTACAGGGGCTTGGACATGACGATCTTGACGCGGGTCTTGTCGCCATCCACGGGGTCGATGGATGCTACCTGCTGCCAGAAGGGAGCGGCGATAACGTTGTAGCCGTCATCAGGGTTGCGGTAGACGGTCCACGCGGCGCGGATTGCCTCAACGTCAACGGGGGTGCCGTCATTGAAGACAGCCTTAGAGTTGAGCTTGAAGGTGATGGTCTGCACGCCGCCAACGGTCTCTGCCTTGTAGTCGCTGACATAGTCGTCGTTGAGGCTGTATTCGCCAGCAGGGCTTAGGGAGGTGAAGCCGATAGCGGAGGGGATGTTGCAGGCGCCACCGAATGCGGTGAGGTTCTCGGTGGTGTAGCCGCTCTGAGTCAGAATGTTGAAGTTCGGGCCGACTGCGGAGACGCTACCGCGGAACTCGCCACCCTGCTTGAGGGAGGAGCGGTCCTGCTTGTTGATTTCGAGGTTCTTGACGATTTCCTCGGTGCTTGATGCAGCCTTACCGCTGATCTTCTTGTCAGAGCCGCCGCCGCATGCAGCGAGCAGGCCGACGGTACCCAGGGCAACGGTGCCGGTCAGCAGGGTACGGCGATTAATACGTAGATGAGTCATGTATTCTCCTCATGCCGGAGGGCTCGGGTGCTATTCGATAAGCGCACCGTGTTGTGCGCTGATTTTTCGGGAGCGCCGAAGCTCCCGCCCATCACCTTTGTGAGAGCCCCCACATTGTTTGTGGTTGAAACACAGTATACCCCCAAAAGAAGCGACGCAGACCACAGTCCAATCCGTGGAAGAACTATACACCGTCTAAAAATCACGGGTTCAGCGCCTGAAACCGCATCATCATGCGGAAGCCGCGTGCGAAAACTAAAAAATGAAATATTATGTAGCATTGGCGCGCGAGCGCGTCACACCCGGTACTTTGAGAGTCGTTACAAGTTACAAGCACAGCGTCGGGGCAACTAAAGCGCACTGAACCCTCCACAAGAAAAAGCTCCCCACCCCTATACGACACTGCGAAAACGTATAGGGGCGGGGAGCTTAAAACTGCGGCTTATGCCATCCAGCCGACGGTAGACCAGTCGAGGCTCTTGAAGAGGAACGCACCGTAGTTAGCGAGCTTCGGGCGGCATGCCTTGAAGTCCGGGCCATTGAGGAAGGGGATGAAGAGGCAAACCTCGCTCATGTGCTTCTTCTCAATTTCGTTGCACTTCTCGGCGCGCTTAGCGTCATCGAGGATGGTGACCATCTCGTCGACCATAGCGTCAATTTCGGGGGTGCCGACGCCGTCCCAGTTCTTGGAGTGGTAGAAGTACTCGGCTGCACTGGTCGGCTCGGAGCCTACGCCAAAGCCCGAAATGCTTACGTCGTACTCACGGTTACCAACAACCTTCGAGAATTCAGACTGTGCACGCGAATCGAGCTCGAAGTTAATGCCGATTTCCTTCATGCTCTGAATGAAGGTCTGTGCCTGGCCCTTGGTGGTGGCGTCATCACCAAAGGTGGTCAGCTTCAGGGTGATGGTCTTGCCGTCCTTCGCGTAGAAGTCGCCGGACTTGGTGTAGCCTGCCTTCTCCAGGACCTTGCGTGCTTCCTCCGGGTTACGTGCCGGGTAGTTGTCGCGGTAGTACTGGGAGTAACCCAACAGAAGCATCGAGCCGGGAACTTCCTCTTCGTAAGGCAGACCCTGGAAGCGAATCTTTGCCAGAGCACCACGGTCGATACCCAGGAAGATTGCCTTACGGACAGCAACATCGGTGATGTGCTGTGCGTTCAGGTTCATACCACCGGCGAAGAGGCGGCGACCGCGGCGGATTTCAGAGTTCGCAACGTCCTTCATCTCGTTGTAGGCGCTGAGGGTACGTGATTCCACGACGTCCAGTTCGCCGTTCTTGTAGGCGGCGCGAGCTGCGGCGTCTGCCATTTCACGCACGACGATGCGGTCCAGCTTGGGCTTCTCACCCCACCACTTGTCGTTGGGCACAGCAGTGAAGGTCTTCTCGGAGGAATTCCAGCCGTTGGGTGCCAGGGTGAAGGGGCCGCAACCGAGCTCGGGGTGGGGGTTGTCCACGAAGCCTTCATTGAAGAGGGTGACGTCGAGCATTGCCGGGTGCAGGATTCCGCCGAAGAGCAGACCCTTGACGGGGTTGTGGGCGGTCTTGAGGACAACGCGTGCGTGGTAGCGGTCGCCATCGATAGCTTCAACGCTTTCGATGAACTCGTAGATACCTGCAGCGCCAATCTTGTACGCGCCCTCGGGGTCACGCTGAATCTGCCAGGTTGCCTTGAGAGCGTCGATGTCGATGGGGGTGCCATCGTTGAAGACTGCCTTGGGGTTCAGGCGAACCTCTGCGGTGATCTTGCCGTCTACTTCCTTAGCTTCGAAGCCGAGGCAGTAGTTGGGGTCGAGCTCATCTTCGCCCTTGAAGGTGCTGCGCCAGATGCCGGCACCGGCGATAATGCCCATGGTTTCGGAGACGGAGGTGCTCGAGCCGTTCTGGGAGAAGCGGTTGAAGTCCGGACCAAGGGAGTAAGTGCTCAGGTTCAGGGTACCGCCCTGCTTGAGCTTCGAGGCATCCTGCTCGTTGATTTCATAGAACGGGGTTTCGCTTGCCTTGTGCTCAGTCTTGGAGGATGAGGAGCCACAAGCGCTCAGTACGCCGGCAGCAGCGACGGCGGTTGCGCCGCCGAACAGTACGCGGCGGCTCATGATCGGGTTGAATCCGGAGAGGGAGGGGATGGGGTGGGGGCTCATGATGGGCTCCTTGTGGGTGTGGACTGCGCTGATGCAGTGTTTGCAGTGTAGAGTGGGTGGCTCGCATGCTCTGGAGGCGGGGTTTCCGCCTGTAGGAGCGCCTGCTATCTGCGGTGATGGGCGGGCAGGTCAAGCCATGCAAAATAATGTGACCTAAAGCTATGTTCTAAGCCACATTTAATATTTTTAGTAGTGTACACCACACACATCACTACAGGTGCGCAACACGATAAATATTTCTCAATTATTACGCCCGACCCTAAGGCAGCCGGCCTAAATCCATATCGGCACGACCCCATCACCCTTCGCGCAACACCCCTCCCCCACCCCCAGAAATAGCCAGCGGGCACAGCAAAGCGGGCCGAATGTGTGCATACACATTCGACCCGCTCATAGGGCAGAACCGTTTAGGAGTTCATCCAACCCACAGCAGCCCAGTCCATCGACTTGTACAGGCGCGGACCGTAGTTAGCCAGAGTCTTCTTGACCATCACAAAGTCAGGACCGTTCGTAATGGTGCCCAGGAAGGCGAACTCCGCCATGTGCTTCTTCTCAATCTCGTTGCAGGCGAGGTTACGTTCCTTGTCATCCTCAATGAGGGTCATGGCGTCGATGAGGGCATCGATTTCCTTGCTGCCGATACCTTCGTTGTTCTCGGAGTAGTAGAACTGCTTGGTACTCTCGGTCGCGTCAGCAGAGACCGAGTAGCCACTGAAGGAAATATCGTAGTCCCAGTTGCCCAAAATGGTGGCGAACTCACTATCGGCGTGTTGATTGATCCGGATCTCAATGCCGACATCCTTCATCTGCTGGGTGAAGGTCTGAGCCTTACCCTTGTTGGTCGGATCGTCACCGAAGACCACCACTGCACAGCCAGCCTTCGTGCCGTCCTTCTCGTAGTAGTCGCCGTTCTTGGTATAGCCGGCGGCCTCCAGAATCTTCTGCGCCTCCGAAACGCTGTTATTCGGGGTCGGGTAAGAATCCTGATAGTAGGGCGAGAAGGGCATGTGAATCATCGAACCGGGAATAGCCTCCTCATAGGGCAGACCCTGGAACTGAATATTTGCCAGTGCTTCACGGTTGGTACCGACGAAGATTGCCTTACGCAGGGCAGCATCCTTGACGCGGCGGGGGTTAATATCCAGGCCTCCGGCGTAGAGGCGGGTGCCCTTACGCAGTTCGGTACCCGCAATATTCTTCACCTCGGCATAGGTGGAGGAGGTGCTTGCACCGATAGCGTCAATTTCATCGTTCTTGAACGCGGCACGTGCAGCGCTGGACTCCATCTGGGTAAAGACGATCTTGTCCAGCAGGGGCTTGGTGCCCCACCACTTGTCATTGGGTACAACACTGAAGGTCTTCGCGGTGGAGTCCCAGCCCTTATCCGCCAGGGTGAAGGGGCCAGCCCAGTACTCGGGGTGGGGCGCATCCACGAAGCCGTTGTTGAAGAGCTCGACGTCTTCCAGTGCGGGGTGCAGAATCTCAGAGAAGAGGCTCTGCAGCGGGTAGAAGGGCTTGGAGAAGGTGACGGTTGCGCTGTAGTCGTCTTCGCCCTTTTCTACGGATTCGACGAATTCGTAGATGCCGCTGGTGACAATGTTGTAGCCGTTATCCAGGCTCTTGAAGATGTTCCAGGTGGACTGGAGCGCCTTGTAGGTGATGGGGGTGCCATCGTTGAAGACAGCCTTGGGGTTGAGCTTGACGGCAACCTGAATCTTGTCGTCCTTCTTGCTGTGCTCGAAGGAGACAGCGAAGTCGGTATTTAGCTTGTAAGTGCCATCAAAGTCGAGGTTCCACAGGCCCGCCTGGCTGATGGTGCTCATAACGTTGACGTTATCGCTGGTGTTACCGCTCTGGGTGTAGAAGTTAAAGTTCGGGCCGATGGATCCGGCGGGCAGGCGCAGGGTGCCGCCCTTCTTCAGGCTGTTCACGTCCTGAGCGTTGATATTGTAGAGGTCTTCGATATTGGCACCGGCACCGGCGGCCTTGGTCTTTTCAGAGCTTGCGCTGCCGTTGCCGCAGGCGCTGAGCAGACCCACAGCTCCCAGAGCCGCGGTGCCGCCGATGAGGGCGCGGCGGCTGAAGCTGTTCTTGGTCGCTTCGTGGCTGCTCGCGGTGTATGCGGTCTTGGCGGTCATGGGAGTGGTTTCCTTCTGTCTTGTGCGGGCGGGCGTATCCCGTATCCCCGAAGTAATGATTATTTATACAGAGTACTGCATAACTTTGTATAACTCCACTGTAGCGCGCCTCAGGATCGAAAACCAAGTATTTTTACAATATTTCTTAATATTTATCGTGTCTTTTGAATATTCATACTACGAATACCCTGTTTTTGCGCAAATTTTTGGGATTTTATCGGATAGCTATACCACCACTCCCCCACATAGGTACACAAAAGCACCCAAAGCCCCCTCCAGAAATGCAAAAAGTGTCCACCCGGATAATCCGGGTGGACACTTTCATATAGCTCTAGGCTATTCACCTAGCAGGTGAAGGGACAAGGACTTACTTAGCCCAACCAACCTTCTCCCAGTGAATGCCGGTGCCCTGGAAGAGGGACACGCCGTAGTTGCGCAGACCCTTCTTGACAAACTTGTACTCGGGACCGTTGATGAGCGGAATCAGCACTGCGAACTCAGCCAGGTGCTTCTTCTCGATCTCGTTGCAAGCCAGGTTGCGTGCCTTGTCGTCAGCAATGAGCTTCATCTTTGCAATCATCTCATTGATCTCATCGGAACCGGCTTCCTCGGGCTTACGACGCATGTAGAACTGCTCGGTAGCCTCGGTAGCATCCGGGGAGCTCGGAGCAAAACCGGAGGAGGTTGCGTCGTAGTCCTTGGAGGCCATGGTCTTGTTGAACTCGCTAACAGCACGGGAGTCGAGCTCAGCATTAATACCTACGGACTTCAGCTGCTGAACCAGGGTCTGACCGACAGCCTTGGAGGTGGGATCCTCACCGAAGATGGAGAACTTGAAGGCAGCCTGCTTGCCGTCCTTTTCGTAGAACTCACCGTTCTTGGTGTAGCCTGCATCTTCCAGAATCTTGGATGCAGCAGCAGCATCGTTGTTCGGGGTCGGGTAGGTGTCCTGGTAGTACTCGTTGAAGGGCATGTGAATCATCGAGTTGGGAAGCTTCTCTTCGTAATCCAGGCCCTGGAAACGAACCTTGGCGAGAGCCTCACGGTTCAGACCAGTAACCACAGCGCGGCGCAGAGCAACATCCTGCATGCGGGCGGGGTTCATGGTCACGCCACCGGAGAACAGGCGAGAGCCTCGGCGGATCTCGATGTTAGCAACGTCCTTGAGCTCCTTGTATGCGGAAGCGGTGGTAGCACCAATCGCATCAAGCTCATCGTTCTTGAATGCCGCGCGCTCAGCAGCGGGATCCATCTGACGGAAGACAATGCGCTCCAGAACGGGCTTCTCGCCCCACCACTTGTCGTTGCGGGTCAGGGTCAGGGTCTTCTCGGTCGAGTTCCAACCACCTTCAGCAATGGTGAAGGGGCCAACCCAGTACTCGGGGTGCGGCTTGTCAACGAAACCAGTGTTGAAGAGTTCCTTGTCCAGCAGAGCCGGGTGCACAATGCCAGCAAAGAGGGTATTCAGCGGGTAGTAAGGTGCGGAGAAAGTTACCTTCACCTTGAAGTCATCACCGTCGCGCTCCACGGAAGCAATGCTGCTGTAGATGCCGCTGCTTCCGATCTTGTAGTCACCATCGGTGCTCTTGAGGATGTTCCAGGTAGCCTGCAGAGCCTTGTAGTCGATGGGGGTACCGTCGTTGAACTTAGCCTGGGGGTTCAGCTCAATGGAGACGACGGGCAGACCGTTTTCTTCGGCGACATCGAAGCTCTTCGCAAACTCGGGAGCCAGAGTGCGCTTACCCAGGGGGTCACCCTGCCACAGGCCTGCGTAAGCCACGGGGCTCATAGCGGTCTGGGTGTACAGGGAGTTGCCGTCCGCGCTGAAAAGGTTGAAGTCCGGACCAATACCCGGAACAGCCAGGCGCAGAGTGCCGCCATCCTTCAGCTCAGATACAGCAGCCTCACCAAGGTCATAAAGCTCCTTGGCATCGGTGCCCACGGTTGCACCCTTGGTGGTTGCCTTGGAGTCCTTGGACGAGCCGCACGCAGCCAGTACGCCCACGGTACCCAGTGCTGCAGCGCCACCGAGAACGGTACGACGGTTCAGGATGAAATTCTTCTCCATGAGAGTGTCCTCTTATACGTTTGACCCTCAATAATCCTGCAGGAAAGCGTCAAGGGTTCCCTGCTCATGCGCCGCAATAGGCTGCGGTGAGCGGTGAATTAGTGCCGGTCTATGAATGTGTTCCTTGAGGTACGCCCCTAGCGGCGCACCCACAGGCTTAATTATGGCTTACCCGCGGTATAGAAGCTCGCCTATAAATATTCATATCTTGAATGGTGAGAAAGGTTACGCCTAGTCAGTGCAGTTTTTCCTGTTTTCTTGCTGGTTTCAGTGCCAAGCGCCACATTCTGAGGCTCCCGCCGTCTCACCAGGTGACAATCTCAAGCTGCACGCGCCTCACCAGTACCGGGCATTAAAAACCCGAGGGGCGAATATTCAACGAATATTCGCCCCTCGGCACACATGCGACTTATTCAGCCGACTCTAGAGCTACACCGTAGCGGCCTCAGCCTCCGGGAAGTAGCAAGCATAACCGTGATCCTCACCCTCAACGTGGGTCAGTTCCGGCATCTCCTCCAGGCAACGACGCTTCTTGTCCTCAGGCAGCAGCTTGAAGACCGGGCAACGGCTCGAGAAGCCACAGCCCTTAGGCGCGTTCACCGGAGTGGGCAGGTCGCCCTCAAGCATAATGCGGTGGCGCTTTGCCTCAACCTCGGGATCCGGAACCGGAATCGCCGAGAGCAGTGCACGGGTGTACGGGTGGATCGGGTTGTCGAACACCTGGTCGACGTCACCAATCTCAACAATACGACCCAGGTACATCACTGCAACGCGGTCGGATGCGTGGCGAATCACCGCGAGGTCGTGAGCAACCATCAGGTAGCTCAGGCCCAGGTTTGCACGCAGCTCCTCCAGCAGGTTAATCACACCAGCCTGGACGGACACGTCCAGTGCGGACACCGGCTCATCCAGAACCACGAGCTTGGGGTTCACAGCAAGCGCACGAGCAATACCGATACGCTGACGCTGACCGCCAGAGAACTGGTTCGGGAAGCGGTTCACGTGGTCAGGCTGCAGACCCACAATGTGCATCAGCTCGATGACGCGCTTCTTGATGTCTGCCTTGTTCATGCCCTGGTTTTCCAGGGGCTCAGCCAGCACCTCGTAAACGGTGAAGCGCGGATCCAGAGCACCGGTGGGGTCCTGGAACACCATCTGCTGGTTCTTACGCAGCTCAAGAATCTCACCTGCGGACTTGCCGTCCTTGGTGGAGGTTCCGTTAATCAGAATCTCACCGTCGGTGTTCTTATTGAACTCCATGATTTCCAGCAGGGTGGTGGTCTTACCACAACCGGACTCACCCACGATGGAGAAGCACTCGCCCTCACGAATATCGAAGGACAGGCCGTTCACAGCCTTCACAGTGCCCACGCGGCGCTTAATCAGCGCACCCTTCATGAGCGGGAAGTGCTTCTTGACGTTGCGGACCTCCAGGACGGGGGCACGCTCCTCACGCGGAATACCGTCGTACTTCGATACCGGGGGCTCCGGAACCGGGTACAGCTCGTCAGCGGTCTTACCGACCAGCTCCTGAGAGATGGTGCAGGAGGAGTAGTGGCCCTCGCCAACGCCTTCCAGCAGCTGCAGATCGGGCTCGCCGTTGGAGTCCTGGCAGCACTGGCCACCGCTCTTAGCGATGGGGCAACGCGGGCGGAAGGAGCACGCGGTCACCGGGTTAATCAGGTTCGGAGGGGTACCCTCAATCGGAACCAGGGAGACCTTCTCGGAACGGTCCACACGCGGGACCGCACCCAGCAGACCGATGGTGTACGGGTGGGAGGGATGCTTGTACAGATCTTCTGCCTTCGCAATCTCCACCGGCTTACCGGCGTACATCACCAGAATGTCGTCAGCCATACCAGCCACAACACCAAGGTCGTGGGTAATCATGATGGTCGCTGCTCCGGTCTCTTCCTGAGCCTTCTGCATAACCTCCAGCACCTGCGCCTGAATGGTCACATCCAGTGCGGTGGTGGGCTCATCAGCGATGAGCACGCGGGGGTCATTCGCAATCGCCATAGCGATCATGATGCGCTGACGCATACCACCGGAGAATTCGTGCGGGAAGGAACGCAGGCGGTCAGCCGGCGAGGGAATACCCACCATACGCATCAGTTCGATGGAACGGTCCTTGATAGCCTGCTTGCTCATGCCCTTGTTGTGGACCTTGAGCACCTCGGCAATCTGATCACCAATGGTGTACACGGGGGTCAGTGAGGACAGCGGATCCTGGAAGATCATAGAGATCTCCTTGCCGCGGTATGCGCACATTTCCTTATCGCTCAAGCCCAGCAGCTCAGTGCCGTTGTACTTGACCGAACCGGTGATGTCAGCGGTAGTCGGGTGCAGACCCATGATTGCCATGGAGGCAACGGACTTACCGGAACCGGACTCACCCACAATACCCAGGGTCTTACCGGGGTACAGGTCAAAGTTCACACCGCGAACAGCGTGCACGACGCCATTCTCAGTATTGAAGCGGACGTTGAGGTCCTTAACGCTCAGAACGGGAGAGGTACTCATTAGTTCTTCGCCTCCTTTGCAGCGGCAGCAGGTGCCTCTGCCTTCTCGTTCTTCTTGGACTTCTTGATCTTACCGACAGACATGGAGGTCGGGTCGAATGCGTCACGCAGACCGTCGTTCATGAGGGCCAGCGGACCAACCAGCAGGAAGAAGAACAGAACCGGGAACCAGAACATGTGCGGCAGGGTGTTAATCTGCTGCGAAGCATCCGAAATCAGCGAGCCCAGCGAGTAGTTGGGGTACTTAATACCGATGCCGATGAAGGAGTAAGCGACCTCAGAGAGCACAGCGCCCATGATGCCGCTGGTGAAGTTCAGAACCAGCAGGGAGCCAATGTTCGGAACCAGGTGGCGCATCACAATCTTGAAGGGGTGCACACCCATGTAGCGTGCAGCCTTCACGAAGTCGCGGTTGATGAGGGACTGCGCCATTGCACGAATAACACGGGCGCTACCCATCCAGCCGAAGGCAATCAGCACTGCAGAGAGCAGAACCCAGGTGGGGACGCTCTTCTGAATCTGCTTACCAACCTGACCGTTAATCAGAATTGCCAGAATCAGCAGCGAGGGAACCATGATCAGGGTCTCGAGGATGAACAGCATAATCTTGTCAATCCAGCCACCGAAGTACGCCATCACACAACCGTAAACTGCGGAGATGAACACAGTGGCCAAACCGACGACCACACCAATCTGGAGAGAGGTCCAGACGGCCTCAGACATCATGGCGAACACGTCATTACCCGCGATGGTGGTACCGAACCAGTGCTCGGCCGAGGGGCCTTCACCCAGCGCCATGTAGTCAATGTCGTTGGGCTTGTACTTGGTCAGGTACTTACCGAACAGACCGAACAGACCCATGCCGATGAACACGCACAGACCGAAGACTGCAGCCTTGTTACGCAGGAAGCGGCGCAGAATAATAACGCTCTTGTTGATGACCTTGAAGTCACCGTTCTCCTGTACCACCGGTACGGAGGAAGTTGCAGTTACCTGACTCATGAGATCCTCACTCGGGGGTCGACGATGGTGGTAGCGATATCAGCGATGATCGCACCGACAGCGAACAGTGCAGAACCGTACGCGAGGGTCACGGTCGCAGCGTTCACGTCCTGCGCGGAAATGGAGTCAATCGACCACTTACCGATACCGGGCCATGCAAAGACGGTCTCGGCGAAGAATGCACCCGCAAAAATCATCGGAATCTGGTACGCGATGGACTGTGCCACGGGGATGAAGGAGACGCGCAGTGCGTGGCGAGTAATCGCCTGGTTACGGGTCAAGCCCTTAGCACGAGCGGTACGCACGAAGTCAGCGTTCACGTTATCGAGCAGGTACTGACGCTGTGCAATCTGGTAACCAGCCCAACCGAAGATGGTCATACAGAAGGTCGGCACGACGTAGTGCGCCGCCATATCCATGGTGATTTCCCAGAATCCGGTCAGACCCGGAGTCGAAATACCGGTCACATAGAAAATCTTCTCTCCACCATTAGCAACGGCGATGTTGTTGATAGTGGTCGCGCCCTGCTGCACCACGAAGTAAGCAACGGGAGCGGGGATGATGTAGACCAGGTAGGAGTAACCGGTGATAACACGGTCAGAGAACTTGTACTGGCGAGCTGCCGAGTACACACCCAGGGCAATACCAATCACAATCGAGAGAATGGTAGCCACCAGCAGCAGGCGGGTAGAAACCCACACGCGCTGGCCAAATTCCTGGTTAATGTACGCGCCGTTGGGGCTACGGCCCCAATCGAACTTGGTGACCACATTGGTCAGCCACTGAACGTAGCGGTCCCAGGGGTTCATTTCGGGATCGAGACCCAGGGATGCGAAGTTACGGTTCACCTGCTCGGGGCTAGGCTTCGGAACCTTTTCCTGCTCCAAGAGGGCAGGCTTCAGGGCAGTAACCGCTGCAAAGTAACCCATCGTGGTCGTAATAAAGACCATGACGAGGTACGTCAGCGATCGCTGGAGGATGTACCTAAACATGGGACGGTTCCCCTCCTTGTGTAGATGTCGGTGTTAAGGCATGTGTGTCATGCTGTCCTAGCGCACTGCTTCGTGATGACTGTCACTAGGAGCATATGTACTTTATCTTATATAGCCTGTAACACTTCCACCAAACCCACATTGGGCACTTTCACCCCTTAGAACAGCCTGTATGCAAGCTAAAAGGGAGCTGGGTAAAAAAATGCCCCGGAATACCGGGGAAAAGGGGCGGATTAACAATTTTTACGAAAATTTTACATCCGAAACAATTCTCTCGACATAGGGACGTAATAACCTTTTCGATAAGCGCTTTAACGGGGTAAAACACCACGTAAACCCACCATTTAGGGGACTAAACCAACACTTCCAACCCCTAAACCAAGCACTAAGGCACACCTCTTAAGCGCGCTATTTAAGGCAACTCAGCCAAAAACAGCGCCCCGACACGAGCACACGACTCGCACCGGGGCGCCACTTATATAGGAAGGCAACGCCTCCGCGTTTAGTGCTAAGACCCTAGCTCTTAGCGTTAGGCTCCGAATCAGGCGAAGCCTCCGAGCTCAACGACTCATCAATACGAGCACGAGCAGAGGCGTGCATGCTCTTCAGAGCCTCAGCATCCTTAGCCGCCATCTCCGGAGTAATCACCGGAATCGCACCGGTCGCCGCACGGGCAATATCAACAGCCGGCTCAGTCTCCAGGGTCGTCGCCAGCGCATCCTCACGAATGAAGAACAGAAGCAGCGTAGACACCAGGCCCAGCGGCACCAGGTACAGGAACAGCGGAATCAGCGCATCGTTATACGCATTCACAATGATGCCGTGCACCGGCTCCGGCAAAGACGCCACCAGCTCAGGAGTCAGAGACGAAGACGCATGGCTACCCGAAGACTGCAGCGCCTGCTGCGGCATACGCTCAGAAATCAGCGAGGTCAGACGCGAGGTGAACAGACCACCCACCAGCGAGGCACCCACAGTAGCACCCACCTGACGGAAGAAGTTATTCGACGCCGTCGCGGTACCAACCACGCTCACCGGGAACGCATTCTGAACAATCAGAGTCAAGAACTGCATGGACATACCCAGACCGGCACCCATCACCGCAAGGTACACACAGAACAGCCAGGTCGGAGTCTCAATAGTCACGGTCGACAGCAGGAACAGGCCCAGCGCCACAATCGCGGTACCGCTCGTCACGTAACGCTTGTAGCGACCGCTCTTCGACACCACGCGGCCCGTCACAATGGACACCACCAGCATGACGCCCATCATCGGGATCATCAGCAGACCGGCCACCGTAGCGCTCACACCCAGCGCCATCTGCAGATAAGTCGGGATGTACTCCACCGCACCGAACATTGCCACGCCCAGCGCCAGCGAAGCGCCCAGAGTCAGCAGGAAGTTACGATTCTTGAACAGGTACATGGGCATGACCGGCTCAGCCGCACGGTTCTCCACCGGGATAAACACCAGCGCAGCAACCACAGAGAAGACCAGCAGACCAATAATCTCGGGCGAGGTCCACTCGTACTGGTTGCCACCCCAAATCGTGGCAAGCACCAGCGCACTCGTACCCGCCATCAGAATCAGCGAACCAAGGTAGTCGATACTGTGCTTCTCACGGTCACGGAACGGGCGGTGCGGTAGCAAGAAAATCACCGCAAGAATCGACAGAATAGCCAACGGCAGATTAAGCCAGAACGCCCAACGCCAACCCGGACCCTCAGTAATCCAGCCACCAATCAGCGGACCAGCCACCGACGAGAAAGCAAAAACGCCACCGATAATACCCATGTAGCGGCCGCGGTCGCGGGGAGGGATCACGTCAGCAATCACAGCCTGAGAAAGAATCATCAGACCGCCACCGCCCAGACCCTGCAGGGCACGAGCAAAAATCAGCCAGTTCATGTCCTGAGCGAGCGCACCAACAATCGAACCCGCCATGAAAGCAACAATCGCAAAAATCAGGAAGGGCTTGCGTCCGAACTGGTCAGAAAGCTTGCCGTAGACCGGCATCGTAATCGTCGAAAGCAGGATGAAAATGGTAATCACCCAGCTCATGTGCTCCACGCCGTGAAGCTCACCAACGATCGTGGGCAGCGACGGCGCCAGAATCGTCTGGTTCAGCGAGGACATGAGCATCACAATGACCAGGCCCAGGAACATGGCGCGGATGCGGTTTTTACTTTCCTGCTTAGCCTCACCGGCTGGCGGCTGAGGTAGATTCTTTTCCTCTGTACTCATCGTTTAATCCTTAGTTACGTTCTATATATGTCTGTTGTGAGTATCCGCCGGGCTCTGGATTCGGTTACCTCGATTCGGGGCCTCCGATTCGGTTTCCGGCGGGCTTTTGTCATTTGTAGCAGTGAACCGCCGCTAGATTGCCGGTCGGTTCTGCTCAAAAAGCAGGAACTGGAAGGTCTTCACCGTCTGGCGGATATGGCGGGCGATATCCTCTTTGTCTTCCAGGTCGCGGGCAAACTCCAGCTGACGAAGCACCGCGGAGGCAAGCTGGACCTTTGCGCGCGATCGCTCGCGGAAGTGATCGGTCAGCGGGTCAGCCGGGTTTCGGCGCGGGAAGGGGCCGCGGCGACCAGCAGCATCAAAAGCCACCCAGTCGATGGTGTTCAGGTACTCGGTGAGCACCTGTTCGCACTTCATGTAGTGCATCTTCATTCGTTTCGCGGACTCGGGGAACTCCTGATAGGGAGCTCGAGGGTCCTTGCCCTTGGCGTAGTGGAAGCTCTGGAAAATGACCTCCCAGAGAAGGTGGGTTACACGAATGATCGTGTTGTCATCCTCGTGGGCACGGTCTGTTTCGAGGATTTCCTCGCTGACCACCGGTTCGCGCAGACCCAGGACGGCATCCTCTTTAGAGGGGAAGTAGTTGAAGAAGGTACGCGGGGAGACGCCCGCCTCCTGGGCGATTTCTTCAACGGTGGTTCCGCGCATCCCGTGTTCGCGGACGCGTTTGAGGGCTGCTTCGTGGATTGCCGTCCAGGTTTGTTCGCGGCGGCGTTCGCGAAGGCTCTGTTCCTTTTTCTGCATAACTGCAATTATTTCATCACTGCACACAATGCTCAAGTGCATTTTTGGCGTTAAGGCCCACAGCATAGCCAGCTAAGCTCCAGCCCCACACAAAACATCGGCATAATAGAGGGATGAACTTGTTTGCCCCCGCCTATCTCGATTTCCTGCCAGACTGGCTACGCCTCGCACTCGGCATTGCCGATATCCTCATCCGACTCGCAGCCCTCTGTTGGCTCCCCTACAACCGCAAACCCGTGGTTGCCCTGGGCTGGCTCATGGCCATCTTCTTCATCCCCTTCGTAGGGTTCATCGCATTCCTCGTCTTCGGCTCCTCGCGCCTGCCCGCCTACCGCCGCGCACGCCAACACGCCATGAACGACATGATTCGCGATGTCAGCGAAAACAAACCCTTCCTCACCCGCACCGATGACCTCTCCGACCCGGCAAAGGTAGCCAGCCAACTCAACTACACCCTCGGCTCGCTCCCCCTGGTCGGCGGCAACCAATTCACCCTCCACACCGACAACCACGAGGCAATGGTCGCCATGGCGGAAGAAGTCGACCGCGCCACCAAATACGTGCACTTCGAGTTCTACATCACCGCCTACGACGAGGCGAGCGCAGTCCTCTGGGACGCCCTCTTCGCAGCCCACGAACGCGGTGTACAGGTGCGCGTACTCCTCGACCACATCGGCTCCCGCAAATACCCGTCCTATAAGAAACTCGTGAAAATGCTCAACGACTCGGGTATGCAGTGGCGCCTCATGCTGCCGCTCAAACCGTGGAAACTCAAGTGGCAGCGACCCGACCT
Organism: Rothia sp. 27098_8_27; assembly: GCF_041432805.1. Taxonomy (NCBI): domain Bacteria; kingdom Bacillati; phylum Actinomycetota; class Actinomycetes; order Micrococcales; family Micrococcaceae; genus Rothia; species Rothia sp. 27098_8_27. The sequence continues at coordinate 88,788 of NZ_JAPWAJ010000005.1, read as the reverse complement.
GCGTAACCACCGCAAGGTCCTCGTCGTGGACGGACGCGTCGCGTTCTCCGGTTCGCAGAACGCTATTCACCGCTCCTACGACATGCCCGAAAACATTAAGAAGGGCTTGGAGTGGAAGGACCTGACCTTCTCCTGCACCGGCCCCATCGTTGAAGAGCTCAACGCCGTTTTCGTCTCCGACTGGTACTCCGAAACGAACCAGCTGATCCTGGCAGAAATTAACACCAATATCCCCTACTACAAGGATGGGATGCGCGCCCAGGTTGTGCCCTCCGGCCCCGGTTTTGAAACCGAAAACAACCTGCGCCTCATTAACTACCTGATCTACAACGCCGAGCGGCGTATTACCATCTGCTCGCCCTACTTCGTGCCCGAAGAGACCCTACTGCAGGCACTCACGAACGCCGCCTACTCCGGTATTGAAACCACCGTGATTGTGTGCGAGAAGGGCGACCAGTTCCTGCCGAACATGGCGCAGCGTTCCTACTACGAGCAGCTGCTGCAGGCGGGTGTGCGTATTCTGCAGTACCCCAGCCCGACCGTGTTGCACTCCAAGTTCATGATGGTCGACGACGAAATTACGTTCATTGGCTCGTCCAATATGGACCCGCGTTCCTTCTCACTGAACATGGAAGTGTCAACGTTCGTCATTGACCGCGGCATGGTCGCGATGCTGGATGAAGTATGCGCCGAATACGAGCAGGTCTGCACCGAGCTGCTGTACACCCAGTGGGCGGAGCGCCCGCGCCGCATCAAGATGGTGGAGAACCTCTGCCGACTGTGGTCATCGCTCCTCTAAGCTATTTGTCACACACTCGGGGGTCTGAGTTTTCATCCCCGCACCCGCCAAAGGACTATCGAATGCCCCTTCTATTCCGTAAAGCACGCCGTAAATTCGCTGAACTCGATGCGCACGACGTTGCTCACCGTATCTCTGCGTACACCTACGGTAATTTCTTGGTGCTGGCGGCTCTGCTGAGCATTCACGACGCGAACGCGATCTTTGACGGCACCGCAATCCTCTACATTACGGGTACCGGTCTGACCACCTACATTGCCCACGTCATCTCAGAAATGCAGGAGTACCGGGTGCTGCACGGCGGCACCCCGCCGCGAGATTTCGTCAAGCACGCGCTGGGCAACGCGAGCCCTATTCTGGGTACGACCGTGTACCCCGTGGCGCTCCTGATTCTGGCGACATTCCTACCGCCCGGCGGCACCTACGACATCATTTTTGACTGCACTATTATTCTCTGTCTTGTGACCGTGGTGTGGCGTATTTTTACCCTCAACTTCGCGATTGCTCGCTACCGCGGCGAGCCAATCTGCTGGCGTACTGTCCGAAGCGCCGTGTGGCTCACCCTCGCCGTTATTGTTCTTGCGATTGTGAAGATTATGTTCACCCACGCTGGTAAATAACCTAAAAGCTCCCCCCCCTGAGTTCGATTGATTCGACGCTCAGGGGGAGCTTTCGTTTCCCCCGCATTCTTTTCCCACGCACCATTGCAGGATGCGCGGGGCTACAAGCTAGAGCAGCGCTACAGGTGAGCCTCGTAAAAGCGCATGCGGAGAAGGCAAAAGGGCAAAAAGAAACACGCGACACCTCCGACATCGCATACCTTCGTATGCAGCGAATGTATCGCGCGTTCATTTCTACCCTGGACTAGTTTAGCGCCATAAACGGTTTCCCGTGTGGATTGAAGAAGGTTTAATCTGCAACCACTCCGGCGCAAGCAGGCGAACAGCCTTCGCACACCCCGACAAAGCAGTAATAATCGACTCGCAACGCTGATTAAACTCGCTCTGATGACGCTTATCCACAATCTGCCCCGGAAAATGGCGATGCATCTTCGACACAGAGTCGCTACTCTCCTGCAAACCGTGGCCCGTATGGCCCGGAACATGCTTCACCAGCACACGCTTCTCGCGGATAGCCTCCGTCAAAGCACGCATCTGAGACACCACACGCTCATCCTGAATACCCTCAGAAACCCACGCCTCAAAAGCCCAACGGCTATGCGCCAAACGCAACACAAACGTCAACGCACCCAAAGAATCCGTATGAATAATCAGGCGGCGCGAACCGCTATGGAACACCGTATAAGCCGCCAACATTGCAGACAGCTCACCGGTCATAATGTTCACGCCATCATAGTGGGCATGAAAATAGAAGCCGTCCTCACTCACGCCGGCGATACCCATACGGCCGCCACGCTGATACTTCTTATTGTGAGTCGAACGGAACGAACAATCCGTGAAAACGCTATAGTCCTGCAGCTGATCCAGCGGACGAGGGGTCAGTGCCTCCTCCACCATCTCATCCACAGCGGTACGTGCCGCACACACCTCAGCCTGCATCCGCTCATACGCGGGCGTGCCAGCAAGCTTCACATGCACTTCACCCAAAGAATGGTTATCGTACGGGTCCAGCACCTTCTCAAAGGCGCGGTACTCCATAATCCCCTTCAACTGGTCGCAATCACGGAAAAGATGCTTCAAATTCTTACGGTCAGCAGCAATCGTCACCAGGTTCTGACGGTACTGCTCAGGAACCACATCCCACGCAGAAAGCACGGCACGACCCAGCAGACGCGGATGCACCTCATCACAGCACTCCATCAGGGAATGAACGTGAGTGAAAAGCATCGGCTCCTCATTCACCACAGTGCGGGTGCCGTCCTGCTTAGAAATAAAAACCACCGTCGACAACGCCGAATAACAAAAACCCTGCGCCTTACGATGCTCCTGAGCCACCGCAATCACAGCAACGCCCTGATCCGTGTACCCGGCAGGGTACGAGGCGCTATAGTCGGGCGCCTCCCAGGTCAGGGTGCATCGTTTGATGTGCGCCGGTGAAAATCCCATGAGTGTCACCCCCCATGCGTGCCATACCGCTTCTCCTTCCATTCGTGCGGTGTATCGTCCTCATTCTTTTATAGGTCGAAAAGAAAGGGGCACGCAAATATAAAACACCTTTTTTACAGTCAGCGAATGGAATAACCGCAACTCCTCTCTCACACCGGCACAGCACAAAACCCAGCACACAACACAGCGCGAGAAACCCCCACGCATACCTCACCGAGGCGCGGGGAAAGGTGTACGGTAAAAGAGTCATATACGACGCGGCAACCGCCGCACCACCCCACAAGGAGAGCCCCATGATTGGTGTTTACGCCGGAGTATCCGTCAAGCCCGAGCACGTCGAAGAATTCCTCAAGACCATCGAACCGCTCGTGACCGCAAGCCGCCAGGACGAAGGCAACGTCAGCTACGACTTCGGTGCCGTCTCCGACACCGACTTCGCATTCATCGAGCGTTGGGAATCCCAGGAACTGCTCGAAAAGCACATGGGCACCGAACACTTCCAGAAGGCTGTCGCCGCATGGGAGCCGCTGCTCTCCTCCGAGCTGGACGTTCGCATCGTCAACTTCCGCTAAACGACGTTAAAGACCGAGGTGCCCGGCACCCCCTAAGTGAGGGGTGCCGGGCACCTTCGCATGTCAGTTATGGAGGCGAGCGCGGCAACTCGTAGCACGCCTCGCCTTCATTCTCGGTTTAGCAGCGCTCTCGGTTTAACGGCGTTCTACGCCAACCTCCATCGAATCAAGTGTGAAACCATTCGTCGCGCTCACGCAATGCACCTTACCGGTATTCACCGACTTGCAGGTGTAACCGTACGCAGTCACCACCTGACCGGTAGACAGGGCAACAATGCCCTCAGTATTCACCGGCTCCGGGGTGGCGGTCTGACCGACCAGGCTCACCTCGGGAGCCTGACCCTGCACCATGTGCACACGCTGCTGCGCCTTACCGGAGGCGGCATCCCAACCCTCCAGGGTCACACCCACCAGCGCCTGGCAGTCCACACCCGACGGGGTCACCGAACACGCGACCTTAGAGTCCGGGCTGGTGAAACGCAGCGCCTCAACAGTCTTCGCAGAATCACCCTGACCGAAAGTGCCGCCACCGTACGCTTCAGCGAAAGTCAGCGTACCCGAGAGCATGCGGGTCTGCGCCGGAATCAGCGCCAGGCGCGGCTTCTCAACGCTACCACCCTTCGTGAAGCAGGCACCCGTAATGTAGTCGCGGCCCTGCACCTTCGTAGCGCACTGGTACCACTCAACACTCGCCGAACCGTCCTGGTTCTTGCGGCTGTTGAACAGACGCACCGCCTCCTGAGCCTTTGCACAATCCGAACCGTCATACACGTAAATACCGGCGGAACCACCCAGCTGGCTGGTTATGCCGCAGCGGGTACCCGCATCGATAGTGTTCGCGGAGCCGCTCGCGGTGGCGTATGCAGCCTCGTACTCGGCGTTGGTGCTCGGCTCATCCGTGGGGGTCGCTACCGAGTCGTACGTTGCCGGCGCATCCAGACCGGCAGAGATCTGCACAGTATTCGGCTTCCAGGAGCCGTCCGCCGCGGTGAACAGGGTCTTTGCATCAACGGGCGCGGAAGAAGTCGCCACCATCATCGGGGCGGTTTCAGAATCATCAGCCTGCGGCTGAGCGGAGCAAGAGCTCAAAGCGAGCGCACCGATGCAGGCAAGAGCCGTCAGGGCACGACGAGTAAAAGCACGCTGTGCGCGTGCGGGCAGGGTAACCATGAATGCGTCCTCGTGAGGGTTGCGAATTGCGTTGTGTCGAGTGGTTGTGCTGAGTCGGTGAATCGGGTACCTAAATACCTTCTTACACCCTACTGCAACACCACTGACAAGGCAATACGCCGCACCGGGCATCCCACGACGGTGGACAAAGATACGAACAAAGACGCGGACAAAGAACAGCGCCCCGCCCGCAGAAAAACCGCGGAACGGGGCGCCAGCCCATTAGGGCAAGATATTAAATTCTCACACGATGCGTGAAGGGCTTATGCGTCCTCGGGCAGGATGCGCACGCCGCCCTTATCAGCCGAAGCAGCCAGCATACCGTACACCTTCAGGGCGTTCGATACCTGACGCTCACGCGGCTTCGTCGGACGCCACGGTGCAGCGCCCTTCGCCTCGCGGCGAGCAGCAAGCTCCTCATCCGAAACGTTCACACGCAGGATGCGGTTGTTCACGTCAATCTCAATCTCGTCGCCGGTCTGCACCAGGCCGATAGCGCCGCCAGCAGCAGCCTCCGGGGAGACGTGACCGATAGAAATACCGGAAGTACCACCGGAGAAACGACCGTCAGTAATCAGCGCGCACTTCTTGCCGAGGCCCAGACCCTTCAGGTAGGAGGTCGGGTACAGCATTTCCTGCATGCCGGGGCCACCCTTCGGACCCTCGTACTGGATGACGACAATGTCGCCTTCCTTCACGTTCTTCGACAGGATCTCGTGCACAGCCTCGTCCTGCGACTCGACCACGAAGGCGCGGCCCTTGAAGTGGAACAGCTCCTCATCAATACCAGCGGACTTGATGATTGCACCGTTCTGGGCAATGTTGCCGTACAGGACCGCCAGGCCGCCGTCCTTGGTGTACGCGTGCTCCACGGAGCGGATGCAGCCGTTCTCAGCGTCGGTCTCGTGGGACTCGTACTTGTTCGCGGTGGAGAACGCCTGAGTGGTGCGCACGCCGCCGGGAGCAGCAAGGAACAGTTCCTTCGCCTTCTCGCTCGCCTTACCGCTGCGGATATCCCACTCGTCCAGCCACTCGTCCAGCGAGTCAGCGTGAACAGAATGAACGTTCTTGTGCAGCAGGCCGGCACGGTTCAGCTCACCCAGCAGGGCAGGAATACCGCCGGCACGGTGCACGTGCTCAATGTGGTACTTAGTGGAGTTCGGGGCAACCTTCGCCAGGCAGGGAACCTGACGCGAAATGCGGTCAATATCCTTCAGGGTGAAGTCAGCACCCGCCTCGTGCGCAATCGCCAGGGTGTGCAGCACGGTGTTGGTCGAACCGCCCATCGCCACATCCAGCGCCATAGCGTTCTCAAACGCCTCCTTGGTCGCAATGGAGCGGGGCAGAACCGACTCGTCATCCTGCTCGTAGTAGCGCTTAGCCAGCTCAACGATGCGGCGGCCAGCGTCCAGGAACAGCTCCTTACGAGCAACCTGAGTAGCCAGGGTGGTGCCGTTACCGGGCAGCGCCAGACCAATCGCCTCATTCAGGCAGTTCATGGAGTTCGCGGTGAACATACCCGCGCACGAACCGCAGGTCGGGCACGCATTCTTCTCAATCTGGGCGAGCGCAGCGTCACTGACGCTGTCATCAACAGCCATCACCATGGCGTCCACCAGGTCGAGGCGGTGCTCAACAATACCCTCAATACCCTCGCCGGACTCCATGGGGCCGCCAGAGACAAAGATGGTGGGGATGTTCAGGCGCATAGCCGCCAGAAGCATACCGGGGGTGATCTTGTCACAGTTAGAGATGCAGACCAGCGCGTCGGCACGATGCGCGTTGACCATGTACTCGACCGAGTCAGCAATCAGATCGCGGGAAGGCAGCGAGTAGAGCATACCGTCGTGACCCATCGCGATACCGTCATCAACAGCGATGGTGTTAAATTCCTTGGCGACGCCGCCAGCCTCACGAATCGCGCCGGCGACCAGCTCACCCATGTCCTTCAGGTGCACGTGGCCGGGCACGAACTGGGTGAAGGAGTTCGCGATAGCAATAATGGGCTTGCCGAAGTCGTCATCGCCCATGCCGGTGGCACGCCACAGGGCGCGGGCACCAGCCATGTTACGGCCGTGAGTTGAAGTACGTGAACGCAGTTCTGGCATTGTTTTACCTTCCGTAGTGATGCAAGTACTGATTTTACGCGCGGCGTCCAACGCTCTTCAGCTCAGGGTCACTTTGGTTTCATGCATCGAAACGCGCACGAGCCTGCAACCGCCTATCGGTGGGAGGGTTGAGGCCACGGGGGTTGTGCCGGATCTGCGGCAGAATTGCCCCCTTTGGGGTAGATGGGGGACTTCACCCCATTATGCCCCCTAATCTGGAATGAGCCCAGGTTGCGGGCGGCGATATTCAGTCGGCGAACGCACCGGGAGGCGGCGGGCTGCCGTGCCTGCCGCGTACGGGCCTCTCTGTGGATACGTAGCAGCATACGTAACACCGGCACGGTTCGTATCCAACACACTGATTTATACACACTTTTATACACGCTGAACCCTGCTTACGTTTCAGAAGGTTTCTATGACACAGGCACCCACCGCATCTCTCACCCTCACCCCGGCAGCCAGCCCGGCAACCAGCCCGGCAGGCAGCAAGGATTTCGCGTCCTCCGTGATCTACCAGGTGTACCCCAAGTCCTTCTACTCCTCGGCGGGTGGCGCCTACGGCGACCTGCGCGGCGTCATCGAGAAGGTGCCCTACATTGCTTCCCTGGGCGTGGATATGGTGTGGTTCAACCCGTTCTTCGCCTCCCCGCAGAACGACAACGGCTACGACATCTCCGACTACTACGCCATCAACCCCGACCTGGGCACCATGGAGGACGTTGAAGAGATGATTGCCGCCCTCGCCGAGCACGGTGTGGGCGTCATGTTCGACATGGTGCTCAACCATGTTTCGACCGAGCACGAGTGGTTCCAGCGTGCGCTCGCCGGTGAGCGCGAGTACTGGGATTACTTCTACATTCGCCCCGGCAAATACACCGAGGACGGTCAGCTGCGCGAACCGACCAACTGGGAGTCGAAGTTCGGCGGCTCCTGCTGGTCCCGCTTTGGCGAGTACACGGATGAGCACGGCACTCCCCTGTTCTACATGCACCTGTACGACCGCACCCAGGCAGACGTGAACTGGTACAACCCGACTGTGCGCGACGAGCTGTTTAAGGTCGTGAACTTCTGGTACGAGAAGGGCGTGCGCGGCTTCCGTTTCGACGTTATTAACGTCATCGGCAAGGGTGAAGAGCTACTCGACGCCCCCGAAGGCACCGTGGACAAGGCACAATACACCGACACCCCGATTGTGCACACCCGCATTCAGCAGCTGAACCGCGCCTCCTTCGGTCAGCATGATGACACCGTGACCGTGGGCGAAATGTCCTCGACCAGCATCGAAAACTGCGTGGGCTACTCCAACCCGGCACACCACGAGCTGGACATGGTGTTCAGCTTCCACCACCTGAAGGTGGACTACGAGAACGGCGAGAAGTGGTCGAAGGTGCCGTTCCGTTTTGCCGAGTTGAAGCAGATCCTGAACGATTGGGCGCTGGGTATGCAGGCCGGCGGCGGCTGGAACGCACTGTTCTGGAATAACCACGATCAGCCGCGCGCACTGAACCGTTTTGGTGACGTTGAGCGTTACCGCGCCGAGTCAGCAACCATGCTGGCGACCGTGATTCACCTGCTGCGCGGCACCCCGTACGTGTACCAGGGCGAGGAAATCGGCATGATTGACCCGGTCTACTCCTCGATCGAGCAGTACGTGGATGTGGAGGCGCACAACGCCTACGCGATGCTACGTGAACGCGGTCTGAGCGAGCAGCAGGCCCTGGAGATTGTGGCATCGAAGGCTCGCGATAATTCGCGTGTGCCGATGCAGTGGACCGCGGATCCGGTGACTGCCGGGTTCGGTTCCACCTCGCCGTGGCTGGCTCCCGCCCCGGTGCGTGATGCGGCGACCGGTGCCGGTATTTCGGTGGAGGACGAGGAACGCGACGGCGTGATTCTGCCCTACTACCGCAACCTGATTGCCCTGCGTAAGCAGTACCCGGTCATCTCTGTGGGTTCGTACGCGCCCTACGCGTTGAATCACGAGCGAGTGTTTGCGTACCTGCGTGAGCTGCCCGCTGAGGCTAGTGCTGAGAACGGTATCCCGGGGCAGCGCCTGCTGGTGCTGACGAACTTCTACGGTGAGCCGACCGAGGTTGAGGTTCCGGCTGAGTTCGTTCGTTCCGGTCGCGTGCTGGTGTGTAATTACAAGAATTCTGCTGTCGATTCCGCTACGGCGGATTCTGCTGTATCTGATTCGGCTGAGACGGTGACGCTGAGCCTGCGCCCCTACGAGGCTCTGGCGCTACTGATTGAGGGCTAAAAGCTACTGTATGCCCCTCCCCTAACCTGTGGGAGACGTATGGGAGAAGGACGATATAAACCGACCTGTTAATATTCTATTTCTAGAATATTCCCAGGTCGGTGTTGTTTATATCCATTCCTGTAGAGGAATTAATGTGGAATATCAGGCGGAATCTTAGAAGCCGTGCTCGTTCAGCCAGGCAGCCGCCGCCTGCGAGGGCTCCTGCTTGGAGGTGCCCGAAACGCGGTCGTTGAGGGTGCGCAAATCGGCGGTGGTCAGCTTCGCCGAGACACGATTCAGAACCTCCGCCGCGGAGTCGGGAACTCGCGACGTATTGATAATGGGCAGCACTTGCTGAGCCAGAATCATGTTCTTCGGATCCTCCAACACCACCAGCTTGTTCTGCTCAATTGCGGGGGTGGTCGAGTAGAGGTCAACCACCTGCACGGTGTCATCCAGCAGGGCCTTGACGGTCAGCGCGCCACCGCCATCCGAGAGGGGCACAAACTCGGCGGGGACGCATCCGTACTTCTCTTTCAGACCCGGGATGCCGTAGGCGCGCTCGGCAAACTCCGGGGCGGCGCCAAGCTTCAGATTCGTACAGCGGGAGGCGAGGTCTTCTAGGCTTCGCAGGCCGTACTTTTGGGCGGTCTGCGCGGTAACGACGAGCGAGTCCTTATCCTCCGCCTCGGAGGCGTTCAGGGCGCGGATTTCAGCCCCGGAGCCACCCGTGGTGAGGGTGCCGAGGGCGGCGGGTAGCGCCTGCAGAATCTCCTGCGCAGTGTTAGCTGTAGCCTTCGGGTCCAGGTAAAGAAGCAGGTTGCCGGAGTAGTCCGGGATAACGTCCACCGCACCGGAGGCGAGTGCCCCCAGGTACGCCTCGCGGGCGCCGATGCTCAGCTGGGTGCGGGCGTTGAATCCCGCCCGGGCGAGGGCTCCGGCGTAGATTTCGGCAAGGATTTGGGATTCAGCGAAGGCTGCTGAGCCGACGATGATTCCTTCGTGTTCACCGCTGAAGACTTTGTCGCCGCTGAGCCCGCAGGCGCTGAGAATACCCGCCATGCCGAGCGCTCCAGCGGCGGTGAGTGCAACGCGACGAGATACGGTACGGCGCATGGAGGTTTGATGCGTCTGATTCATCGGTTCATGCCTTCTTCCGGTTGATGGTGAGCCCCGCGGGGGTGAGCGCACGCTGCACGAGGCCCATGAGCGCGTCCACGGCGAAGGCGAGAAGCGCCACGAGCAGGGTTGCGACGAGCATGCGCGGGTAGTCGCGCACGGCGAGCCCGTCGAAGAGGTACCTGCCGAGGGTTCCGCCGCTGAGGTAGGCGACGATGGTCGCGGTTGCGATGACCTGCACGAGTGCGGAGCGGAGCCCGCCGAGCATCATGTTGGCGGCGAGCGGGATTTCGAGGCGGGTCAGGATCTGCCATTCGGTGAGCCCCTGGGCGCGGGCTGCGTCCACGAGGTCTTCCGGCACGGCGGCGAGGCCTTCAAGAACTCCGGCGAGCAGGGGTGCCGCCGCAATAATAATGAGCACGATGAGGGCTGGCAGGGTTGAGACGCCCAGCCAGAGCGCCAGGATGGTGAGCAGACCGAGCGCGGGTAGCGCGCGGGTGGCGGCTACAGCGCTCATGAGCAGGTTGCTGCGGCGGCGATTAGCGCCGTCGGAGGGTCGGTGGTGGCCAGCCCAGAGGCCGAGGGGCACGACGATGAGTGCCGCGCAGGCAGTGGCGAGGGCGGTGACGCTCAGGTGTTCGAGCAGGCGCACGAGGATTCCGCCGTTTCCCTGCCAGTTGGCGCCGTCCATGAGGTAGGCGAAGGTTCGTTCTATGACGTTCACGGGTTATGCCTTCCTTTCGAGGCTGCGGCGGTTCGCAACCGTAGCCGCCTGCCAGGGCGTAAGTGCCCTTGTCAGAAGGATAAGGAGCAGGTCGAGGACCAGCGCCAGCAGCAGGCTAAGGATTACGCCAGCCAGGATTTCCGAAGGGATATTGCGCGCGAGTCCGTCGGTGAAGAGCGTACCGAGCGAGGGTACACCGATGAGGGCACCCACGGACACCATCGCAATATTTGCCACGGTTGCCACGCGGATTCCCGCCATAATGACGGGCGTAGCGAGGGGCAGGTAGAGCTCCATCAGCGCCTGTCGGGGCGTGTATCCGAGGGCGCGTGCAGATTCGTGCACGCTATCGGGTACGGAGTCGAAGGCATCCACACCGGAGCGCACCATGAGCGAGAAGGAATAGACGCTCAGGGCGACGAGCATGTTCAGCGGGGAAATAATGGAGGTTCCCAGAATGAGCGGCATCAGCACGAACAGTGCGATCGAGGGGATGGTGTACAGCAGCGAGGAGAGGTGCATGAGGGTTCGCGCACCGATGCGGCGTTCGGAACCGCGGTCACGGCGACGGCTCGCGTAGTAGGCGACCGGCAGCGCGACGAGAGCGCCAATCGCGACGGGTACGACGCCCTGGTAGAGGTGGCTGAGGGTCAGCTCGAGGATGCGCTGGCTGTTGGTGGCGACCCATTCCCAGTGCATGTCGCTTGCGGCGAGGGGTGATGCCACTAGGGGCTGCGCGGCGAGAGGTGGCGCCGCGAGCACGATATTTTCTAGAAGACTCATTCGCTTTTCTCGCCTTCTACCGCACCATTCTGTGCTTCTCGGGAGGCGGCAAGTCGGCGTGCGCGCGCTTGGCGTACCGTCTGCTCATCCAGCAGACCGGCAACGGAGCGGCTCACGAAGGAGCGCACAAAATCATCGGCGGGGCTGTAGAGAATCTCTTCTGGAGTACCGAACTGTGCGAGGCGGCCACCCTCCGCGAAGACGGCGATTGTATCGCCGAGCAGAAGCGCCTCGTCAATGTCGTGGGTGACGAACACAATCGTCTTGGCGAGTCGACCCTGCAGGCGCAACAGCTCTTTCTGCAGGTCGGTGCGCACCACCGGATCCACCGCGGAGAACGGCTCGTCCATCAGCAGGACGGGCGCATCGGCGGCGAGAGCACGCGCCACACCAACGCGCTGCACCTGACCGCCCGAAAGCTGGGAGGGGTAGCGCTTGGCGTACGAAGGATCCAGACCGACTACTTCGAGCAGTTCGAGGGCGCGCGCCTGCGCCTCCTTGCGGGAGGCGCCGAGCAGGCGCGGTACGGTGGCAATATTCTGCGCGACGGTGCGGTGCGGCATGAGCCCGCCCTGCTGCATCACGTAGCCAATGCCGCGGCGCAGCTCGTAGGGGTTCTTCTCGTGCACGTTCACGCCGTCAATGGTGATGGTGCCGCTATTGGGCTCTACCATGCGGTTAATCATGCGCAGACTAGTGGTTTTACCGCATCCGGAGGGGCCGACGAACACGGTAATCTGCCCGGCGGGAATATGCAGGTTCAGGTTCTGCAGCACCGTGGTGGGTTCACCGGTTCGGCTCGGGTAGCTTTTGGTGATGTTCTCGAAGCGGATTCCGCCCGCCTGAGCACTATCGACAGCAGCATTTTTTGCCCAGGGAATCTGGGGTGAGCTCTCCGGAGGCTGTGTACTGAAATTCTGGGCAGTCATGGGTGCGGCAATCCTTTCTGCAACCCGTTGTATGCGCTCTTTGAGCAGAAATTATCGAGTAGCTTCCTGCTGGGCGTTTCTACAGTGATTGTGATGTACCTGTTCTGTACATAGACCGTATATAAAAAGGCGGCATCTCAGGGTTTTATTCCCAAGATGCCGCCTTTTTGGCGGTTTTGCAGTATCTGCAACCGCAAAGTTTTTTAAAAACAAAACCCGCCCCACTGTAGAAGCCTGGAGGCGGATTTCGTGGCTCCGACCGGCGTCGATCCGGTGACCTTACGATTTTCAGTCGTACGCTCTACCAACTGAGCTACAGAGCCTTGCGTATTTACTTTTAGATACGCAATGACCGCGTCTTCGGATGAATAATCATCTGAACTTACGCGGCCAGAGCGACCCCGACGGGACTTGAACCCGCGACCTCCGCCGTGACAGGGCGGCGCGCTAACCAACTGCGCTACGGGGCCTTGTTGGAATCAACAGAAATAAATTCTATATCATCAAACTTGGCTTTGCAAATCGTGAAATTTGCAAGTACCCCCAACGGGATTTGAACCCGTGCTACCGCCGTGAAAGGGCGGCGTCCTAGGCCGCTAGACGATGGGGGCCTAGTCGATCGAACAGGTTCAGTTTTCTTCATCCCGTCGTTCGAACCTCCACTAGTCTATGACAGGTTTGCGGAGGCGTGCAAACCGTTTTGTTCGATTTTGCCCGATTTTGACCCCCATTTTCGACCATTTATTGCCTGGCACATATGCGTTTAAGCTTGTCAATGATGATTCAGAAAAACTTCAAAAAATTTTAAAATTTCTTCACAACACCCCACATCAGGGGCTTTTGGAGGGGTTTTAGCTGCTTTTGGGAACCCGCGGAGGCCTCGAGGAAGCCCTATTTTCTACTCTGATTTCTACAAATTTTCTTCAGAATCTTCCAAAATTTTGTTCCGGAAATGCTCCGAAGAGAGTCAAAGACCTTTGAATGGCCTTTCAGTAGAGTTCCGAAAATCTGTTTTACGCTCCCTCACTCAGCTCACGGCAGCCCTAAAAGCCCCACAATATCTCTAAAAATTTCAGTACTATCTGGCGCCCCTGTATCTGCCCCTATATAAGGGGCACAAGCATAAGGTGCACAAGCAAGCACAAGCCGAGCCACAAAACCGCAAGAGAGTGCACGGCGAATTCTGCGGTGAATCCTGCGGCAAATTCTGTGGTGAATCCTGTGATGGATTCCACGGTGCATCTTCGGTGAATCTGGCGGCGCATCCCTTCAGCAAGACTCGCCTCAACCTTCAAGCAACCCACAAAAATCTGCCGCGCAAAGCAACTACAGGCCAGAATGCACGTAGATGCAAATATTCATTCTTGGGAATACAATAAACCGGCTTGTCAGACGCTTATTTTTCTCTCAGTGCAGATATCTACGCAATTATGACGACGCAGAAATATAAAGATTTGATAAACCTCTAGCGATTGACAAGGAGAGATGAAAGCCGGCTGAAAATACCCCCTGAAATAGCTTGAAGCCCCCTCTTTGAGCACCGTACTATAGAGGGCGTGAGGTCACTTCCGGACCTTGCACGGGGCCACTTCCGGAGCCCCAGACGTAAAGTCACCGCACATTACAGCACCGATAAACCGCATAGAGATCCAAAGGGGGATCCAGTGTCCGCAACGATGAATCGCCGCACGGCATTCCGTGCACTCGGCGTAGGCACCGCAACCATCGCTCTCGGCTGTGCAGCTGCACCCGCAGCGCAGGCACAGCAGATGGCGCATCCGCAGAAGGCAATGACTGCCGACCAGCAGCTCAAGCTGATTCTGCGCCGCCTAGAGCAGGTACCTGCCCGTTTGAAGTATGCGAAGCCTGGATCCTCCAACCGCGTTAATAGCGGCATTGAGAGCGCACTGGGCAACCTGACCACCGTCCAGGGCACTGACGCAGGCCGTCAGATTGCAAGCGCTAAGGCCGCTGTTCGTAAGTCTGATGGACGCGCCCACGCACCGCTCTCCCCCGTTGGTGTTATTGCCTGCGTTGTCAGTATTGCAAAGTTTGTCATTCAGCTGGGCATCGCCATTTACAAGCTTATTAAGGCACTCGTTAACGCCTTCAAGCAGTGGAAGACCTTCAAGAACATCGTGAAGGCCGTCATTTCTGGTGAAGCCCGCAAGAAGCTGGGTACTGAAACTGAAACCGTACTCAAGGCCATTTTGGGCATTGAAGACGTCCTCAAAAAGTGTGCATAGTCTACACACCGTACGGCTATGCGCTTGTTTAGAGAGCTAATCTTGGTGTTTCTTTAGCTTTCTAGACCCCGTTAAGGGATGCGCCGCACGTGGAGTCACTGCATGGGCTCGCTGCGCGTCCGGGTAGCCGGAGGGTATGTCCTCGAGTGTCTTCGGCACCTACCCAACCCACCCCGCATGACCTCATGGTGCGGGGTGGGTTTCTTTAACCGCTCTTTCGATAACTCTTCCGGGCGAGCACTTTCCGAGAGCCCCCTACTCCCCCGCTTCCTTATATATAGATAAAAATCGACCCCGCACCGGTTCACGATACGGGGTCGATTTCTATGCTCTACGTACTCAACGTAAGGATTACTTGCCGCGGGAGATGTTGATCATCTCGTCGCGGTCCACAACCTTCACGCGGGCGCGAGGCTCACCGGCTGCGTCCTTGGATGCGGCGCCCAGTGCCTTCTCGTGGTCGTCCAGGCGGTGCCAGCCTTCCCAGGTGGTGTACTTGATGCCCTTGGAGTCCAGGTAGGCGCTGAATGCCTCTGCCTCCGGCTCGGGTGCAGTGTAGAGGTTCTCGCGGTCCTCGAGCAGGTGAGTGATGGTCTCGAGCGCGTCAGACTTGGTGGAGCCGATCAGACCGACGGGACCGCGCTTGATCCAACCGGATGCGTACAGGCCGGGAACGACCTCGCCGTTCTCGTCCACGACGCGACCCTCAACGTTGGTGATGACGCCGCGCTTGTCGTCGTAACCGATTTCGGGCAGCTCGGAACCGAAGTAGCCGATTGCGCGGTAGACAGCCTGTACGGGGTAGTCCACGTACTCGCCGGTGCCGATGATGCCGCCGTTGCCGTCGAGCTTGTTGCGTTCCATGCGCAGGCCCACGACCTTGCCGTCTTCGCCGAGGATCTCGTGCGGGGACTGCAGGAAGTGCAGGTGCAGGCGGCGGGATGCGGTCTGCTCATTGGTCTTCTGGTCTTCCAGCCAGCCGCGCAGGGTCTTCATCATGACCTTGGTCTGCGCGTTCTTCTCCATGGCTTCCTCAGAAGCAGCGTCGAACTGGAAGTCCTCTTCGTACAGGACGATGTCCACGTCGCGGGAGTGTGCGAGTTCGCGCAGCTCGAGCGGGGTGAACTTCATCTGTGCGGGGCCGCGGCGACCGAAGACGTGCACGTCGGTCACGGGGGAAGCCTTCAGACCCTCGTAGACGTTGTCGGGGATTTCGGTGACGAGCAGGTCGTCAGCGTGCTTGGAGAGGATGCGGGAGACGTCCAGAGCGACGTTGCCGTTACCGAGCACTGCAACCTGCTCAGCTTCGAGCGGCCAGGTGCGGGGGTAGTCGGGGTGGCCGTCGTACCAGGAGACGAAGTCTGCTGCGCCGTAGGAGCCGTCCAGGTCGATGCCCTTAATGTTCAGGGGTGCATCAAAAATCGCGCCGGTTGCGAAGATGATGGCGTCGTAGTGTTCGCGCAGGTCGGCGAGGGTCAGGTCCTTGCCGTATTCAACGTTGCCGAAGAAACGGATGTCGCCGCGGTCCAGGACCTTGTGCAGCGCGGTGATGATGCCCTTGATGCGGGGGTGATCCGGTGCCACACCGTAGCGGATCAGGCCGAAGGGGGCGGGGTAGCGATCGAAGATGTCGATGGCGACCTCGACGGCGCCGGTGCGGACCTCTTCAGACTTGGTGAGGATATCGGCGGTGTAAATACCGGCGGGACCTGCACCAATAACGGCGACGCGCAGGGGGCGTGCTGCTTCAGACACGAAAATCTTCCTTTCGAAGTTCACCGTCCGGCGCCCGGTGCGGCGCGAACAGGCGGTGAGCTTAGTGTTCACTTCTTGCCTATTTTACCGGGGATTGACGGGTGTTCGGGGGCTTATATGTCTTCGCCCACTAAATAGGACAATTTTCTGTCACCTAATCCGGGCGGGGTCACCTAATCCGGGCAGCGCGGCGCGTTCGACCCCGGGAGCCTCCGCACGCAGCGGGCATAGAACTGCCCCGCCCTCCGAGGTGCAGGAGGGCGGGGCAGGGTAACGAAGACTAGAAAGCAGGGACTAGGAGGCGGGTACCGCCTCGAAGGTGACGACCAGTTCGTCACGCTCACCGAAGCGGACCAGGTGGCGGTCCAGCACATCCGCCAGACCAGCAGCCAACTCGTCGCTTTCGGCGCGCACCTCCATGATGAGGGCACCGTCGATTTCGCGCAGGTCACCGTAGCCGCGGAAAATACCGTCGCGGTTGAAGGTGAGGCGGATACCGTCGGGCAGTTCTGCGGTGCCGAGCTTGCGACCCATGTGCGAGCCGAGCTGCTTAATGTATCGGGCGGGGCGGTCGGTTGCTACGACGGCGCGCTGGCGTACCGGCAGGGATTCTGCGGCGGGGTAATTCTCAGCGGTGTTTTCCTGGGGAGTTTCAGTCACGGTGGGTTCCTTCTCATCTATGCCGAATTCTCATCTATGCCGAAAAAGGCTCACCACACGGAACCCTGCATCCGGCGACACATGTTTCACCTCGAATATAGCAGAAACTTAGGGTCTACTAACCTAACAAACTATCATTGTTCGCGCAGGGGCGATAAACAACCACCGTTCTTTACACGCCTACCTCTTGAGCTTAATCTCAGCAGCAGCACCCAAATGTGCCGAAGTGACCGCATCATTCAAACGCTTAAAATCCGACCGGTCAGTGTACGTAATCGTCAAAACAGCCTTCTGCCCATCACACAGAAGAGTCTGGGAGAATTCAACATTCTTCGCAGCCGAACGAATAGCATTAAGCTCTTCAGTCCGCGCAAGAGCTTGCTGCACATCCTCCGGTGAAGAAGCTGTTGCACAAGCTGGTGTAGTGGTCGAATACTCATTCAGCCATGGCTCAAAAGCTCCACCCCAGTACAGACCCAGAAGAGCGCCAACAAACACCACGCAAGATACTAGAACGCCCACCACTTTTCGCGGCAGGTGCCGCAATCCGTTTTTTCGAGGGGTGTCGCCTCCTGAATTTTCCGGCGCACGATCATACTCATCACGAGCTAGAGGGCTCCTTGTCGTCATGATCCGTTCTCCTTCCGATGAGAATTTACATTTACATCCACTAATCCCGAATCGGGAATTCTGGTAGGGGCTTCAAGACGGCATACCCTATCGCAGGCGGTCATCATATCTGCATCATGAGTCGCCACGATAACTGTGGCTCCACGCCGAGCAGCAGAGCTCAACAGCTCAACAACCAATGCCCGGTTCTCAGCATCAAGACTTGCCGTCGGCTCATCCGCAAAAATGTAGCGCACACCCTTGTGGATTGCCCGAGCGATACCCACCCTCTGCTTCTCACCACCACTCAGCAGGGCAGCCGAAGTACGTTCCTTCCCTTCAAGACCAATGACGTTCAAAAGCTCGCGGCTCTCATCCGTAATACGAGCACGACCAAAGGTCTTACGATCAAGCAGAATATTCTCGATAACGCTCCATTCCTCAATAATTCCGTAATCCTGAAAAACGAAGGAAGCTTCATCAGCCCAGAACGCAAGACGCGCCTTCTCACGAGCACGTTCCATATGCCGGCCCCCAATAACAACCTCACCCTCATGAGGCGGCATCAGCAGACCCAACACATTCAAAAGCGTCGTTTTACCGCATCCGCTCGGGCCCACAATGCCAGTTACTTCCCCCGCATATGCCTCAAAGTGAGGACTCTGGAGAATGGGCTGCCCCTGCGCATACACCACAATGTCGCGGGAGGCGATAGTTACCTCAGGATGTTCCACATTGCCAGAGGGATAAGCAGTATTCCTCATCATTCACTCCTATACGTGACGACGGTGAACCGTCGCGGTGAAGATACGGTTAAAACTCAGTCTCAGCACCAACGCCAGAATAGTGCCGTACAACAGCGGTGCCGCCATCGCTGAAAAAGCGTACTCTGCTCCCTGCACCAGAAGAAGTACCAACGCCGCAGCAGAGCAAAGGCACACAATGCAGGTTTCCTTCAGAAGGTACCCACTAAAAATTGTTCTGAGAGGCAGACCAGCAGTACGTAAAACAAAATCATTACGAGCACGAGCCGCAAGGGTAATGTACGTGTTAATTGCTGTGCCAATAATGAGTGCCGCACAGAGAATTGCTAGGCCCACTAGATGCGCAACATACTGGTTACGTTCCAGCTGCGCGATGTAAAGGTGTTCCTCTCCCGCGCGGTCCACAGAAAGTAGGGTCTGCCCAATTTCCTCAGCGTTGTAGGCAGCCCGTACAGACGCAGGCTGAGAAACCATGACGTTACCGGTAGTCAAGGCCGCAGAAATAAAGGAAGGTTGTAGATTCTGAGTCGCCGATTCGGTCACCACAAGAACAGGCTTTTTATAGTTCAGAAGCCGTGAATCCTGAGAGCTCAAAGCAGGCACCTTTACCCCCGACGAGTTGGTTTTATCCTCCACAGTGAGCAGAGTAAATCCGCGATCCTCCCGGTCTTTCTGGTGGAAAGAATACTCTGCACGCAAAGACTGAGATCCAGGGAAGTTGCTATCCTCAACGTTCTTGAACGACAAGCCAAGACGTTGCTGAAGAAGGTCCACATAGGCGCGGTTCACCATAAGGGCGCCATCGTATTCGCTACCCTCCAAACCCTTAACGTTTTCCAACGCATAGGACAAGAGGACACCGTTCCGTGATTCAAGAGAACCTAAAGCACGCACTGTGGCCTGGTCGTAGGAGGCGAGCGCCTGTTCATCCCGTATCGTCGCTTCAGGCACGTTCACCCGTAAGGTGTACTGGTCAGAAAGAAGAGACCAGCCAGCCGCCGAATCGCTCCTACCCAAACTCACTTGAGCGCTTGAGACCAGACCCGGAATAGTGCACACCACTAAAACCACCACAGCATACTTAGCGATTGCACTCGGAACTGTAAAACGTCGATACGCCGGTTCCCTACGTCCCACCGCATTAATGCTCGGCCAAGTCATGAGGTTGATAAGCAGTAGAGCAACCAGCATGAGAACGGTAAACACGGCAAAAATCAGCGCTGTAACCCCCATCAGATGAGGAAGATGCGCCACGCCGTACACGAACCCCTCTACGCATCCCATGCACAATGCTGTTACCGCTGCAGGAGGTAGCGCCAGGAGCAGGAGATCTTGTGCATCCCTTAGCTGCAGGCGCTGCGGGGAGTATCCGTTCAGAAGCAGAATATTCTGAGTTCGCGAACGGACCGACAACCACCCCATGATTGCGGTACAGAAGAGCACAGCGAGGCAGATAAGGCTCGTCAGAGAGCCCGAAGAAGTAACAGCCCCGTAGACAACACGCACCGGGTTAACGGAGGTAACTTTAACATCCATACCTTGTTCACGGGCAAGGTTTTCAAAAGCACGCACAAATTCTTGGCTACCAGCTAGCGCGTATTGGCCGTCAAGCGAAGAATCCCCGAGTGCTCGTGATGGATATTTTTTCCCGTGCTTATCCGGGTCAAACCAATCGATAGTTTCACCGTCAGAGCTCAGTGAATTTGCCCCAAAAACGTAGACGGATTTTCCGTGCCAGAAATCTTCGGGGTCGGCGACCACCTTGAGTAGCTGGGCACCATCGGCAGCGTAGCGATCCACCAGGGTATCAAAGTTCTGAATCAGCTCAGACTTAGACTGTTGCGAAGCACGGAGAGAAAGCTGTGCCTGTGCATTGGTACCCAGAGGAGTCTGCGTCTCCAGGACAGAGATGAGGGCGCTACCCAGCAGAAAGGTCAGAACCGTGCACAATACTGCGCACACTCTCAGAGCATTTTTCATCGTTGAATCCCCGTCTGTAGCGGGCGGGTATAAAACTTCACCGCCCCAGGCCTGGTGCTAGAAGACTACCACCTTCATAACCTAAATGGTATAGATTTTCGAATTATTTAGATTCATGACATATATTTTTTTACTAGTCAGCGGATTTTAGAGTTTTTACCGTGCCTTATTAGGCTTCCTAAGCGAAAGCTGGGAATTTCCTGGATTAACGCTTAGAGAAACTTTAACCGTAGAATATTTCGGTACAACAGTGTCACCTCCCCAACACACCGGGAAGTGGCACTTTTTTATGCGGGATCGGAACCCCGAACCCCGCCCCGACTATGAGTATCTACGGATTTTCACGAATGTCTTCTGAGAACACCGCGGCTCCCCAGAACCCCAAGGCAGAAGCCAAGGGCGCACTGGACCGTTACTTCAAAATCACTGAACGAGGCTCCACCATCGCCGCAGAATTCCGCGGCGGCCTCGCCACCTTCTTCGCGATGAGCTACATCGTCGTGCTGAACCCCCTCATCATCGGCCTCGGCAAGGACGCATCCGGCAATGCCCTCGGTGTACCGCAGGTCGCAGCAATGACCGCACTGGTCGCAGGCGTTATGACCATCCTCATGGGCGTCATCGCCAAGCAGCCCTTCGCCATGGCGGCAGGCCTCGGCGTGAACGCACTGCTGGCAACCACCATCGCCTCCACCCCCGGACTGACTTGGCCCGCCATCATGGGCCTCGTCGTATGGGCTGGTGTGCTGATGACCATCCTCGTGCTGACCGGCTTCCGCACCGCAGTGTTCAACGCGGTCCCCGAATCGCTCAAGGTCGCAATCGTCGTCGGTATCGGCTTCTTCATTGCCTTCATCGGCCTCGTCAACGCAGGTATCATCCGCCGCATGCCCGACGCAGCAGGCACCACCGTGCCCGTCTCCTTCGGTGTCAGCGGTCACCTGCTCGGCTGGCCCACCCTCGTCTTCCTCTTCGGCCTGTTCCTCACCATTGCGCTGTTCATCCGCAACGTGAAGGGTGCAATCCTCTACGGCGTGCTCGCCTCCACTGCCCTCTCCATCATCCTGGAGAAGGTCGTGCCCTCCGGCAGCTCGCAGGCATCCCCCACCGGCTGGTCCCTGAACGTCCCCGTCTGGGACTCCAACACCAGCAAGCTGCCCGACTTCTCCCTGTTCGGTTCCGCTGACCTGTTCGCTGCCTTCGGCACCCTCGGCGGCATGGCTGCTGTTCTGCTGATCTTCACCATCCTCATCTCCGCGTTCTTCGACGCAATGGGCACCTCCGTCGGTCTGGCGACCGAAGCAGGCACCATCAAGGATGGTCAGATCGAGAACGTCGACAAGGTCCTGCTCGTGGACGCCCTCGGCTCCGTAGTCGGCGGTGGCACTTCCTCCTCCTCCAGCCAGATTTTCGTGGAGTCCGCAACCGGTATCGGCGCGGGCGCACGCACCGGCTTCGCGAACGTCGTCACCGGCGCACTGTTCCTCGTCGCAATCTTCCTGTCCCCGCTGGTCACCATCGTGCCCTTCGAAGCTGTTGCACCCGCAATGGTGTTCGTTGGCTTCCTGATGATCCGCCAGGCAGTGAACATCGACTGGAACGACTGGGGTCTGGGTATCCCCGCGTTCATGACCATCATCTTCATGCCCCTGTCCTACTCCATCGCGGACGGTATCGGCGCAGGCTTCCTGTCCTACGTCTTCATCCGCCTGGTGCAGGGTCGCGGCAAGGAAGTTCACTGGCTCATGTACGTGGTTTCCGCAGTGTTCCTCATCTTCTTCGCTAACGGCCTGATTACCGGCTGGATGCACTAAATACATCAGGTGCCTCACCCTCCACATGTGGAGGCGCGGGCGCCATCAGGGCGGGGTATCGGCACCTTCGGGTTGCCGGTACCCCGCCCTGCGCTATTCTTCCCTCTGCCCCAACCACCGATTCTGGGTGCAGGGGTCGGGGAAACACCACAGCACCGACTGAACCGCCGCACACAACGCGTTTCAACGGCACAAGCTAGGAGGCGGCGCCTACAATGGTTGAACCATCGTGGCGCCCGGTTATGAGCCTAGCCCGCGAGCTTCACCCGCGAAACCGGCGGCGCAACAGTACACACCGAACAACATCAACGGATCCTCACATGTCTGAACCCCAGAAGGCGGCAGCGCCCACCAGCGCACTCGACCGCTACTTCAAGATTTCCGAACGCGGCTCCTCCATCGCCGCAGAATTCCGCGGCGGCCTCGCCGCATTCTTCGCCATGAGCTACATCGTGGTGCTGAACCCCCTCGTCATCGGCCTCGGCAAGGACGCATCCGAACGCACCCTCGGTATCGCACCCGTCGCGGCTGTGACCGCGCTGGTTGCCGGCGTGATGACCATCCTCATGGGTGTTATCGCCAAGCAGCCCTTCGCCATGGCGGCTGGCCTGGGCGTGAATGCGCTGCTCGCCTCCACCATTGCCACCACCCCGAACCTGACCTGGGCAGACATCATGGGCCTGGTCGTTCTTGCCGGTCTGATCATGACCGTTCTGGTGCTCACCGGCTTCCGTACCGCGGTGTTTGAGGCGGTCCCCGAGTCGCTCAAGACCGCGATTGTGGTCGGTATCGGCTTCTTTATTTCCTTTATCGGTCTGGTCGACTCCGGCATTATCCGCCGCATGCCTGACGCAGCTGGCACCACCGTTCCGGTGAGCCTCGGCGCGGGCGGTCACCTGCTCGGCTGGCCCACCCTCGTCTTCCTCTTCGGCCTGTTCTTCACCATCGCCCTGTTCATCCGTAACGTGAAGGGCGCGATCCTGTGGGGCGTGCTCGCCTCCACCGCACTGTCCCTGATTCTGGAGGCGGTTGTCCCCTCCGGTTCCGTGAAGGAGTCGGCAACCGGCTGGTCCCTGAACGTGCCTTCCCTTGCGGACATGAAGTTCACCACCCCGAACTTCTCCCTCATCGGTTCCGCTGACCTGTTCGGCGCATTCACCCACATCGGTCCGCTGGCTGCTTCGCTGCTGGTGTTCACCATTCTGCTGTCCGTGTTCTTCGACGCGATGGGCGTTTCGGTGGGTCTTGCCGCCGAGGCTGGCACCATGAAGGACGGCAAGGTTGAGGACATCGACAAGGTCCTGCTCGTGGACGCTTTCGGTTCCGTTGTCGGTGGTGGAGCGTCCGGTTCGGCGAACCAGATTTTCGTGGAATCCGCTACCGGTATTGGTGCGGGTGCACGCACCGGCTTTGCGAACATTGTGACCGGTGTGCTGTTCCTGCTGGCGATTTTCATTTCGCCGCTGGTCACCATCGTTCCTTTCGAGGCGGTTGCTCCGGCGCTGGTCGTGGTCGGCTTCCTGATGATTCGCCAGGCCGTGAATATTGACTGGACCGACTGGGGTCTGGGTATTCCGGCGTTCTTGACCATTATTTTCATGCCGCTGTCGTACTCGATTGCGAACGGTATTGGTGCCGGCTTCGTGGCGTACACTTTCATTCGCCTGGTGCAGGGCCGCGGCAAGGACGTGCACTGGCTGATGTACCTGGTCTCCGCGGTGTTCGTGATCTACTTCGGTATGGGCATCATTAACGGCTGGACTAGCTAAGTCCGACAGTCTACATATTTGCTGAAGGCAGGTTCCTGATGCGGCTGAGAATGTAAGTTTTCAAGCTGCCGAGGGGCCTGCCTTTGGCGTATCTGGTTCGCTCTTGCATGTTCCTTATCGCTCTCCGGTACGAGAAAATCATGGCAGAATCATTCCGTTTTCGGTATGATTCTGCCATGATGTCCGTTCAAGAGTATGCTCAAGAAGCTAAGGTTTCAGAGCGAAGCGTGCGCGCCCGCTTAGAACGCGGAATGCTCCAAGGTCGTAAATTGGGAAGCCGCTGGGTTGTCGACGCTCTTCCCGCTGCGCACCGCAGTAATGCTGGCCGTCCTATTTCCTTCGATGCATTCAACGCTTTGGCGCGTTACTGCGATGGTCAGTCATCTGTTCTATCTGCTGAGGAACGCCGCAGGGCAAAAGAACGCGCCTCAGCAATTCAGGTGCAAGGACCTGCGTCTGTTGAGCGATACCGAGCTCGCCGCGGTCTGAAAGTGCATCATCTGCAGGCTCCTCCCGCTGAAATTCCTGCAATTTTGGAAGACTCTGCATTGTCGCTTACCGGCATTAGTAGCGATATTTCTCAGGTGTACGGCTCAATGGTTGATGCATATGTTTCAAGCCAGGATTTAGAGAACATCATTTTTCTGTACAACCTGCTTCCAGCGTCTGTAGATTCGGCGAACATTATCTTGCGTGAATGCGATGAGCCGCCCCACATTCTGCCCTTGCATGTGGCGGTAGATCTTCTAGATTTGGGGGATCCGCGAAGCTCCGCTGAGGCAGAGCGCATTCTTCAAGATTCTGTTTTCAAGAAAGCGTCTTAGTCATGACCGCATCCCCTATTTTGATTCCTGCTATTGGGGCAGAGCGTGCCTCTTGGCTTGGTCTGGCTGATATCTCAGAGATTATGCCGCAAGGATGGTCCCTGGCAGGCGGAAGCATGATGCGTCTGTTGGCTGCAGAGCGAAGCTACGCTGGTTCTCGATCCACTCACGATATCGACGTTATTCTTGATATCCGCGCATCACGGGCGTATGTTCGTCAGTTCCATGAGGCTCTTAGCAATGCCGGATTTTCAATTGCCGGATTCAACGCATCAGGTCAAAATCACCGATGGGTTCGCGGTGAAGCTCAGATAGATATCCTCATCCCTTCGGGACAGTCGGAGGCCGCTCGCACCTATGAGTATCCGGGGTTTGGCCGCCTGTTAGAAACTCGTGGTGCCCAGTTTGGGCTTGAGCGTACCCGTAAAGCATCTGTACTCTGCGCTGACCGCCAATTTACAGTCAATGTTCCTGATGGTTTGGGCGCTCTTTACGAGAAGGTATCAGCCCTGCTCAACAATGGAGATTCCGATAAAAGTCGACATTTCCGAGATATTATTCTTTTGTCTTCGGTTCTTAATTCTCAAGAGCGTCGAGATATCCCGACGCTTTCTGGAAAACAGATATATCGCCTTCATGATGGTGTCTCCAGGTCAGTTCACGAATATACCGGCATTATTTCTGACCATGAGCTGGAGGTAGCCTCTCGTTTAGAGAACTATCTTGAAAAGCTTCTAAAAGACAGAAGCTAACTAAAACAAGGAACGGCAGAATCGTTCCGGTTTCGGAATGATTCTGCCATTTCTTCTATGTCCACACTCTGCACGTACGAGAGGCAGGGAAAGTGACGAGACTTAGCGGACGTCTCCATCCACATAGAACCAGGCGCCGCCCACCTTCTCAAAGCGCGACAGCTCATGCATGCTGCCCTTCACCCGCTCCTCCGCAGGAACACTCGGCACCGAACGGTAATACGCAACGAACTCCACCGTACCGGACGCATCAAACGGGCTACCCGAAGCACCGAGAATATCCAGGCGATACCAGCGGATATCATCCTCCAACTCCAAGGCGGCCGGGCGAGTACTCGGATGCCAGCTCGCCAGCAAGTACGCCGCATCCCCTGTCGCAAACGCGGTAAAACGCGAGCACATCAGCTGCTCCGGCGCGGGAGCAGTCAACGTGCCGGAGGCGGCAAACTCGCCCAGGAACCTGCCGCAGCAGGCGCCGTACACCTCGCCGCTCGAGCAGGGGCAGCGGTCATCATGGTTTAGTTCAGTCATGCCACCCAGTATAAAGAACGCGCCACGTCAAGAAAGTGCCGCATCAAGAAAGCACAGCGCAAAGAAACGCCCGCTCTGCCGGGGATACAAATCCTCCAGTAGAACGGGCGTTCTTGTTTTCAATCGTTAAGTTTGAGCGCACCTACACGGTTCGCATCAGCGGCAACGCTTATTCAGCGGTTGCGCGAGCCGGGGTGTCAGCAGCCGAAGGCTTACCCACGTATGCGCCGCGGTACTTAGCGGCCGGGTGGGAGTCAGCAACCTTGGTGTGGCCCTTACCGAAGATGTTCTCACGCAGGGTGTTGCCCTCGTACTCGGTGCGGTAGCGGCCGCGCTTCTGCAGCTCGGGCACAACGTACTCGATGAAGTCCTCGAAGGAGCCCGGGGAGACGTGGTATGCCAGGTTGATGCCGTCCAGGCCACCCTCATCGATCCAACGCTCCAGCTCGTCAGCAACCTGAACCGGGTCACCAACAATGACATCGCCCATGCCGCCGAGGGTGGTGTGCTCAGCGATGGCCTTGCGGGTCCACTTCTTGTCCTTCGCCTGCAGGGTGAAGGGGGTCAGGAAGGACTGAATCGACTCGGTCTGCACGTAGTTCAGGACCTCGTCCTCGTCGAACTGGGACAGGTCAACACCGGACCAGCCGCCGATGATAGCCTGTGCAGATTCGAGGTTGATGTACTTCTTGTACTCCTCGTACTTTGCCTTTGCCTTCTCTTCGGTCTCATCCACGATGACGGAGAGCATTGCGAGGATCTTGACGTCGTCACGGCTACGGCCCTGCTCCTCGGCAGCGGCGCGAATACGGTCGGTCACAACGCGGGTCAGGTCCGGGCGCAGGGCGCTGATGAACACAGCCTCAGCGTGCTTACCGGAGAACTTCTGGCCGCGGCTGGATGCACCAGCCTGGAAGATCACGGGGGTGCGCTGCGGGCTCGGCTCGGTCAGGGAGATGCCGGGCACGGAGAAGTACTTGCCCTTGTGGCCAATCGGGTGGACCTTGGAGGGGTCAGCGTAGAGGCCGCGCTCACGGTCCTTGACTACTGCGCCGTCTTCCCAGGAGCCTTCCCACAGCTTGTAGCAGACGTCCAGGAACTCGTCCGCGATCTCGTAACGCTCGTCGTGCGGGATCTGGGTGGGCAGGCCCTGGTTCTCAGCAGCCGAAGGCAGGTAAGAAGTCACAACATTGAAGCCGACGCGGCCCTCAGTGAGGTGGTCGAGGGAGGCGTAGCGGCGAGCCAGGGTGTAGGGCTGCTCAAAAGTAGCGGCAGCAGTCACGCCAAAGCCGAGGTGCTCGGTCACTGCAGCCATTGCAGAAATCTGGGTTGCGGGGTCATTCACGGGAACCTGAGCGGCACCCTCAATGGCGGGAGCGGCAGAGTTCTTGTACACGTCGTAGATACCAACAACGTCAGCGATGAACACGGCGTCAAACAGGCCGCGCTCAAGGGTCTTAGCCAGGTCAGTCCAGTACTTGATGGTGTTGTACTCGGTTGCGCGGGAGCGCGGGTGACGCCAGAGGTCGAAGCTCTGGTGACCAATGCAGGTCATTTCGAATGCGTTAACTACGATGCGCTTCTTCTGCTCAGCCATCGATTTTCCTTTCGCGAATGATCGGGGAGGATCGGGTTAGTGCCCTGCACCCCGCGCGCCGCCTCCTTTTTGCCTTCTGCGTTCGGTGGTGGCCTTCGTGCAGGTGGCGCGTTCGCGCCGTACTTGCCTCTTTTCATTGAGGCCAGATCATCATCTGGGGCACCCCGCTACGGGAGAGGGTTGCCGCCCGGCTAGCCAGAGCTTAGCGCCGGGACTCATGATCTCGTGGTTTGAGTGTACGGGGCACGCGGGAGGGAGGTCACGTTTGTGACGAAAAAATCTTTTTGTGACGTGGAACCGAAATATTTCGTGATAAATGCGAAATATACGGTCATAGAAATTCATACGCGCCCGCCGGGTTGATTGAGGCACACCACAGCCCATAGGGTGGGAGAAGCAAACCATCCAGAGCGACTGAGAGACCTGGCTCCACGACGTCGCAGCAACCGGCACGGATTCTTCCGCCCCCGGTGCTAACGCCAGGAACGATGGAAGTGACATGACACTCAACAGTGCAGTAACTGACGTACCCACCAGTGAAAAGAACGGCCGCCGTGCCGTATCCACCGCCGCCGTCCCCTTGAGCTTTGAAGACGTCGGACAATCTTTCCCCGTGCCCGGCGGAACCCACGAAGTTCTTCGCGGAGTCTCCTTCACCGCAGCCCCCGGCGAGATTATCTCCGTCATCGGCTCCTCCGGATGCGGCAAATCCACCCTCCTGCGTGCAGCAGCAGGACTGAACCGCATCACCGCAGGTACCGTGCGTATCGGCGAGAAGGCAGTGACCGGCCTCGACCCCCGCGTAGCTATCGGCTTTCAGGAACCGCGCCTGCTCCCCTGGCGCACCGTCGCCGACAACGTGGCGCTCGGGCTGCCGCAGGGCACCAAAAAATCTGAAGGCGCAGCATCCGTAGCGCGCCTGCTCGACCTGGTCGGACTGGGCGAATACGCAACCCACCGTCCCAAGGAAATTTCAGGCGGTATGGCTCAGCGCGTGTCCCTGGCGCGAGCGCTCGCACGCAACCCCGGCGTGCTACTGCTCGACGAGCCCTTCGGTGCTCTGGACGCGCTGACCCGCATCAACATGCAGGATTTGCTGTTGGACGTGCACCGTCAAGACCCGACCACGATTCTGCTGGTCACCCACGATGTGGAAGAGGCGCTGTACCTCTCTGACCGGGTGATTGTCCTCGGTAAGGACACCCCGGAGGCGCCCGCCACCATCCAGCGCATTGTGACCGTTGACCGTTCTCACCCGCGTGACCGCGCCGATGCAGAGATCACGGCGCTGCGCAGCGAACTGCTGGCTGAGCTCGGCGTGGAAGATAACGCCTAAAGCCGCCACGAAACGCATTTCTTACACATCACATCATCATCTTCAGAAGCGAAAAGATTTCATCATGACTTACTCCCCGTCTCGCCGTACCGCCCTCAAGTCCCTTGCTGCAGCCGCCGCTTTTGCTACTCTGCTCAGCGCCTGCGCCGGTGAAGGTTCCGGTTCCGCTAACGCCTCCGGTGCTGCCGGTGGTGGCAATCAGAACACCGTGACCATTGACTACGCGACCTACAACCCGCTGTCCCTGATTATCCGCAAGAAGGGTTGGCTTGAGACCGCCCTCGCCGCCGAGGGTAAGAAGGTTGAGTGGGTCAAGTCGGCCGGCTCGAACAAGGCGAATGAGGCGCTGCGTAGCGGCAATATTGATGTCGGCTCGACCGCCGGTTCGGCGGCGCTGCTGGCACGCGCTAATGGCTCCCCCATCAAGGTCATTAGCCTCTACTCGCAGCCGGAATGGTCGGCACTGGTGACCCGCAAGGATTCGGGCATCACCAAGGTTGCGGACCTGAAGGGTAAGACCGTTGCCGTGACCAAGGGTACCGACCCGTACTTCCTGCTGCTGCAGGCACTCAAGCAGGAAGGTATTTCCGCTTCGGACCTGACCATTCAGAACCTGCAGCACGCCGACGGCCGCACCGCCCTGGATAACGGTCAGGTCAACGCGTGGAGCGGCCTGGACCCGATCATGGCTGCTGCCGAGGTGGAAAGCGGCGACGTGCTCTTCTACCGCAACCTGAACTTCAACACCTACGGCTTCCTGAACGCGACCGAGAAGTTCATTCAGTCCAACCCGACCGCCGCACAGACCATCGTGGACGTGTACGAGTACGCTCGCGCCTGGGCTAAGAAGAACCCCGAAGAGGCTGTGAAGATTGTCGAGGAGGAGTCCGGCATTAAGCACGAGACCGCTCAGGTCGTCATGGAGCGCACCCACCTGGACATCGACCCGGTTCCGGGCGCTAAGCAGGTTGAGGTTCTCAAGGGTGTCGGCCCGATTCTGGTGGAGTCCGGCGACGTTCCCTCCCAGTCTGACGTGGACAAGGCACTGAACAGCATTGTGGACGACCAGTTCGCAAAGAAGTCTGACAGCGCAGCCGTTGAGAAGATCGCAAAGGTGGTTGAGAAGTAATGACCGCCGCAACGATTACCGCCGCCTCCAGCGCTCGCGCTGAGCGTGCCGAGAAGCGTGTCTCTTCCGTGAAGCTGCCGTCGAACCCGTTCGCCGGTAAGCAGTACCTGGGCCTGATTCTTCCCCTGGCGCTGATTGCCCTCTGGTACATTCTGAGCACGAACGGCGTGTTCACCCAGGTTCAGCTGCCCTCCCCCGACCGTGTGGTCAGCGCCGGTGTTGAGCTGGCGCAGCGCGGCGAACTGGGCCGCCACGTGGCGATTTCTACTCAGCGTGTGCTGATTGGTTTCGGTATTGGTGCCGTGCTCGGCCTGGTGCTGGGTGCGCTGATTGGCTTGTCTGCGCCGGTGCGTCTGATTGCCGCACCGACCATTGGTGCGCTACGTGCCGTACCGTCCCTGGCGTGGGTTCCGCTGCTTCTGCTGTGGATCGGTATCGGCGAGAATTCCAAGGTGACCCTGGTTGCTATTGGTGCATTCTTCCCGGTGTACACCACGGTTTCTGCGGCTCTGGCGCACGTTGACCCCAAGCTTGTGGAGGCGGCACGCGCCTTCGGCCTGAAGGGTCTGCGCCTGTTCACCACGGTTCAGCTTCCCGCGGTTCTGCCGTCGGTCGTTTCGGGTCTGCGTCTGGCGCTGGCTCAGGCGTGGCTGTTCCTGGTCGCCGCCGAGCTGCTGGGTGCATCCATGGGCCTGGGTTACCTGCTGACCGACTCGCAGAACAACGGCCGCACCGACCGCCTGCTACTGGCTATTGTGGCGCTGGCGGTGCTCGGTAAGATTACCGACGCGCTGGTGGGCGTTTTCGAGCGCTGGGTGAAGGCGAAGTACCCCAGCAACTAATAGAGAAGGCTCGGCGTTCGCGCTGAGTTTTAGGAGAGATGTCCGCCGCGTGGTTGCTCCCGACAGTGAGCAAATCATCGCTACGCGCCGGAGAAAGAAGTCGGCGGGGAAACCTGTCGCCTACTGAATGATGATGATGTGCCCCGCCCCGCGCCCCACAGCAGTGAGCGCGGGGCGGGGTCTTTAAATATGTCGTTATATTACGAACTGGTACTCACCATTCCGAATATGACGGGCTCCTTTGCTTCCTGGCCCGGAGCGCGCTTTACTAAGAAGGCAAACCATCCAGAGCGACCGAGAGACCTGGCTCCGTGACGTCGCAGCAACCCCCTCGCCAACGCACACACAGACCCCACGGTCACACAGACAGCGGCACGGCAAGCAAGGGTGCTAATGCCAGCAACCGATGGGAGAATAATGGGACTGCCCACCCCCTACTCGTTCACCGACCCGCTGAACCCCACCCCGAACCCCGCCCTCGAATCTGACGAGGCACGCGTCGCGTTCTGGGAGAAGCAGGCACAGCGCCTCACCTGGGCTGAGCCCTGGCACACCGCGCACCGCTTCGAGAAGCCGAAGTCCCTCGGCTTCGATGAGGAAGGCATCGAACAGTTCACGATCCCCGAAATTAAGTGGTTCGAGGGCGGCAAGCTCAACGTCGCCTACAACTGCGTGGACCGCCACGTGGAGGCGGGCCGCGGCGACAAGGTCGCCCTCTACTTTGAAGGTGAGCCCGGCGACCGCGAAGCCATCACCTACGCCGAGCTGCAGCGCCGCATCGCGAAGGCAGCGAACGGCCTGCTGTCCCTGGGCGTGCGCAAGGGTGACCGTGTGGTCATCTACCTGCCCGTCATCCCCGAAACCATTATTTTCACTCTCGCCTGCGCGCGTATTGGCGCGATCCATTCCCTCGTCTTCGGTGGTTTCTCCGCCGAGGCGCTGAAGTTCCGTGTGGAAGACACCGGCGCGAAGGTTCTCATCACCACCGACGGTCAGAACCGCCGCGGCAAGGTCGTTCCCGTGAAGGTCAACGCCGACGAGGCGTGCTCCGGTGAGAACAATATTGAGCACGTGATCGTGGTGGACCGCACCAGCGCCTCCGACCCGGTAGCGCACGCCGCTGTGCCGTGGACTGAGGGCCGCGACGTCTGGTACCACGACCTGGTGGACGACCAGCCGGACACCCACGCCTACGAACTGCACGACGCAGAAGACCCGCTGTTCATCATTTACACCTCCGGCACCACCGGTAAGCCCAAGGGTCTGGTGCACACCATGGCTGGATACCTGGTGCAGACCGCGTACACCCACGCACTGCTGTACGATCTGCTGCCGGATTACGTGGATGAGAACGGCGTGCTGCGCCCCGACGAGCTGTCGGCTGTTAATAACCCGGAAAAGGTTGAGTCCACCGTTCACTGGTGCACCGCCGACCTCGCTTGGGTGACCGCGCACACCTACGAAATCTACGGCCCGCTGGTTAACGGCGTATCCGAGGTGATTTACGAGGGTACCCCGAACACCCCGCACTACGGTCGCCACTTCGAGGTCATCGAACGCTACGGCGTGACCAACTACTACACCGCGCCGACCCTGATTCGCTCCCTCATGGGTGCGTTCCCGAACGGCCCGGAGCCCGGCAAGTACGACTTCTCGACCGTGCGTCTGCTCGGCTCGGTGGGTGAATCCATTAACCCGGAGGCGTGGCGCTGGCTGCGTCAGCACGTGGGCGGCGGCACCGCGGCGTTCATCGACACCTGGTGGCAATCTGAA
Organism: Rothia sp. 27098_8_27; assembly: GCF_041432805.1. Taxonomy (NCBI): domain Bacteria; kingdom Bacillati; phylum Actinomycetota; class Actinomycetes; order Micrococcales; family Micrococcaceae; genus Rothia; species Rothia sp. 27098_8_27. The sequence continues at coordinate 55,895 of NZ_JAPWAJ010000005.1, read as the reverse complement.
ACCGGTTCGACCGTGTGCTCCCCGCGCCCGCACGACCCCGCATTCGCGCCCGAGGGCACCTACCCGGAGGGCACCCCGCACTGCACTCCCCTGCCCGGTTGCGCTACCCGCGCCGTTCCCGGCGTATCCACCCGCGTGGTGGATGAGCACGGCGACCCGGTCGAACCCGGCAAGCAGGGCTTCATCGTGGTCGATAAGATTGGCCCGTCCATGGCTCGTACCGTGTGGCAGAACCCGCAGCGTTACCTGGATTCCTACTGGCGCCACTACGGCGAGCGCGGCTGGTTCCTCGCTGGCGACGGCGCGAAGGAAGACGAAGAGGGTAACGTGTACATCCTCGGCCGTATTGATGACGTGATTAACATTTCGGGTCACCGCCTGTCCACGATTGAGATTGAGTCGGCTCTGGTGACTCACCCTGCCGTGGTGGAGGCTGGTGTCTGCCCCGTGGAGGATGAGCTGACCGGTCACCAGGCGGTCGCCTACGTGACGCTCACCGATGAGGGTAAGGACCTGACTGAGGATGAGCTTAAGGCGGCGCTGACCGCACACGTGCGTGAGCACATTGGCCCGATTGCTAAGCCGAAGGATGTTGTGGCGGTTGCCGATATCCCGAAGACCCGTTCGGGTAAGATTACTCGCCGTCTGCTCGGTGAGCTGTACCAGGGCCGTTCTTTGGGCGATGTTTCTTCGCTGCAGAATGAGGAGGCGCTGGGCCACATTGCGCAGGTGCTGGTGGATACCGGCCGCGTGAGCGAGGCTGTCTAGGCTCTGCTGCTGAGCTACACGCTGAGCTGAGAGCTGCGCTGAGCTAAAATCTACATAGAGTAAAGGTGCGGATACCGAATGATGATTCGGTATCCGCACCTTTTGCTATGCCATTTTACTGAGCTGACAGGGCTCTTTGTCGGCGTTGCACCGCCTATTCAGCCTACTTAATCAGGCCCAGCGAACGAGCGTGTTCGGCGGTAATGCCGCTCGGCTCAATGTGCTCGGGGCCCTTGTCCTTCTCGGGGTGCTCGGTCGCCTGGAAGCGGATCATCTTCACATCGCTTGCCGCACCCAGGTTCGTGATCATGCCGTCACCGTTCAGGTCCACGGACACCGGCTCGGTGTCGATCTTGCCGTTACCGTTGAAGTCAATCGGCTGGTTGGCGGGCTTGCCCTTGTACAGGAAGCCAGCCGCGCGGGGACCGAAGCCGCGCGCCTCGTACAGCTTCGCCTCGTTGAGCATGCGGTATTCGGCGGTGGAGTAGCCGAAGTAGCGGCTACCGTCAGCCATGGGCACGCCGGTGAGGGTGTACTGGTAGTTCATGACGCTGTAGTAGTTGGGCTTGTAGTTGATTTCGTCCCAGCCGCCGTGGCTCAGTGCGAGGTTGTGGCCGAGCTCGTGCACGAACACTGCCACGCGGATGTTGCTGCTTGCCTCGCCCCAGAAGTGCGGGCCGACGGTGACCATAAAGTTACGACCGCCAAAGTTAGCGATACCGGAGGAGTAGCTGTTGTCGTAGTAGTCGCCCCAGATCATGTAGTGGAAGGTGCCTTCGCGGGCGGGGTTGAACTTACCTTCGGTCGCCTTGATGCGGTGGAGCGCCTTGAATTCGCTGTCGAGTGCCTGGTAGCTGATTTCGTTGCCGCCGCCGAGGTTGTACTTGGCGCTGCGGGCGCTACCTGCGTCCAGGTGGATGTTCACGCCGGTGGTGCCGTCGGGGTTGCGCATGGGCAGGTCGGCGTAAATCTTGGTGATGCGGTCCAGCTCGTCTTCGCTGGGCAGCAGACCTGCCATGTAGTCCATCTCGACGAAGATGTCCTTGTGGTTGGGGTCTGCGCCCATTGCGGGGAAGTCGACGTCGATTTTGCCGTCGCCGTCGGCGTCGTAGCCCTTCAGTTCCCAGGTGTTGGGGATGCCGTCGCCGTCGATGTCGGGGCTGTAGGCGTTTGCTGCGGGGGCTGCGATAGTGCCCAGGCAGAGCACTGCGAGGGAGGCAAGCGTGACGCGTGCGCTCTTCAGAAATGCCATGTTGTGTTCCTTAGTGTGTGGTGACCGGTGGTGTTTCGATGGAGTTTTCCGGGAGGGCGTTCTCCACGGTTTCCATGATGCTCCCGTTTCACGCGCTAGGTGAGCTGGGTGCCGTAATGTTCATACATTGAGGTAAAAGTTGAGATAATTTTGAAGATGAGCTGAATTACATTAGAGTATCAGTAATTCAAATCACATGCATCACCACATTCTTAATGACAAGAGAGATCCCATGACTTCTTCCTCGAACACCACTAATGGCCTGAACCGCCGCGCACTCATCAAGGGTGCCGCGTGGAGCACCCCCGTCATCGCGACCGCAGCGGCAGTACCCGCCTACGCGGCGTCCACCGATGCGCAGGAAACCCCGACCCTGAAGTTCGGTGTCTTCACTCAGGCGTTCAACTCGAACCCCGCCAACGACTTTGATACCCGCTACGGCCTGGACTCCTACACCGTGCAGGTACCCAACATCACCGCAACCTCCACCACCCCGCAGAGCCGCGGCGGCGGCACCTTCACCCCCGGCGGTAGCGTCGGCGCCGGCCTGTACGGTGGTGCGGGCCTGTGGATTTCCGCACCCATCAACTCCAAGGGCGAGTTCCAGGGCAGCTCCTGGCTGTACCCTCAGGCGCACCTGCAGGTGACCTTCGAATTCACCTTCCCCACCGCCGAGGACGTCACCGACCCGCTGCTGTGGGACACCGAGAACGACGTTGAGATCCCGGCACTCGCCAAGAGTGCGGGCGGCGCAAAGACCAACAACCCCGCCGTGGCGGCGTTCAACGGCATCGCATACACTGCGAAGTTCTACGAGCCGGTCATCGAAGACAACGTCTGGACCGGCGTACTGGACATCCGCACCTCCGACTACCTGGAAGCCACCGCGAAGGACGGCGTGAGCTACGCGCAGGTGCTGGCGTCGCTGGTTCCGGTGTACTTCACCGAGGTGACCTCCAGCTACACCCTGACCACCACCGCTCAGATCACCAGCGGTAACGTCGCAATGCAGCTGACCGAGGGTGGCGAGTACACCTTCCAGGATCTGGCTGGTTTGCGCGCTTCGGCGACCATTAGCCGCTAAAGGAAATGACCCGCTAAGACAGCGGAATTTAAACACCGGGGGCCCGGCATCCGTTATGGATGCCGGGCCCCTCGCCCTATTTAAGGCTCAGCGTATCGGTTACCGCCGACAGTCGCTAAAGGCTAGTCCTTCGCGGGAACCATGCCCTTGGAGCGAGCCAGGTCAGCAGTCATTTCGTTGTGGTCGATCTCAGCCGAAAGGTGCTTCTCGGAACGGTACACGCCGCCCTGCGCCTCGGTACCCTCAGCCTGCAACTTCAGGGTCGCCATATCGTTCGGGGCGGTTAGTTCGGTCAGCTGACCGTCACCGTTCAGGTCGACCGACACCGGCTCGTCATCAATCTTGCCGTTGCCGTTGAAGTCGATACCCTCCCAGGCGGGCTTGCGGAAGTACAGCCAGCCGTAGACGTTGCGACCGAAGCCGGCGCGTTCGTCCAGATTGTTCTCGTCCAGGGTCTTGTAGGTGCGGGTCGAGTAGCTGAACTTCAGCTCACCGCTGGCGCGGCGCACACCGTAGATCTGGTACATGTAGTTCATGACGCTCAGGTAGTTCGGCTTGTCGTTCACGTCATCGGTGCCGCCGTGACCCAGACCGAGGTTGTGGCCCAGCTCGTGGATGAAGGTGCCCACGCGCACGTCGGAGGTTGCAGACTTGCCCCAGAAGCGCGGGCCGACGGTCACGATGAAGCCGCGGCCACCCACGTAGCCCAGGCCGGAGGAACCGTACTCATCGTAGGCGTCACCCCAAATCATGTAGTGGAAGACGCTTTCACGGTTGGGGTCCATGTTCTTGGAGCGGATTTCGGCCCACTTGGTCATGGTGTTGTCGAGCTGTTCGTGCGCCACTTCGTTGCCGCCGCCGAGGTTGTACTTAGCGCTGCGGGCGCTACCGGCGTCCAGGTGAATGTTGATGCCGGTGGTGCCGTTCGGATTGCGGAGGGGCAACTGCGCGAAGGATTCGGTGATGCGGTCGAGCTCTTCCTCGCTAGCGAGCAGGCCGGGCATGTAGTCCATCTCGACGAAGAGGTCCTTCTTCAGCGGGTTAGCGCCCATGCCGGGGTAGTCCACGTCTACCTTGCCGTCGCCGTCGGCGTCGTAGCCCTTCATTTCCCAGGTATTGGGGATGCCGTCACCGTCAATATCGGGGTTGTACGCCTGCGCTGCGGGAGCTGCAACCGAGCTGAGCACCAGCAGGGCTGCCGAGGCGAGCGCAGTACGCACTACGCGAGTTGAGGTCAGAAAAGACATGGGATCTCTCTTCGTGTTTTGACCGCGCGTTAGATTGCTCCATCTGACGTTGCGTACAGTGCATCTCTGGTGAGTAGAAGTATCAAACGGTAGCCAAGCCACGCGGTGCGGTGGTCATATGTGTCGCTGTCGCCGGTGTGCAGCCGGTGTGCCGCAAGTGAGCACGGCGTTTAAAAGACAGCGGGTCACTGCCGAACCCTCCGGTGGAGGCAAAGGAACCATTCTTGGCTCCCCTTCTGTTCGACGGTGACCCGCTTCATCATACACAGAGCGTATATAGCTTGTCCCAGTATTTGCACCGTATCTCAGGCTATGCACCGCTTATGCCGTAAAAGCGCTCTGATAAGCCTCTATTTAGTGTTTTCTGCCTCAGACTCTGCCCCAGCGTTCTGTGCGGCGCCCTTCGCCTCGGAGGTCTTCATGGAGGCATAGAACAGGCACACGACCGCACCCACTGCCGCAGCAACCAGCGGAAGCATCATGGAATCCGCCATTGCCGCCGCGTAGGGTTCACGCAGAATCTGCGGAAGTACGCCGCCTCCAGCAGCACCGCCGTGAGAGCTACCGCCCGCCGCAGCAGCAGGGCCCAACGCGGACAGGTGCGAGGTAATTGCAGAAGCCATAATCGTGGTAATCGCAGCCGACCCGAGCACCGACGCCATCTGGCGGGTCTCGTTGTACACGCCCGAACCGGCACCGGCACGCTGCGGCGGCAGGTTACGGGTCGCCGACACCGACAGCGGACCCCAAATGCAGGCGTTTGCCGCACCCAGAATAATCATCGGGCCAACCATCAGCCACAGGTTGCCTTCCGCAACCATCGTCGGGCGCAACAGAGCAAAACCAACAACCATCAGCGTAAAACCAATCACCGCAATCCACTTCGGGTCGTTACGGTTCAGACGCGCACCCACCACCGGTGCCAACGCACCCGAGAACAACGCCATCGGAGCGGTCATCAGCGCGGCCTGGGTCGGGTCCAGACCCTCCACCTGCTGCAGGTACAGGGTCAGCGGGAACGCCATGCTGATAGCAACCACACCCATAGCGGAAATAGCCACATTCGACACGGAGAAGTTACGGTCACTGAAAAGGCTCAGCGGAACCAGCGGCTCACGCGGGTTAATGGCCTGCCACCCGATGAACAGGCCCAGCACCAGAATGCCGGCAATAATCAGACCCCACACGCTCACCGCAATACCGGTACCCATAAACGAGTCAGTGATGGTGCCCCAGTCGTAGGTGGCGCCTTCCTGAATACCGAAAACCAGCAGGAACAGGCCGACCGCCGAAAGCACCACACCCAACCAGTCGAAGCTGTGCTTCTTCTGCTCGAACACCGGCACGTTACGCCACGCCAAGAACAGGCCGACCAGGCCAACCGGAATGTTGATGAAGAAGATCCAGCCCCAGCCAAGGGTGTCCACCAGCACGCCGCCCAGAATCGGGCCGACCAGCGAGGCGACACCCGCCGTCGCACCCCAAATGCTCATGGCGACACCGCGCGCATTCGGCGGGAACATCAGCGTAATCAGAGACATCGTCTGCGGGGTCATCAGCGATGCGCCTAGGCCCTGCACCACGCGGGCAGCGATGAGCGATTCAACGTCCGCCGCCAGACCACACCACAGGGAGGCGAGCGTAAAAATACCCATACCAATCATGTACAGGTTCTTCTGACCGAAGCGGTCACCCATACGACCGGTAATGAGCAGCGGCACCGCATACGCCAGCAGGTAGGCGCTCGTCACCCACATACCCGCCGACAGGGACGCCTCCAAATCCTGCAGCATGTGCGGCAGGGCGATGGTGACGATATTGCCATCCACCAGGATCATGAAGAAGCCAACAACCAGGGACCAGAGAGCAGGCCAGGGCTTGTAGGGTGCCTTCGCCGGGTTACCGACGAGAGGCGCTTTTTTAGGGCGTGAACTCAATGATCCTCCAGGGGATGGGTTGTATGCGGGTAGATGCCTGTGTGTTCAGCGTTGCCGCTAAGTGAATGTCCCTAATGTTACTCCTTTTCAGGGCGCAGCTTCGGTTGCTTTACCCTTATTCAGCTCTTCACGGCGTGTGTGCGCGGCAACCAGGCGACAGGCACCCCGCACCCTCTAGACTGAAGCTATAGAAGCTAATCCGGGCGCCACCACCGGCGCTCACCCCCATCAGACCACTCACAATGAGATGACCCCGGGAGGACCCATGGGTTTCTTTGATTTCTTCACCGACCGCACCCCGGCAGAACCCGCCGAAATCCGCCTCGTCGCTTTCGTCAGCGGCAAAGTGCAGGGTGTGGGTTTCCGCTGGTGGTGCGCCGGAACCGCCAAGCCCATGGGCCTGACCGGCTACGCCGAAAACCTCGACGACGGGCGCGTGAAAGTCGTCGCGGAAGGTACCGCCGCCTCCTGCGCTCGCCTGGTGGATGTGCTGCGCGGTGACGACACCGCCGGGCGCGTGGATGAGGTACTCGTCGAGTGGGAGGAGCCGAGCAGCTCGTTCCGCGGCTTCGGCATTCGGTAGCTAGATAGCCTCCGAGCCTAGTTAGCCCAGAGCGCCGCGAATTGCGCGCGGGTCATATCGGCGCGGCGTACCCGATGCTGCACCGGGTGACCGTTCTCGTCGGGGCGGCCGGAGTTCGGGTCAATATCGTCGTAGATGCCGGTGAAACCCGCTTTAACCGCCACTCGTTCGGATGCCTCGTTACCCGCCAGGGCGGTCCAGCGGACGGTATCAAGACCCAACCCGAGCGGGTCGAAAGCGTAGCCGAGGATGGCTTGCAGCGCCTCGGTCATGTAGCCCTTGCCGCGCGCCTTCGGGGCGGCGTAATAGCCCAGTTCGGCGCGGGTTCCGGGGCTTTCGGGGGTACCGTCAGCCAGGCGCAATTCAATGGTTCCGGCAAACACGCCGGAAGCGTCAATCGCCCAGCGCTGGATCTGCCCGGCGGCAATCTGGCGGGCAGTGGTGAGCAGGTAGTCCTCGGCGTCGGCGCGCGTGTAGTTCAAGGGAATGCGGGTGTAGCGGAGGGTTTCTTCGTCGCGGCAGGATTCCACGATGTTGGGGATATCCGCCTCGCGCAGGTGGCGCAGGGTGAGGCGTTCGGTAATGAGTTCAGGCTGGCTGGGCTCTACATATTCGCTGTGTTCTGAGAAGTCACTGTGTTCTGGGAAGTTACTGTGTTCGGGGGTCATGATTCGAGCTTAACCCCTGGGGTTTGTGCGCCGGAAAAGCTTTTGTGAGCATCCTAGAATGCTCGGTGATGCAAATCATAGTTAAACACTTCTGTTTTAATGCGTCATCACTTGATTATTATGAATTATTCATAATAAAATAGTTATCGAGCCCGCCCAATGGGCACCATTTAGAACAAGCGCCGCGCAACGAATCCGCGCGGCACAAAGCAGAAAGAAGAACACTATGGCAGTTCTGACCATCGGCGACCAGTTCCCCGCATACGAGCTCACCGGCGTTGTCCCCGGTAAGCTGGCTGACATCGAAGCAACCAAGCCCGAAGACTACTTCACCACCGTCTCCTCCGAGGGTCTGGACGAAGACACCTGGCGCGTCGTCTTCTTCTGGCCGAAGGACTTCACCTTCGTTTGCCCCACCGAGATTGCAGCATTCGGCAAGCTCGCTGACGAGTTCGAGGCACGCGACACCCAGGTGATCGGTGTTTCCGTTGACAACGAGTACACCCACTACGCATGGCGCCGCTCCCACGAAGAGCTCGTGGACCTGCCCATCGTCATGGCATCCGACCTCAAGCGCGAACTGACCGCAGCACTGGGCATCCTGAACAAGGACGGCGTTGCAGACCGCGCAACCTTCATCATCGACCCCCACAACACCATCCAGTCGGTCTCCATTACCGCTGACTCCGTCGGCCGTAACACCGACGAGGTGCTCCGCCAGCTGGACGCACTGCAGTCCGACGAGCTGTGCGCATGCAACTGGAAGAAGGGTGCAGCAACCATCGACGCATTCAAGGAGATGAAGTAATCCATGAGCATCGATAACCTGCGTTCGGCTCTGCCTTCCTACGCGAAGGACATGAACCTCAACCTGTCCTCCCTGCCCCGCATCACCTCCCTGTCCGAGCAGCAGCTCTGGGGCGCAATCCTCGCAACCGCAGCAGCAACCAAGGTTGACTCTGTTGTTGTTGAGATTGCTGCAGAGGCTAAGGAGCACCTGAGCGACACCGCTTACGAGGCTGCTCTGGGCGCTGCATCCATCATGGGCATGAACAACATCTTCTACCGCACCCGTGGCTTCCTGAACGGTGCATACGATGACCAGCGCGCAAACCTGCGTATGCAGATCATCGGTAAGAACGGTGGCATTGAGAAGCTGGACTTCGAAATGTTCGCTCTGGCAGTGTCCGCAGTCAACGGCTGCTCCCACTGCGTTGAGGCTCACGAGCACACCCTGCGTGAAGAGGGCGCAACCAAGGAGCAGGTCAACGACCTGATCCGTATTGCTGCAACCCTCGGTGGCGTGGCACAGGGCATCCAGCTGGCTGAGGCACTGGGCTAAACCCACTAAGCGTTAGAGCTTGAAACAAGCGGCGCATCCACCCCTTTACGGGTCGGATGCGCCGCTTACTTTATGCCCAGATTATGCCCTGCACTAGCTAAAAACGTGTTGGACGGCAGTTCCCTAACTCCCCCGATCTGGCGCTATACAATGCCTGTATGCGGTACTGTATTTTGGACTCCACCAGCCCCCTTCCCAGCGTGGAAGAACTTACTGAGCTTTACGATTCTGTGGGCTGGAGTGCCTATACCAAAACGCCCGAACGCCTCATCCCGATGGTGGAAGGGTCCCGGTATCTCTACACCGCACGAGAGGCAACCACGGACGGAACGGGACGGCTCGTCGGGCTAGTCCGCGCCGTCGGGGACGGACACTCTATCGCCTACATTCAGGATCTCCTAGTGCATCCGCACGCCCAACGACAGGGCATTGGTTCTGCGCTTCTAAAGCGTGTCATTGAGGACTTTGACCGAGAAGACATTCGACAGCGACTCATTACTACCGACACCGCTAGTGATCACGCCATTGCGCTCTACAAACGCTACGGCTACGCCCCCGTAGAGGCAGCAGGATGCATCACCCTTGCATGCTATCGATAAGGCAATTCTCATACGGCTCGACCCGTTCAGGCTAACTGAGGCACTGGGCTAAACCCACTAAGCGTTAGAGCTTGAAACAAGCGGCGCGTCCACCCCTTTGCGGGTCGGATGCGCCGCTTTGTTTTAGCTACTTTTGTTTCAGCTGGTCGCCGAGTCCGCTCGCAGGGCGGCATCCCAGCCGTTCGCCAAGCGCGTCGCCGCGGCCACCAGAGCCATCAAATCCTCGGCGTACACCGGGGTCGAGCGCACGCCCGCACACCAGTCAATCGTGCCCAAACCCAGCCAGGGCTTACCGGGGAAGAACTCGCGCCGCAGCGCCACACGGCGCTTACCCAGGGCGCGGCGACCCGGCACGTACCCGCCGCGGCTGATGAACAGCGCCTCGCGACCCTCGGACTCCACCAGCACCTCCAGGGCCCTCAACGCAGGAACCCAGCTCGGCTCCCCCACGCTCGCCAGGTCGGCCAGTTCGGGATACTCGCTCTCGTGCTCCGCCACGCTCACGCCCAGGATGTACTGGTAGCGCACCTGCCCGAGCTCCTGCGGCAGACCGCGGTCGGCGGTCTGAATCGTACCGCACAGGTGCCGAACGACCGGCTCACCCTCGGCGTTCACGCCGGCCAGGGGCTCGCCGTCCTGGTAGATTGCGGGGCCGTCCAGGTAGAGCCCCACCGCGCCGGTACCCGTGATGTTGGGGCGCACCGACCAGCCGGGAAGCGCCTCCTCCAGGCGGGGCACCACGCCCCGCAGGATTTCGAAAACTTCGTCACGCGATACCGTCACGGCGGCTCCTTTCACCTTACGCAGATAACGATTTGCGATGTGGCCCGGTCTATCAAACGACCGGGCCACATGCCTCTAGTATTCGTTTAGACCCAGCTTAGCGAGCGCTCCGCTTACGGGAGGGTAGCCACACCATGAGCGCCGACAGCGCCGCACCGGCAAACATCATGATTGCCATAGACTCCACCGCATTCAGGGGGCTCAATGCTAACAGTAGCGAAGAAATGATGCCGCTACCGTACTGGAAAGAACCCAGCAGCGCCGCAGCCGTACCGGCGATAGCGGGCTCCACCGAGTTCAGCGCCGCGGCATTCGTGCAGGCAGCCACCACACCGTTCATGCCAAACACGAAGAACACCGTGACCACCACACCCAGCAGGCCACCCACACCGGTCACGGCGGTGGTAGCAAGCGCCACACCCGCCACAGTGGCGACCAGGGTCGCGACCTTGAGGATGCCGCGCAGGCTGTAGCTCTTCACCCACCGCTTGTTGAAAGCGGTCAGGCTCATCACGCCAATCATGTTCATGCCGAACAGCAGACCGTAGTAGCGCGGGTCCACGCCGAAGTGGGTGATGTACACGGTCGAAGAGTTCGTGATAAACGCGTAAATGGAAATGTAGTAGAAACACACGCACAGCACGTAACGCATGAACGGGCCGTTCTTAAAAAGCACGGGATAGTTCACGAACGCCGAAAGAATCGAGCCGCTATCGCGCTTAGCCGGGGGCAGGGACTCGGGCAGGAACAGAATCAGCCCGAATATAACGAGCGCTACGGCAGCAATAGCCCAGAAAGTCCAGCGCCAGCCACCACCAGGAAGCCACCCATGAGCGGCCCGAGAATCGGGGCGAGCGCCATAATCAGCATGAGCGTGGAGAGCACCTGCGCGGCGCGAGTTCCCTCGTAGAGGTCACGCACGATAGCGCGCGCCAGCATCGGGCCGGTGCAGGCACCAACCGCCTGCAGAATACGGGCGATGATAAGCTCCGGCATGGTGTCAGCAACAGCACACCATGCGGCGCCGAGGGCAAAAACAATCATGCCCGCAGAGAGTGGAATCTTACGGCCCACACGGTCGCTCACCGGGCCCAGAATCAGCTGCGCAGACGCGAAACCCAGCAGGAAGCTGGTAATCATGAGTTCTTCGCCGGAACCGAGTTCCGCGGTGATTTCGGGAACGCCCGGCAGGAAAATATCCGTTGCGAGGGCAGTACACGCCATGAGAGCGCTGAGCGTGATGTACAGCAGAAGGGTGCGTTTCGTCCCGTAGCTATCTGGATGAGTGGGGGCAGAAGAAGATGAGGTCATAAACCCTAGATTCTATGAACTATATGATCGTGAATGTTGTGTGTCGTACCTACCGCCCCCGACTGTGCGCACCACAAAATAGTGAGGTCGCGCCTCACAGCATTGGGGGGTGGAGATTCACTCATTCTACGCCCATCTTTTAGCGCGCCCACAAGCTTCTCCGTTACGTCTCAGAGCTCGTCATGAGCACCTTTCAACTAGGAGCAGAGGCAGCGGCGGGTCTACAATAAATCGGTGCCAATTCAGGTACGCGCACAGGCAGACAGAGCCGGATGCGGTGATAACGTCGTCACCCGACCCCCCGTAGCGCGCACTTCCCCTACCGACACCCACAGCACACGCATCACGTACGCAGGAGAACGCCCATGCACGAGCTCTTTGACCCAGATCAGGTATTCCGCATCGTCGACATTGCCGCCGTTGTCGCTAACGGCCTGCTCGGTGGTGCTGTAGCGCGCGCCTTCCGATTCGACATTGTGGGCTTCCTGCTGCTCGCGGTCGCCTGCAGCATGGGCGGCGGTATGATTCGTGACATCCTACTGAACTCCGGACTGCCCGTGGCACTCACTGACGGCGGCTACTGGGTGGGTGCTATCGTTTCTTCCATCCTTGCGTACAGCATCGATTTGAGTGCCCGCTGGGCGACCCGAACCATGCTCGTTGTCGACTTCGTTGGCATGGGATGCTGGGCTGCAACCGGCACCATTAAGTCCCTGAATTTGGGCCTGCACTGGCTGCCCGCCATCGCCCTGGGCATCACCACCGCGGTCGGTGGCGGCGTTATCCGTGACATTATGGTCAACCGCATTCCGGCGATCTTTGGCGGCAACTCCCTGTACGCAACGGTCGCGTTTATGGGTGCTTCTGAAACCGCTCTGGTAACCGGCTTGTTCCACCGCCCTAACCTGGCGATGGCACTGTCTATTCTCTTGTGCCTGGTGTTTGGTGTGCTCTCCCATATGAAGAATTGGCAGCTGCCGACCACCCCGGGCGGCCTTCAGGTGCACCGCCCCCGCCTGCTCACCTTCTTCAACCGTGAAGAGAACTCGGTTCAGGATGAGGGCTGGTCGCCGGGTAATCCGCTCACCGACCAGCTACAGGTGGTCAGTCCTGAGCAGCTGGAGGAGTACCGCCGCTCGAAGAAGCTTTCAGAGTAGAACGAATATATGCTGAATATAGAATATGGGCTGGTTTCCGCACGTCAGATGATTATCTGACCGGCAGAAACCAGCCCATATTTACTATATGCAGTACGACTAAATCGTGTACTCGGTGCTGTCGTACACCGTCAAGAACTTACGGATACGCTCATCATCCGAAGCAAAGAAACCGGCCGGCTCACCGTTATAACGCAGGGTACCGTTCTCCAGGAACACGATACGATCCGCGACCTTCTTCGCAAACGCCATATTGTGCGTCACGATGACCAGGGAGCGGCCCTCCTTCGCCAGCTGCATGAGCACGCGGATCACCTCCGCCTCCAGCTCGGGATCCAGCGCACTCGTCGGCTCATCAAAGAGCAGGTAGGAGGGTTCCAACGCCAAGGCGCGGGCAATCGCCACACGCTGCTGCTGACCACCCGAGAGAGCGTCCGGGTAGGAATCCACCTTGTCGGCAAGACCCACCTTCGCCAGCAGCTCGCGAGCACGCTCCTGCGCCTGCTGAGCATTCAGGGTGCCGTTGAGGGTCGGGGCGAGCGCCACGTTCTTCAGCGCCGTGTAGTTCGGGAACAGGTTGAACTGCTGGAACACCATCGCCGACCGGGAACGAATATCACGCACCTGCGCGTCGGTGAGCTTCTGGCTGTAATCCACCTGCGCGTCGTCAATGGTGAGCGTGCCAGACTGCGGGGTTTCCAGCAGGTTCAGGCAGCGCAGCAGAGTGGACTTACCGCTACCGGACGGGCCCAGAATCACCGTGGTCTCACCGTCGGGGATGTCCAGGCTGATGTTCTTGAGCACCTGCGTATCGCCAAAGCTCTTCGACAGGGAATCAACGCTAAGCATTGTTGCTCCTCACGTAACGGTTGCTGTACTTCTCCAGCGCCGACTGTGCGGCGGTCAGCAGAGTGAAAATCACCAGATAAATGATGGCGACCTCGGAGTACATTGCCAGCGGCTCGAAAGTACGCGACGCGATCTGCTTACCGGTCTGGAACAGGTCAACCATCGAAATGACCGACACCAGCGAAGTGCCCTTAATCAGGTCGATAAAGTTGTTGCCCAGGTTCGGCAGCGCAATACGCACCGCCTGCGGAATGACCACGTGGCGCAGGGTCTGCATGCGGGTGAAGTTCAGGGTTGCCGCCGCCTCAAACTGGCCGCGCGGAATAGCCGCCACCGCGGAACGGAACGTCTCCGCCACGTACGCGCCGGTGTGCAAGCTCATCGTGATGATCGCGGCACTCCACACGTCCAGGGCAATACCGACCTTCGGCAGGCCGTAAAAGACGATGAACAGCTGAACCAGCAGCGGAGTGCCGCGGAAGACCCAGATATACAGCCAGGCCAGCCAGTTCACCGGGGCGAAGCGGCTCGTACGCGCACCAGCAGACACAATGCCCACCAGCAGCGCCAGCGCGAAGGAAATCAGCGACAGCGGAATAGTCACTGCCAGGGTCGAGCCCAGCAGCTGAGGCAGGGACTCAGCCCAAAGATTCAGGTAGCGTTCCATGAACGGAACTCAGCTCCTTTAATTAGTTCTTCGGGGAGAGGTCTTCGCCCACGTACTTCTCGTAAATCGCCTTGATGTCACCGTTGCCCAGGTGCTTCTTCAGCGACTCGTCGATAGCGTTACGCAAGGCGTCCTGGCCCTTAGGCAGCAGGATGGAGGAGTTGCTACCGGTGCCCAGGTCACCGGAGAGCAGGCGCAGGTTAGCGTCCGGGTGCTCCTTGAAGTACTCAGCGAAGGACACGGAGTCGTTCGCGGTCATCTCTGCACGGCCCGAGAGGACCTGCTCGATAGCCTCGTCGAAACCGGAAACAACCACGATCGAGGCGCCCTTCGCCTCCACCATCTTACGGAAGTTCGAGGTCTCAGACTGCGCCGAGGAGTGACCGGAAATCTCGCTCACGTTCTGCAGGGAGGAGTCCTTCTTCACGGCGACCTTCGGCTCGGAGTACAGGTAGGGTACGGAGAAGTCGTACTTCTGCTTACGCTCGTCGGTTGCAGAAACGTTGTTGATGACGATGTCGTAGCGGTCAGCGTCCACGCCGGCGATCAGCGAATCCCAGGGGGTTTCGGTGAACTCTGCGGTCACACCCAGATCCTTAGCGACCAGGTCGATGATTTCCTTCTCGAAACCGACCAGGGCGCCGTTCGAGTCGTGGAAGGAGAAGGGGCGGTAGGTGCCCTCCAGGCCCACACGGATCTTGCCGGCAGATTTGATAGCCTCCAGCTTGTTGGTGCTGGATGCGGTGCTGCTGCTGGACGAACCGCACGCTGCGAGCAGTGCAGCCAGGCCGGTGAAGGCGGTGCCTGCGAGGACGGTGCGGCGGTTAATCATTGCGGACATGTTTCTTCCTTTGCGTCGTAGTCGATGCTCTTGTAGGTGCGGGTTGTCACTCTGCGCTAACCCGGGGGCATCATGCGGTGTGCCCCTTACTCTGCGGGTACAACGCTGGCTATCGTACAGCTATTCCCGGTGGGAAAGAATTCAACGTAATATTCCGTCACAATCTGCAAGAGAGGAAAACCCGGCGGTCGGTACGCGTGTGTGCTGAGTACCGGCCGCCGGGCTCCACACTAGGATACCGGCTCAGCACCCCAGAACATAAGGGTAGGTTTACCTTAAAGCTGAACTGCCCTCCACTAGGGGCGATGCTGCGCCCTCAATCTCGCCCAAACACGCCGGATGCCCTGCCGGGCACTACACCCGGCACTACACCGGGCATTACACCGGGCATAGAAGGAGGGGCGTACCCGGGAATCACCCCGGGTACGCCCCTCTCTTAGTCCCACGAGAACGCCAGCATCATAATGCAAGGTAGCTGCAGGACTATCGCTGTTTTTCGAAGATTTTCTGCGAACCTACGCCAACGCAGTAGCTTTGATTCTGCTCCACTAGAGCCTTTATCGCGTCCCAAGCTTCCCGCTGACGACGAGCGTTTCCCTGCAGGAGAGCAACGTTAGCGAAGCTGACCAGCATACCCTTCCGGTCCGCCTCGCGGAGGTCCTTCTTAAAAATTTTTGGCTTCGCAGAGGTGTCAGTCGTTGGCATCATCCAGAGACGAGAACCATGAGCTACCCGGTTTCTCAGAGTGGTTAGAGACTTAAGACGGCCCTCAAAGTGCTTATGGTTTATCCCCATATATTCCGCAGTCTTTTTATAGAGCATCATCTTTTCAATGTCTACAGATTCCTCTGCAGCGACTAAGATGCTCTGACTAACTGCACGAGAAAGAACCCCCATAGAGAACGAATCCACAACTGACCATAGAGGGAGTTCTCTCTGCATCTTTTTTCGAAGCTCTTCGATATCTCCCCAGTCTTCCAAATGTTCCAACCGTGTGTGGGGATCTCTAGAGCAAGATTTCCACCATTTTTCAATCCGCTCACGAACATAGGGTTCACGGTATCGCAGGATATGCCGCATCATATCCCTTGTGAGTGTTTCCCCCGTCTTGTTCTGATTCGTAGAGTAATAAGCATCTGGATTGAGATACTCGAAGGGGCTACGTTCATCACAAAAAACATGCACCCATGCGGTACGTAGCGCCTGCTCAGCCTGCCTTAAGTAGTTATAGATTAATGATGAAACTTGTGTATCCATACGGACTATATCCAAGACTTCTGAAAGGGCTGGCTTACCTGGTATAGCCCCTTCTTTCTTGAGTTTATGGTAATTACGGCAGTACCCCAACAAATAGTGGAAATTTGTATATTCCAACATGTCACTGTCGCCGCTAGCCAATACAGGTTCCTCAGAAAAATATCCTTTAGACACCATATATTCCAGCCTTTTCTTAATTGAAGGCAGAAATACTTGCGTTTCCATACGCACAGTCTTGATGCTCCTTGCTTTTAGTTCGCCGTAGAACCAAGTACGTAAAAAAGGACCCCCTCGAGATGCGCTTAGGTAAACCCAGAGGCGGAGGGGGGGCTGTTACTACAACAATAACACTGAGCCGCTCTCTCCTCAAGGAGACTCGGCATTTTATCCTGTTACCTTCTGGTTACTTATGTCACTGTACCACTATCAAAGAAGGAGGGGCGCACCCGGGATGGTCCCCGGGTACGCCCCCTTCCATTCAAACGCTAACGAGCGCCTGATTTTTTGTAATTACAAGCCGCAGCGGCTTACACAGCACAGGCTGCTTACTTCGACAGCACCTGACGCTTCGAAGAAATCACGCCCGTGTTGAAACCAGCCAGGTGCAGGCCACCGTGGAAACGCGCATGCTCAATCTTCACGCACTTATCCATCACCACGTTCAGGCCGGCTGCCTCACCAATCGCGGCAGCCTCCTCGCTCCAAGAGCCCAGCTGCATCCACACGGTCTTCGCGCCCAGGTCAACAGCCTCCTGAACCACGCCCGGCAGGTCCTCATTACGGCGGAAAATCTCCACCAGATCCGGAACCTCCGGCAGGTCCTGCAGCGCCGGGTACACCGGCTGACCCAGCACAAGCTTGCCCTTCGCCGCCAGAATCGGGTTCACAAAATACAGCTTGTACGGCGACGCCGACTGCAGATACGTTGCCACAAAGTACGAGGCACGCGAAATCTTATCGCTCATACCCACAATCGCGATCGTGCGGGTATTACGCAGAATGTTCAGACGCTCAGGGGCGGAAGGACCCACCCAGGTACGCTTCTCAGTCATTACTTCTCCTCCTGAGTGGTAGTAGGCAGGGAGCAGGATGCGCCAGCAGCAGCCTCAGCGGCGGCAGCGTCCTCGGCGGCCTTAGCGGCGGCGACCGCCTCCTCAGCCTCCACAACCTTGTCTGCGCTGGACTCGCCCACACGCTCACCGGCGTGGTTCAGGCCGGTTGCGTAGGTCAGCGCCTGATCCAGGTCCCAAATGATGTCTTCAACGTCTTCCAGACCCACGGAAATGCGGATTAGGTCCTCACCGACACCGCCAGCAGCCAGCTGCTCAGCGGTCAGCTGCTGGTGCGTGGTCGAACCCGGGTGCAGCACCAGGGTGCGGGCGTCACCAATGTTCGCCAGGTGGCTTGCCAGCTGCAGGGCGCCAATGAACTCGCCACCGACCAGGCGGCCGGAAGCCTTCTCGGTCGCCTTCACGCCGAAGGAGAACACGGAACCGACGCCCAGCGGCAGCAGCTTCTTCGCGCGCTCGTGGTGCGGGTGGTCTTCCAGACCGGCGTAGTTCACGTAGGCGATACGCTGATCCTCAACCAGCCAGGCGACAACCTGCTTAGCGTTCGCCAGGTGCGCGTCCATACGCTGCGGCAGGGTCTCAACACCCTGCAGCAGGTTGAACGCGGACTGCGGGCTCAGCGACGGACCGAAGTCACGCAGCTGCTCAGAACGCAGCTTGGTCAGGAAACCGAACTCACCGAAGTTACCCCACCAGGACACGCCGTTGTAGGAGGGAACCGGCTCGGTCATGGACGGGAAGTTGCCGTTACCCCAGTTGAAACGACCGGACTCGACGACGATACCGCCGAGGGTGGTGCCGTGACCGCCCAGGAACTTGGTGACCGAGTGAATGACGATGTCCGCGCCGTGCTCGATGGGGCGGATTAGGTAGGGGGTGGACAGGGTTGCGTCCACGACCAGGGGGATGCCCGCCTCGTGGGCGACCTCTGCGAGGCCTTCCAGGTCGGCAACCTCACCGGAGGGGTTCGCCACGATCTCGGTGTAGATCGCCTTGGTGTTCTCGGTCAGTGCCGCCTTGTAGTCGGCGGGGTCGGTGCCGGGCACGAAGGTGGTCTCAATGCCGAAGCGGCGCAGGGACACGTCCAGCTGGGTGACGGTGCCACCGTACAGCTGGGAAGAAGCCACAATGTGGTCGCCCTGCTGGCACAGAGCCGCGAAGGTGATGAACTCGGCAGCCATGCCGGAGGCGGTCGCTACCGCACCGATGCCGCCTTCGAGGGAGGCGATGCGCTCCTCCAGCGCGGCGACGGTCGGGTTGGACAGGCGCGAGTAGATGTTGCCGTACTTCTGCAGGGAGAAGAGGTTCGCGGCGTCGTCAGCGTCTTTGAAGACGAAGGAGGTGGTCTGGTAGATGGGGACCGCGCGGGATCCGTGCTCGGCGTCGGGGGTGCCGCCCGCGTGCAGTGCGCGGGTGCGGAAGCCGAAAGTGTGTTCAGCCATTGGTTTGCTCCTGGTGTATCTGCCCGCCGGGGATGGGCGGGGATTCGATAGTGGCTCGACTTTATACTGTGCCACCCGCGGCGGGGTGCACCAAGTGCGGGTACCTATATGTCGTTTATTGCGGATTATGACGGGGCTATTTTTGGTGAGCGGGGACTGCCGTACGGGTCTTAGCGGGGCATCATATCAGCCGTCATAACAGAAGTTGTTATGACGGTTGTTATGATGCGCGGTCAATGAGACCGACAGGAATGCCCAGTTTTAGCCTGCAATTCCGGTGTTTTCAAAATTCTAAGAGTGATGAAGACAGCGCATCATAACAACATCATGACAAGTCTTGCCATGATGTTGTTATGACGTTGCGAAGAATAAATTCACAACATTCCTGCATAAAGTTGTACCGCTAATTCTTAGCCGCAAGCCCACTCAAAGACGACCTGCGAGAAGTCGCGGGCGGCAAGCGCCTCCGGAGTAATCAGCCAGTTCGCCGCACCGGCGTCACCCCACATGATCTCAATCTCCTCGTCTTCGTTCTCCTCGTTCTCCGATTCGGAGACGATAGTCAGCAGGTTCACCGTGTGGCCGCGCAGCTCCTTGAACTCGTCGCGCGGGTCATTCTGCACGAAGTACGGGTATCCGCCCATGTGGGAGTACTCTTCATCCGATTCGAAAGGCTCCGTCAGCTCATAGATGGCCTCGCGGCGCGGCTGGTTCCTGTACGGGTTCTCGTGCGCTTCGGGCAGCTTCTCATCCGGGTAGGTTTCATCCCACTTCGCGCCGAAAACGTCGTAGTAGTCGTAGCCGGAGGCGGTCACACCCTGCTCGCGCACCTCAAAGGTCACACCGTACTCAATCTCGAGCGGGCCGCTCTCACAGTCGAAACCGCCGATGGGCCAGCCGCCCTCATCCCAATCCACGTTCGGGAACGGTGCATCCGGGTTCGGCTCGCCCAGGGTCTCGTAGTAGATAACGCGATGGTTCTTCTGCGACAGCGGGTTCTCGTAGTCGTAACCCCACATGCATTCGTCATCGTTCGGGTTAATCCAGAACTGCAGCATGCCAGTGGTCGGGAAAAGGTCGTTCTCGGGCAGGTCAGCGCAGTTAATCTGCGCAATCATACCCAGCGGCTCACCCTTCTCATTGGTCGGCGGCAACTCGCCAGCGGGCAGGTACGGGCGGCCACCAAACTTGGAGGCAGTCTGCGGAAGCGGCTCAGCGGGAACGAAAGGCTTCAGGGCGATAGCCTTCTTGCGGGCACCCTCCTGATTGAGCAGGTCAATAACGTGCTTCACCTGCTTTTCGATGTCCTTAAAGGGCTTGTTGTCGAGCATCTTAGAATCTCCTCATTGATGATGTGAAAGTAGTACGGTGCCTAGCCGCAAGCCCACTCAAAGACGACCTGCGAGAAATCGCGGGCGGCAAGCGCCTCCGGAGTAATCAGCCAGTTCGCCGCGCCGGCATCACCCCACATCACGTACACGCCCTCCTCAGCGTCCTCGCCCCACTCCGACTCGATGGTCAGCAGGTTCACCGTGTGGCCGCGCAGCTCCTCAAACTCGTCGCGCGGGTCCTCCTGCACGAACGAGGGGTAGCCGCCGATATGCGAGTAATCCCTCTCCTCCGATTCGAAGGGTTCCAGCAGGTTGTAGGAGGCGTCATCGCGTGCGTTCGGCTCTTCGGGGAGCTTCTGGTCCGGGTACATCTCGTCCCAGGCGTCAGCGAACTGGTCGTAGATTTCGTAGCCGCCGTCCAGGAAGCCCTGCTCCCAGGTCTCGAAGGCAAGTGCGTACTCGGTGGTTGCCTCAGAAACATCCATGCCCTCAGGTCCCAGAGGCCAGCCGTAATCACCCCAGTCGATGGTCGGGAATGGAACCGGGAACTGCACATCCGGGTTCGGTTCATCCAGCGTCTCGTAGTAGACAACACGGTGATTCTTCTGCGAAAGAGGGTTCTCGTAGTCGTAACCCCACAAGCACTCTTCATCGTTCGGGTTAATCCAGAACTGCAGCATACCGGTCGCCGGGTACAGGTCATTCTCGGGCAGGTCGGCGCAGTTAATCTGCGCAATCATGCCCAGCGGTTCGCCCTTCTCATTAGTCGGTGCGGATTCGCCAGCAGGCAGGTACGGGCGGCCACCAAACTTGGAGGCGGTCTGCGGCAGCGGCGCATCGGGGCGGCTTACCTTCAGGCGAATCGCCTGCTTGCGAGCGCCACGCTCGTTGAGCGCGTCAATGACGCTGCGTGCCTGCGCCAGGGTCTCTTCGGAGGGGTTATTCATCGGCATGATGTACTCGTTTCGTCGGTGAATTAATCGGTGTGAAATGTTCCGTGTGAAGGCGTGAGGCAACGGTACCGCGGCGCCTTCTACCCCCATTAGACCCTATTTCGGGCGGGCGCGCACCGGTTTCGGTCACCCGTGCAGGTCACCCGTGCATCCGGCGGGCAGAAACGCTGGTGCAGAGCGTGCAGAAAGCCCCGCCTCCTCACCCTCGCACAATATGCGCGCGGGGTAAGTAGACGGGGCTTTCCGGTGAGTCTCTCACGACTCTCTACACGAGATGACGAAAGGCTTAGAGCGCCTTCTCGATGGTCTCCAGAACACCGAGCGCGGCAGCCGGGCCAGCGTTCAGGAAGAACATGTCAGCATCCACGCTGTGCGCGTGCTTCTCGGTAACAGCCTTGAGGGTGCTCCACAGTGCCTCACCGGTCAGCTTGGACTCGTCGCCGCCCTGCACACCGTAGAACAGGTAGTCGCCATCAGCCTGGTCAAGCTGCTCGGAGCTCAGGTCGATGGAGGTCTTCTCAACCTGCGCAGCTGCGGGACGTGCCAGGGACGCATCCGCGCAGATGGAGCCCACAAACGAGGACTTCGCGAAGATGCGGGTGCGGTCAGCGGAAGCGTACAGGAAGGAGAAAGTCTTCTCGCTGCCGGTCTTCTGACCGACCGACTTCGCCTTGGTGTTGTACTCCTCCATGAGCTTCTCAGCCTTCTCGGTGGTGCCCAGCGCGGCGGCAATCAGCAGGAAGTCCTGCTTCCAGTTGATGCCGGTGCCCTCGGTGACCACGGTCGGCGCGATCTTGGCGAGGGACTCGTACAGCTCGTCCTTCTTGTTGGTGTTGTTGATAAGGATCAGGTCGGGCTTGAGGTTTGCGATGGCCTCAACGTCCGGGTCGGTGCGCTTGCCGACCTTGGCAATCTTGTCGAGCTCTGCGGACTTATCGGAGAACTTGGTCTTCAGGTAGGTGGGGACCAGGTCGGCGTCACCGGCAGTTGCCGCGCCGACGGGTACGATGCCCAGGGAGAGCACGCCGTCGAGCTGACCGGTGGAGAGAATCACGACCTTGGAGGGTGCGGATTTGATGGTGGTTTCACCGCGGAAGTGCTTGACGGTGCGGGGGAATTCGCCGTCAACAACGGTGGTGCCCATGCCGGAGGGCAGGGCGGAGGGTGCCACCTTCTTACCGGTCGCAGAAGCAGACGCGGAGGAAGAGCCGGAAGTGTTGGAGGAGCCGCATGCCGCCAGGGCGAGGGCACCGAAGGAACCGAGTGCGAGTGCGCCGAAGGAGCGGCGGGTGATCTTGTTCGTCATATTTGCCATTTTATTAGGATAACCTCATATATGCATATGCGATACTTAATACTCATCTATTGATACGTTAAGCATCCTCCGTCCGCACGGGAGCGCACCGCTCCCCCACCACCTCCAAGGCATATGACCCCACAGACCACCACCCCTTCCGGACCCGCCGTCAGCGAAGGCTCCACCGTCAGCGCTGCCTCCCTGGCGAAAATTCGTGCCCTCTCCGCTTCTTCGGACGCCGTATCTGGCGCCTCCTCGGGCGGTCAGGGCGGCAAGTCTATCTCGCGTCTGGCGGTTGCGCTCATTATTGGCGGCGTTCTGCTGGTGCTGCTTTGCGCCCTGTCGTTTACGGTGGGTTCGCGCCTGTTCACCCTGGACCGCTCGATTGACGGTTTCCTCCACCCGGAGGCGAACACCATCGAGTCGAAGCTGATTTGGGCGAAGCGTGCCCCGCGTACCGCCGCGGCGTTGCTGGTGGGTGCCGCGTTGGCGGTGTCGGGTGTGCTCATGCAGGCGTTGAGCCGTAACCCGCTGGCTGAGCCGGGTCTGCTGGGTGTGAACTCGGGTGCTGCCGCCTCCGTGGTGGTCGGTGTGGGCGTTTTTGGGGTGTCGTCCCCGTTCGTTCAGCTCTGGCTGGCGCTGGCCGGTTCGGGTCTGGCGGCGGCGCTGGTGTTCGTCATGGGCCTGGTGGATTCTAAACCGAACCTGGATTCGACGGCGCGTCTGGTGCTGACGGGTGTGGCGGTGAATGCCTGCCTGGGCACGATTACCGGCATTATCACGATGTTTAATTCGAAGGCTTTTGATTCGCACCGTTTCTGGGTGGTGGGTTCGCTGGAGAACCGCACCTTTGAGCAGGTTCTCTCGGCGCTGCCCTTTGTGGCATTGGGTATGGTGCTGTCGTTCATGCTAATCGGTCCTCTGCGTGCCCTGGCACTCGGTGAGGATGCGGCAGCCGGCTTGGGCGTGCCGGTGACGATGGTGCGTGGCGCGACGATTATTGCAATCATGGCGCTGTGTGGTGCGGCGACTGCGGTTGCGGGCCCAATTGGTTTTGTGGGTCTGGTCGTGCCGCATGTGGTTCGCCTGCTGGTGGGTTCCGATATTGCACGCGTGCTGCCGCTGTCGCTGGTGTACGGCCCGGTGTTGGTGCTTGCCTCCGATATTTTGGGTCGCGTTCTGGTCATGCCCAGTGAGCTTGAGGTGGGTATTGTGACCGCCTTTATTGGTGCCCCGGTGCTGATGGTTCTGGTGCTGCGTTTGAGTGCCGGTGCGCGCGGTGCGAAGAAGAGCCGCTTGGGTTCGAAGGCGCAGGCGCACGACGAGGCGGGCCCGGCTCACGTGTCGGAGCACGGTGCGCATCGTGCTCACCGCCCTGTTGTGGGTGGTTCGTCTGGTTCGACTGGCGTATCTGGTTCGTAGGTCCCGGTTTCTGAGAGGTTTTATTGTGAGCGTTGTGTCTCGTTCTGTAGCCGGGTCTGTTGTTGCCGGGTCTGTGCGTATCCCTGGGCGTTACCGCACCCCTATTCCGCGTACCCTGCTGGTGGTGGCGGTGCTCGTGGTGGCGGCGGTCGCCTCCCTGGTGTTTGGTAGTTATCAGATGAGCCCTGATCAGGTGTTTCGCCTGATTTTTCAGGGTGAGGGCACGGAGATTGAGCGTCAGCTGGTGTTGAATCAGCGTCTGCCGCGTATGCTTGCCGCCGTGGTGGTGGGTGCGGCTTTGGGCTTGTCGGGCGCTATTTTTCAGTCGGTTTCGCGTAATGCTCTGGGTTCGCCGGATATTATCGGTTTCACGGTGGGTTCGGCGACCGGTGCCCTGTCTGTGGTGCTGATTGGGTCGTTGAGTTCTACCGGCGTGGGTATGGGCATGGGCGCTATTATTGGCGGTTTTGCGACGGCGGCTGTGGTGATGCTTCTGGCGGGTGTGCGCGGTGGCGCGACGATGGGTCAGAAGATGGTGCTGATTGGTATTGCGGTGAGTGCGATGCTCAGTTCCGTAAATGATTACCTGATTACGCGCGGTGATTTGGAGAAGGCGGAGGCGGCGAAGACCTGGCAGCACGGTTCGCTGAATGCCCTCTCATGGAACCAGATGTCGGTGCAGGCGGTGCTGTTGCTGGTGGCTATTCCGCTGGTGCTGATGCTGACGCATCGCCTGCGCGTCTTGGAGCTCGGCGACGATTTGGCAGCGGGTTTGGGTCTGCCGGTGAAGAGGACCGTGAACATGCTGGTGGCGGCCGCCGTACTCCTGGTGGCTGTGGCGATTTCTGTTGCCGGCCCGATTGGTTTCTTGGCGCTGGTTGCCCCGCAGATTGCGCGCCGCCTGTGGAACACTCCGGGTATGGCGATGTGGCATTCGGCGTTGCTGGGTTCGGTAATTTTGGTGCTGGCTGATTTTGTGTCGGCTCGTGCGTTGGCGCCGTTCCAGATTCCGGTGGGCCTGGTGACGGGCGCGTTGGGTGGCGTGTATATGCTGTGGTTGCTGTACCGTCAGCGCTAGTTGCGCCGTCTTACTCCGTATGAGTGACCGGGTGTTCCCCACTGTGGGGGCACCCGGTTTTCTCTGTTTCACGGGGCTTCGCGGGCGGTTTCACTGGGTTTCGCGGGCGGCTTCAGAATTTTTCGGAATTTTCCCAGTTTTACCCCGGGGTTGATTAAAAACTGCTTATCGTGTCAGGGGTCGCTCATAGAGTGTAGGTGTTGGAAGGGACGATCCTTCCGACCGGGCACGCCGTCTCCTGCGGTGTTGCCGCTAGGTTGATTCAGCATCTACGGAAGGAACGGTCATGGAAAACACCACTCACGAGAGCCAGTACGCACACGCAGAGATTTCCTGCACCGCCGATGAGCAGCTGTGCCGTGATGCAGAGTTCAACCTGCTGATGCAGGCGGGCACCATCGTCCGCATGGAGCGGTTCAACGTGGAGGAACTCCGCGGCGTTCTGGAGCAGCTGGTGGCTGACGGTTCGTGCTTCCGCACCGCACCGGCGTCTTCGACGATGGGCCGCGTAATGCGTCACCTGACTCAGGGTGCTTCCGGTTACGAGGCGAACCTGGCTGAGCTGCGTGCGGCGGCGCAGAACGCTCTGCTGTTCGTGTTCCCCCTGGAGAAGGACCTGGAGATGTGCCTGCGCTTTGAGCGTGTGCAGGGCACCGGCCTGGCGCTGACTCGCCTGGGCGTGAGCCCGGTCAATGGTGACCTGTGGACTCAGCACTGGGCAATGCGCGCGCTAGAGTGCACCGGCGGCGTGTTCGCGGTGGAGTCCGCTCCGGGTGCCTGCAATTTTGAGCTGCGCCGTGAGATGTTCTACGCGATGCTGTCGCTGGTTGAGCTGTCGACTTTGGGTTTGTCGGCTGAGCCGGAGGACTTCTACATGTTTGCCGATTCGGAGGCTGTGTGTAAGAAGTTCAAGCGTGAGCGTCGTGATTGCCGCCGCGCGATGCGTGCCCAGTACGACCGCGCCGCATAAGGTATATCGTGTATGCCTTATGCGGCATACGCGCATATCAGAGCCATTTGTTCTTCTTGAAGAACCAGTAGAGAAGCAGGCAGGAACCCACCATGAGTAGCAGCGCGGCGGGGTAGCCGAACTCCCATTTGAGTTCGGGCATGACCTCAAAGTTCATGCCGTACACGGAGCCAACGATGGTGGGCACCATGAGCAGTGCCGCGTAGGCGGAGATTTTCTTGGTGTCGTCGTTCTGCTGCTGACCGAGCAGGGTGTCGTGCACGCGCAGTGCGTTTTCGAGGGAGCTGCGAAGGTCTTCGAGGCGTTCTTTTGTTTGGGTTACGTGGTCGAGCACGTTGCGGAATTGCCGGGCGAGTTCGACCGCTTCTTCGTTCTTTTCTTCGTCGGATACGCCCGGGTAGGGTGAGGGGTCAAGCGCGCCGGTGCGCATCCCTTCGATGATGCGGCCGATCATGGATTCGAGGGGTCGGCAGGCACGCTGGAAGTCGATGACCTGGTTGAGCAGTTCGTAGATGCGCCGTGCGAGGGAGTTGGCGTCGCGCCGCTCGCTGTGGGAGAAGAGGATGTCTTCGATTTCGTCGCTGTCGTTTTCGAGGCCATCGAGCACGGGTGCGTACCCGTCGACGGTGCTGTCGAGGATGCGGTGCAGCAGTCGGGCGGGGGATGCATCGGGGGTGGCGTAGAGCAGGTTGAACTGGTCGTTGATGCGCTGGTTGCTACGTTGTTCGTCGCGGACGAGTGCGAGGGTGTAGCGGGGGCCGGTGAAGAGGTGCAGTTCGCTGAGGCGCACTTCTTCTTCTTTGTCGAGGTAGATGGCGGGGCGGATGACGGTGAAGAGGGAGTCGCCGTATCGTTCTAGTTTGGCGCGCTGGTGGCCTCGTCCGGCGTCTTCGATGGCGAGTTCGTGCAGGTTGAAGGTTTTTTGCAGGGCGTGTAGTTCGTGGATGTCGGGGTTGGCGTATCCGAGGGCTACGGCGGTGTTGGGCTGCTGGTAGGCGTTGAGGGTTTCTTCTTCGGGTGCGCCTATGCGGATGCGGTCGCCGCTGGGGTAGATGGCTCCGGTAATGTAGGTCATCGTTCTCCTCCTCTGAACGCTTTGGCGCCACGTGTGTGGGCGCTCTTTCCAGCATACGGCACACGCCCCGCCTGGTCACATGTGCAGGTTCGGAGGCGCTGGAGGCTGGGGTGTTGTGGTGAGTCTTGGATTTTCTTTTTAAGATATCTGGGGGTTATAGAGTTTCAACCTTCCCTTGAGAACTAATAAAGTCTAAACTTCTAGTTAATAAGACTGTGATTGTCTTAGAACCAACCACTATTTTCTTTTGAGGAGTCAACGATGCTGTTGAAACCGTTTGTGAAGGGGGCGGCGTGTACTTTTGCCGCTGCCTCTCTCTTGTTGTCTGCGGTGGCGCCTGCTTCTGCGGCGCAATTACACCCTAAGACTTTTTCTCCTTTTCCGGGTGATGAACTGGAAGTCACCTGCATTAATGAGTCTGAGTACAATACCCCGGGTGATTATCAGGATAAGGTGATCGCTTGGGCGGAGTGCACTGGACTTATTACTCACGGCCGCCGTCTTTATCTTCAGAAGAATAAGAATGCTCCCCAGCCTGCGATGACTCGTGGGCAGCTTCTTGAGTTTCTGTACCATGTGAAGGGCAGGCCCGTGGTTAAGGACCTTCCTGCTACTTCACCGTACAGCGATATCTCGGTCAATGACCCGCACTACCCTATTGCTATCTGGGCTACTCGTGAAGGTATCAGCAGCGGATGGGGAGACGGAAAGTTCCATTACGACGCCACCGCGTACATTGATACTGCGCTCATTTTCCTTTATCGAATGCACGGTAAGCCGACGGTCAACCTTACCCCCATCCCCGAAGAATACGCACATTGCGTTAAAGAAAATAGCGACATGCACAAGGCACGTAGCTGGTATGGTTCACCAAACATGAGCTGTGGGTATATCGATAATGATGAAGTTACTTTTTCAGATATTCTATATACCCTCTACAGATTGGATTTGATGGGAATCTTATAGAATATTTTGGGGCTCTATATCAATAATGATATTGATATAGAGCCCCAAATGTTTATTTAAAATTCCACAGAATTAGATTCATAAATACCGCGACTGTAATTAGAATTTTTGTCAAAATATTTCCGGTTTTTCTTGGATTCTTCTTCAATGTCATGCATTCCATACCGCATGACAAAGTTATTAATTGTGACATCCATATACCCTGCACGCCACGGGCCAAAGTGAAATTTCCATGGGTAATTATCTGGATGCTTCTTACGATGCTCATCATAGACATCACCACCAGCTACCACAATATCCCTACAATTTTGCTCAAAGTAGAAGCCCCACCGTGCAGCACGTACATCTTTCTCCGCTTTTACAGCACCATCACCTACCTTATGAGGATTATCGGAACGTGGAGCGATGAACTTACATTCATGCGACCAATTGCTAATGTACCAATTGGCTGCTTGATTATTTTGAGCTTGACCATGAACTGTATCGAAGTAGCTGGACGATTCGCCAATGCAACCATCAAAGATATTACGCTCAAAATCACTTACCCAGCCATGACCCCCATTTTCTTGAGCAGTGCATCCGATAAACATATTACGGCTTGCCGCAACATACCAGCCTGCACCAGCCTTACCTGCATATGCGTAATGTGGCTTCCCCTCCTGGCGCGACTGATACAGCGATTCTCCAGACGAATACCGGTGGTTATACCAACTCGTTGACTGTGAAAACTTACACTGCGAAGCGTAGACCTCAATGCCGGCATAATTCCTGCCACACTTGTTGGCATCGGATACATCCAACATACTGAACTTATTATCAGCTGCACCGATACCATCCACATTAATTGCCTTATGACCAATAGGTTTACCCACAAGGAATCCCTGCCTCCATGTCATACGCACGCGAATGTCATGGACCTTCATCGCACGGTCATGGAGACCCAAAATAGCAACTCCCATATCTGTATCCCAGATTTCAAGGTTCTCTAGTGTTGCAACTGCTTCAGGCTCAGGCCGATAGTTTTTATTTGCATAGTACGTATGCAAAATAACTCCCGCCACACCCTTCATAATGGGAGTGTGCCGAGCCCGACTATAAGGGTCATCCCGATTTAGACGGACATTATCAGCATTCGTACGAATAACTAAATCACGAACCCCAAAACGCATAGGGGCCTCAGAGAACCACTGATTGGCCCCCTTATCACCTGGCTTTGGCTTTTCCGGTCCAGCAACAAGGTAAGATCCAACGTGGAAAACACCAACACACTCCGCTTCGTCTTCGTCCTTCTGCACTAGGCCACCGCCAGGATGAGCAATAATCTGTGTGGCCTTACCATGCCCAAAGATTTCAACCCGGTCAAGTAGCTGAATAAAAGGAGCACTGACCCTGTACTTTCCAGCAGGAATTTCTAGAGCTCCACCTCCAGCTGAAGCCAAAGTCCTTACTGCATCATTAATGGCCTGAGTACAATCTTGAGACCCATCAGCTTTCACCTGCGGATTACTCAGGAGATTAATGTAGTTTTTCGTGTGATTTTGCGGAGTAATTCCACCTTGAACTTCATCAGCATGCGCATCAGCATATACCATTGCTGAGGCAAACGGAACTGACAATGCGGCGCCAGCAATCATTGAGCGGCGCGATAATGCAGACATCGCTGTCTCCAATCGTGTTGAGTGAGAATATTAAATGCATCCAGCACATAAGTATTTTATGACGCATTAGCACTTAAATCCTGTATACCGATGCGGTATATCTTGGATAATCTAATCTTATCACTCACGCAAAATAAATTTTATCCGTATTTATGGTTTTTGGATTTATTCATTTAAAGATAAACCTCATATTAGATAATTATTTAACCCTGACTACAGAAAAGTCTACTCATTACTATAAGCATTTATCAACGTCAGAATGACACTAATTCAAAATAGTGCCCTAAATAAGACAGTATGTTACAAATTATCGCAGCTAAAAGGACCCCCGATGAGGCACTTAAAGCCTCGCCAGGGGTCCTTCGCGTCAGTTTTTAGTCTTCGTTGATGAGGTCGCGGACCACGATGGTCTGGTCACGGTCCGGGCCCACACCAATCGCAGAGATACGGCAGCCAGAAATCTCTTCCAGCTTCAGCACGTACTTGCGGGCATTCTCGGGCAGCTCATCCAGGCTCTTCGCATCCGAAATGTTCTCGGTCCAGCCGTCGTAGTACTCGAAAATCGGCTTAGCGTGGTGGAACTCGGTCTGAGTCATCGGCATCTCGTCGTGGCGCACACCGTCAACGTCGTAAGCCACGCAGACCGGGATCTTCTCCAGGCCGGTCAGAACGTCCAGCTTGGTGATGAACAGGTCGGTGAAACCGTTGATGCGCACAGCCTGACGCGCCAGCACGGCGTCGTACCAGCCGCAACGACGCGGACGGCCGGTGTTCACGCCGAACTCGCCGCCGGTGGTGCGCAGGAACTCGCCCATCTCATCGAACAGCTCGGTCGGGAAGGGGCCAGCACCCACGCGGGTGGTGTACGCCTTCTGAATACCGATCACGCGGGAGATGCGGGTCGGACCCACACCCGAACCGACGCATGCGCCGCCGGAGGTCGGGTTGGAGGAGGTCACGAACGGGTAGGTGCCGTGGTCAACGTCCAGGAAGGTTGCCTGGCCGCCCTCCATCAGCAGGGTCTTACCCTCGTCCAGTGCCTTGTTCAGCAGCTGGGTGGTGTCTACAATCATCGGCTTCAGACGCTCAGCGTAGGACATGAAGTACTCGACGATCTCGTCAACCTCAACGTGGCGGCGGTTGTAGACCTTCACCAGCAGTTCGTTCTTCTGGCGCAGTGCGCCTTCAACCTTCTGACGCAGGATCGACTCGTCCAGGATGTCCTGAACACGCACGCCGAGGCGGCCAACCTTATCCATGTAGGCGGGGCCGATACCGCGGCCGGTGGTGCCGATAGCGCGCTTGCCGAGGAAACGCTCGGTCACCTTGTCCATGGTCTGGTGGTAGGGTGCGACCAGGTGTGCGTTAGCGGAAATCTTCAGGCGGGAGGTGTCAGCGCCGCGGGCCTCAAGGCCGTCAATCTCAGCGAAAAGAGCCTCGGGGTTAACAACCACGCCGTTACCAATCACGGGGACGGCGTTATCACTCAGAATACCCGCGGGCAGCAGCTTCAGCTCAAACTTCTGGCCGTTCACCACCACGGTGTGACCGGCGTTGTTACCGCCGTTGGGCTTGACCACGTAGTCTACGCGGGGGCCGAGCAGGTCGGTTGCCTTACCCTTACCCTCATCGCCCCACTGGGCGCCCACAATCACGACAGCTGACATTTTTGTGCTCCTTGAAAGCCTTGAAGATACGCACCGGATTTCACGGCGCGGCGGCGACCTACCGCCTCATGATCCGGGTAGGCACACCTCTTCTAATGATACCGTGCCCGCCCCTTTAAGTCCCGTGTTACGGGGCTTTAGGCGTGCCGGATCCGGTGCCGGTGAGCCTCACCGGGCACGGCAACGCCCCCATCCGATATTCGGACGGGGGCGCTACCGGTATGAGCTTATGAAGACTACTTGATGATCTCGATGAAGGTCATCGGGTAGGTGTACTGCTCACCGCGGTTCGCAGCCATAGCAGCCAGGCTGTGGAAGATAACCATCAGGATAGCCACAACCAGCGGGACAACCCACAGGATGATGCCCAGGATGCCGAAAGACACCACCATCAGCAGCCAGGAAGCCATGCTGATGACCCACAGGGAGAAGTTGAAGTTGAACGCGCGGCGGGATGCTTCCTTAGTGAAACCGTAACCGGGCTTGTCCTTGTAGATGAACCACATGACCAGCGGCGCGAGAATACTTGCGGATGCGAAGGACAGCAGAGACAGAATCGCAGAAGCCAGGTGCGCGAGCATCGCCATGTTCTGGTCGTCCTTGGAGGAGACTACGTAACCGTTGGGCTGCTGACCCGGCGCCTGCGAGTAGGAGGGTGCCTGCTGGGAGTACTGGTTGTACTGTTCAGGGTTCGGGTTCTGGGACATCGTTCTTTTCCTTAATCTATCGATGAGTGGATACAGCTAATCGTTGAGGTGCGGCGGCAGGCTAACTCGCCGTTTTCGGCGGGTGCCCGCCTCGCTCTGCTTAGTCGCAACGCTCGTGATGGTTTCACCCTATCAAGGCAAAGTAAATGGAATATTAACCCTCGCCGGACAACAGACAAAGAAACCCGAATATGACACAAAAAAGACGCCCTGCCCCTCCACGCGGTGTTACGTGCGTGGAGGGGCAGTCGTTATACGGTGTGGGGACTACTTCTGTTCTTTCGTGTAGCCGTTGATACCCGTGTAGTCGTCCGGCAGGCGGTTGTACACCAGGTAGTACCAGAACTCGACATGTGCCGTCTCTATTTTCTGGAGGAGTTCCCTCAGCCGGTTCTTATGCTTCACCGCCTGAACAATACCTATAATCCATAGGATCGGCACCACAAACAATGATCCAACACCGATAGTGATGAAGAAGAGCAGCATCGACATGCCGGCACTACTATCGAACATGCTCACCAGAGGAACCAGCACAAACGGGTTCAGTATCAGCAGGACAATAAGCACGGTCTTCCAGAATGTGCGCTGACTCTCGATCTCTTCAATGTTGGAGCCAGCAAACGGATTATTGATGGGAACGTAGCCTACCGGCTGGATCATTGCCGCCCGCGAGGTGGGGTTCTCCTCAACCTTGACCGGGTTCAGGTGGGCGGCGCACGCCTGCATGGGTGCGGACTCGTCGTGGGAGCGGTCGAGCAGGCGCATTTCGATGAGTTTTGAGTCGGGGGTGCCGAAGAGCAGATCGGGGATGACCGGCAGGATAGCGCCCGGGCTCAAACCGAGGGATTCCAACTGAACGTACTCGCCGTAGGCGTGCATCGTTTGAGTCTGCATTGCCTGCGCCCGCTCACGGGCAGAGAGTACAGGCTGGGCGGACCCGGTGGACTGGGTGGGCTGGGCGGGCCCGGTGGACTGAGTGAAGGCGAGCGCTACCGGGTGGTTTTCTACTTCGTTTTCGTGAGCATCTTCTGATGCGTCTTCCGGTTCGTTGCTACCGTCGGAGTCTTCGCTGTCGGAGGCTTCGTGCAGCTCAGCGTCTTCTTGTTCTGAGGTCTGCTGGTCCATGAGTAGCGCCATGTATTCCGGGATGGACTGGTCGGTGTCCCAGAGGGGCTGGTATGCCTCGTCCTTCTTTGCAGCTTCCTTCTTTTCAGTGAGTCGGTCTGCCATGGTCGTCTCCTTCGCTTACCAGACATACTCCTAGCGGCACCACCGTACCAGCGTGCGCTGGGCAGTCCCTTGAAACCTGCCCGATAAAAGCTGAGAAAAAGCCCCCGACAAGCGCCAACACGCATGTGTTAACACTGTCGGGGGTTCAGCGCTACAAGAATCCAGGGACCCACGGGAAGGCGGCTACGATGCATCCGCTGAGTTTGGAACAGGGCTTGAGGTAGGGCTCGGGGCACTCGGCGGCTGAGGGGCTGGCGCCACCGAAGACATCGAAGACGCCGCACCCAGGATCCACTGCATCTCCTCGGCATCCCTGGGCAGGCGGTCATACACCAGGTAGAACCAGAACGACCCGAGAGGCATAGCCTCCCACTTCAGCGCCCGGTACTTTAGGCTCACTCGGACCAGCGTATAAGTCAGCGCACCAACCCACAGCAACAGCGGAAGGCCGAAAGTCACTGTGGTAAGTATCAAGAAGATGTATAAGAGATGCCCGCCAGCATCACCAGCTAAGAGGATATAGGTGAGCGGGTTAAACACCACCCCGATAAAGAAGAGGGCGATGAGCTCAGGCCAGGCCTTACGCCACAGGTCTGATCCGCGCACCTTGCCCGCAAGTGGGGTTGCTGAGATATACCCGATAGGTCGCGGAGTACCGACTACTTTCTCATCCATCCAGGCAGGAAAAGCGGTCGGCACCTGCCGGTGTGCAGATGCGCCAGCATCCGTGCCCATGGGGGACATGCGGCGCATCGTAGGGCCCGGGCGACCGTACAGCGGTCGGTTCAGCACCGGGTGCCCTGTCGCCGACGGGAAAAAGTTTGCAGCCTGCGCAGAGGGTGCGGGAGCAGAAACCGACAGAGCGGGCGCTGCAGAATCGGGCACAGCGGGACTGGGCGCTGTCAGGGCGGGTGTAACCGTATCGGCAGGCGCGGATGCAGAACGAACCTTCTGTATCGCCAGGACCTCCTTCACCGGCTCGGGAATCTCCCCGGTCGGCGCGGCAACCGGCGTTCCATGAAGCAGCAAAGCCGAGTAATCGGGGGCGGGCTGATCCGTATCCCACAGGGGCTGATACTTACCATCGCTCTTCTCGGTCGGGTTCTGCGGGTTTTTCGGTGCTTCGCTATGCTCCGCCACGGCAACCTCCTCCAATGCTTGTCTGCTGTTATGTGTCTGCTGTGTTGTCTACATTGTGTGTTCAGTGTGCGGGGGCTCAATCCCGCGGCTGTTCTTTGAGCCAGTGGCTGGTCTGCTTAAGCCTCGTCCGCTTCGATAAGCCGCACAAGGCTCAGAATCCACGCCATGCACCAGATAATGCCGGGAATCCCCATGAGTCCTGCGCTCACCTGATTCACCGTCACAAAGAGAGCTGCGACCAGTGGCCCCGCCCCGAACAGTCCCGTAATGGAGAGAATCCCCGCCGCAATATAGGGGTTCAGCACGGAAACGGCAAAGAACAGAAACCGCGCTTCCTTCTTCTGGAACGAAGTGGGCGGAGTACCAGCGTCAAGCACCGGCTGGTCAATGAGCTGATGAGGTGAATCGTCACCCTCCTGATGCGCCTCAGAATCCAGGTTCTCGGACGGGGTGCAGTCATACACTAACCGGAACGTGAACCTCTCCTCGTCCCCACGCCTCCAGATGGAACTCACCATCACAGCAAGAAAATTGATGACAGCGCCCAGGGAGAAGATGAACAGCACCAGCGGAAGAATGCCGAAGCTCAGCATCGCAAATCCGAAGGACGCCACAAAAAGATTTGTCAGGGTTTCTTCGCTCAGGATAGAACCACCCAAGAGATAGGCGAAAGGATCCGCCACAATAGCCAATGCTAGGTACGCCAGCGCCTCCACCACGCGTCTACCAGTGCCAGGCTTACGGTAAGGAACCGGCAGGGGGCTGTACCCGACCAGCTCGCCGCCGTGCTCCTCCGGTAATTCTTCCTTGAGGAGAGTCCCCTGAACATCATCCACGTGGATGCGCATCAGCTGCGAATTGGGGCGACCGTAATGCACCTGCGGTGCCATCTTCAAAACACGCTGATGAGGGGAAACGGGTTGGTCGTCGATGGGCTGGTTCTTATCGGTGGTCATGATTCCTCCTCAGCAGTGTGATGCGGTGATACCGCGGGTGAACTAACAGTGGTCGGGGTGCACTCGTACACCAGCCGGAATTGAAAATCCTGCTGAACCTTGTGCTGCCTAACGAGCAGGCGCGTCGATTCGACAGCATCCCCAACAGCATTCAGAAACTTTCCTGCGCAGAGGAGCAGCAACCAGATTTCTGCGACGAGGCCGACAAAGCCCACAAGCAAAATCAGCGGAGGGAAATAAAAGAGCGGAATCAAAAAAATGACAAGTATCATCGCCATTTCCTCGCCCACTCCCCTGAAACCCAGGCTGAAAAGTATCGGGCTCATCAGCACGATAAAGAAAGATGACCAGAACACCATCCGAAGCAGCGGCCCCAGGACATACCAGGTGAAGCCGCTCCAGTCGGTGAAAAGGCTCTTCATATCCAGGGTTTCGGGTGGTTTCTCCATGGGGGCGTAGCCTGCCACCTCGCCAATCTGCCAGGCGGATGAGCTGTACTCTGTGAGGATGCCCTGCACCTCTCCCCTATGGATGCGTTCCAACCGTGGGCCGGGGCGACCGTAAATAACCTGGGAGGACATCAGCAGAACAGAATCCTCAGTGGAAACGCGTCGCTTGACCATGATTCGACCCTCCCTATCCCAGCATTTTTGATAGATGTTCAATAGATGGTTTTACAGTAACAACCGAACCTGAAAAGAACCTGAACCCGAGTGCAAATGAAAAGCGTGAAAAAGAAAAGGGTCGAACATGTCCACAATTTGATGCATTTAGAAGTAATAAACGCTTCACAAGCCATTTTGAGGTGTATCCTAGTTCACATCTAGTGTGTTCAAGCTCAGCTGGAACCCACCAGAAAAACACACCAGCCTCCCAGAAACACCCCGGGAGCCAAGCAAAGGAGCACCGTGCAACACACCGCCTCCCCAAACCCCCGCGGCCGGTCGCATCGACGCCGAATCGGCAGCGGGCTACTCACCCTCAGCATGGCGCTGAGCCCCCTCGCAGCCCTGGGCACCACAGCCCATGCCGCGGAAGACCCCGACGCCGTCAAGCAAGTACTCAGCGAAAGCATGAAGAACGCCAGCGGCACCGTCACCGCCTTCGTCCGCTTCAAAGGTAAGGGCGCCTTTGAACAGACCCAGCCCGCAGGCGTACGCGCCGGCGTGCAGGCACCCGTCAACACCAGCTCACAGGTGCAGGCAATCGCCTCCCAGGTGCAGAGCCAGGCACAGCAAGTCAGCAGCCAGTCCGGCGCGCAGGTCCTCTACACCACCCACAACGCAGTACGCGGCGTGGCAGTGCGCGGTGACGCAGAGTCCATCAAGGCACTCGCCAACCGCCCCGACGTAGAGAAAATCTCACCCATCCTGCCCAAGTACCGCCAGAACGCGGGCGCCGCTATTGACGCAGGCTCCCTCGCCACCTGGACCGGCACCACCAACCCCGCCGGTGCAGGCGGATACACCGGCAAGGGCGTGAAGATTGCCGTCATCGACTCCGGCATCGACTACACCCACACCGACTTCGGCGGTAGCGGCAAGCTCGAAGACTACGAGAAGGCATCCAAGCTCACCGAGCTGCCCTCCGGAGACTCCGGACTCATCAACCGCACCAAGGTTGCTGGCGGCTACGACCTCGTCGGTGACGCCTACGACGGCACCAACACCGCAACCCCCGACGGCAACCCGCTCGACTGCACCACCGGCGGCCACGGCACCCACGTGGCGGGCACCGCGGCAGGCTACGGCGTGAACTCCGACGGCACGACCTTCACCGGCGACTACAGCAAGCTCACTGCAGAGCAGCTCAAGACCATGAAGATTGGCCCCGGCGTCGCCCCCGACGCTGAAATCTACGCCTTCCGCGTCTTCGGTTGCAGCGGCAGCACCAACGTCGTTATTGAGGCGCTTGACCGTGCCCTCGACCCCAACGGTGACGGCGACTTCTCCGACCGTGTGAACGTCGTCAACATGTCCCTGGGCGGCGAATTCTCCCCGCAGGACGACCCCGAAGCCTACGCCGTTGACGCGCTCACCCGCGCCGGTGTGCTCTCCGTGATCTCCGCAGGTAACGCCAACGACTACAGCCTGCGCGGCGACACCTACTCCAACTCCGGTCACCCCGCCACCGCAGCCAGCGCAATCACCGTAGCTAACGCCTACGGCTCCACCCGTGCTGTGGATGCGGCAGAGCTGACCGACCCCGCCACCGGCACCACCCGCAAGGTACGCGGCGATTACAGCGTCTCCTACCCCTGGGCACAGGCGGGCACCAAGGAATTCACCGGTGAACTCACCGCAATCTCCGAGAACAACCGCTACGCCTGCAACGCCCTCAGCGCCGACGAAGCGGCAGCTGTAAAGGGCAAGTGGGTGCTCATCGACTGGGCTAAAGACGACGGTGAGCTCGCCTGCGGCTCCAAGGTGCGCTTCGACAACCTGGAGGCGGCAGGCGCCAAGGGCGTGCTGCTTGCAGGCAACGACGAAGAGCCCGGCCTGGGCATCGCGGGTAACGATACCCTGCCCGGTTTCCGCCTGGCAGCATCCGCCGCTAAGGACCTGCGTGCACAGATCACCGCAGCAGAAGCGGCAGGCAAGCCCCTGACCGTGCGCCTCGGCAACGAGCTGAAGTCCTCCCTGCGCGTGGACACCAATAAGCTGGATCAGCTGAACCCCATGAGTGCCCGCGGCTTCCACGGCAGCTACGGCTACACCAAGCCCGACATTGCGGCACCCGGCTCGTACATCACCTCCGCGGCGGTGGCGACCGGTAACAACTCCGTGACCTTCAGCGGCACCTCCATGGCGGCACCCTACGTAACCGGCTCCGCTGCCCTGGTCATGCAGAGCCACCCGACCTACACCCCCGCACAGGTCAAGTCCGCCCTCATGAACACCGCAACCCACGATGTGCGCACCGAATCCGGTGCCGCATACGCGGTGGACCGTGTGGGCGCCGGACGAGTCGACACCCTCGCTGCCGTGCAGTCGAAGTCCCTCGTCTACAACGCTGACAAGAGCGGCACCGTGTCCCTGAGCTTCGGCGTGCTCGAGTACGCACCGGATGCTGGCGTTCAGATCCTCACCCGCGAGGTGACGGTCGAGAACACCGACTCCGTGGCACACACCTACGCCCTGTCCTACGCTGAAAGCACTAATATTCCCGGCGTGGAATACTCCTTCCCCTCCGCGGTCACCCTCGCACCCGGTGAAACTAAGAAGTTCGAAGTCACCGTGCGCATCGACCCGTCCAAGCTGGAGAAGACCCGCGACGCAGCAATGGACACCACCCAGAACGCAACTGACTACTACACCGGCAACGAAACCGTTCCCGCACAGTACCGTCAGTACATTGCCAGCGCATCCGGCCGACTCGTCCTCACCGAAGACGGCACCAAGGCACTGCGCCTGCCCGTTCACGTGGCACCCAAGCCCGTGAGCACCATGCACGCTGCCGAAGACACCGTCACCTTCACCCAGAAGCCCTCCAGCGAGGAGGCTCAGAAGGCAGACACCGGCTGGACCAAGTCCCAGATCTCGCTGCGCGGCACCGAGGTCAACCAGGGCGGCTACCGCTCCCTGCTCGGTGCTTTCGAGTACGGTGCGAGCGTGGACCGTGTGGCTCCCACCTCCCTGTCGCTGAACAGCAACGTTAAGGCGAACCTGCAGTACGTCGGTGCTTCCTCGGATGCGCCCGCGCTGAAGGCAGCCGGCGGCAACGCTGATGACGGCACCCTGCGCTTCGGTATCTCCACCTGGGCGAACTGGGATGTTGTCTCCTACGAGAACACCTTCACCGTAGAAATC
Source organism: Rothia sp. 27098_8_27 (assembly GCF_041432805.1). Taxonomy (NCBI): domain Bacteria; kingdom Bacillati; phylum Actinomycetota; class Actinomycetes; order Micrococcales; family Micrococcaceae; genus Rothia; species Rothia sp. 27098_8_27. Next base: position 16,779 of record NZ_JAPWAJ010000005.1, on the reverse strand, counting down.
GACACTGACGGCAACAACCGCGCCGACTACAAGCTGGTCACCGACCGCGCTAAGGGCCTGGACTACCCGCTGGTTCGCCTCTACGGCTACAAGAACGGCAACCTCGTCGAGCTCGGCTACTACCCGCTCAACGGTGCCTGGGGTGATGTGGACACCAACATGATGGACACCAACACCCTCATCATGAGTGCACCCCTCAAGGACCTGGGCCTGACCAGCGCAAACAACCCGGACATCCAGTACCGAGTCAGCGCAACCACCCAGTACGAGTGGGGTAACGTCAGCGAAACCGGCTGGATCAAGTACCGCCCCTTCAGCCCCAAGCTGTGGTTCAGCGGCGACTCCTCCGCCGTGGCTGGCCTCCACCCGGATGCCTCCACCACCACCCTGACGGCGCACCGCTCCGCTGACGCAATCCCCGCGCTCGGCGAATCCGGTACCCCCGCCAAGGCACTGCTGCTGCACCTGCACAACGGCACCGGTGATCTCTCCGGCACCAACGGCGCCAAGGGCAACCGCGCCGAGGTGCTGAACATCAAGGAGCAGCAGACCGAGTACATTACTCCGTCCCGCTTTAGCGATGTGAAGCGCGGCGACCAGTTCTACACCGAGATCTCTTGGTTGGCTCAGCGCGGCATCACCACCGGCTACCCGGACGGCACCTACCGCCCGCTGGAGTCCGTGGAACGTGGCGCAATGGCGGCGTTCTTCTACCGCATGCAGGGTTCCCCGCAGTTCACTGCCCCCTCCACTCCGAGCTTCAAGGATGTGCCCACCACGCACCCCTTCTACAAGGAGATTGAGTGGATGAAGGCTCAGGGCATCACCACCGGCTACTCGGACGGCACGTTCCGCCCCTCCGCACCGGTGAACCGTGACGCCATGGCTGCGTTCTTCTACCGTGCAGCGGGTTCCCCGCACGTGGATCTGCCCGCAACCAGCCACTTCAGCGATGTTTCCACCGATAACCAGTTCTACCGTGAAATCACGTGGCTGGCTTCGAAGGGCATCAGCACCGGCTGGCCGGACGGCACCTACCGCCCGGTGACCCCCATTGCCCGCGACGCAATGGCGGCGTTCATCTACCGCTACACCGAGAAGGTTGCTAACCAGGCCGGCCGCTAGACGGTAGCTAACCGGTAGCTAACGGTTCGGGTCCCCTCCCACCTCCTGCATGGGGTGGGAGGGGTACCCAGAACCGACAGGCTCCGGGGCCTGAAGAGCCCGGAACCTCTCAAGTTTTGGTGGCGGTTTCACCGGCGGACGCACTCACTCGTCGTCTGCCGGTGGGGCCGCCTCCACACATCACCGATACACAACCACAGAGCACACAGCACCATCGAAAAATAGAAAATCCGAAGGAGGATTCCATGACAACGCCTCATGCGCCACGCCGCAGAATGAAGGCTGTCGGTGCGACCGGTTTGAGTGCAGCTCTTGCCCTTACTCTCGGCGTTCCCGCCACTTTCTCTGCAGCTCACGCTCAGAGCCCCCAGCAGGTCGAAGGAAGCACTGCGAGCGCATCCGGTGACGCTGCCTCGCGTATCAGCCCGGGCCTGCAGAAGGCTGAAGGCCAAATCACCGTGTATGTGCAGTTCAAGGGCAAGGGCGCGTATGAGCAGACCCAGTCCGCGGCTGTTCTGGCACGTAAGGAGGCGCCGGCGAACCGTCAGGCGCAGGTGCAGGCTATTGCAGCTCAGGTGCAGTCGCAGGCTCAGTCTGTGGCGGCTGCTTCTGGCGCGAAGCTGATGTACACCACGCATAATGCGATGCGTGGTGCAGCGATTACTGGTGATGCTGCGCAGATTCGTGCGTTAGCGGAGCGCCCGGATGTGGAGCGTATTTCGCCGATTATCGCGAAGGAGCGTATGAACTCCGGTAGCGAGATTGATACGAAGACTCTTGCCACGTGGACTCGTGAGAATACGGGGTACACGGGTAAGGGCGTGAAGATTGCGGTTGTTGACTCTGGTGTTGACTATACGCACGCTGATTTTGGTGGCCCCGGTACGGTGGATTCGTACCTGAAGGCTAAGGCGATGACGGAGCTTCCGTCCGCTGATTCGGGTCTGATTGATCGTAATAAGTTCATTGGCGGCATTGACTTGGTCGGTGATGACTACAATGCGTCGGTGGCTGAGAAGTCGACTCCGCAGCCGGATAATAACCCGCTGGATTGCCGCCCGGATGGTTTCGGTTCTGGCGGTCACGGCACGCACGTGGCGGGTACTGCCGCCGGTTACGGTGTGACGGCGAACGGTACGACTTACCGTGGCGATTACAAGAACCTGACGGAGGAGCAGCTGAAGGGCATGTCCATTGGCCCCGGTACTGCTCCTGAGGCTCAGATTTTGGCGATTCGTGTGTTCGGTTGTTACGGCAATTCGAGTGTTGTGATGAAGGCGCTTGATACCGTGATGGACCCGAATGGTGACGGTGATTTCTCTGACCGCGCCGACATTGTGAACCTGTCTCTCGGTGGCGAGTTCGCCCCGGCTGACGACCCTGAGTCGTACATGATTAATACGATGGCGCGCCAGGGTGTGTTCACTGTGGCCGCTGCCGGTAACGCCAATAACTACAACGGTGTGGGCGACACCTACTCCGATTCGGGTAGCCCGGCGAATGCGGCTGCGGCGCTGTCGGTGGCGAACGCCTACGGCTCCACTCAGCCGATTGACCGTGTCCGCGCAACCACGAAGACTGGTTTGGAGTGGTTGCAGGGTGATTACTCGGTGAACTTCGATTATTCGAAGGCATCCGCTGATCAGCTGCGCGGCGAGGTTGTTGCCGCGCCGAAGCGTAACCGTTACGCTTGCGAGGCTTTTACCGCTGAAGAGGCGAAGGCTTTGAAGGGTAAGTGGGTTTACTTCGAGTGGGATCAGGACGATTTGACGTTCCCGTGCGGTTCGAAGGTGCGTTTCGATAACGTTCAGGCTGCCGGCGGTCTTGGCGTGGTGATGGCCGGTAAGGCTGAGCGCTACACCATCGGCATTGGCGGTAATGCGACCATTCCGGGTCTGCGTCTGACTGCTTCTTCGACGAAGGACCTGGAGAAGGCTCTGGCTGCCGGTCCGGTGACCGTTGAGATGAACCTGGACTACAAGGCTTCGGGTCGTAGCACCCACTCGCACGCTTTTGATCTGAATTCCTCGAGTGCTCGCGGTCAGCACGGTTCTGATGGCTTCATTAAGCCTGACCTTGCGGCACCGGGTACTGAGATTGTCTCTGCTGCTGTGGGTATGGGTAATAAGGGTGTTTCCTTCACCGGTACCTCCATGGCGACCCCGCATGTTGCCGGTGTTGCCGCTCTGGTGATGCAGGCGCATCAGGATTACAACCCGCAGATGATTAAGGCTGCGCTGATGAACGGCGCGTCCACCCCGATCAAGAATGAGCAGGGTGTGGAGTACGCGGTGGATCGTGTGGGTACGGGCATGGTGAATGCTCGCGCCGCCGTGGACACCAAGGTTATTGCGTACGATGCGAAGACCCCCGAGCGTGTTTCGACCGCGTTTGGTGTGCTGGAGTACACCCCCGATTCGGGTATTCAGACTGTTCAGCGTGAAATCGTGCTGGACAACACCGATTCGCAGGCTCACACCTACACTCTGAGCTACGAGGCAAGCACGACCATCCCGGGTGTGGAGTACTCCTACCCGCAGCAGGTGAGCGTGGGTGCCGGTGAGCGTAAGAACGTGACCGTGACCGTGCGTATTGACCCGTCCAAGCTGGAGAAGACCATGGACCCGGCGATGAGCGCCGACCAGGTTGCTCAGGATTGGACGACCGGTAAGACTCTGGCTGCTGGTAAGCGCCAGTACATTGCGAGTGCTTCTGGTCGCCTGATTTTCTCTGAGAATGGCCGCGAGGCGATCCGCCAGTCGATTCACGTGGCACCGAAGCCCGTCTCGAAGATGCGTGTTGATGCCTCCCGTATTGATTACAAGGGTATTGCCGATAAGGAGTCCACGGTGACTCTGCGCGGTACGACCCTGAACCAGGGCGGTTACCGTTCGCTGCTGGGTGCGTTTGAGCTGGGTGCGGTCAGTGACCGCATTCCGTCCGGTCAGCTGAAGCTGCCGTCGAACCAGTCTGTTGACCTGCAGTATGTGGGTGCCGCCTCGGATGCTCCGGCGTTGAAGGCTGCCGGCAAGAACCCGAACGATGGTTCTCTGTTCTTCGGTATTTCGACCTGGGGCACCTGGGATAGCATGCACTGGGGCCGTCAGGTACAGGTTCAGATTGATACGAATAACGACTCCGCCGCAGATTACGTTCTGGAGGTGACCCGCGAGAAGGGTCTGGACTACCCGCTGGTGAAGGTCTGGTCCATCTCCGGTAACGCATCCACCGTGGTGGCTCGCTACCCGCTGAACAGCGCCTGGGGCGACACCGACACCAACATCATGGACACCAACACCATGATTCTGGGTGTGCCGCTGAAGGACCTGGGCCTGACCGCTGAGAAGGCTCAGAGTATCAAGTACACGGTGCAGACCGACACCTGGTACAACGATGGCAACCCCTACGTGGACACCACCTCGGCTATCGAGTACTCCCCCTTCAACCCCGGTGTTTGGTTCACTGGTGAGGAGTCGGGCGTGCCCGGCCTGTTCGTGGACCGTGACGGCGGTCAGCTGACCGTTCACCGCAAGAACAACAACAAGGAGCGTCAGGCTCTGTTCCTGCACATGCACAACGCGACCGGTGACCTGAGCGGCCGTAAGACCGCTAACGGTGTTGCCGCTGGCGACCGTGCGCAGGTCGTGAAGGTGGCGCGTACCATCCACGATGCACGCTTCACCGACGTTCCGGCGGATAACCAGTTCTACCGTGAAATCACGTGGATTGCTGCCCGTCAGATTGACCGCGGCTACCAGGATGGCACCTTCCGCCCGCTGAACAACATGGACCGCGCAACCATGGCTGCGTACTTCTACCGCATGAGCGGCTCGCCGCAGTACACCGCACCGTCCACTCCGAGCTTCTCGGATGTTCCGCTCAACCACCCCTACTACAAGGAGATTGAGTGGATGAAGGCTCAGGGCATCACCACCGGCTGGCCTGATGGCACCTACCGTCCGGAGGGTTCGGTGAACCGTGACGCGATGGCTGCGTTCTTCTACCGTTACGCCGGTTCGCCCGATTACACTGCCCCCGCGCAGGCTCGTTTCACGGACGTTCCGACCGACAAGCAGTTCTACCGCGAGATCTCGTGGCTGGCTGAGCAGGGCGTAACCACCGGCTGGCCCGATGGTTCGTTCCGCCCCGTAGAGCCGGTGCACCGCGACGCTATGGCGGCGTTCGTGTACCGCTACAGCACGGGTGTGTTGAAGGAAAGCCCTGAAATCTAGGGTTCCGGAATCTAAGAACCTATAGGTTCTACCGAGGGAGCCGTACCGTTGCAGTTTATCTGCGGCGGTGCGGCTCCCTTTTTTCTGTGGTCGGGTGCTTTCTATTTACGCGTAATGTTCCGTTATACGATTCTGACTAGGTTATATAAAGAATCGTTGAGACAATAAGTGAAGGTTTCTTCACCATCGGCATGAACCTTGACGTTCACGCCGCACAGACGCACTGGAGGCGCACTGGAAACACAGTGCAGACGCACCGAAGCACTCTCGGTGCAGAACCCCCTCGGCGTATATCTCTCCGCGCAGAACCTCGGTGCAGAAACCACTAAGAAACGCACCATCACTAAAAAGGAGCATTCAGTGGCAACCTTCCCTGAAGCTACCCCCGCGCGAGCCGCCCGGCACACACAGCCGGGTCGCCTCAAGCAGCTGGCACGCAGCTGCGGCGCACTCACTCTGGGGCTCACCCTCGGGCTGACCGCCCTGCCGTTTGGTACCGCCGCCTACGCGGCACCGGGCGTAGTACGCGGCGCAGACCGGGATGCACCCCACCAGAACACCGGCACCGGCGAGAACAACAACGAAGTTCTCTCCCCCAGCCTGGACGGCGCCACCGGCGAACGCGCCGTGTTCGTCCGATTCAAGGGTCAGGGTGCGTACGCCCAGACCCAGCCGGACGCGGTCCGCTCCCGCGCGCAGGCACCCGTCAACGCGCAAGCACAGGTGCAGGCAATCCGCGCCAGCGTGCAGCAGCAGGGCGCCTCCGCGGCGAAGGAATCCGGCGCGCAGGTCCTGTACACCACCCACAACACGATGCGCGGCGTGGCGCTCTACGGTAACGTCGAGCAGATTCGTGCGCTCGCGAACCGCGACGATGTGGAACGCATCAGCATCATTGAGGACATGGCACCGCAGAACAGCGGCACCCTCATTGATACGGACACGCTCTCCGTGTGGGCGAAGAGCCCGGCGAACCCCGCCTCCACCGGCTACACCGGCAAGGGCGTGAAGATTGTCGTGCTTGATACCGGTATCGACTACACGCACGCCGATTTGGGCGGCCCCGGCACGCAGGAAGCCTTCGAGAAGGCGAAGGCATCCGACACGATTCCCGAGGGCACCTACGATCCGAAGAAGTTCCTTGGCGGCTACGACCTGGTCGGTGACGACTACAACTCCGGTAAGAAGGAAACCTCCACTCCCCACCCGGATAACAACCCGCTCGACTGCGGCGGCCACGGTAGCCACGTGGCGGGCACCGCGGCAGGTTACGGTGTGAACGCGGACGGCAGCACCTTCCACGGCGACTACTCCAAGCTCACCGAAGAGCAGCTCAAGGACATGAAGATCGGCCCCGGCTCCGCGCCGGACGCCCAGCTGATTGGCCTGCGCATTTTCGGTTGTAAGGGCACCACCGCGTTCGTCCCCAAGGGCCTGGACCGTGTGCTCGACCCCAACGACGACGGCGACTTCTCCGACCGCGCCGACATCGCGAACCTGTCGCTCGGCAACGAGTTCGGCGTGTTCGATGAGACCGTGAACTACGCGGTCGGTTCCCTCTACCGCGAGGGTATCCTCTCCGTGGTCGCGGCGGGTAACGCCAACAACTACAACGCCGTGGGCGACACCTACTCCAACTCGGGCGGCCCCGGCACCAGCGCCTACGGCCTGACCGTGGCGAACTCCATCGGCTCGACCCAGCTGGTGGACCGCGTGAAGATTCTCTCCCCCGCGAATGAGGCGGACACCTACGGCGACTACTCGGTGAGCTTCGACTATTCGAAGGCGACCGAGGAGCAGCTGCGCGGCACTGTGGTGCGTGCCGCCTCCCGTAACCGCTACGCCTGCGAGGCGTTCACCGAAGAGGAAGCCGCAGCGCTGAAGGGCAAGTGGGCCCTCATCGACTGGGCGGACGCTGACGGCACCGCACCCTGCGGCTCGAAGGTACGCTTCGACAACCTGCAGACGGCGGGCGCAACCGGCGTGGTGCTCACCTCGAACACTGAGGTTGGTGACACCGCTATCGGCGGTAACTCCTCCATTCCGGGCGTGCGCCTGGCAAAGAGCCAGGTGGAGCGCCTTTCCGCGCAGATCGATTCGGGTGAGCTGACCCTGCAGCTCGGCGAGAACCTGCGCGACTCAATCCGCGTGCCCAACGGCAAGCTGGATCAGGCGAACACCTCCACCGCGCGCGGCATGCACGGTTCGCACGGCATCACCAAGCCGGACGTTGCGGCACCGGGCACGAACATTTCCTCCATCGAGGTTGGTAGCGGCACCGGTTCGAGCGTGAAGACCGGTACGTCCATGTCCACGCCGTTTGTTGCCGGTGTTGCGGCGCTGATCATGCAGGCGCACCCGGAGTACGGTCCGCGCATGATTAAGACCGCCATCATGAACACCGCCGACCACCACATGCAAGACGCCTGGGGCAACCCCTACGCGGTGGACCGCGTGGGTACCGGCCGCATCAACACGCGTGCGGCGGTAGCTGACCGCGTCATGCTGTTCAACGCGGCACGCCCCGAACAGGTTTCGGACACTTTCGGCGTGCTCGAGTACACCCCGAACGCCGGTGTGCAGACCCTGCAGCACCGCGTGAGCGTTGAGAACACCGACTCGGTGGCGCACACCTACGCCGTATCTTACGACGGCAGCATGAGCATCCCGGGTGTGGAGTTCTCCTACCCGCAGTCCGTGTCTGTGGGTGCCGGTCAGAAGGCAACGTTCACCGTGACGGTGCGCATTGACCCGTCGAAGCTGGAGAAGACCCGCGACCCGTCCATGTACCCGAACCAGGATTCGGTGAACTACTCGACCGGTACGGTGACCATTTCGGGTGCCCGCCAGTACATTGCGAGCGCTTCGGGCCGCCTGATCCTGACCGATGCTGACTCGTCGGCTGCAGTGAAGACCCTGCGCATGCCACTGCACGTGGCACCGAAGCCTGTCTCCGCGATGCGTGTGGCTGGCTCCGATATCGCCTTCGATGCGGAGGGTTCCGGCGCGACCGAGCAGACCCTGACCCTGCAGGGTACCGCGGTGGATCAGGGCGGTTACCGCTCCCTGCTGGGTGCTTTTGAGCTGGGCGCTTCGAGCCCGCGCATCCCGACCGCGAAGCTGGGTATCGGCTCGGATTCCCGCATGGACCTGCAGTACGTGGGTGCCGCCTCGAACGTGGCTGAGTTGAAGGCTGCCGGCAAGGACACCTCCGATGCGCGCCTGTCCTTCGGTATTTCCACCTGGGGTAACTGGCAGGAGGTGACCCCGCGCGGCACCTACTACGTGTTTGTTGATACCAACAAGGACGGCACGAGCGACTACCGCCTGCAGACGGTGCGTGAGAAGGGCCTGGACTACCCGCTGGTGAAGGTTTCTAAGCGCAGCAACGGCAAGTGGGTGGCGATCGAGAACGCTCTGTACCCGCTGAACGGCACCTGGGGTGATACGGACACCAACATCATGGATTCGAACACCCTGGTGATGACTGTTCCGCTGAGCGTTCTGGGTCTGGACCCGAATGCCGAGTCCACCGAGATTTCGTACTCGGTGACCACTTCGAGCGCGTTCTCCGCTACGACCGTGGTTGATACGACTGATTCGGTGGTGTTCAACTATGCGGCGCCGAAGCTGTGGTTCAGCGGCGAAGAGGCGGGCATGCCGAACCTGTTCGTGGACGCACCCTCCGCGCAGCTGGTGGCGCACCGTAACGGCGACGCGAAGAACGTTTCTGCGCTGTTCCTGCACATGCACAATGCGACCGGCGACCTGTCCGGCGTGAATGGGGCTGCGGGTGAGCGTGCGCAGGTTCTGCGTGTCTCGTCGAACTCTGAGGATACCGCCGCGAGCGCGCACTTTACGGATGTTCCGGCGGATTACCCGTTCGTGAATGACATTAACTGGCTGGCTCAGCGTCGTATTACGACCGGCTACCCGGATGGTACGTTCCGCCCGAACGGTTCGGTGGAGCGCGGCGCGATGGCGGCGTTCTTCTACCGTATGGCAGGTTCGCCGCAGTTCACTGCACCGTCCACTCCGAGCTTCAAGGATGTGCCGCGTGATCACCCGTTCTTCAAGGAGATTGAGTGGATGCGTGCCCGCGGTATTACGACCGGCTGGTCGGATGGTACGTTCCGTCCGAATGCTGCGGTGAATCGTGATGCTATGGCGGCGTTCTTCTACCGTTTTGCGGGTTCGCCGGCATATTCGGCTCCTGCGGTGTCGCCGTTTAGCGACGTGTCGACCGGCAGCCAGTTCTACCGCGAGATTGCGTGGTTGGCCGATCAGCGGATTACGACGGGTTGGCCGGATGGTTCGTTCCGTCCGGTTCAGCCGATTGAGCGTGGCGCGATGGCGGCGTTCCTGCACCGCTACAACGTGCGCGTGCTGAATAACCGCTAGTCGGAGCGTTATAGAAGCGTTATATTTGAGCGCTAAATACCCCCGGTGGATGCCGTACGCATCTGCCGGGGGTATTTGCTTGCCTCACGCTGCCCGAGGCGGCCTAGTTAGCGTTGGCGGGCTTCTTTACGGTTGAGCTTCTCAATGGCGGCTTCCACCTTTAACTTGCGGTGACTCAGCTTCCAGAGGCTGAAAGACTGCGTCAAGGTACTCTTGCCTATCTCCACGAGGGAAGGCAGCCCCTGCCGGATGAGTGCCTCGTTGATCTCTTCCTGGGTGGCGCCCTGCTCCTTCATCTGCTCGATGATGATGTTCGCCTCCGCAATTTTCCCGGAGGTAAGCGGGTGGTTTTCGAGGCTGGTTTCGATGTCTACGAGCTCGTCGTAGAGTTCAGTTTTTGTTTTTGCCATGGTGCTATCTTCACCGTCCTTGGTTGACGTGTTCTGTGGCGTAGCAGGTGTGGCGGCGTTTTCCCTCATCACCGGCTGTTTTGAACGGTATTTGAACCGTATGTTCATGCTAACAGCTGCACGGGTTGTCGCACAGGGTTTTTACCGGTGAGTATGCTGTGTATTTTCAGGGCTGAAACGATACTGAACCCGCCGCGTGCGCCGCGCTGAACGGACCGTGTGGAACACTACCTCGCCTCCCTCGGCGGTTCACCGCGCGGGTTATAAGGTGGAGCGTACACTTAAGTCATGCGTGAATTACAGGCACAGATCATCCGTGAAATGGGCGTCAAGCCCAACATGACCGAAGAGCAGGCACGCGAAGAAGTGGAGCGCCGCATCCAGTTCATCTGCGACTACCTGGAAGCCACCGGAAGCCGCGGCTTGGTACTGGGTATCAGCGGCGGTATCGACTCCACTCTGGCGGGTCGCCTCTGCCAGCTGGCGGTCGACCGCCTCAACGAGCGTGGCCGCACCACCGAGTTCGTGGCGGTGCGCCTGCCCTACCGTGTGCAGCACGACGAAGAGGACGCGCAGGAGGCGCTGCGTTTCATCCAGCCCACCCGCTCCCTGACCTTCAATATTGCGGAGGCTGTCGACGGCTTCGACACCGCCTACGCTGCCGCGACCGGCGAGCAGATGAGCGACTTCAACAAGGGCAATGTGAAGGCGCGCGCCCGCATGATCGCCCAGTACGCGATTGCTGGCGGCCCCGGCTACCTGGTGGTGGGTACCGACCATGCGGCGGAGTCCATTACGGGTTTCTTCACGAAGTTCGGTGACGGCGGCGCGGACCTGCTACCGCTGTACGGCCTGAATAAGCGCCAGAACCAGCTGCTGCTGCGGGTGCTGGGTGCGTCTGAGCGTCTGTGGGCTAAGCCGCCGACGGCTGACCTGCTGGACGGCGTGCCCGGCCGTACCGATGAGGATGAGCTGGGTCTGACGTACCCGCAGATTGATGACTACCTGGAGGGTAAGGAAATCGACGAGGCGGCAGCTGCGAAGCTGGAGCAGATTTACCTGCGTAGCCGCCACAAGCGCACTACTCCGGTGACGATTTTTGATTCCTGGTGGAAGAACTAGCGCCTCAACCGGCATAAGAACTAACGTAAAAGCCCCGAACTCCCTTGGTGGGAGTCCAGGGCTTTTACTATGCTTATGCAGACCGAGGACTATGCCTTCTGTTCGGGCTGTGCGCCAGAAACCTGGGCAGCCTCAGAGTCAGATTCCTCAGAACCTTCAGTCTCAACCTCAGCTTCAGCGGGCGGTACCTTCGCGCCACCCGTGGCGAGGAACAGCACCAGGCCCAGCGCGCAGGCGAGCACCTGGGTGAAGGGGAACGCCCAGGTCAGGCCCTTAAAGCCGAACCACATGTTGCCGAAGTACACGGCGGGGAAGAACAGCAGCGCAATGCCGAGGGTCATCAGCATTGCCGGGCCGCCCTTACCGGCCGCCTGGAACCAGGAAACAAACACGATACTAACCGCATTGAACACGGCGGCAAGCATCAGCGCGACCAAGACCTCTTCGCCGGTGGAGACCAGGCGCTCATCACCAACCACGGCAAGCAGTTCGCGGCGGAAAATCAGCACCGGGATAGTGAGCGCCACGGAAGTTGCCACAGACAGAATCGTTGCGGTGCGCAGCGCCTCCTTCACGCGGGCACCGTTGCGGGCACCGTACGCGTAGGCATACAGCGGAATACCGCCCATGCACAGGCCCATACACAGCATTTCGGGCACCATATTCAGGCGCATTGCCAGGCCGAACGCCGCGACGGTGTCATCACCGTAGCTGGCGGCAAGGTTGTTCAGCAGCAGGGCGGCGAAGATCAGGTTGAGGCTCTGAATGAGCTCGGCGGCACCGACGGCGACCACGGGCTTGATGATGGCGGGGTCGAGGGAGAAGTCGCGGATGTTCGCGGAGAAGTTCTCGCTCTGACGCATCAGGAACAGCAGGTAGTACAGCATGGACGCGCCGTTCGCCAGCAGCATTGCCCAACCGGCACCGGCGACGCCCATGCCCATGATGGCGATGAACAGCACGTCGAAGATGCAGGTGACGACGGTGCCGACGATGATGCCGTACATGGACTGCTTGGCGTAGCCTTCGGAGCGCACGAGCTGTTCGAGGGTGAACATACCAATCGCGAGGGGCGCGCCGAGGAACATGAGGTGCACGTAGATGCGGGTCGGTTCGTAGGAGCCGCCGGAGGCACCCATGATGCCGGTAATCGGGTCGGCAAGGATGAAGCCGATAATGGCGGCGACAACGCCGGCACCGAGCGCTGAGTACAGGGCGAAGGAGGTGACGCGGTGGATTTCGTGTGCGGGCTGGCCTTCGCCAAGCTTTCGGGAAGCGAGGGTGGAGGCGCCCAGACCGAACAGGCCGGCGATTGCCATGATGACGCCGAAGACGGGCACGCCGTAGCCGGTTGCGGCGAGTTCTTCGACGCTGCCGTAGTGGCCGACGAAGTAGGAGTTCACCACGTTGTAGATGCTGGTGATGGCGAGGCCGAGCGCCATGGGCACGCCGAGGGAGAGGAGCGCCTTGAGGATGGGGGCGTCTTTGAGCAGGTAGATGTTCTGCGGATCTTCGCTTGCGCCGTGCGGGCCGTGTCCTGCGGAGGGTGCGGTGTTGTTGGGTGCGCCGTTTTTGGGCGCGTTGTTTTCAGTCTGGTGGGACGTCATAGGTTCCTTGGTCTGCGTGGTCCGGTCACTTGTGTGCGTCAGATAGACGGCTGATGTCCGCGAATGTGCGGGTGCCGGGGTGCCCGAAATGTCTTGCTCGTTCCCTGGGCCGTTGAGGCTTCCGCGTGGGGGTGAGTGCGGGCGTAACTTCTATATTCTACCGATGTTCAGCGCGGGTGGGTAGATGCTCACCGTGAGTAAAACCTGCCGTATGGCCGCTCGGGGTGTGAGTTTATGGGAGGCGGCCCCGTGCATCCGGCGGGCCTGCTCAACCCACGAACCGCCCTACTCTGACCGCTTTTCATGACGTTTTGTGTCATTCTGACGTGAACTTGGGGTCGTACTGTGTCAGAGAACAGAAAATCCGCCTCCGTGAGTGCGCGCGAACACTCAGAACGTGAGAAGATAAGGTCATGACTGATAACAACACCGTAACCGGCAGCCCGCTTGTTAAGCGCGGCCTGGCCGACATGCTCAAGGGCGGCGTCATCATGGACGTCGTCACCCCCGAACAGGCTAAGATCGCTGAAGATGCTGGCGCTGTTGCCGTCATGGCTCTCGAGCGCGTTCCTGCGGATATTCGTGCGCAGGGCGGCGTGGCTCGTATGTCTGACCCGGACATGATTGAGGGCATCATTGATGCTGTTTCGATCCCGGTCATGGCGAAGGCACGCATCGGCCACTTCGTTGAGGCTCAGATTCTGGAGACCCTGAAGGTCGACTACATTGACGAGTCTGAGGTTCTTTCCCCCGCTGACTACGTGAACCACATTGATAAGCACCAGTTCAAGGTGCCTTTCGTGTGTGGTGCTACCAACCTGGGTGAGGCTCTGCGCCGCATCACCGAGGGTGCCGCTATGATCCGTTCTAAGGGCGAGGCTGGCACCGGTGACGTCTCTGAGGCGACCAAGCACATCCGCACCATTAAGCGTCAGATTGCTGAGCTACAGGGCCTGTACAACACCATGCCCGATGAGCTGTACGTGAAGGCTAAGGAACTGGCTGCACCGTACGAGCTGGTTCGTGAGGTTGCTCAGACCGGCAAGCTGCCCGTGGTCATGTTCACCGCTGGTGGTGTGGCTACCCCCGCTGACGCTGCAATGATGATGCAGCTGGGTGCTGACGGCGTGTTCGTTGGTTCCGGTATTTTCAAGTCGGGCGACCCGGTTGCTCGTGCGAAGGCTATTGTGAAGGCTACTGCTTTCTACAATGACCCGGAGAAGGTTGCTGAGGCTTCTCGCGGTCTGGGTGAGGCTATGGTCGGCATTAACGTTGCTGACATTCCGGCACCGCACCGCCTGGCGGAGCGCGGCTGGTAATTCGTGCGCGCACCCCGTATTCGGGGTGAGTGTTTGATGAGGGGGTGGGGTTCGCTGAGGCGGGTCCCACCCTCCTTGTGTTTGTTGTGTTTGTTGTTTTGTGAAGGGAGCGGTGATGGTTGAGAAGGTTCAGCCTACCGGTGTTTTGCCGGGTGAGGGTTTGACGGTTGGTGTTTTGGCGTTGCAGGGCGGCGTGAGTGAACATGCGGAGATGCTGGAGTCCCTGGGCGCGCAGGTGCGTTGGGTGCGTACCGGTGAGCAGCTTGAGGGTCTGGATGCGCTGGTTCTGCCGGGTGGTGAGTCGTCAACGATTGACCGTCTGACCCGTATTTTTGGTGTGCGTGAGCCGCTGATTGAGGCGATTTCTTCGGGTCTGCCGACTCTGGGTACGTGTGCTGGCCTGATTATGTTGTCGGAGCGTATTGATGATCCGGCACCGGGTCAGCAGTCGCTGGGTGTTTTGGATGTTTCGGTGGGTCGTAACGCTTTTGGTTCGCAGGTTGATTCTGCGGAGGTGCGCCTGCCGTGGCTGACCCCTGCCGGTGATGCGGTGGTTATTGATACGGCGTTTATTCGTGCGCCGATTGTGACCGGCACTGGTGAGGGTGTGCAGGTGACGGCTCGTCATGAGGGGAAGATTGTGGGTGTGCGTTCGGGCAACCTGATTGGTATTTCTTTCCACCCGGAGGTTACGGGCGATACGACGGTGCATGAGGAGCTGCTGGCTCTGGCACGCGAGGTGAAGGGCAAGTAGCCCCTCCCCCAAAAAATAAGCCCGGTAATGAGCGTTTAAAGAGTTGTGGCGGTGACCGTTGTTCGGTCACCGCCACAACTCTTTTTGCGCGGGCTTATGCGTGAGTGGACTTATGGGCGGGAGCTGCTGGGGGTTTGAGGCTGGGCCTTCCACTGCTGGTAGGCGCTCGTGGCGAAGAATCGTGCACGGTTCGCGTCGCTGAGCGTCTTGATGTCTGCGGGGGCTGCCTCGTACCACTTTTCGTAGAGACGAATAATCATCTCGGGGTAAGCGGCTTCTTCCAGATCTGCGCGGTGGGGAATGAATTCGTTGCGGTTCTTGATGTCTCGGTACTCGCTACCGGCGAAGGGATCGGTGAGTCCGACGCTGGGGCGGGCGTTGTAGGTATCGATGTTTTGAACGTATTCGGGGAGGGTGCTCCGCCCTGCTTTGAGTGCAGCGTGGCAGTTGCTGTCGATTTCGCTGGGCTCAATGATGTGGGCGCCGTCTGCGAGGATGTGCCGGTACTGGATGTACGCGGGGTACTGTTCATCGGTGCGTGGAACGGGCTTGGCGGCTTCTGCTGAGGCGATAGCTTCGGCGGAGTATGAGGAGCAGCTGACGGTTGGCGTGGTGCTTGCCGTTGCTGAGGCGCTCGCCGTGGAGGGTGAGGGGGTGCTGCTTGCCGCGGTGTTTGCACCACCGCAGGCGGCAAGGAACAGGGGCAGGACAGCCGCGATGGTACCGCATCGTACAACGCTGCGACGGTCGGAGAAGGTCTTCGGGGTGAGAGCCATGTGGCCACCTCATAACGTGGGTGTAGTAAGGTATTGCGCCCCACTATACCTACAGATTTGACATATGGTCAATGAAAATATGTGTCTTTTTCAGTAAAACCAATATTGCCTTTTCCTTCCCCTATAAATACGTCTGACAAGCGATAACCCACTAACAACGATTGAATACCCTAGATAATTTGCTGAAATTTTTGCCATTCCTTGTGAGTATTTACGAAATAACCCACACGCTACACCGAGACTGAATCAACAGAAGCCGAGTGCCTGGCGCTATACGAGAAGACCAAGGCTAATCACACCTACGCTGCCGCTACGGCGCAGCAGGCACCCGCTGATGTGAAGCAGAAGAGCGACGCGAACCGTGCGGCCGCTCAGGATACGCGCTGGTCTGAGGTGGTAACCCTGCCCAGCCCCGACAACCCCGTCTAATCTGCTCCTGCCTAATCTAACCCTGTCTAATCCCAAAAAGAGTTGTGGCGGTGACCATTGTTCGGTCACCGCCACAACTGTTATAGGGTGCGGGTTAGGGCAGGAGCGCCAACCCAAACTCAATAATGATCAGCGCGACAGCGCACGCGAAGAGTACCCCACGCGGCACATTGAACTTCTGCCAGAGCCTATACAGCTGGCTGGGAACCCCCCAAATAATGACTGCCCGATAGGCAATCGTCATCAGGGGGCCACCCCACTGAATAATCATCAGGGCAAGAGCAAAACCCACGCCGAGCACATCCAGAGTACGTAGATGCTTTCGCGCCTGCTCTTTCCGCTCCCGATAGCCCGGGTCATTCGGCGACTTTCGGGGTGCTTTCTTCAGCTGACCCACGATAAGTAAAACCGCCAGCGGGATTAGAGAAATACCGAAGAACATGGGAACCACCTTTCATGTTGGGGTTCGCTCGCTACGCCGGTGACGAGCTGATGGCGCACCATCATTGGTGAAAACTTCTCAAAAACAAGTAATGTGCAACACGTATATTACGTATTGTGGGTTACTTTACAGCTAACATGAACCCTATTCAAGAGGTAAACA